>JANQPQ010000003.1 GCA_028285445.1 Cyclobacteriaceae bacterium | reverse complement strand
TTGGCGTTGACATCCAGTACCGTTCCGCTATTGTCTTCTGCCGTTGTAGCTGAATTGCTAGAAGTAAAAACTGGAGGATCATTATCGATAAAGTTGATTCCCAATTCGCTGCTACCATCTACAGCGTTTACGATGGCAGAGGCGTCTCCACCAGTGAAAGCGCCATCTTGAAATGTGAAGATCAGGTCAGAAACGTCATCACTCTCAGTACTAGCAGAAGCATTGCCTGTTAATGCGAGCACTGATGATAAGCCATTGGAAGCTACAGCCAGGGAAGCAGATAGGCCAGCAGGCAGGTTGGTTATGGTGAAGTGAGCGGGAGAAGTTAGTGTACCGCCGGCATTGGTTAAATTGTCGTTAGCTACACTCACTGTTAGTTCCCCTGATACAGATCCATCGTCTTGATCTACCTCCGTAAAGGCATTGCCATTAACCTCGGTGGAAGAACTAAAAGTGACCACCTTTAGCGTTGATCCATCTAAAAAATCAATCCCGAAATTGCTATCTGCGTCAATAGCATGGGCAATTCCAGAAGCCGGACCAGTGGCGAAAGCGGCATCATTGAAGGAGAAGATGAGATTATCCAGGTCATCTGCATCATTATTATTAATAGCATTTCCTCCTAAGGTCAGCTCTGCTGATTTGCCATCTGGTGCAACTGTCAAGTTTGGATTTAATCCAGTTGGTAGATTGTGAATGGTGTAGCTGCTTGCATTTAGAGTACCTCCCGCGTCAGCAAATTCATCGGTAAAAATGGAGATCATTCTTTTGCCGCTTACTGAGCCATCGTTAGCCATGGTTTCAAGATATTCTCCTGAGCCAAAGCTATATTGGGCAATCTCAACTATAGTCGTTTGATCCATAACAAAGAACCTACTGTTGTCTGGCGTCAGAACTATGTTCAACATGTTCTCACGGTCGGGTGCGCTAAAAGCTCCTTCAAACGAGAGTGTAGAGATATCGTAAGGACGAGCTAGCTTGTACTGATTTATTCTACTTTCAAACGATCCAGGGATGAACATCTTGGTTCCAGTGGAGTTAAAGGAGATATCAGCTGGGATTAAAGTCTGTGTGGTTATATCAAGTACCTCACCCACCAGGTTGGCTCCACTGGTTATGTCGTATGGTGTTGCCAGGCTGTACTGGTACAATTTAGAGGTACCCGCTTTAACACCCGTTACATATATCATGCGCCCATCAGGGCCAAAAGTAAAGCCCTGAGGGTTGGCCTCGGAATTAATGAGTAGAGGGTTGGGATCAACTGAAACACCTGATGTAATATCAAAAGGAGTGGTCAGGCTAAATTGCTTGATTTGAAAATTCGAGATGAACATTTTCAGTCCATCGGGACTGAAGGCGATATCAGTGGCAGATACTACTTCGCCCGCAATGTCGTATGGGCTTCCGTCGTTTGAGACGCCTGAGGTGATATCGTAGGGAGTGGTAAGCGAATATTGATTTACCTCATTGCTGCCATATCCGATTGCAAACATCTTTGTGCCCTCGTTGTTGAAAGCCATGCTAGTACCATTTGCTTCGTCAGATGTTATATCGAAAGCCCCATCGAAAGCAACATTGGGGTTAATGCAGAAGGGTACTGCTACATCGTACTCATGCACATCGGTACTGCCATTTCCTACAATAAACATCTTTTGCCCATCGGGTTTAAAGAACAGTCCCTGGGGAAATATCTCCTGCGGGCCAACGAACAACGGCCCGACATCATAAGTAACACCACTGGTGAAGTCAAATGGTGTGGTTAACCTAAATTGATGGATTAGCCCTTCAGAAGAACCAGCCATGTAGGCCTTAGTGCCATCAGCACTTAATGCAATTGCAGTCGGTGCAACTTCCCAAGTAGAAATATCAAAAGGGCTGCCATCGTGTGCAACACCGGAGGTAACATCAAAAGGGTTAGTAAGAGTGAATTGGTTTACTTCCATGCCGCCGGGGCCTACGGTGTACATTTTAGTACCGTCGTTGTTGAATGCCATTCCTTCCGGTTGGGACTCGAAACTAGCTCCGGTGAATGAGCCATCCACGGATACACCAGACGAGATATCGAAAGGGTTGGTAAGGCTAAATTGGTAGACATTGGCGGTCAATCCAATCGCGAAGAGTTTGGTGCCGGCAGTGTTGAATGCCACTTCTGTGGTAGAAGGAGCATCAGTGGATAGATCAATGGAAGTAGGAGGGCCGGTAACCGAGGTTATGTCATAGGCTGCTGACAGGTCGTACTGCGATAGCCGTTGTTGGGTGAGGCCAACCACGAACAAGCGCATGCCGCCAGCACTGAATGTCAAGCCTTTGGGAGTAGCATCTTCACCGGAAACATCCAGGCTGTTTTTGTGAAATACTTTTGATACCACTTCCGAGGCCAATTCATAGGTAATGGTCGGTTCCAAATCTTCATTTTCATACCAGAGAATCTTATCATCCGCAAAACCGGCTGAGAGGAAATCCAGGTCGCCATCGCCATCAACATCACTGGCAAAAACTGAAATGGCTTGCATTACATTGTCGCTAATAGTTTTCTTCGCACTGAAGGTGCCCATGCCATCGGTGTTTTCGTACCAGGCAATGGTATTGTCTGTTTCAATGGCCACTAAGGCATCAAGATCCCCATCTCCGTCTACATCTACAGCCTGAACGACCCTTGCGCCGGTGGCCATATCGTCTATCGGTTGACGGGTACCGAAGGACCCCTGCCCATCCGTATTTTCATGCCAGGCCACGGTGTGGTCAAAAAATGCTGTGGTAAGTAGGTCCAGATCTCCATCTCCATCGATATCTGCAGGATATACTGATGTAGCGCCATCCGTTGTAGACGAGATAACTTTTTGAGAGCTGAAATTGCCCAAACCATCAAGGTTTTCAAACCAGGATATTTCATCGTCGTCAATTGAAGCTGATAGAACATCCAGGTCCCCATCGTCGTCAATATCGGCGGCCCTAACATTCTGGGGAAACTCGGCGGCTGTTGAGATTATTTGTTGGCCTCCAAAAGTTCCTTGCCCGTCAGTGTTCTCATACCAGGCTACTTCGTCGTCTTGTGTTGATGAAGATAGCACGTCCATGTCTCCGTCTCCATCAATATCTGCGGAATGAACAGAGCGAATTCCAGCGGCAGCAGTGGAGATTGATAGTTCCCCACTAAAAGTTCCTTGCCCGTCAGTGTTTTCAAACCACACCAGCTTCATATCCGATTCTGAACCTGCCACCAGGTCCAGATCGCCATCACTATCAATATCTGCTGCTACCACCGAACGAGCAAAGTCCATTGTAGTGGTCAGAACTTGTTCAGAACCAAAATTACCCTGGCTATTAAGATTTTCATACCAGGCAATTTTGTCGTCTCCCGATGATGCTGACACAGCATCTTGGTCCCCGTCTCCATCGAGATCGGCGGTGATTACCCAATAGGCCCCGTCTGCATTTGAAGATATTTGCCTGGATGACAAGACCAATGGAGATTCAGGGGCCGGGTCAACTGCGGCCACAAACCGGAAGGTGCCAGGGTTGGTCAGGTTTTCTCCTAAGCTAGACTTCAGGCTACTTCTTCCGGTGACGGTTATCACCTCTCCCGGCTTGAAGTCATTATTTGGGTCGAAGGTAAGGCTGGTGGTGCCGTCTCCAGTAAAGGTCCCGTTTATGAATCCACTTTGTTCACCATGAATTAGGATCTTATCATCACTGAAGTCTGTCGGAGTGCCATTGTCGATGTTTGACCCATCAACTGGCTCACTGAAATCAATTACTATGTTGGAGCCTCGATCTACATCAATCTCGTTAGCAGAAGGTGAAATGTTCGTTGCCTGGAAAAAGGGCAGAGCAGTATTGCGATAGACGCGTATTTCATTGTCGATTCTAAGTACGCCAACGATCTCAGGTTGCGAGTCCCCATCCAAGTCACCAATGGCAACGGATTGTATTACTTGACCAACCGGAATGGCTATTCCAGGGTCAAAAGTGATGTTGAAGGGAGTAGTAGTAGTGTTTTCAAAAAGCCTTAGTTCGCGAGCGACTACAATATCCATTTTACCATCGCCATTGATGTCTCCAAAAGATGCCGTTCTGGGCTGCCCGCCCACCGGAAAGTCTATTTTGGCCATAAAGCTGATTGATCCTGGTGGCGATGTGTTATTGGTAAGTACAGATATATCAATAGTGTCGAAGTTGGCAGTGAGCAGATCGGGTTTGCCGCTTTCATCGAGATCAGCTGCTACAACCGATTGAGGAAGGTTGCCAACAGTTTGCATGCTTACGGTACCGAAAGTGATTGTACCGGCCCCCGTGCTGGTATTGGGAAGAATAGCAACTTGAAAACTATTACTTGCCACAGCGGCGACATCGGGTTTGCCGTCATCATCAAAATCAACTATCACCGCAGAGCGAAGCGTTGTACTGGCTGCAACAAAGACGTCCTGCCTTGAAGTAAAATTGATATCACCGACAATGGAGTTGTTTCTATAAACAGTGAGGAAACTATTGAAATTGGCGACAACCATGTCTAGTTTGCCATCGCCATCTAAATCCCTTAATGCCGTAGCTAATGGGGATGTTCCTGTTCCCGGGACTGTTCCAGGGCCTACACTGAAGTCTTCCTTAACAAAGCTAATATCACCAGGACCGGTGCTGGTGTTGCGAAAAGTAGAAATCGTGTTACTGCCGTTATTGGTAACAATAATGTCAAGCTTGCCATCTCCGTCTAAATCGCCAGTGGTTACATGAAGTGGATTGAAACCCACTGCGAAATCTTCTTTGGTGGCAAAGCTGATGTCAGCAACGCCGTCGGAGGTATTTCGAAAAACCGACATCATGTCGTTATCTTCATTAGCCGTAACCACGTCATTTTTACCATCGAGATCAAAATCGCCCATGGCCACCCAATAAGGGTCTGAGCCGGCTCCTGTACTAAAGTCAGTGCCAGCGTCTATGGTGTTAGAGTCAATGGGTTTATTTCCAAAGGTGAGTCTAAAGGGCTTTGCGGAATAGGCTACCAGGCCCCCAACAACTACAGAAATAGGATGGAAGGTGGCGCCGTTTGGAACCTTTACCGTTAGGTCGGTTGCTGTTGCGGAACTTACCAAAGCCTTAGACGCTCCGAAATAAACAATGTTGTTGGCCGGTGTTGTGTCGAAATTTGTACCGGAAATAGTAACTACCGTCTCTGCCGGCCCGGACTCCGGAGAGAAAGAACTGATTGTTGGCTGCGCAATGGCCAAGCCTGATATAAGAAAAACCAATAGTGATACAGCAAAGGGGTGAGGGTT
This sequence comes from Cyclobacteriaceae bacterium, assembly GCA_028285445.1. Lineage (GTDB taxonomy): Bacteria > Bacteroidota > Bacteroidia > Cytophagales > Cyclobacteriaceae > JANQPQ01. The sequence goes on along the minus strand of JANQPQ010000003.1, from coordinate 156,103 downwards.
TAGATAATTCTTCATGGTTCTGAATTGATAATTGAACTCAAACAAGAGTTACTCCCAGGGGGAGCCCCAATAGATGTGATGCAGCTGAAATGGTGGTTGACTCGAAGGTAATTGGGTTGATTTAGGTTGAGTGTAAGCTAGCAGCGTGCAGTGGCTGAGTAGCAAGTTCTCGCTACTCGTGTTACAAACAATATAAGAAAACTATGGCACGAAGTCAATCGTTGGTGCTGGTACTATTCTAAGGATTAATTTATTAGTGGGCTGTCTGAATACCCAAAAAGAGCCAATAATAGCATTAACCACGATACTTTCTTGTACTATATATAGTTGCCGCATAAAGTATCATAGTTAGTTTCAGCCTTGTACTTTCAATTGGTCTAACCATCTTCCTACCTCTTTCTTATATCCTCTTACATTCATTTTTGGGTTGTATAGCTTTTGTAAGATTGCGCCACTAAGGATGCTCAAAATGACTTGTGCGCTTTGGGTGGGGCTTAAATCGTCCCTAACCAATCCCTGATTTTTAGCCTGCTGTAACAGTAGTCGGATAGACTTTATCCGGCTATTGATAGCCTTCTGAGCAACTGCGTAAATTTCATCATCGTATAAACCAGCCGTCTGGAGGTTCATATCTACCCTTAATCCCTTAGTTGCTTCGGTTTTGTTAATAATATCGAAATATGAGGCGATAATGCTCTTTAGCTTATCAAGCGGATTAGCATCTTTGGCGGTTTGCTCAAAGATCTCTTGGTTTTTTGTTTCTCCAAAAGTTGCAAGCCCACGAACAATTGCTTGCTTTGAAGAGAAGTAAGAGTAAACAGCACCGGTGCTAAGGTTCGCAGCTTTACAGATGTCTCGCATGGTGGTTTGCTGGTAGCCTTTGTTGTCGAAACAGAAATATGCCGCCATAAGAATTTGCTTTGAGCGATCCTCTTTGTGGGAGTTTGTTACTTTTGGACACATATTTAAAACGAACGTTTGTTCTTTTTAAGTATTTAACTATCTTGAAATTAGTGGCAAAGAAACTATTTAACAAGAACTTTTTTCTGCTCTGGCAAGGGCAATTGGTAAGTCAAATTGGCTCGCAAGCGTTTTCGGTGGCTATGCTTTTCTGGCTGAAATCGCAGACTGGTTCAGCCAGCCTCATTGGCGTTATCATGATGGTTTCGGCTTTACCAGCGGTGCTATTGTCACCTTTCGCAGGTACACTTGCAGATAGCTATTCACGAAAGAGAATTATCGTATTTAGCGACTTGCTTCATGGTGTACTGGTGCTAGCATTGGCCTACTTCATGTTTTACCAGCCAGAGGCAGACTTTTTGATTTCTATATTGTTTTTCGTGGCCATTGCGGGAGGGGTCATACATACTTTCTTTACGCCGGCCATCCAAGCTAGCATTCCAGATTTGGTGCCGAAGGAAAAGGTAGACGCTGCCAACGCCCTTAATCAGACCTCGGTACAACTTTCATTGTTGCTCGGACAAGGAATTGGTGGGCTTGCGTACGTTTTGCTGGGAGCGCCATTGCTGTTTCTCATTGATGGCCTTTCCTATTTCTTTTCCGGAATTAGCGAGTCATTTATTACCATTCCTCAGAAGTTGTCTGAAAAGTCTTCATCCTGGAAGGAGAGGCTTAATCAATTCAAGTTGGATACCGGGAAGGGATTCTCCCTGGCCTGGAAAAATCCCGGAATCAAGGCGTTATTTTCCCTTGCTGCAGTAATCAACTTTTTTTCAATGCCATTTTTCGTTTTGCTACCATTCTTTGTGGAGGACTTCCTGGGGCTTGATGCCAGCTGGTTTGGTTACTTGCTCGCGGGATTTGGATTTGGTAGCCTTGTCGGCTATGGTTTGGCCGGGGGTATCAAAGCAGAAGGAACCACCAGACCAATTATGGCAGTTACGTCCCTGGTAGTAATGTCGCTATTCATGATTGTATTGGGTTTTGTTGACGGCGCGTGGCTGGCTTTGGTAGTGCTTGTCCTTATTGGTGCTACTAATGGCTTTTTTAATGTAATAGTGCTAACCACTTTCCAAACCAAAATAGAATCAGAATTTCGGGGGAGAATTTTCGGTTTGCTTACTACTATTACCGGCGGCTTGATACCAATTTCAATGGGACTTAGTGGAGTTATTGCTGATTGGCTTGATCAGGATATTCCCTTGATATTCATTATTAGTGGAGGAATTACTTTCGTGCTTTGTGTTTTACTCGCTTTCAACAAAGACCTGAGAGATTTCCTGGTGCTTGATAGTCCAGAAGATGCCGGTGAGAATGAGCAAGACACCCCAACCTCTAATGGGGAACGGCAGGAAACTAATTAAATGGAAAGACCCTGTTGCGGTCGTTAGGATCTGGTGAGGCAAGTCGATTGGAGTCAAGTTCATTTAATATGCAGGAGTCTGCATTTAATTTAAAAATGAATTGAGCTTCTTTTAACTGTTCGGCAGTTAGATTCCTGGCACCTCTAAAATCGGCTTTCGAAATTCTGGCCCCCTTAAAACTTACCTCCTGCAAATCAACACCTTGGAAGTCGGTATTTTCCAGGTCCGCACTATCAAAATGACAGAAAATTGCACTCATGTTCTTAGGTCTGAATTTTACTCCCCTTAGGTCTGATTTAAAGAAGTCGGTATTAATAAGTTCTACATTATTTAGAACGGATTTGCGTAAGTCAGAACATTTGATTGATGCATAAGCGAAGTTGCTGCCAGTGAAATCCACTTCAACCAACGACACATTCTCCAGTACCGCTCTTCTAAAGGAGGCTCCTTGCAACTGCCGATCATCTAACACCAGGTAGTTGCGGTGATTGCAATTGGCCCCTGGGTTGGAGATGACCTTACTGTTAACGTTTATTACATTGGATATGCTGGTTATTCCCAAAAAGTTCATGGCAACACCCTGATGAGACGCCGGTATGTAGAAAAAAAGGTTATAGAGAATTACCCCTGCACTGGAAACACTCAGCAATATCCTGGAACTGCTTATTCTTAATTTGCTTTCCTGCTGGTCATTAGCAATCGAATCACTAAACCTCCACATCATTATTGAGGCCACAACGGTCACCAGGGAAAATGCTACCATAAAATAGGAGAGAACAGCATCATGGAACTTTATCAATTCTACGGTTAGCAGTGTTATAGCAATTGGTGCAGACCACCACCTGATTGCGATGGCCACCCCTTTTTCCAAGCTACCGAGAAAACCCTTGTCTGTGTTTAAATAGAAAGACAGAATCCAGGGCTGTAGTTCAGAATCGATTTCAGAACGTTGTATTCGGATCAAGTGAATGTTCCAAAATAGATAAGAAAACAATAGCGCCACAGAAGATAAAATCAGGAATCTTTGAATTCCAACTTCCAACGAAATTACTGGTAAATGGAGCTTCTGACCGGGTAACAGGAATTGTTCAGAGTCAATACCGGTTACCGCCAGCGAGGAATAGACGATTAGCAGTGCGTAAAAATTAAACAGGGTACTGGCGGATTCGTGGTTTGACATGGTAGGTTTGAAGTTTGGTGTTGAATTGGATTAGGGAAGTCTCCGGTCGTGAAAAAATATGAGCTGAAACATTTTCAGCAATGTCACGATTATAATGGCGAACAAGACACCAACTACTCCCCATCGTAAATAGATTAGTAGCGAAGCCACGGCTACGGCAGCTATTAGGAAAGCCTGCTTGTGTTCTGTAATAAATAATCTTACCGGCGCCCTTGCAGGAGAGGAGATGATCCCTAAACCAACAAATAGTGCCAGCAAAACGGCAACCGTAATTAGCAGGTCTTTATTGGCTTCAACTTTGGTTTTGACGTCCTTCAGGAACAAGGTAATTTCCGACTGCTGTTCGACATTGGTTGTATCCAGCAACAGAGTTTGGATTGAGTCTAGCTTAAGCTTGATATCGTCGTGGGCTACTGAGTCTTGCATCAAAAGCGTATCGGTTTTTCCAACACTTACTTGAAGCAATAACACGGCAAGAGAATCAAGCTTTTTAGTGAGAGCGCTATCTAGGAGGTATACCTCTGACTGCGGCTTGTACGTTGTATCGGCAGGAATGGTAAACTTGTTACGAAGCAAATCCCAAAGTTCCTTTCGGCCACTGTCAAAGCCCAGGGCCCAGATACCCACACCGCCAAAGCCATTGCTCTTTACCCAGTCGTATTTCATACCGAGGGTAACATCGTTCTCAAACCATAACTGCCGGATCTTTGACTGGCCGTCCACAGGGTAGGAGCGAAAGACCGATTGGCTGGCTGGCTCCAGGAATGGGATACCTGGTACTTGCTTCATGATATATCCATAGCTGCGGTAACCAATGAAATTGGCTTTAGAGGGAACGTTGATATTATCAGCCTCCCATAGAGTTGCAAAGTAGGGTAGGCCTAGCAGCAGCTTTGGTTTCGGAACAAGCTTTTGGTAGGTATCCATTGTGGTGGTGAGGTTTCTGTCCCACCAAAGCTCACCGCTGCCAAGTGGTGAGGTTGGCCCCGCGGTGCCACTACCCTTACCATAGAATCCATACCCCATTACAATGAAATAGTCTATAAATGGTTCAAGGGTGGCCACGTCATATGCTTCTTGAGTATCTATGGCCGGCAGGGTCATAGAGATGCTTAGGGTATCAGCCAGAACAGACCTTAAAGTGGCCAGGAAAGTGGAAAGGTTGTCTCTGGCTTCGCCAGGTACCTGCTCAAAATCGATATTCACTCCTTGTGCCGACCTGTAATTGAGGAGTTCCGAGATATTTTTAATTAGGGTAGCCTGGGCATTGGGGTTGGAGAAAAACCTCTTGTTCTCTTCGGTGCCAAAATTGGTTACTGTGAGTAGCACATCGCAACCATGTCTGTGGGCTGAATCAATTAGAGGAGTGGTTAGCCATCCGTTTACATCTATTTGTTTTGAGGTGCCAGTTTCTGGGTCCACTTCATAGGAGAAGTATGCTATGGTTGAAAGCACTTTGAAATCGTACTCTTTGTAGGAATCTCCTAGCCAATGCGGGTGCCAGCCAAACACTCTGTATAGTGTATCCCGCCTTTTGGTATTATCAGGAAACAGGGGCCCGGTTGCGGCTATTTTAGCTAAGCTGATACTATCTACCGTATTGCTGAATCGATGTGCATAGCTTTCAATCTCATGTTTAAATTTTTTCTCTTCCTGAATTTCCTGCTTTGGTTTTTTCTTCTTCTTTCCTTTGAAAATGCTGCCAATGGCTTTAGCGATTTTCTTAAAAATATTGGTCTTCTCCTTTACAGCTGTGGAATCTTGTATTGGCAAAGAGCCTCCATCAAGGGCAATTGATACCTCGGCAGAAGCCTTAGTTTCAGCCTCCGCGGCGGGCATGCCTAAGATTATACCGGCAAGGGCATAGATACACATCACTATAAGCAGTTTTCTATGCATCAGTAATCTTTCAGGTAGTGATATTGATAATTAAGTCCTAACTTCAGATACATTTACCGCAACATTTAGAGGATTATGAAGTCTTATTCGTCCCGGGAAAAATCCCCAGATCGCTCTACCAAAATTCAGCCAAGGGGAGGTACCAGTGTTTCGCCACCCACCCAGGTGGTTACTCCTGGCAACGCTGGAATTATTCAACGTTGTGGCGATATTGGCAGTAAGAAAGATGGCAACAAAACTGATACCCCTGTATTTAGTGGCGACCTCCCTGCAGTAATGCAAAGACGGCCGGAAGACTAGGGTAGTTTGATTATACAGTCTTGCCTTCTTTCCTAAATTCCTTACGGATTCCAGCATAGATGTCTTCTGGTATAATTTCATTACTATTCCTTTCCAAGGCTTTTAGCGAACAGTATCTTACCACATTTACTATCGCGCCCCCTGTAAGCTCATAATCGTTAGATATTTTTTCAATATTAATTGAGGCATTCAATTTTGATTTCTCAGAGAAAATGCTTCGCCAGAGCTTTGCCCTCAACTCTGCGCCCGGTACCGGGAAATGAATCACCGATTGAAACCTCCGGGCGAAGGCAGAATCAAGGTTTGCTCGCAGGTTGGTGGCCAGGATTACTAAACCGGGAAAATCTTCAATCCGCTGTAGCAGATAGGCAACCTCCTGGTTGGCGTATCGGTCGTTGGAGGTATTTGTAGTCGTCCTCTTTGAAAACAGTGCATCGGCCTCGTCGAAAAACAATATCCAATTCTTGTTTTCAGCCTGATCAAAAACGTTGGCAAGATTCTTTTCAGTTTCGCCAATGTATTTGGAAATCACCATCGACAAATCGATCCTGTAAACATCCATGTCACTACGTTTACCCAACAACGCGGCTGTAAGCGTTTTCCCGGTACCAGGGGCACCATAGAAAAGGCTTTTATAACCGGGCTTGAGTTGCTTCCCTAACTTCCATTCATTCAATAACCTATCCTTAAACCTAATCCAGGAAATGATCTCCTCGATTTCTTCCATCACATGCCCGTCAAGAATCAAATCGTCCCAGGCTAACCTGGTAGTAGTCAATCTTGCCGGTAAATTCATTGAATAGTCAGGCTTGTGTTTCTCTCCGGAAATTATGAATTGTAAAGTTTGCTTGTTCACGGTCAGAATTCTGCTTCCGTCAGGCTCATAAGGATCCAGGTTTTCAGTAGAAATAAGTTGTTCAGTATGAAATTTATGTTCTCGGGAAAAGATGCCATAATCATTTAGTCTTTGTGGAATGTCGTCACCTGCCAGTAAGAACTTGGCGGTCTCCACGGTAGGGACGAAGCCTTGACTTTTAGATAGCCTCCCACCGAATTCAGTGAAGGGCTTGTCGTGATTTGCATTCTTTATGAAGAAATTATCGAGCAGGTGAGGTTGAATATGTGGTGTGATGGCCAGGGCGAAGACCAGTCTCTCCTGCTCAGAGAGCTCATGTTCGGCCACTAATTTGCCGTAGGTAGTGTTCTTATCCAACTCAGGCGCTTTCACCCTGCTAAGGTCTAAACCAGGCTCATCGTGCTTGAAGTAGATTTTTAGACGCATTTCTATCCATTTCGATAGCCATTGTAATTCTGCAGCGAGATCGTTTCCCTTAAAGCTGGCTATTGATACCACTGCACCTGAAGAGGTAGTTTCATCCATGATAGTTTAATATGGTTTATTGCCCAGGGAAGCTTATCCAACAACATATCGTAAGCTTTTTGCTCAACAACCAACTCCCACTTTTCTTCCATCAGGGTAAGCTTGGCGGGACGCTGTAAAAATGATTCCCTAAGTCCTTGTATTGAAGTATTTTTCAAAGGAGGCCACTGACTACAAACGGCTTTCAGCAGATCTTCACAGTTCTGCTTGTCTGCGGTTGTTAATTTCACATGGCGATCTGCTATTTTCTCAATAGGTAGACCACAGAGTAACTTATTAAGCACCAGGTGGTATTCAAAATATTCATCTTCTCCCACAACCAGGTACTGCAACAGGTTAATAGCTTTGTGCTTGGCTTCATCTGGGAGGGTGCCGTTTTTCAATAAGGATGCTGTTTCAAATAACTTCTTTAGGTGCGGCCATAATATTACCGCTCCTGCATTTTCAATGAAAAATTCATCAGTTACCGCTGGAAAATCGGCTTCTGTTTCCGAGGCCTTTTCCCATTCGTTAGTTGCAATCTCTTCATCCCGACCGGGACCACTAAATGCCGCGTCCATAATGGTACGCTTGATTTCCGCTAGTATTTGCTCATCTAACAAAGTAAGGCTGCTCTTACTTTTTACCCGGTGGAGCATCTCAGTTACCAATTCATCTCTGTTAGTATTTTTGATTACGTTGGTGAGGATTTGGGTGAGCCCTGCACTTGTGATTTGGGTTGAACTTCGCGTTAGTAGCAGTATCCATTTTCTTAGGACTTTTTCTCGCAGTGGTTCTGGAATATTTCCAGCCATGATCAAATATATCCGGAGGTGGGCCATTAGATGTGGCGTACGCACTGCTGCCAATCCCCGTAAGAGCTTAATTAGCTCTGAGGTTTTTGCTTGAGCCAAAACCATCTCCGCGACTTTGGGTTCTGCCGTAGACAAAATTCTGAAGGTACCGAAGGTATCATGGCTTACTAAAGCTCTAACATACCCACGTACCTCCTTGGCACTTAGTCTTATGGCCTTTTCTTCCAAAGTAAAATCAGAAAAATGCCGACGGTCTTTCTGTGCTAATCCCGATCCACGCTTTCTGCCCGTTTTCAACAGTGGCTTCAGCTGCTTCTTCAGTGAGGCTGCATCTGCACTTGATTTGCCTAACAGGCTTTCAATTAAGTGATTCAGATCAAAATCGCTATCCACTTCTGCTATTGCCAAAGTTATGGAGGTAATGAGTTCGCTGGTCTGTAACTTTCCACGTGCAATTAGCACGGAAAGCAAGGTGTTCTTGAGAAAGAGATCCCAGTACTTAACTGACTCACGTTGGTATGTGGCAGGTAATGTAAAAAGAGCATTTATCTTTTTGAAGCTCAGTTCTTTTGCCAATCCCAGGGTGGAAAGTAGCAAATTAAATAGGGGTGAAGGGAGTGCAGCTAGTTGCCGGAGTGCATCGTAATGAATGGGGTCAAGTGGAGATTTTAGCAACTCACGAACGACTTGTGGGTGACTAGTCAATAACTGCTGAAATATTGCCTGGAGCTTCTGCTTACTTTTTGCTTCTATCCACCAGGGTGCTTTGCCTGTTGTTAGAAAGGCTCTTAGGGCGGCAATGTTAGCTAATGCAGTCTCGGGGTCCAAACCGGTTTCAGCCTGTGTTTTTACACTTGCTTCCCGGTAAAGCTGCTTAATCTCTTTCTTCCGGGCTGCAGTCCAGGGTTTTTCATCGATTAGATGCATCTGATCATTGCTAATCGGCGGTAAATGTAGTGCCATTTGCTGCCAGAGATATAATTGCAATCCGCTTTTCGATTTTGAAGTTGTTGGCTTAGATAAATAATGAAGTGCCTGGGTCAGCAACTCGGTTTCAAATTCCTTCCTCCGTAGTATATCCGGACTTTGTAAAAGCTGGGTCAGCTCCTTTCCTGTTTGTTCAATTAAAGTAATATCAGCGCCATATACTTGTTTCAGCATGCGTTTTAAGGAAGATGATCGTAGCAGGTTTGCCATTCTGCGCCTGATCACTGAGGACGATAGCCACGTAATTATCCGATCCCTGGAATGGAAGAGCAACTGATTAATAGTTGACTCGAATTGCTGTAAACTCAAATGGCTTGCAGCTGGAAGATAGCCCTTGTGCAGTAGCAGTTCAGCATTATAAGCATCGCTTGCTTCCGAGCTCGATTCCCTAAGCTTCCTTTTCTTTCGGTCTAAATAGATAGTTTGAATAAGGAGGGGAAGTGAAGAATTAAAGGTGGAGCTTGTTAAGGAAGTAGTAAGTATAGATGCCAACTTATCGAGTAGGGATTCATAACTTATGGCATAGCGCTTGGCGATTGCTTCAAGTTGGTTAGCGATAAACGATTTTCTATTGAACACCGATCCACGATCATTTAACAGGTAGTCAAAGACAAGAGCCCAAAGCTCCTTGTTCAGCTTATTGTGTCCTCCCTGAAATAACGATTGCTTTTTGTTGACTGATTGCAATTGACTGGTATAGCTAATAATGAAGGAACTTTCCACCGGTTCAAGTGCGGCCACCACTTGCTCTTTTTGTGTTTCCTCCATCAAGGCCAGGCGCTCAATTACCCCAGGCTTGGTTCCGATTTCCTTCAACAGGCTTACCAACTCTTCTTTATGTTCATTCAAACATCGCTGAATAACATCTTGCGCCAGGTCTGATGATTTTCCCTTCATCCACCAGGGCATTACCCCGGAAAGCAATAATGAGCGCAAGGCTTCGATAAGCCTTGGAGTTGAGCGTTTGAAATCACTACCTGGCTTGCCATTAATTTCTTGGAGCAGTACCTCAAGCAATGCTTCTTCCAACCTGCTTTCCATCTTATTTGGGAGATCTCCTCGATGGACTATTCCCAAATCCACTTCCACCCGATCGAACTGATAGTAGTCTTCCCCCGAGGCTTTATTAAGGATTCTATCAATAGTTCTAGTAAGCCTGCGGCCATGGATCTTGCTAATATCATCCTGCAATTGTAAAGCTGAAGACTCGTCGTTGTAACGAGTTGCATAGATTGTTTTCTTGACAACGTTGGAGTTTATCGGATCACTCATCTAGCGGAAGTTAGACCTAAAGCTATCATTGAACTTTTCCTTACCGAACAGTAGCTCGAGGATCTGCAATGACACAGAATTTACCAGGGGCTTATCTCTTTCATGTTCTGGCCTGGATCGCTCTACCTGCCAGGTTCCTATTAGTTGTTCATATAGAAAGTATTCGTCTAAAGACAAATAATGATAGTCTACATTAATGTGTGCGGGAATATTCGCCCTAAACATAGATTGCACAAAGTCCCTGAAGGCAGGATCGTTGAACCTTTGAAGCCAGCCGGGCACTATGACACTGATGGTAAAAGAGAACATGGCGAATTGCTCATTACTTTCATCAAAATGACGCAACTTAATTTTCATGTTATCTGAATAGATATCACTACTATCAAAAGCGCTGGTAATGTAATCTTGTAAGGAATTCCATTCTCTTCGACTTAACGCCTTAACTCCCGGAAATCGCAATGTAATGGTGTCAATACGGCTGTCGGTAGTTTTCTTGTCTACTTTTACTCTTACCTTGATTTCCTCTTTGTCGTCAGGCAATTTGAAATCCTCGCCTTGAAGATATGCTATAACAAAATCGTGAACTGTTTGCAGTTGATTGAATGCATAGTTGTTTTCCGTCTCGTACTGGAACCCGACTTCCTGATTTTTGTAATGCAAGCCGAACTGGTAGTCTGCTCTTTCAGGGCGTAATAGTAGGTGTTCCAAAACGTGAAATCCCTCAAGCTTCTTATTGGCCTTGCGCACTCTTTCCGCCAATTGTATGGCTGCTGAATTGGCCTTGGCAATTGAATCGAATTCCCACGGCAACCGCAACCACTGGTTTTGTGCGGTCTTAGACATATCCCTGCAGACCAGGTGGAATTTTCCGGTTGGCTCTTGCCCTGAGCTAATGTTGTTAAGTTGTTCTGATTTCGAATAGGGTCCAATCCGCAAATTGGTAATGTCATAACTGCTATCCAGGATTTGCAGGGGGAGGATACTATCTTCTATAATTTCCTGATGCGACTCTTCGTCATGAACTTGACCCGGTATGTAGTAGACAGTGCTGTAATTTTCCGCAAAATCGATTGCATCTACAACCGGTAGTTCATCAATATTGGTTTGATCAATCCCTAGCCTACGCATCTTGGTTTTCATCAGCTGCTTGCTGTTATAGTCGATTCCAAGCAAGGCCGAAATGCGTTTTTCTACACCAGAGCTTAGCAGGGCGGCCAAACCTGCCTCTTCCTCTTCTTCCTCCACAAATACACCTCTTGTATAATCGAATCCCATTCCTTTATCTCTACTAAGGATGGTGAAACGCCTGAGATACTCTACCTTGTTAGTTAGCACTTGCCTATTGAAACTACTTTTATTCTGGGTGCCTCTAAATTGAGTGGTCTCAAACTTTCTAAAGTTCTCGCCAAATCTAGCAAGCAAGTGATTGATGAATTTATTTCTTCTAGCACCCAGAGTATCATTTAAAGCTGAAGCTTCCTTATTAGCATGATCATATTCAACATCAGTTTCCAGTAGCTTTAGTTGCTTCGCGTTGGGAATTGCATCTTCTATAGATTGAAAGAAATATGTTCGTACCACCGCACTATCAACTGAGAAAAGTGTATTGATTTGATGAAGCTGTTCGTAGTAATTGGCCAGCAACTGTTCAAATAAGGTAAGGTATCCTTTTAGTTGCTTAGCTTGGGCCAGGCGAAGCTTTTCCTCTTCTGATTTGCCTCCGCCAGGTATGCCGTGGGTGCCTATTCCATAGATTGCAGGGAAGAGCTCTTGCAGTGAGAAGTACCGAGTCAACTGCCTTTTCTTTCCAGAAGGCGGGACAAATGTCGTATTCGTGGTAATATCTCCATGACTTTGCTCGTGGCTTTTGCGTAACGTTGAAATCCTTTTAGCGATAGTACCAGTGCGATAATTAAAAGCCGTGTTTCCTTGGAGGAACGTTATTTTATTTCGCTGACCATTTGCGTGGAATTCATTAGTTCCAATGAGATTGGATGACCACAACGGCACTTCATGTAAGCTAAGTAAGGCTTCTTCGGAACTGGGTTTTGCGGATTTATCTGTAATGCGAAGGGTGTTTATTGCAGAAATTCCTTTGAGCTGCTTTATTCTGTTAATTAACTGTGTGGCATTGACGAAGTTTGGGTTGGGTTTTAAAGCTGAATCAGGAAGAAAGCCTTTCTTTGTTCTGGGGCCTTCGTACAGGCCATGATCGCGATAGCCAGCATCTTGAGCTTCTTTCAGGGAATAGAATTTCATTTCCGGAGCCAAAAACCTCTCCACCTCAAAAAAGAACTCCGCTACCACGTCGTTTGGATTTGCAAATTCTTCAATTTGAATTTGGGCGTTTAACTCCAGGAATTTGGGCTTAAGTACTACAATCTCTTCGAAGTCTTCGCACAATAATCTCTTACTATCTAGTAGTTGCCAAACCTCCTTTTTCACCTGCTTCTCAGTTTCATGAAAGGCCTGTGAATCTTTCCCTACTTGTTTATAATACAGTTCGTTTTGCAAGCGGATTAATACGACGTATAGACCATCAACTGTATCAGTCTTGCCCTGACGATTGCTCTGTTTGAGGGGAGTAACCCAGGCATCTCCTACACTTGCGATATTATCGACAATAATTTTTCTGAAATCTGAGATGCTTACAGCAGTAGATGGCAAAATATCTTCTGGGGGAAAAAATGCTTGATCGTATCCATCAGTACTACTGGCAAGAATATCCTTTATATCGAAGCTGGCTCTGTATGATAATTCAGAAAGCGCGAAGCAAAGCTGCTCGAGAATGGTTATACCGGGGTCGTGAGCATTATAGTCGGTCCAGGTCTTGCCGCAGTATTTCTGCAGCAATTCTACCCCTATGGATTTGAGTAGATGGAAGTCTGAGCTTTTCGACTTTGCCTTATGTTTCTTGATGGTTATGGGTTGCATCTACGATTTGGCTTTGTTTTCGGGTAACTCGAATTTGTCATCCCACAATTGCATTAGCGAAAAGTCAATCTTGCCGTCTTCGCCATAATTCTTTTTGGTTCTTATTTCCAGATCGTAGCGAAAGGGATAATCTTCTTTGCTGCGTACTTCATAGCTCCGTAGTCGAAGTTGTAATTTGCTACCGCGACCACCGTAGTAACTCTGGTTGATGTTGATTTCACTGTGGGAGGTATAGGAGAAAAAACTCAATAATCTTCTTATCCAATTTCCCTTGCTGGTTCTAGATGGGATAGTATGGACACGATCTGCATAGGTGCTACAGACAATTGCCTGGATTAGCGCGTATCGGCCCTGGCCGGCTGTTCCTTTGGCACGGGCTACTACCTCAAATGCGTTGCAACCTTTTAACCCCGATGCCATTGTTTGCCAGTTTCCATCTGCAGGCACAGATCGGTTTTTGTTGTAGGCACCTAATCGAGCCTTCATCATGGTAGGGCCGGCAGGATCAAGAGTTAGGACCGGGGTAGCCTTACCATTGCCATCGAGTTGATTGAAGCACAGCTGCGAGGCCTCTTTAGATTGGTTGAGTAAAGCCGGGGCCATATCTATTGACCAACCCGGTTTCAACTTTCCTATCTGGTTGTAGAAGCTAACCAGGCGCTTACCCTTTTGTCCGGATTTCATCGGCGCCAGTTGAAGGCCATCCTCAAGTGTTTTTTTGATTCCATCGTCTACTAAATTCAATGTAGAGTCAATTAGCGCTGCGAAGCTTGATTCTCCCGGCATGCTGCCTTTATCAAAAAGACCTTTCAAAGTTTCTCGTCCAGTAGTTGCTGGTTTCTTGTTTTCAGCTTGTGGCATAATCTTGTATCAATCAATTATAAAGTCACTTCCTATTACCATGTTGCCCAATTCTCGGCGTTCTGGTAAAGTGGGTTTTTCGGTATCAATAGCAGTTATATTGTGCACTTTGGCAGAGGTGAGCACGGAATAGGGCTTATGGGCCAACAGTGAGTCAGCCACCTTGCTTCCTGTGCTTTCTTCACTAACCACATCGTCAAGTTGGTAGTGATGTGTATTAGGACCCTCCTCCAACGGTCTTATTTTTACTGCGGATAAGCCGGTAACGTACTCCACGTAACTCCTGTTTTCCGCAAACTCTAACAAGTCTGATATTAATAACGAGCCTCCGAAAGCCTGCTCTCGCCGGGAATTAATATCCAGCCAGGGTGAAAGGTATTTACGGAAGTCTTCGTCAAGCTTCGCGACCAATACACCGGGCGAATCGTTTTGCACAAACTTAACGGAGGCTATTACCCTGATTTCTTCGAAATAGGGATTACGCACTTCCATGCCGGCAAATGCAGAGCTAAATCTTTTGAGATAGGATTTAATAGCCTTAAGCTTAGGAGAGGAGAATTTTGGTTTGAGTTTATTGCCCAACTTTTCAACCCCGATCTTAGGGAATACTACGACCCTTAGCAACTTATCATTGTCACTTGATGGCACACATTTCACCTTGAATACCTCGGGGAATTTTTCCAGGACCAACCTCTCATAATCCCAAATATTGATGGCCCTTTTCTTGTGTCCCAATCTCTCGGAGACCCGGGTAATAAATTTGGTGGTGCTCTCCTCTGGCCTACCACCAAATGATTGTAGCGGCTGGCTCACAGCAGCTATTTCTGGAATATGGTCATTACTGCTAACAATTGACTCCTCAGGTAACGGCTGACTCAGATGGTCTGAGGAGCTGGCTTCAGGCTCCCATTCCACGGCTACAGCCTGAGTTTCAATCCCAATTACTTTGCTAATCTGATTGGCATTTGTCTTGGCCGTTACGCGTAGCCAATAAAGTGGCTGGTCCATAGCCTGTGAGTTTGAGTAGATATCCTCCGGAATGATAAGCTTCACTATGCCTGATTCGGTAAACTCACTAGTAGAATCACTGAGTATATTTTTTGCCGGGACACTACGCCAATCAGACTCCGTTAAGTAATACCACTTTATATCTACTCTCTCTTTCGCTCTTCCTTCAATAAAAGCCTTTTCAGCAAACTTAAATAGCAAGGAAAGTACTTGCGGAGGCCTCACATCCTTCAAACCTATGTATAAATTGCCTTCATCTCCGTATAGAGGCAAAAGATAGGGACGGTCAATTGTGGAGTTGGTAATAAGTTCCTGGAAGCCGAAACTTAGCAGGCGAAAGAATTTGAAGTGCTTGTTGTCTGTTATACTATTATGGGGTTGTGCATCGATCCTGATTTGAGATCGGTAGCTTATAGTTACCGATTGTGCAGTTGGAACAAAAGGAGGGTTTGGCGTAGGCAGGGGGGAACTGCCATCTTTCATTTTTGCATTCTTTAGAATTACATCCGACAAGGTTTGGGAGTAACTGTCGTGCAGGAAGGCCTTAGCCGGAGCCGCCAATTCCAACTTGATAAATCCATCGCGTGTTTCCTGATCTAGCACCAATTGCTCTGGTAGATTAGCCTTAGGCTTAAGTTGATATTTTCTAAAATCACTGATTGCTATAGTGGTATGATCCTGTACTGCTTGTTGGCCGCCATCAGGTCCATCTTGGTACAAGTTCGTATTGGCTTCACTATTGGACTTAACCCAGCTGGCATCCTTAAGTGCCAATATGGCTAGTTTGAAATCAAGATGATTCGGGCTCGCCTGGTATCCTTCATAATAGTCTTCAAACCCGCCAGGACCGACAGGTAATCCTGACCAATTGATTGTGATATCCAGGGAAGTGATGCTTTTAGGTTGCAGTTCCGCCGATCCAATGGCCAGGTATGATCCTATTTGTGGAATTACTCCGAAAGGCTGGAACGGCTTATCTGCACTAATCTGACCAAGTTGATTGTAAAGCTCTATCTTACGAAGCTCTTCCACTTCTGTTTCCAGAGTAATACTTTCTATTTGCAACCTGTCCAGGAAAGAATAAGGGTATATAATGTTATTTTGATTGAAGCCTACTTTTAGCACTGGCCATTGCGTGCTTAGCGTTGAGCCCGGTGCGCCGTGGACGTTATTGTCGTAGGCAGTCAGAGGAGGATCGTTGGGATCAAGGTGCAGGTGAAAAATAATTGAGTTGCTGTTCAACTGTAGCTGTGGATTATAAGCCGGCAGTTGCTGCCATTTTTCCGGGCCAGTATAGGTTATGCTAAAAGCCTGGCTGAATATGTCGTGGAATTTCGTATCAAGGTCCAGGCTAGTGTTGAGACGGTAATCAGATTCTTCAAGTAACCTCAGGAAGTGGGAGAATGACGTTTCAGTAAACGACAGCTCCAGGATTATTTTTCTTTTCCCTTCCTCCAGGTAAAGCTCAGGGCTTGAGATGGTGAAGCCAATATCTGCAGGGGTCATGTTCGATTCTCCTTGTAAAAATTGGTCTGAGCCCATGAGGGGTAGGTTCTCTAATTGGTGAGACTGCACATCCTCTTCGAATAGATTCTTTGAAGAGAAAATACCCGTAATAAAACTCTTACTACCACTGTGTACCAGTGCATTTCGTGCAACAAATTCAGACCTTAGCGCAAAGATTGAAATGGGATTAAGAACTAACTCTTCGAGTGTCTTGTAGTAGATCTTGTCCCCGGAGTTGGTAGTGGCAACGAAGCGAGTAGATTTTGGTATCCGATGCAATTGAACTTCGGGGGCTAGTTGAAATGAAAGGAAAGCCTTATCTGGAGTGGCGGGTTTTGGTTGTTGCCTGAGTATTCCCTGGTAATAGTGTAAG
Source organism: Cyclobacteriaceae bacterium (assembly GCA_028285445.1). Lineage (GTDB taxonomy): Bacteria > Bacteroidota > Bacteroidia > Cytophagales > Cyclobacteriaceae > JANQPQ01. Next base: position 139,284 of record JANQPQ010000003.1, on the reverse strand, counting down.
AGATGCTTTTCTGCCAGCTTATTGAGCTGTTGTTTGGGATAGTCGTACAGTTGCAGGAAAGTATACAATAAGCCAATTTGGGGAGGGATTGTCTTTGACTCTAATTCCTGGTCAAATCCCTTCTTACCTATCTTTGCCACAATGCGCATGGCTAGAGATAATTCATGGAAGGCATTTTTCAGTTTGCCGTGAAATTGATCAACAATGCCTTCAAAATCTTTCAATTCAAGAGCACGTGGAATCGCTTTGCGTCCAACAGGATAAACTGATTGATCTAACTTCCTTTCGAATTCAACTGCTTTAGGTCCGCCCCAATCCGGAAGGAGCTTTTGCCTTTTTCTCATGTACAAAAACACCTCATCTAAACAGCCGGTCAGCTTCTCCAGGTGGGTGATTAGAGCATGGTGTTTTGAACCATGCTCTCCCCAGTTCCTTAAGGTTTGGACTGAGCTTTGCAGTTTTATAACATTTGCCAGTACCAATTCAATGGCGCCATCTACCGCAGTTAATTTGGGTTCCCATTGCTCATTGTAAAGGATGGCGTCATGCCATCTGTTAAATTCAATTTCTGTTTCCTTGAGGTTTTCAGCACTCATGGCCACCAAGGCAAACAGCTTGTGTCTCATTAAGATTTGGTTCCAATTCACACCCACTGGCTCCAAGGAAGTTTCGCCATAGCTAACGGCTTCAGCAAATGCTGCTATGAATCGCATAAGGTCTTTTTCAGTACGATCCTCAATCCGGAGGTTATGAGGGAGTAAGGCATCACTCAACCTTTGGCGTTGGCTGGTGCCTTCTGAAACGTAGGCGTTCTTATGATCTTGGCCTGTTTGCATTCCTAAATATTAGTACCCTCCTGTAAGTAGAAAGGGTAAACCATGTTGGCTCTGTTGTTTATCTTCTTAATTATATAATGAAGATGAATGTTCAATTTGGTACGACCACCCTGCACTACTTCAGAGGTGACATCAATTTCTTCCAACTTCACCCGAGGCTCGAACAAGAGTATGGCCTGTTCCACCATAATCTTTACTTTACCTACCAGCACGTCGTCCAGGGGCTCGAATACCAATTTCTTAATTCCGCATCCATATTCGGGTACCATAACCCGTTCTCCGCGAACTGTAGATAACAAAATGAAAATACTTTGCTCAATATCTTTTTCATCAGATACCATCATTACTCCCAGCTCTCCAGCATTTTCATCGGCTCGCAAGTTAAATTGTGGGGGAAAACTCCATCCGGTACCTAAGAATGTTTTGTCCGTGCTCATCCGCCTATCATTACTGTTGGTAAACCTACTACTATACTACCACCATGCGCGGTGGTATCGCCCATTCTGGCCGCTGGGGTATTATTTATCATTACCGTTGCCGAGCCCTTTACAATTGAGTCAGGCGGCCCTACGCACACGAGCATATCCCCAACTTTGGCCGCGGGCATTCCGCCAATAAGCACGTTGGGTGAACAAGGACCATTTACAGGGCCACCGACATGAGGAATAGGTGGAACGGCTGGTGTTTGCATAGGACAGGTATGCATGTCTCCAATTCTTGCTGCTGCTGGCATAATTAATTTATCATTACAATTGAACCTTTAACTGTTGTTTGGCCTCCGGATGAAACTTCGGAAGATGCGTTACCTTTTCCGGTAAAAGCCGTTTTTGCGGTGGCAGTAATGTTGGTGCCATCCGCTGTAATATCTGACTTACTTGACATCGCAAGTTCAGAGGACGCATCTATGGTAATTTTTCCCTTCGCCGTAATCGATACATCTTTGGCACTGTCAAGGGTGATGCCATCTTCGGACAATGTTACTGTGTTGCTATTTTGGTCAGCCAGTGTTATCGATTTAGCATCATCGTTGATCTCAACAGAATTTCCCCCCGGGGTCTTAACTGTAATAACTTTCTTCTCATCATCAAAGTTGATCTCCAGCTTTGCCTTTGTGACAATAGCTTTTGTATAATTTTCCGCCGTTAGTGGATAGGGGGGAGCCTGCCCTGAGCTATAGAGTGACCCTAAAACGACTGGGTATCTTGGATCTTCATTCATAAAACCTACCAGCACTTCGTCTCCAATTTCGGGAATGAAAACTTCCCCGGCGTCTGCAGTTGCATAGTAATTTGATAATCTGGCCCAAACAGATTGTTTATCATCTTGAAGTAGCGGCAAAGAAATTTGTATTCTCGATTGTCCTTCAGGGTCTCCATCTAGCTTCTTTACGATGCCAACGTGAAGCCCTTTAATCGGTGGAAGCAACCCGGAGTTGGCCGGGGCAGCTATGTCGGGATTTTCGGAAAACGATTTGGGAGAAAGGCCAAATTTGGCTGTAGTGGTCCAACCACCGGCTTTGATGTTGTGAGTAACACTGGTGGTATATAACGAGCCGTTGAAACGATTGCCAAGGCCATTTGCTTCGATGATAATGCCCGGCTTTGCATCAGGATGCCCATTAAACTTTACCACTCCCTGAATTTTCGAAAGCCATGATCTTTGTAATTCGGCATCGGCCCACGCCTGCAACTCCTCGTTAACAAGAGAGGCAGGAGACTGTATTGCCATCTTGTCCAATCCAATTACTGATGACAACGTGTTGTTATCTATATCCCCCTGAGAGTTAACCGAAGGGGAGTTTGCAGATATTTGCTGGTTGGCTAAATTGCTCAAATCCCAGCTGGTTCCTTCCACGCTGCTGTATTGCGTCCTGGCGTCCATCTCTGCTTGTAAATCGATGATGTCCTTGCCATAAGTCAGGCTAATTGAAGCTGTACCGGATGTTTCCGGGGCGGCAACAGTAATTTTGCCGTCATCGGCAATTACCAGCATGCCATTGGCTTCGGCTCGCAATAGCATAAAATCCCAATCTGTGCAATAATATTGCACAAGCTCTTCCTGGGTGGAGGAGGTGGAAGAGATTTCCTTTGAAAGCCCGGAGTAACTTCCAATTAGAGTTCCGATGATATCACTATCTTTTTGGCCCACATAGATGGCGTTCTTACGACCAACTGTCATTTTTACGCTCTCATCTCTACATTCCAACACCAGGAAAGATCCGGAATCACCCAAGGCCCTAATACCATGCTTTACCACTAATCCTTTGAAAATAACTGTATTCTCCGATTGGTAGCCCGCTTCGATTTCGATTTCAGCTCCTGGTGCAAAATCATCTTTGTTGCTGATGGGGAAGTCTTCATCAGCGGTTGAGCCGTCAACTATTTCTATGGTAGCGCTTGGAATTTTGTTCACTGCTTTGGTTACGGAAATGGATTGGACGAAATAGCTCTTGTCTATTTCGCTACCATTCACTTTCACAGCAAAGGTTACCAGGTCAGTTCTGAATGGAGATTGGGCTGCCATGTTAGTTGGTTAAGGGCGGAAAACTTAAGCGGGTACCCGGTTTCAGTTTCGTAAAGCTATCGAGCCCATTTACTTCAGCAACCTGAACGTAGTATGAGCTATCCTTGTAAACTTTGTAACAGAGTAAAGGTAGCGTGTCTCCTTCCTTGACGGTTATCATATGGGTAAGGTCTGGGGAGGTGTCGTCCGCCATTTTCGCTAATGTTTGCGCTGAGCTATAACTGGAGAACTCCAGGTTCACTTTAGCTCGAAGGGGATCTCCGCTAGGCTTGAACAAAGTGTATTCTACATTCATTGTTTTAAGCCTACCATTGAATTTGATATTGTCGCCCCATCTTACTTGCAGAAAAAACGGTTCATGTTCCTTACCACTGTAAGAAACCACGTTTTTGAGTTCAGTGATTTGTTTCTTAACACTTTTACCAAGAGGAGCAACAGGTAGTGAAACAACGCCGGTACCATCAAGTACAAAATCAATCTTTAAGCATTGCGGCCCAATAGCCTTAAACCGAGGTGAACTTCCATTGACACCAGGAGGCTTTTGGTCATAGTACTCCATGGTATCGTTCAAAGAAATCGATTTGGGATTGATTTGCACCTTGAACGTGTCTCCTTCAGACTGATAGTCCTCATCACTGAATGCCTGAATTTCTAGCTTAGTAAGTAATCCTGTGGAAAGAGCCATACTGTTATCTTTCTACTTCCTGAGCCAGAAGCATCTTCAGTTGACTGATACACTTCTCTGTTACCTCTTCAACTATAGCTTTCTTGTCTATTTCAACTTCTTTTTGTTGGCCTTCTACCACCTCGGTTCTGATTACTAGTTCTCTTATTTCTATTGGCATTACACTTTCTTTTTTGCTCTTAGTCAACAACTGCCGGGTAGGGGCCCAGCAGTTTATCTTAAGCTGTTTATGTTATACAATGTCTACATCAACCGGTTGGAATAGGTATATGACAACTCAATTTTCTCAATTGCCACCTCATTTTTTTGGGCATCAAATCCTTCAACATCCCAAGAAACTGGCCAGGCGTTGGCGAAGCTCCATCCACGAAGCGGAAGCCCTTTTTCATCCATCAGGTATATGATTATTGGCTGGGGCAATATGGGCAAAGCCAGGTCGGCTTCCATTGTTTGCTTACACCAGATTACCAAGGGCGATGTAATCGCAGAAATGCCTCTCTTCAACACCAGGTTTTCTTTTTTGAGATAAGTCGGCAAAGTATGCACGTAGCGATTCTCACCACCTTCTTCCACAGTTTCAGTTTCAAACTTGGTTGAAATGCCTGACACTTCCTTAAAGCTACTATCCAATTTGCCCCCCACGCCGGTTATTCCGAAAATAACCTTAAAGTGAAAGGCAACCGGGGGGTAATCATCATTAAAGAGATTACCTCCCAGTGCTTTCATTGTTGAGCCAATGGACATATTATCCGTTTGCTATGGTAAGGCCCTCGTGGGCAATTTCAATAGTCTCAATGGCAACCTCATTACCGTCCGATTTTAGATCGGTACCGGTAATTTTGGTGGGCCATGCATTGGCCAAGGTCCAAACCATTGTTGGTGAGCCCGCTTCATCCAACAAGCTAATGGTAACTGCTATACGCTTGATAGTGTTCATCTTAATCTGAGAATACCAATCCCAGAACTTGTTGTCTGATTTGAATACACCCTTTTTCATGGTGATATTTCCAAACTTCTGGATGCCAGGCATCTTTATGGTTGAAAATACAGGGTTATCGCCGCTGCGATATTCTATTGGTTGGGCTTCAGTATCCAGTCCGGAGACTTCCTGAAAAGAAAGTACATCTGAATCCCATTTTACTTCAAAGTGAAATTTAGGCAATGGCCATACTGAGGTCGATTGCGCTGATCCATCATCTGCCATGATATTATTAGTTTATAGTTTTACAATTTTTTAAATCTGAGTAAGGATTACGATTTCTGCATTTGTTGCTGGAAGGTAATCTCAATGAATTCTGCTGGCCTTGAAACCGCCACCAACACTGTAATTCTCATTATGCCGTCAAGAATGTCGTTAGCGGTCATTGTTGTACCAAGGCCCACCTGAACTAAAAAAGCATCCGCCGGTACAGCACCAACAAGAGCGCCAGCCTTCCACTGATTTGTCAGGAAGTTATCCAGCATACTCTTCATGGTAGTCCACGTTTTAGCATCGTTTGGCTCAAACACGTATGCTTTAGCGGCAATTTTAATAGACTGCTCCAGGAAGATCATCGTACGTCTTACGTTAACATAGCGCCAATCCTGGCTATTACCATCCAGAGTTCTGGCTCCCCATACCAAAGTTCCTTCACCAATAAATGACCGAATGGCATTGATTGACTTTCCGTTTAGATCAACATTGAGATCCTCCTGGTCGTCATGTGTAATATTAACTGATGGCGAAGGAGCAGAAAGAACCGCAACGTTTGCTGGTGCTTTCCAAACACCCCGATTGTTGTCAGTGGCACTATAGATTCCAGCCATTGCTGCACTCGGTGGCAGTGTGTTGACATAATCCAGTATGGCACCAATCATGGTATTGTAAGCAGGGCTTAGGGTAATAAAAGTCTTGTGCAGGGTAAACACTTCACTTTCCAGATCCATGTATGCCTGCATATCTGCAGCTGTTGTTGGCTGACTAGTATCATCAACTTTTGCTTTGGCTGCAATATATTCCTGAACTTTGCTATTCAACTCACCAATCTTGGCTTTCATCTGGTCTTGCTTCTCCTTCTTCTTTGCGTCATCGCCAGGGTCTTCTCCTGCCAGCTCATTGGTTAGTATTGTCGTGATTGTATCTGCAAGGGAATCAACGAAGTTTAACGGATCAATCTCCTTGTCTTGTACAACCGTGGTATTAACCCAGGGATAATAGGCAGCGCCAAAATCTCTGTAGTTAATTCCTATGTCCCGGAACTTCATTATAACGTCGGTGTCTTTATCGTAAGTTCTTTCCCGATAACCATCAAATACATCGAAGATGCCAAAACGGCTTTTCATCTGGTTGCCACAATGATCTAGCACTTGCCCAACAATTTGGCCGAACTGATCATTGTCAGCAACGCCACAAGCGTCTGGAATTACCACCATGGTTGGCTCTTGTTCTTTCACTAAAGTCTGTAGTCCTTTTATATCTGCATCGGTGCCATCTAGTTTAGCCGCTTCTATTTCAGTGGCAGAATAGTCTCCCACACTAACTATGTAGCAGGGGCCGCCGCCATTTTGGTAGAATAGCCTGATACAGTTGTACAAGTAGAACTTAGGAGTACTTTGGTTGAAGTAGTAGGAATCAGCACCTACTTTGAACTCTCCATCATCAGGGTTAGCCGTGTCGGTAGATGCTGTGGTGCCAATGGTAAACTTTGGCTCTGGGCCACTGCCAAAGAATCTCATGTAATCAGCAAAAGAGCCAATTCTGGTTGGTTTGTCGAGCAGCGATTGCCCATTGTTATCATGTTTTTCGGTGTAGCCAATAAAGGCCGGAATTGCGGTTGGTACTTCCACCACCGAATTCGGGAAGGCGTTCTTTTCAACTATGTAAACGCCAGGGGTTTTCATTTGAGCCATACTTAAGGTTTTAAAGTGTTATTGAGTAATTCATAATTGGTTCTTTGTTAGGATCAAGAAATGTCTACAAACATTTCTGATACCAATCCCTTACCATCTGGTGAGGTCTTAACTATATCCACCGATGGTGAAGGCAATTTTTCTATGAGCACCTTACTGCCATTTGTTCCCTCACCGCTATTTACCAGGCTGGGAGAATTCTCCACCCGCTCTTTCATGGCTAACAGTTCATTGGAGATGCTAAACCAGCCATCATTCCCCTCGTTTTCGGTCGTCTGGAATGTCGTGCCTCCGTCCATGACTATATCCAGCTGCTTATATTCTTTCCTACCGCTGTTTTTTACAACATATTTCCAGTAGGTACTTCTACCTTCAAAATTTATTTGATACATCCTGGGGTTTGCCGCTCCATTATTTGAAAGGCAAGGGTTGTCAACGAGCTCCGGGTCATTAAAGATTTCCACAATCCCTATCAGTTTTCCGTTGTCCAGTAGTTTGTTAGAACTCGCATAGAAAGTTTCATTGCCTTCAGGGCTATCTATGGAGTACCATCCGTCTCCCCAATGTTTCAGATCAATTTGGGCATTCCCGCCCTCAGTTAACTCCTTCAATTTGTTACCTGATAAAGCATGGTTAATCACTATGGGAGTCTGTTCAACTCGCAAATCGAAGACAGGGGGCCTGATTTTGATTTGGTCAGCTATTGAAACTGCCTGCTCGTTGTGTAGCAGTTGATTCTGATTTGCCATAGTTGCCTGAATATAGCCAGCGGCAATTTTCTGTTTCGCAGCTATATTAAGATTAGATAGATAGTAGACTGGGCTGCTATCAAGAGGAAGGTTGGTGTAATTTAGGAAGTGAGGATCATTGGCATAGAGTTCGAAGCAAAGGTGAAAATTGAGATCAAGCCCTGGATTGACCTGTTGCGGATTATCTTGGGCTGATTCAGCATATATACTTAATCCCTTGCTATCTCTTCTAAAAACCAACCCTTGATTCTCAGCCATTATTCGGGTTTTGCCTGTGGGTACAAAATCGAGGGTTTTACAGTTGCTGTTGACAAAGTATTCGTGAGTAAGGTTGATATCGATTAGCTTGATCAATTTCATGCCTATACTTTTCTCCCAGAGGTTTCTGTTCCGGAAATTGAAGGCAACACATCTGTTGTGCGCTCGGAGTCAATTGCAATGAGCCGCATTTGGTATACCACTGAGGGCAAATATTTGGCTCCCAGCATTCCCCATAAATGACTTAACTCCTGGAAGGAGTAAGTTTGCATTTTGAAAATCAGTTTAGCAATACCATTAGGTAGGCTGGGTGTGTTGTTGTGATCGAAAACTTGCTTGCCCTGGAAGAAGCCAACAACCTCAGATAAGAATTTTAGCGCTTCTGCATAGTTGTTATCGCCGAAGTAGGAGCTCAGAAGAACATAGGCATTTAGATGAATTGGATTATTTCGTAACGCTACCTCTTCTCGAGGCTCATGTCGCAGGCCGATAACAGTTTCATGCTCAAGATTGACTAGTGTTACTATCACTTTATTTTCGCTTTTTATTGATGAAGTGCCATCAACACCTACGAAGTTTGATAGCAGAACTATGTCTTCATTAAAATCAAATTTCAGCTTTAGATAGCTGTTGAGATCTGACTGAATAATACCTAATGCTTTTTGTAGCATAATTCCAGTATTGTTATTACTAATAAAGATGAAGGCCTACTTTCCTTCTTCTTTTGCGACCACTGTTGAAATCGCCGCTGATACAAACCTGATAATATAAAGGCCAGCAAAGCCAATAAGATATAGCTCTCCCTCCATCAAGGCACTGGCTTCTCCCAGGTTGAAGCGGCTAAGGAAATCGTTCAGCGATTCAAGGTAACTCGTGACAGTTTTCCTGAGCACTACTGCCACAGGAAACGACAACAGAAGTATACCTAATAGCCATAGGAACTCCTTTGCTATTAGCTTCTTCATTCTAACAAAAATTCATAAACTGCTCTCTGAATTTTGGGGCCGTATGTATTTTATAAAGTAAGCTAGTTTAACGATTCTAGCGTTATCATGCAAGGCCACCAAGCAAGGTGACAGGAAATAATTGCCGAGTCAAATTCTACCTTCCAGATTAACAGTAAGTTACCAGTTTTCTTAAATGTCACCAAGATCCATCATTTCTCCTTCATCAGAGTCGGAGTCATCGGGATGTGGAAGACGCGCATAGATAGCTACCGGCAAATTGAACAAAATCTCCATGTTATCTATAGCACATTCCTTAAAGTGGAGGTGTGTGGGTACGTTACCACCATTGTTGAAATGGGCATGGATTGCGTAATAGACAGGATCGGCGTCATCAACATCATAATGGACCACCCACTCAATGCTGTGGGTGCCATTGGCTCGATCTTGATTTGTTTGAAATACCAAAGGGTTTTCAGGGCGATGATCGTGGGTAAGGTCATAAACTAGCTCCTGCGGATTGGTGGGAAGGCGCTCCTCATCATCTTCATCAGGGTAGCGTTGAATGGTTTTTGAGCTTTCTGCAATCGAATTATCTGCTAGCTTTTGCAACTTTCGTTGCACAATGGAAGAATCCCTATTGTCAGGAAAAGAAGAGCGGCCGGGACCTTGGTGGTTGGGGGGCACAGATTCCCGGCGAGCACTGCTTAGGTTTCGGGTGCTGTTGATTTTCATAACAATTTGGGTTTGGAATTCACAACTAGAAGAAAGTATGAAATAGATTCTGGTCTTCAATATAGTGATTTGGAATGCTAATTTGAACTTGTTCTTGCAATCGGCTTAAATCAAAAGTTCAAATTGACCGGATGAAAAGCCGCCTTTGGTTTATTGCTCCAAAAGCGTAGTTGGAATAAGATGCTCCTCATAAAATAATATGGACTGCTGAAGTTGGTGTGCTTTACTCTCAAGGTCTAACTCAAGTCGTGGAACGCCATTACCATTTATCAATTGCCCCCTAATTCCCAGGGGAGGGGAGGATGGGTTGCTCACCTGGTTCGCTACCATTCCGAAATTTCCTATACTGTCGTGGATACCATTAAATTCCCATACTTCTTCGTTTGACATTACCAATGTGCCACCAAAGGTGGGATCGAGGTGTCTATGAATTTCTAACCGGCAACCGCAGGAAGAGGCCCAGTTACCTTTGAGATTTATCATGTATGTATGGCTGCTTGAGAATATGGAATGTACTCAATTGATCTCTCTTGCTAGCCGCGCCAAATCGTATTAATACGTACCCGCTCTACGTATAAATACTTATATTCGCGGCGAAATGAGGCAATAAGAAGAAAATGAAAACAAAATTGAAGAAGAGCATCACCATCTTACCAGAGCTGAAGCAATTCATTAGTCCTTTGGATGGTGAAGCATTTAAGCAGTTGGAGGAGAATGTTTTGACTCATGGTTGCCGGGATGCGCTAATTGTCTGGAGAAAGGGCAGTCAGGATATTCTGGTTGATGGTCACCATCGGTTTGAGATTTGCACACAGCATGAACTTCCCTTTAAAGTGGAGGTGATGACTTTCGCCGATGTGGAGGAAGTGAAAAGGTGGATGATTGACAATCAGTTGGGAAGACGGAATCTCAGATCAGATCAGCTCAGTTATTACCGCGGCCTTAAGTACCTCGCTCAGAAACAAGATCGTGGCGGCTACGATAAAGTGCGTAATCGAGGCACTAAGGGCCTTGAGACTTCGCAGCTGTTGGGAGATGAATTTGGGGTTAGCGATAGTACCATCAAAAGAGACGCAAAATTTGCCACCGGACTTGACTTAATTGGTAAATCCAACCCAAAATTGCGAAGGGATATTCTCAATGGGGAAATCAAAGTAAAGAAATCGGATATTCAGATTTTTGCTGAGGCTGATCCGAAAACCAGGGTGCAGAATGTTCAGGATCTTAAGCACAAAGTAGATGTAATAAGGGGGCAGCTGCTTGAGGCCATGGATAAATCACTGGATAAAATGAGCAATGTGCCCGAGGTAAAGGAGCCTGTATTTCTCGAGAAAGATCAGCAAATAACCAAGATTAAGGGTAAGATTCTTTCGGTGTTAAATAAGGCCATCAAGGAAGAAGACCCGCAAGTGCTCACTGAAATTAAGAGCCTCATCGAACGTCTGGAAGGTTTGTTGGGGTAAGGGAGTAATTGTACTAACTAATCTTGTTTATAATAATTCACTACAACTAGTGAGTAGTTTCCACGAATTTTAATGAGCGCATTTAAGGTTTCTTCAGACACATTTGGATTATTAAAATCTGAAAGTCATGAAGAAGTTACTACTCGTGATCAATGGTCTTTGTCTGTCTGTAGTTGCATACGCACAAGTTAATGACAAATGTCCTTACGATGATTGCTTACCAACCGATGGGCTTGGCCTTTACATTCTAGTGTCATATTTGCCACTGGTCTTCGCGGCAATCGTTAGTGTTGTATTGTTGTGGAAGCTTAAGGGGTACAACCTAATTGAAGCCCTTTCAACAGATCATGATCCGGCTAATACTGTGCCCAGCGCCAGTCGGCTTATTGCCTTTATTGGAGGTGTTTCTGCTTTGATTTTTTCCTTTTGCCTATTCGTTTTTTACACCACAGTTTACATCAGAACAGGCTATGCCCCTAACATCGAGAATTTAACAAATGCCCTCATAGCGCTTGGAGTAGGCGTAGTGCCTTATTCAATAAACAAAGTTGCCGGGGCAATTGAGAGGAGAAATAAAAACTAATATGCTATGAAAAGAGCTACTATTACTACCACGGTTATATTGGCTGCCATCTGTGTTCTCGCAAATGATGTTTGCGCCCAATTAAGTCCATGGCACTTGGAGGTCTTATCAAAGAAATTCAGCAACTTAGAGAGAATACTTAAGAAGCACGATGGCGTTTTAATAGATGACAAAATCGTTTACCTGGCCATTGATGGCAAAGGGAAAAGAATTGAAGGAACTTCATTTCCTACTGTATTGCCGGAAAGTAAAAAGTATCGGTATGCAATTCTGATAGTCGATAGGATTGAGAATGCCAAAGAGTTTAAATTCAAGATTGATGGGAAGGAGTATAATCCTAGCAATAGCCTGAGCATATTTGTTCCAGAAGATCGAAGTGGGGAACTTGGGATTGCACAAGATTCTCTGGCCCTCACTATCCTGAGCAGTGATACATCTGATGTTTTTTCGGAGAAGGTGGGTTTTGAGGTAGTGAGAGGAGAAGATCAAATATTTAGTTGGGAGATAGAATTGACCGGGGAGAGGAGTTATCACGTTGCCATCATGGCAGGATACTTCCATAGCTCTTTAAACAATCCCACCAATCTCACAAGCTTCGTGCTTAACAATGGAGTAGATTCTACCTTAATAGGAGATTTTACTGAGCACCAACGAAAGCTAAGTGTGATGGCCGTTTTCTACCCCTGGCAGAGGTCAGAGGATTATTACTGGAGCAAACTCAAGTGGTATGAGTACTTGTCAGTAGGGTTCGGATTTGGGCTGGACGAGGATCTATTTGATGACCTTTTCCTGGGCCTGAATCTTGAGTTTGCCAAAGGTGGCTATCTATCAGCAGGCATCCATTGTGGTCGACACAACGTATTAGCAAATAATCCCGATTTTAATTACGGCAACGATTTGTGGAACAGACCCTTTGACAACTCATTGATCAAAGAGGAATGGGATGTTGGCTACTACCTTGGGGTAGTCATTGACCTCCGGGTGGTATCGTCGCTGATAGGCACCAGAGATAGATTGAATAAGAAGGAGGAGTAGATTGCTGGTTAGAATCACCAAATCATGGATTTAAAATAAACCAATACTATGACGACTTCACCTCATGATATTCTTAAAAACTTCAACGCAGAGACGATTTATGAAGAACTTGATTTGAGGGGTAGGAATTATGATGAATGGATCGAGTTCCACAAATCTGGCAATACATCTAGGAAAAGCGACTCAGTATTCAACGTTGACCTGCATTTAGTTTCATCCAATGATCTTTTCAATGCAGGTCAGGCTCAATCTCTTTTATTTGGTGTTGACAATCGCAGGGAAGTCATTAATAGCTGCATTGTGAATGGAGATACATACCTGGAATTTTCTAAAGGAGTGGCTGGTGTGATTAAGACCTCAAAGTTAGCATTCAATTACGATCGGAACAGTTACTATTTGAAGAAGGAACCATTTAATCTCAGAACTAGGATGGAAATACGAGGGCTCAGGTTAATGGATAGGGCTCCATTTCTACTACAACCCTCCATAACGAAGGGGACAGCGTTTCTGGTTTCGAATGACTTAGTCATTACCGCAAAGCATCTAATTCCGGAAAAGAGATCCGACTCCTCTGCAAATGAACTCTCATTTATATTCAATTACAGATACGATCAAAGTCACAATGTTGCATATCGTCACTTTCGCAAGTCGGATGTGTACCAAGGGTTAAGGATTGTAGGAAGTTCGAGTGACTCCGGTGGCGACTGGATTATTATTCAACTAGATAGGAAGGTCTCCGCAAATCAAAAGCCATTGACTTTAAATATGGATTTTTCGTACAGGGGGGGATGCGACGTTAATGCTTTAGGACATCCCCTGGGCCTTCCAATGAAATTTACTGACGGCGCTAAGATTCTTACTGATATAGACAGCGATTACTTTAGCACCTCACTCGATACGTACTGGGGTAATTCCGGTTCCCCAGTAATTGCCAAAAGCGAATCAGGACTTGGCGTCATTGGTCTTATGTCTAGCACTTCTGGGAGATACGTCCCGTATTCGGATAAGTGCAAGATATATAGGCCTATGCAGTTTTATGCGAGACCATATTTAGATATGCGTTGCCAGAAGATTAACTCAAGTCTAATACAATCATTGAACTAAAATCAAAAGCTATGTTTGAAGTAAAAAAAGTTACGGATTTCAATGGGGTTTTGAACTTCATGAATGACAAGAAGCCATTTATGCATTTAAAAGAAGCTAATGGCAAATTCGAATTGAGTGGTTTAGTTAAAATTCCACAGGGTTTTAGTCACTCTGTTAGACCAGTAATAGAGACTAACATCTGTAACATGGAGAAATATGTTGTTGTTAATCTTGAAGTTGATAATAGCGTGACTGAGCCTTATATTTTAAGCTTAAAAGTTGATTTCGGGCAGAGATTAGCAGCAAAAATCCCAATTGCAGGAATTAAAGTATTTGGGCCAGGCACTCCAGAAGAGGGTAAGGTAATGGTGGGGGAGGACGACGCGGATGACCGGCCGTAATATTATTAGTAAATTAGTACCATCTTAATCATGAGATGGTACTAAGCTATGCACTTTAACTTTTGTATATACGTCCTGCTAGTGGTGATATTTACCCCAATCAGAGTGGTAGGTCAAGATGAACAGATTGAGGCCTATGTGAACCAATCATACGAACAATATGATTCGGGTAAATATGAATCGGCTCTCAAATTTTCAACGAGAGCTTGGTCCCTTGCAAAAAACGGTGAATCCGATGAACTAATGGCGAAAGTTCTGATAAATAGGGCAATTGTGTATAGGGGCATTGGTAGATATGATTCGGCCAAAATAGATTATTACAGGGCTTTGACAAAATCAATCAAAAGCCAGAACGATAGATATATTTCCATCGTCGAAAATAACCTGGGAAACCTTTACATGGATCTTAACCAAATCGACTCTGCGTTATACTTTTTTTTTAGAAGCCTCCGCTATAAAGAAAAAGCTGGTTCAGTTAGCTCATTGATAAGTACATATAATAACATTTCTAATGCTCTTCGTCACAATCATCAGTTGGACCGGGCTATGGAATTTGCGCTAAAGTCACGGAGTTTAATTGATGAAATGAAAGTTCCAAGCTCATCTCAAGCTCAAACATATATGCAACTTGGTAATATCTTTTTTGACAGAGGTTCCTTAGACAGTGCAGGGAGCTATTACGCAAAAGGTATTCTACTCTATGAGTCAGCCGGAAATCACAGCAAAGCCATTAATGGTAACATGAACTTGGGTAATGTCTATTTGCGGATGAAGAAATTCAGGAAAGCGATTGAAATGTACCATATATGCAAGGTGTACTATCAGGGTGGAGGAACTTATGAAGAAGAAATAAGAGTTCTTAACAATCTAGGGTTTGCATTTCAGGAGTTACTACGATTTGATAGTTCCAAATACTACTATCATAAAGCTGAATCGATAGCAAGGAAGGAGAACTATAAAAAGCAACTTGCTCCTATTTTAGAGAACTTATCATTCATATACGAAAAATCCGGAGGCCTGACCACCTCCTTGGCGTTTCTTAGGGAACGAGCAAATCTCTTGAAAGAGCTTTATAGGGAAGAAACTGCAGCTCAAATCGCCGAGCTTCAAACCCAATACGAAACTGAGAAAAACCAGAAGGAGATTTTGCAGCAACGGGCACAGATCCAGCAGGCTGAAGTTGAGCGTAACAACTTGATAATCACATTAGTGGCAGCATTTGTCGTTGCCGGTATCGCAATAGCTTTCTTCATGCATCGCTCTCGTGTTATGAAGCTGGTCAGTAAGAAAAACGAGGAAATTCATAGCCGGGAAATCAGCAAGCTACTGACTGATCAGGAGTTGAAAGCTTTTGATGCCATGATTGAAGGGCAGGAGAAGGAGCGCAAAAGGGTGGCTGAGGAATTGCATGATAGATTGGGTAGCACCTTGTCAGCGGCCAAGCTCCATGTAGAAGCCCTGGTTCCGGAGAAGCAAGCGGCGGAGCAACATCAACGCATCAATCAGCTACTAAATACCGCCATTGAAGACACGCGGCAGATTTCTCATAATATGCTTTCCGGGGTGCTTACCAAGTTCGGGCTTGTGGCGGCGTTGCGAGATTTGCGGGATTTGATTGAATCTACAAAGAAGCTACATGTAACCTTCGAGACAATTCAGTTTGATGAGCGCCTGGAAACCGAAAAAGAAATCAACCTTTATCGCATTGCGCAAGAGCTAATCAGTAATGTGCTGAGGCATGCCAACGCTACCAAGCTGAAGATTAGAATTGAGAGAAAAGGTGAATCGCTGCAACTTACAGTTTCTGATGACGGCAAGGGCTGGGGTGAAGGACAAGAAAATACTGGAATTGGTATGAAGAATATTGAATCCAGATCAACCAAAATAGGAGGCACCTGGAAACTTGAATCACAACCAGGTGCGGGGACAACTGCTACTGTTACAGTTCCAGTTTAACTATGGATAAAATAAAGGTGATAATTGCTGATGATCATCAGATGATCATCGATGGATTAAAAATGTTATTGAACCAAGAGTCTGATATTGAGGTGGTTGGGCAGGCTCTTAATGGCGAGGAGGTAATAGATAAAGTCCGTGAGCTTGATGAAATAGATGTGGTTATACTAGACATCAATATGCCAAAAAAAGACGGTATCGAAGTGACCAGTGAGCTAAAGGATGCTTTCCCGGAAGTGAAGATATTGATAGTAACCATGTACAATAGACCTGAATTCATTCAAAATCTTATGAAAGTAGGGGTTGATGGCTACATACTGAAGAACTCAGGCAAAGATGAGCTTATTAACGCCCTCCATGCGGTGGCTAGTGATGAGCCCTACTACGGCACTGAGATAACAAAGACAATTATGAAGACTTACCAGAAAAGCAGAGTATTTAACAGCCCGATGGATATTGAAGTAACCGACAGAGAGAAGGAGATAATTCGATTAATATCTGAAGGCTTTAGTACTGTCGAGATTGCTGACAAACTTTTTTTGAGTACTCATACTGTAAATTCTCACCGTAAGAGTATTCTATCAAAGCTTGAAGTAAAGAATTCAGCCGGGGTAATCCGTTTTGGAATTCAAAGTGGTATTGTGAAGGGATTTGATCTATAAACCGCAAAGTCAATTCCACTTTTTGAGGGATCAGTTCTGGACGGTAAACCAAAATTTGTAAATGTTTCAAAAAAATAAATTCTAACGCCATGAAGATCTTTTCTAATCATCATCTGATAGCTGCGGCCATGGTATTATGCTGTTTGACAACCTATGCCCAAGTTACCCAGGTAGTTGAAGGTATTGTGCTAGATGCTAATTCCAAGAAGGCACTAGCCAACGTGAATATTGAATTGCCTACTACCGGGGAATCATTTGTTTCTAACGGTAGTGGGGAATTTGCCTTTGAATTTCAATGGTCGCAAATTATCAATCAGCCAGGATTACCACCGGGCCCTAAGTTGGGGAATAGCCGGGCTGATTACGATACGCCCATTATGATTTTTAGCTATGGAAATGGTACTGATACCGTATCCATTTCACCCGATGTGAATTACTACGAAGTGATTCTGCCCGGAACAACTTCTCAGGCAACAGGCATCGAGTATGCGGGACATGCTAAGGTGGCTGATATGCACTATCACGTATCACTAAAATCTTATAATGAAGGTGGTGTTGAGTTGAAATCCCAAATTGAGGCTGGGGCGGTAGATCCATTGTTGGCCTGGCAACGAAATGAGAAGAAGTTAGAAAAGCAATACAGCGGGAAGTGGGTGCGACCGAAAAATAAGAGTAACAAACTTTATCAATTTACCCAAGCCACCTTTCCACATGTTAATGAAGGCAACGTGATGTTGGCTTTTAACTCTATCTCACCACTAGAGCACAACCTTGCTGATGGCAGCTGGCTTCGAATATTTAGCAAGCTTTTTAAGACAAATGGTAGTTTTCCCTGGCTGAAAACAATTGGCGATACTTCTGAGCTTACACATTGGGAGAATTTCAATAACGATTACAAGTTTATCACTTCCCAACAAAAAGACCATAATGGTCTTACCTGGCAATTTCTTGAATCTGGAAACGACCTAGCGACCTATCCTGATAAACACTTTGTAGTCAATGTAATTGAGGGAGCTCATGCCTTGCAGCATCGAAATTTCCCTCATAAGAATTTTGACAAGCCAGAGGTTTGGGTTGAGCACTTGGCTCGCCGGGATGGGCAAATACCAAGACTGGTGACTGAAGAGACAACCAGGCTGGCAGCATTAGGAAAAACTCCAAAAGCTAATAGAATAAGACGCCGTATTGGTGAAACCCCCGCCGCCATCGCCTATGCTTCTGATCTCATGAACCAGGAGATTATTGACAACGTTGACAGTCTAAAGGAGCTTAACCCCCCGGTATACATGATAACCGTTGGGCATCTATCCTTTAATGGCATGCTGGACCACGCCCCGGCACTGGATGCAAATGGTATCGGCAAGGTTTTCATAAAGCGTACTTACCGTATTAAGGTTAGCGATTACCGAGAATTTGTCAATCAGTGGAAGGTGCTTTTCTTTACTAAACCGGGAGTTACCAGATTTGGCAAAACGCTTTTTGAAAAGCTACTTTCAAAGGACAATGGTCATAGGATCTTTATTGACCTCAAGCACACCGGATATTCTGCCAGGAAATATTTCTATGACTCTGTGATGGTGAAAAACCCTAATGATCACATACCTCCAATATTTTCACATGGGGCGGCAAATGGACTCAGTGAAGTTTATTACTCGCCGCTTGTTGATGAGTATGCACTGCTTGACTCCAAGGCTACCAAGGTCCTTTATCCTTTTGGCATCAATCTTTATAATGAAGAGATAGCCCGCATTTGCCAAAATGATGGCATTATTGGAATCACTCTCGAGCAAAGGGTACTTGGCGGGTATATCGATGCCAAAAAAAGATGTAAGGAGATTTTCAATGATCTCGATAGCCTCAAGGAAGCAAATGACCCCAAAGTACTTGCCGCTTTCAATGACATTAAGACCAAAATAACCTCTTCTGACGATGAGGCTATGGATATTTTAAGGGAGGACTATTGGAGCCTCGAGCCCTTTATGCAAAATCTTTTCCATTTTATTGATCATTCCACTAAGTCATATGCCGATGCATGGCAGCACTTTTGCCTTGGCTCTGACCTGGATGGGCTGATTGACCCCATTGATATTACCCCAACTGCCAGTCAATATCCATACATGCGAAATCGCTTGAAGCAATTTATCCCAACTTTCATTGAATTGCGCAAGAAGAAAGGTCACAGCCCAAATGATGAATCGGACTATTTCGATGGTAGTTTCTCAATTCACGACGCACTTGATGCGCTGTTCTATGATAGCCTTAGGGATTTCACACAAAAGAATTTTAAAAAATGAAAAAAGTTATATACCTCCTCTTGATATCAGTTACGCTAGGTTTTACTCATACTAGTTTTAGTCAGCTTACCAGTGAGGAAATTCGGGACGCTACTGCGGCGGGACCGTACCCCCTATACGTTACATTGCAATTTGCTAGAAGCGCTACGATGTCAGACTTTAAGAACCTCAGTAAGGAGTTCAATCGCATTAGTCCGAATAGCAGTAATGATAAAAAGGTGCTGCGTGGGATCGAGGGCAATCTAGGATTTACGATTAATGAGAAATGGCTACAGAATGTGTATTTGGAAGGTGGTTACCAGCTTTTACACCGGAAACTTAAGGATGACGCATTTTCGATTAACGTAACAAATCAAGTGGCCTCTTTACGGTATGGTGTGCGAAGAAGGATATTCTATCCACTAACGTTTCAATTCCAGGTTGGACCCATTCTTTACCGAAGGCAAACTTTTACCCTTGACTCTATGGCCTTCTCAGCAACCCCATCATTGCGTAGGGTGTTTTTTACTGATAAGATCAGTTTCAAAGATGGCATTCATATTCCCGGATGGGAAGGTAGAGGAAGGTTGGTATTGCTTGACCCGGTGGGTACCTCCGGTGGCCTTGGGTTTTTTATTGAATGGAGAATAGTTGAATTTAGCAGAAAGCGCTCCCTGGATATACTATATGATGCACTTGACCCGGGAGGAACCAGTAATGTAACTGACCAAACTGATGACATGATGTTTTCATTTTCCTTTGGACTGGTGGCGCCATTGGCCTTAAGAATAAAATAGTGAGGATGAATTTTTTTTACAATGTACTTGCCGCAAGGAGATGCCGTTTGGGTAGCTTCGTTTTGATTGTACTATTATCTACCCCAACAACCTCTGTCTATTCTCAATTTAAAGACTTCCAATTGGGAGATGGTTTGCTTATAGGTGGAGCAGCAGCTCTCGATGTATTAGTTAGGGTTAAGGGTAAAGAGGGGCATGGTAAGCCTAGCAGTGGAAATCCAAAAGGGATCGATAAATACGCACTGGATCAAATTCGTTTGCCAGCGAAGCGCCATAGT
Organism: Cyclobacteriaceae bacterium; assembly: GCA_028285445.1. Classification (GTDB taxonomy): domain Bacteria; phylum Bacteroidota; class Bacteroidia; order Cytophagales; family Cyclobacteriaceae; genus JANQPQ01. The sequence goes on along the minus strand of JANQPQ010000003.1, from coordinate 119,131 downwards.
GATTTTTTTCTGAAGAGATTTGCTCCCGTTGGCTTGGTTGCCAGCCAATTTGTTTACGATGATTTTAAGCACACGTCCTACCTCTCTATTGAGACAATTTTGCTAAATGACCTGTTGAATGTTTTGGCTAAGACAACGTTTCGCCGCCGCCGCCCATTCACATTCAATAGCCAGGTACCTTCTCCTCCAGGTTCTGAGGACTGTAAGATATACGATCCTGAGGCTCATGACGCTTCCTTGTCATTTTATTCAGGTCATACTGCTCACGTAGCGGCATTCACTTTTCTAACCAACACCCTGCTCTGGTATTATGAGCCTTCATTGCATGATCAGCATTGGACCTGGTATGCTACGGCTGCCATCCCGGCTTTGGTGGGATACCAACGAGTACGTGCCGGTAAGCATTTCCCGACAGATGTAATTGTAGGCTACCTAGCAGGCGCATCCATTGGATACCTTGTACCCAAACTGCATGAGGATGCGCCTAATGACAAGGATTTAGGAAATGCATTTTTGGCCAGCGCCTTTGGTGGGGCAGCGGCTATGGTAGCAACTTTTGGGGTTTTGCAACTAACTTCCAAAGGCAAACCGGAGAAGAAGAAATGCGATTGCTGCATTACATCTGCTCGTCGACGTGGTTTCCCTGAAATCAATATTCAACCCAGTGTCGGCGGATTGAAACTTACAATTCCCTTGCGGTAGCATTAGGTCGATTCCTGGAAAGAATGGCCCAGACCCTTGACCAGTTAGATACAAGCTGGGTTTATTTAACCAATTAATAATCAGGCATTTAGATTCGAAAAGAAACTGACCGATGCTAAAGAAGCCGCAGCGGTGGAAAGGTGGGTGGATTCCGGATATCTAGTAAGCGGTGTCAGTCTAAACAGGTTAACCTTAATCATCGCATCGCAACCTTGAACATATATGTACCGTAAATGGATAACATATATGAAAGGTTCGAATCTAGGAGAATTTCAAGAGCTCGTTTTACTAACGATTATGGTATTAGGCGATAATGCCTATGGTGTTACTATCCAGCGGGAGGTACTGGATAGAACCGGTAGAAAAATTACCATGGGTGCGCTACACAGCGCCTTGATTAGGTTGGGGGAGAAGAGTTTTATCACTTCACAGATGAGTGAAGCGACTAATATTCGGGGTGGCCGTCGTAAGCGCATTTATTCAATTTCGGAGCTTGGCAAGCAAGCCCTGAGAGAGGCCAACTTTACCAGGCAACAGTATTATAAAAGCCTTCCGGAATTGGATCTGGGCTTCAATACAAAATGAAACAGCCACCAAAATTCTGGTCAGCAATATTGGAATGGTATTGTCGAGAGCACAGCCTTGAGGAGGTGCTTGGTGATCTGGAAGAATCATACCATCTGAACGCGGAGGATTATGGTCTGAAGTATGCTCGTCGCACTTATATCAAAGAGGTTCTTCATCTATTCCGGCCCAAAATAATCAAGAAGTTCAAAATACACTTAACCAGCACAGCCATGATCAAGAACTACTTCAAAATCGCTTTAAGAACACTGAGAAGAGAGCCAGGCTACGCATTCCTTAACATCCTCGGACTCACCATCGGTATTACTTCAAGTGTATTGATATTCCAATACACTAATTTCGAGTCTAGTTATGATCAGCAACATCCTGATGTTGACAACACCTATCGACTGCGCAATGATGTGTTCAGCGTTAAGGCTGGCAGAATAACCAATCAAAGAGTTACCACCTTCATGGCTGTACATCCTGGAGTAAGCGAAGAGATTCCGGAGGTTGAGAAGTCAACCCATTTCTTTTCAACCGGGGGAATAATTGAAACTAAGGGAGAGCCCTTCAGGGTAGAGAGTGTTTTCTACACGCCAACAAACACGCTTGATATTTTCGATATTCCCCTATTAACCGGCAATAAATCAGACTTGGATGAGATAGGCTCGTTGTTTTTGTCTAAATCTCAGGCCCAAAGAATTTTTGGCAGCACCGACGTAATTGGGGAAAGGATTGTGTTCCTTGATTTCCTACAAGGTAATCCCAGGGATTTAGAGGTAAAAGGAGTATTCGAGGATATCGCTGAAAATAATCACTTGAAGGCTGATGCCCTGATATCGATGAGCACCCGGATCTCTGCGGCCGAGGCATCTGGTTTTGGCAATCTTACGCTGCAAGATGTAGTTTGGCGCTGGTCCCAGTTCTATACCTATATCCAGGCTGTACCCGGTACTGATGCCAAGCTGCTTGAGGAGAAGGTAAATCAATACATGCACAAATATCGCCAGGAGCATGATGAGCGCTCAGGGAGGAATCAATCGGTAGTCCTACAACCTATTAGGTCTATCCACCTACAATCCAATTTTGTCAACGAGCTTGAACCACCGGGTAATCAACGAGTAGTTTCCTTTCTTAAAGCGATAGCATTTCTGCTCATCGTTATTGCCTGGATCAACTACATAAACCTGGCCAACGCCCGCGCTTTAAATCGCGCTAAGGAGGTAAGTGTTCGTAAGGTTATGGGTGCCTTGCGAGGCCAGCTGGGTACCCAGTTCTTAATGGAGGGCTTATTGTTTAACCTGATAGCCATCCTGCTTTCAATTGGATTGATAGTGCTAATCATCCCGTCATTTCATCAAATGGTAGAGATAGATGTGTTCGATTATATGGGACAACATCAAACATTCTGGCTGGCCTATTTTGGCTTTTTGCTCGTAGGGTCCCTATTCTCCGGTTTGTACCCAACATATTTTCTTACCAGAAAGTCTATTGTAGACCTAAAAAGCAAGTTGAGCCACTCTTCGTTTGGTATACTGATGAGAAAGTCGCTGGTGGGCGCCCAAATTATGATTGCTGTTGGTTTGACGTCAGCGTTGTTCATCATCAATTCGCAGATTAAGTTCATGGTAAATCACAATCTTGGATTCAATATTGATCAGACCCTGGTGCTAAATAGTCAGCCTTTCTCAATGCGCGATTCCACCTACTTCAGTGCTGTTTCAGCTTTCCGCAACACTTTGCTCTCCCAGGCTAGTATCCAGGATATCACTATTTCTTCGCTGGTACCAGGAAAGACCACCTTCTGGAATCAAAGTGCTCGTCTATCGGGTGATGACCAGAACAGAGGTGCACAGCTCGGCCGCATCTCTGCCGATTTCGATTACTTTGATTACTTCGATTTTGACATGGTTGCTGGTCGCAGTTTTAGCAAAGAATTTAAGGGAGATGCCAACGTTATAGTTGTAAACAAAAAGGCTGCAGAGTTGCTGGGTTTTGACGATCCTGAGGAAATATTAGATAAGGAGTTAGCCTTTATAAGTGGCGATAGTTGGAGAGTGATCGGAGTTGTTGATAATTTTTTCCAGCAGGGACTGCGCTACGAGTTTTCACCTTTTGCCATTAGCCTTGATACCACCAATGCCGGGGGCTTTATTTCCATGAGAGTGAACACTGGTAACGGGCTGGCGCAGACCCTTGCAACGGTGGAGAGTAATTTTAAGGAAACCTTTCCGGGTGCACCTTTTGATTACTTCTTTCTGGATGATGACTTCAATGCGCAATACAATGCTGATCGACTGTTTCAGAAGAACTTTGCACTTTTTACTATGATTGCTGTTTTAATCTCCTGTCTTGGTCTTATTGGGATGTCTACCTTTATGATCAACCAAAAATCCAAGGAAGTGAGTATTAGAAAAGTATTTGGCGCCTCTGGTAGTCAGCTGTTTTACTTACTCACTAAGGACTATGGAAGACTAGTACTGATAGCAGGCATCGTGGCCATACCCTCCATATATTACCTAAGCCAGCAATGGTTAGATAATTTTGCCTTCAAAGTGGGACTTCACGTCTGGATGTTTCTGTTGCCGTTAGTAGTGGTGGCTTTAATCATTCTGGTAACTATCAGCAGGCAGATGATTAAGACAATGATGGTAAATCCCGCGAAGTTGTTGAGGGAAGAGTAGGAGTATTGGTTACTTCCCAATACAGAACTTGCTGAAAATATTCGCCAGCAGATCATCAGTAGTAATCTCGCCGGTAATCTCCCCGAGATGGTTTAAAGCGTGGCGGATGTCCAGGGCCAGCAGGTCATTGGTAATTTGATTGCTGATGCCGGCCGTTACTCGATCAAGGGCTTCCCGGGTCTTCACTAAACTTTCATAATGGCGGGCGTTGGTAACAATAGTATCTCCAGTGGTGAATCCCTCAGATGCCACTTTAGCCAATAGTTGACTTCGCAAGTCTTCAAGATTTTCACCAGTTGACGCAGCAATGGTAAGTGTATTTTGCTGATTGCTGAAACTATCCAGCAACTCCTGAGATGCTGCATCTTGTTTGTTGCCGACTGCCAGAAAAGGTATGCCTAAATTTTCAAGCTTATTTATTTCTTTATTGATGTCGGTAAGATTCTCGTTGCTCAGGTCGAAGAGGTAGATAATCAATGAGGCTTCCTTCATTTTCTCCTTTGTACGCTCCACGCCGATGGCCTCCACTTTATCTTCGGTATCACGAAGACCAGCTGTATCAATAAATCTAAACGAGATTCCTTCAATGTTGAGTTCATCTTCTATGAAATCGCGGGTAGTTCCGGGAATGTCTGTTACGATGGCCTTTTCCTCTTTAAGCAGCGCATTTAGCAGCGTTGATTTACCAGCATTGGGTTTCCCGGCAATCACCGTAGGCACGCCATTCTTAATAACATTGCCAAGATCGAAACTCTTTATCAATTCCTTTACCCGGGAAAGTAGCTTGTCAACCAGGCTTGACAACTCCTGTCGGCTTGCAAACTCTACATCTTCTTCACCGAAATCTAATTCCAGTTCAATCATTGAAGCAAAGTGCACCAACTCTGATCTTAACTCCTTTATCTCCTGTGAAAATCCACCCCGCATCTGGTTTAATGCCGCCTGGTGCGCAGCTTCAGATTCCGCATTGATTACATCGGCTACTGCTTCTGCCTGGGCAAGATCAAATTGACCATTCATGAAAGCCCGTTGGGTAAATTCCCCAGGCTTTGCCAATCTGGCCCCATTCCTGATCAGGAGCTGGATAAGTTCTTTAACAATATAGGTTGAACCGTGGGTAGATATTTCTACAGCGTTTTCCTTAGTGAACGATTTTGGTTCTTTAAAAATGGAAACCAACACCTCGTCAATTATGCGCTCCTCATCTCTTATGGTTCCGAAATGTAGCGTATGAGAGTCCTTTTCCGCCAGGTTTGCTCCATGAAACACTTTGTCAACCAGCCCGATTGCATCCATGCCCGACAGGCGAACCACCGCAATGGCGCTTATGCCTGGAGGGGTGGCAAGTGCTATGATGGTGTCCTGGAAAGAATGGTGGCTGGCCATGTCCCCAAATTTAGTGAAGACTAAATGCTGAATTGCTATTACCCTCTTAAAGATTTAGGCTCCATCAGGTAAACTGGAAATGCTCCACTCTGCTGTTACTGAAAATTAATCCCCCACACATTGGGGGAAATTTTTGCGGTTATAAGTAGAAGTACCTACAAATCGTACGTGTTTTTACCATTCCAGAATCCATCACTTAATAATTCTTAGTTAGATTTTATTTCGCCAGCGGAGGGTAACAAAACTTCCGTCAGTGCAATAAACTGTTACCGGATCTAGACTTAGCTAAACCCAACATGTCTACCACCTATAACATCAGCACTAGCTGTGTGTTTTTGCCAATATCGACAGAGCCCTGTCGGATTTCGGGTTTAGTTCGTTCTTGGTTCAGTTTCCCATCCAATTTTTCAAACCTCTTAATATCCAACAGATGAAAAACTTGTCGCTGTTATCGCTTACGCTATTGACTATGCTGCTGTCATCAAAATTGGTAGCTCAAAATGAATTTCAAAACAATGTGGTGCCACCATCACCTGAGGCCGCCAGCCTCGGTAAATACGTGGAGATTCCAATTAGCTACTTTACCGGAACTCCTGAAATCAGTGTTCCGATTCATGAGATCAGCGTACGTGATTTCAGCATGCCAATTTCTATTAGCTATCACGCGTCTGGAATTAAGGTTGATGACGTAGCAAGTAACGTAGGTTTGGGTTGGACGCTAAATGCCGGTGGTTCTATAACCACAACGGTTATGGGCGAACCTGATTTGGCTTCTAGTGGGGGGATTTCGCTTCCTTCGGGTAGCCTCGAAGACTTCAATCCAACTTGGTCGTTCGTAGATGATACTGATTACAACTGGGCTGACGACGCTACTAGTAATGGCTGGGATACCCAGTTCGACATATTCTACTATACCCTTCCTGGACGGGGAGGTAAGTTTGTCATTAATAAGGACGGGGATGAAGTAATACCTATTCCTTATAATGCTCTTGATATCACCGCTACCACTCCAATGAGCATTACCGATGAGAATGGAGTGAAATTCTCCTTCGGAGTTACAGAGTCCACTCAGATTACACAAAACCCATCATCAGGAGGTAGTAACCCCAGCTTCAGTTCTACATTTTATGTTAGCGCCATAGAGACCCCAATGGGGAGTAAAATCACTTTTGAATACGAAAGTAATACCTATGCCTACGATCAATCCCGAAATGAGCTTGATTATGTTCATGAAACCGGCTGTCCTACAAAATCTGCAGATGACGTTGATGCGCGCATGGAAGCATCAATTGCTGGCAAGCGTATAAAAAGAATAAAAGTAACTGAAGAAGGCAGCTTGGGGGAGGTGATTGAGTTCGATTATGATGAAACGGCAGCCAGCTTTGAGCGCAAAGATATTGGCATTGAGGGAGGTACTGGTAACCATGACAGTCGTCGTCTAAAAGGTATTAGGGTTCGATACGGGGCAGAAATTGTGAAGGAGTTTGTTCTTACCCATAGCTACTTCGAAACTACTGCCTACAATGGGTCTATGACGAAATACCAGAAGGCCCTCAATACTCGGCTTAAGCTGGAATCTATCCAGGAGGTAGGTAAGCCTGCATTTGAGTTTACATACAATACTACCGACAAGCTGCCAGCCAGGCTTTCTTATGCCCAAGATCACTATGGATACTTCAATGGCAAAACCTCTAACACAACGCTTATTCCATCAAGTCATGGTACGCAGCCATCTTACAGTGGAGGAGCTGATCGCAGCATAGATGCTACCAAGGCCCAGGCCGATATACTTACAAAAATAGATTACCCCACCGGAGGCTACACAGAGTTTACGTATGAAGGCCATTCAGAAAGCACAACCAAAGCCGGAGGGTTGCGCATTAAAACGGTAAAGCAATATGCTGAAAGTGGCACTGTTGCGCTGGAGAAGCATTATGAATATAGCGGGCTTAGTGACAACAGTGATTTTGATTATCACTCATTGTACCAAGAGTTTGATCCGGGTTCATCTCCTTTGAATCTTTGTGATTACGAGCTCTATAGTTCTGCCAGTGTGCCAACCTTGGGTTTAGCTGCTCCTTACAAAATCGGTTACTCTACGGTAAAGGTGTTACATGGTGATGCTACTGGTACCTTAGGTAGAACTACCTATGAATACTATACTCATATCAATCAGATTAAAAGCACCCACGCTTATTACGGTGACGAAATAAGCTACGATTGGGCTCGGGGTATGCTCAAAAAAGTTACCGAAGAGAAAAAGATTTCCAGCGGATTTCAGATTGTCAAAGAAACCACCAGCCAGTACGAAATTGAAACTGAAAATGCAGCGCGTTGGGATTTTGACAACACAACCAATAACAACATTGCCACCAACGAGCATCATATCGTTGGGCTCCGCCTCAACAAGATTAGTGAAGAAGACAAGGGTTCTAATGGAATCAAAAACATCTATGATGTTGGTATACCTAGAGTGGTTTCTAACTGGCAATACCTAGAGAAGAAGACCGAAAAAATCTATGAATCCGGGACAAGTCCTCAATCTCAAACATTAGAGACCACTTATGTCTATGATGAGCAGGACGTCCAGGTTGAATCTGAAACAGTAAAAAATAGCGATGGCCTGGATTATAAGACAGTCTACAAGCGGCCAGAGGATTATACCGCAGCGCCTTATCCGGATATGAAGACAGCAAACCGACTATTGACAGTGGTAGAGGAACAGCTTTGGATAGATGATGGGGTAGATGACAAACTGGTGAAAAGTAAAGTAACTGATCACTACACAACCGATCTTAGGTGGCCGAGTAACCTCTATGCGCTTGAGGTTAGTGATCCAATATCCTCTCCGGGTGAAGTGGCCTCTGATGCTACCTGGGGCAATGACTTCTACCAAATTGAGGGTTACAATTTCTCTACTGACGGCAGATTCCGGGAAGTCCTGCAATACGGTAATGGTCTTAGAACCTCCTACCTCTGGGGTTTAGACCAGCATCACCTTACTGCAGAAATTGTAAATGCCGGATGGGCACAGGTAGCATATACCAGTTTCGAAGATGAATATTGGGGAGAGTGGGATCATCCTGGAGGTGTAACTACTGCCCAATCTACTTTTGAATCGTGTTTGGAAACCTTGACTGGAGGTGGTTCATTGAAAGACCAAACTCTGCTCAACTCATGTCTCACAACTTATCAAAATAGCTTAGATGATGTAATTCTATATGACTTCACAGAAGCAAAAACTGGTAGTCGTTCCTATAAAGACACCGATGCCATTGTAAAATCCTCAGTGCAGTCAGGCGACTATGTAGTTACACTTTGGGCTAAAGGCACCGGAAATGTCACAGTTAAAATTGGGACTTCAGCACAAGGGAGCAAGGCGGTAACTTCAGAGTGGGCACTTTATAGCTGGGACTTGGAGTTGACCACCAGCAGCGATATTAAAGTTGAACTAAGCGCCACAACAGTAAATATTGACGAACTGCGGTTGTATCCCAAGGGTGCCCGCATGACCACCTATACTTATGAACCAGGTGTGGGTATTAGCGCCATTGGGGATCCGAATAACATTTTTTCCTATTTCGACTATGATGATGTAGGGCGGCTTAAACTCATGCTCGATCAGGATAGCAATATCCTCAAGTACATCAAATACAAATACCAAGACTAAGTAGCACCCACCTAAAAGACAAGATCATGACATTCTTTAGATACATAATCATCATTTTAGCTACCTGTCTGTTAAGCAGTACTGTTGTAGCACAAAGTATTAGCGGGCCAACAGCAGTTGCCGCTGGGGGCCAAAGCAGTTTTACTTATTCAGGATCTTATGGTACTGGATACTATTGGGCAGCCACTGGCGGTGCAACTATCGTTAGTGGGCAGAATACTTTGACCGTTACGGTCAGCTGGCCAAGTACCCAAGGGGGTGGTGAAGTGCAATTCTACTACAGTGCCTTCTCTTTCCTGCCGGAGGCAACCAAATATGTAAACTGGTACACGACGCCCTCAAACCCCGGGAATCCCACGGCAAGCACCAATACCTGTGGTAACAAAACACTAACGCGCTCCGGTTCGCCACCATCAGGTATAGTCTGGTACTGGCAGGGTACCAATTCCAGCGGAACGAGTACCAGCCTGGGCTCGGGATCAACCTATTCAGCCACGGCAACTGGAACTTACTACATCCGAGCCCGTCGGCCTTCTACTGGTCAATGGAGCTCCGGCAGCGGTTCTAAATATGTAGTAGTTAACCCAACTCCGGGAACTCCGTCAACGCCGTCGGTTTCTTCGAATACTTGTGGCAACAAAACACTTACCCGGGGTACACCACCGAGCAATGTTACCTGGTACTGGCAGGGCACCAACTCCAGTGGTACCAGTACTAGCAATTCCAACAGCACCTACGGTGTTTCAAGTTCTGGCACATATTACATCCGCAGCCGTTCCAGTGCTGGTTGCTGGGGTGGAAGCAGGTCGGTATCAGTAACCGTTAATCCTAACCCAAGTGCACCCAGTACCGGCGGTGATAGCAGGTGCGGGCCTGGAATAGTTACCTTAACAGCCTCTGCATCCCTTGGTTTCGGGCAATCAATCCGATGGTACTCATCTACCTCCAGTACAACTGTACTTAATACCGGAACCAGTTATTCCCCAAACATTTCCTCTACAACAACCTACTACGCAGCGGTCTATGACATAACCACCTGCGAAAGCTCTAGAATAGGTGCGACCGGAGTTGTTACTAATGTTAGTACACCAAATACAGCGGGTTCAAGCCGCTGTGGCGGTGGGGCCATATCAGTAAGTGTAAACAGCCCAAGTGGTAGCTATAAGTGGTATACAGCCTCAAGCGGTGGTTCAGAGATTACCCACGGCTCCATCCATAATGGCGCTAGTATTTCCTTGTCAGGAACCGGAAATTCTGTTTTGACGGCAACCCCACTGACAAGTACTACAACCTACTATGTTGCTAAAATCTCTGGTTCTTGCTCAAGCAGTAGGGCAGGAGCCACGGCTGTAATTAATAGTTTGCCTACAGTAGACGCAGGCAGTAACCTCGAAGCCTGTGTCAACGGTTCTTCCTTCTCATTGAATACCGGAGGTTACTCTCCCTCAGGGGGTAGTTGGTCCGGTACGGGAGTTTCGGGTAGCAACTTCAACCCGGTAACAGCGGGAACCGGTGTACATACTGTCACCTACTCTTACACTGATGGCAATGGCTGTACCAATAGTGATACGCGGTCTGTCACTGTACATGGGCTGCCAAGCGTCAACGCCGCCAGTGACCTCACCGTTTGCGTGAGTTCAACAACGTTGGCCCTAACTGGCGCTAGTCCTTCAGGAGGCACATGGTCCGGAACGGGAGTTTCGGGAAGTAACTTTAATGCTTCTACCGCCGGTGTGGGCAATCACACAGTCACCTATTCTTATACTGATGGCAATGGTTGCACCAACACCGATACGCGAACGGTAACAGTTGAAGCACTTTCCGTTGGTGGGTCTGTCAGTGGCAACGTAGATACTTATACGGTGGCATCTGGTACTATGACCCTTAGTGGAAATACAGGCAGCGTCTTGAAATGGCAATATTTGCTGGAGGGTGGTTCATGGACTGATGTTACCAATACTACTACTACGCTTAACTACACTAATGTTGGTGAGGATACAGAATACAAAGCACAAGTACAGAACGGTACCTGCGCAGCTACCTTTTCAAGCACTGCGAAAATAGATGTAATTCCCGTGCCATCTGCCAGTGCAACCGAAACTGTAATTGGCCTTGGTGAGAGTACAACTCTTTCAGTGGCCGGTACCCATACCTCATATGTTTGGAAAAAAGATGGAGTACAGCTGGGTACTGCTGCGACATATGACGCAACCGCTCCTGGTACCTATTCCGTAACGATAACTACCACCGGCGTCGTTGGCAATGGTACATCCAATATTGTTATTGACGATGTGCTTGATACGCAGTCGGGCGCAAACTTCATTTCAAGTACCGATGTGCTTGACGCTGGTGTCAAAGATATTGATGATGTTTATGGCGCTGACGTAGCCCAATCTACTCTTTATCTTGATGGTCTGGGAAGAGACCTACAAACAGTCACAACCCAAGGGTCTCCCAATGGTAAAGACCTTATAACCCCGATGGAATATGACGGTCTTAACCGTGAAGAATACCAATATTTGCCCTATGCTCATGCCACTGCTACCGATGGCAAATACGATGCGAGCGCCATTGATCCCCCGGATCCAACTACTCCCCCTTCTGTCCTCGATTATGATGACAGTAATCAGTATGGATTTTACGATATCAGTACGGATAAGGTAGCTGATGATCATGAACCGCGGGTTCAGAACATATATGAGGATTCGCCAGCGGGCAGGATCTTAGAGCGCATAGGGCCTGGTGAAGACTGGAGGGATACAGAAAACCACTCCACCCGCATAACCTTCGATTTCAACGTTGAAGACGAAGTAATCGAATGGGCTATAGTCTCGGACAAACCGGATGCTGCCAACACTGATTTCTATGCCGCCAATGAGCTCACGCTCCAAATAACTAAGGATGAGGACGGTAAGGAAGTGAAAGAGTATGTAAACAAGGTAGGTCAAACTATCCTCAAGAAGGTTCATTATGAGACCACCAAGTGGCTGGAGACCTACTATATCTACGACGATTTTGGCCGGCTACGGTTTGTTTTACCTCCTGAAATGGTAAAAAATATGCATGCAGTGCCAACCGGTAATAAGTATAAGCCCACCACAGATTCTCTCAGTCGTTGGGCCTATCAATATGAGTACGACGACCGGGGTCGCATGATAGAAAAGAAAATGCCTGGAGACGATGTAGACCCGGTTTACCTGGTTTATGACAAGTACGATCGCCTGGTAATGACTCAGGACGGCAATCAAAGAGTAAATCACGAATGGAGCTTTACCAAGTATGATATCCTAAGTCGTCCGGTTATTACTGGAATTTATGACCATGGCAGTGCGCAAACACAATCACAAATGAGTGCCAATCTTAGCACTACGCATGTTAATGAGAGTTATGTAGGCAGTACAGCTGGAAATGTCCATGGTTATAGCAATAATGCTTATCCTACTAATACGTCTAATATTGATATACTAACAGTCTCTTATTATGATGACTATGATTTCCTAACGGACCTTACCAGTTGGGATGTTGAAGACGCAGATGGCACGAATGATTACGCTTTCTATAGCAACCAGATTTCGGGTGTTACTAAGTTTGATCGCACCCTTGATTTGGCCACCGGAAGCATTACGCGGATTCTTGGGGAAAACAAGTTTCTCAACTCCGTAATCTACTATGACAAGTACCTGCAGGTTATTCAAACCATATCAGAGAACTATGATGGGAAAGTAGATATCATTACTAACAAGTACGATTTTGCCAAACGGTTGGTGGAAACCCAAACTTCCCACAATGGGCCTGAGACGGCTACCATCAAACGACATTTCACTTATGACAGTTATAACCGGCTTACAGAAACTAAACATCACGTGCTTGATTTTCTACAGCCGATCGTTTGGAAAGACGGTGTCAAGGTAACTATCACTGGAAACTCACTGGTAAAGACGTCCAGCAATGGGGTGTGGGATGGTGGCGCCAAGTCTGATGCGGTCTTGCCTGCTGGGAAAGATGGATGGGTACAATTAGAGGCCAGCGAGACTAACTTGAACCGCATGTTCGGTATGTCCGAGGACAACACCAACCACCACTATAACACCATTGACTATGGCATGTATGTGAGGTCAGGTGGACTTATTGAAATTTATGAAAGTGGAGACCCGGAGGGGAATGTAGGCACGTATGTATCTGGTGATATTCTTTCTGTCGAAAGAGAAGGAACTACCATATACTACAGAAAGAATGGTTCAACCCTATACACTTCTACTGTTGCGTCCACAACCGACTTGGTGCCAGATGTCGCTATCAGGTCTATTGACGGTACCATTGTAAACGCCCAAGCCTCCTTTGGTCCCAAAGTTCTTCTAGCAAAGAATGAGTACAATGCTATTGGCCAGTTGGTAGAAAAGGACCTCCATAGTGAAGATGGCGGTACCACCTTTGAGCAATCAGTGGATTACCGCTACAACATTCGAGGTTGGCTTACACATATTAATAATGCCTCACGAGATGAAGAGGCTGGCATAAATGACAATGACGGAGATCTGTTTGGAATGGAGTTGGCCTATCAGAATGACGTACCCAACATCACCACCTCCAGCGATGTTGCTTACAATGGCAATATTTCTGCTGTGATATGGAGTGACTACAACACTACAGGTATTACACAACATGCTTATGGATACAAGTACGATGGAGCAAATCGCATAATTGAAGCCAACTACGAAGCCTACAGTGGCTCTGAATGGAACACCAAAGCCGGTTATTATGATGTTAGAGTAGATAAGTATGATTACAATGGCAACATCAAGCAGCTAGACCGTTGGACAGATGACGGCAGCAGCGAAAAGATGGATGACCTCACCTATACTTACGTAGGCAATCGCTTAAACAAAGTAGCTGACGGTATTGGTACCAGCATAGGTGAGCTAGGTTTTAAGGACAGCAATGCTTCCGGTAATGACTACCACTATGATGCCAATGGCAACATGATTGCAGATGCCAACAAGGGAATCCTGCATATCCAGTATAACCACCTTAACCTTCCAAGTAATGTTGTAAAGTCTGACGGTAGTAATATGCTGTACACCTACGACGCAGCCGGTATGAAAGTGAATCAGATTGTCAACGAAGGATACACCGTGGCAGATCAAAGCAATTTCACTGCTGGAACTTCAGGCTGGCAGGGAACCAATACGGTAAGAGTTGGCAATCAAGATGGTATTGAGGGCATAGACGATGCCCTGCTTTTCTATGCCACCTCTACTAACGCTGGTCACCAGCTCAGAAAAGATGTTACATCAGTGTTGAATAAAACCGTGAGAGTAATTGCAAAGGTGTATATACCATCAAGTAACACCAACGTTGACGGGATTAGGTTGAACTTATCAAGCGGCCAACACCTCGCGGAGTACAGCATTCTTGATAGATGGTTTCATGTGGAAATTGAAGGAGAGATGTCCACAGACAGCTACATACGATTCTATGCACTGAAAGGTACTAACTATCAATTTGCTGGTGCAGGTTCTAGCACCGATGATGCCATATACATTAAAGACATTTTAGTATTTGATACCGAAGACAACTCTGTTGCCAAAACCACAGATTATATGGGTGAATTTATCTATGAAGATCAAGGTGCTGGCAGTACGCTGTCGCTTATCCAACACGAAGAGGGACGATTGGCATATGATGTAATCGAGGCTGTTTGGGCCTATGAATACCACTTAAAAGACCACCTCGGCAATGTAAGGGTAACGTTTTCTACCGATGAGGAGGATGTCTACCTGGCAACCATGGAGCAAGGTTCCGATGCTGACGAGTCGCTTTTCTTTGAGAATCTGGATACGCGCCATAGCGACAACAATTATGACCACACTGATTATCCTGGATCATACAATACCTATTCAGCCCACCTCACTGGCGACACAACAGCCAGGGTAGGCCCGGCCATATTACTGGCAGTTGAAGATGGGGATGAAATTACTGTGTCTGCTTTTGGCAAATACAAAGATACCGGCACCTACAGCAATACTACTGTTTCAGGATTTACTGCTGCTCTAGCAACCAGTTTGAACGACTTATCTGTAATAGTGGAGGGTGTTACGGAAGCCACTAATATTGTGAACGATGCATTTGCCCTGATTGGTACCTATGGTGGATCCAGCACAGATCAGCCTCGTGCTTTCGCTAATTACATTCTCTTTGACCAAAACTTTGATCACGTTGATGATGGGTTTGATCGTATTGGCACAAGTGCCGGCTTTGTTTCAGATCCTACTACCGTGAGCTTTGATGAAGTAGGGGATGGGTTAGGGACGATTCCAGTTACAGAAAAGGGTTTTATTCTTATTTGGCTAAGCAATGAAACTGCTGGCAGCGATGTGTGGTTCGACGACCTTAGAATAACCCACACCAAAGATCCGGTAGTACAAACGGACGATTACTACCCCTTTGGGCTGAACTTAGCCGGAGGCTTCCAGCGGACAGATGCTCTCAGTAACAATTTCAAGTACAATGGCTTTGAAGAACAGACCGATCTGGATTTAGGCTGGTATGATTACCAGGCTCGTTACTATGATCCCGCATTGGGTAGATTTAACAATGTAGATCCCGCAGCCGACATGATGAGAAGGATCTCACCATATGCTTACGCATTTAACAACCCACTGCGCTTTATTGATCCTGATGGTATGATGCCTGAGCAAGCCACAGAATGCCAAAACTGTACAACGGAGGTAAGCCAAACGCAATCAGTGGAAGTAACAGATATGAAGAAGGTGATGAAGAATGGTGTTTTGATAGCTGTAAACGTCTCCATTAAACTGACCACTACCGTAGTTACCAAAACGGTTGATGAAAATGGCAACGTGCAAAAGCTTACTCGTGAGACGACGGAGTCTCAAGAAAGCCTACGCCTAAGTAATGATGGTGTCTTTAGAACCAATCCAGACCGAAGTATAGCAGGCACTATTACCTCCACTACGTTCGCTCCCAATGAAGGTAAGAAACTCACTTGGAGTTCGGAACCTGATTCTAAATCGACCTTTACTGACGTCAGTACCAGTGAAACTAAGCTAACTGCTGAAAACGCCGCCAAGATTGCCCAGGAGGTTAGGGAGTTTAGCCATGATAGTGGCGTATTGGGAAAATATGCTAGTCATCTATGGAAAAAGACGGGATGGGGGGATTTAACCTGGAAGAAGATAGTGGGGCTGGAAAAGAAGAATAAAAGAAAGAATACCGCAGCACCCGGGGATACTCCCGGGGATAAGAAAGCTGATTTGGAAATGAAGCTGAATCAGCCGAATCTGCCTGCACAGAGAATAATTGACTCTATGCGCAATGTTATCACCCAGCCGAAATTGGAGGGCACCAAAATTCGTAGGATGTAAGCTGCTGGCTTCTAAATCATGAGAGCAGGCGCTCGGCAAATAGCCGAGCGCCTGCTATTTCTTTTCTGTATGGTTAATGATTGTGATTCAATATATTGGCCTATTACATAGATTTAAACAATGTCCCCAGTGGCAGTCGCTCGCGTCCACGCGAGTGACGGTTATTCTTTTTCTATATGGTTAACCAGTGCTGCAGTATATTTATACTAATCCGGTTGAAGCAGGATATGTTGTTGATCCTGATAATGGTTGTATAGTTGAGGGAGCCTGCAACAAACTTAGAAGTGTTTGCAACTTAAACGAATAGTCGTCACTCGCGTGGACGCGAGCGACTGCGTTGGGGGATCGTTGATCGGAAGAGGAGACAAGATTCCATCAATTGCTGCTAAGAGCAGATTTTTTGACTCATTGAAAATGCTAGGTAAAAGCAAGAAAAACTAATTGGCTGGTATTTGCTTTTGGACCCAGAAGCAGACTTCTGAAGTTAAAATGAACACGTAAGTAAGCGCGTTATAGTGGAGCATATATTCCAGTTGCAATAGCGCAAGAGTGAGACCAAGTAGTGTTGTAACCGTTGCTATTTGAATAGCCTTGAGCCATAAATAGTGTCGAATTAGTTTTTGAATAAAAAAAGGACAAAACAGTACTAAAATAGTCGCTGAGAGTAATATTGACCACCTTGGTTGCTCGGTAACATAGTTGTTCAATAAGGTGGAGACAATGTTGGCAAGTACCACAACGCCATACATTGCTCCCATTGGGCTGTCATGTCTGTCAATGTTAGAGATGTTATCAGGGTCATAGTGCCCTAACAGTACAATTTTACCCCTTACTTTCTCAAGTGCCGGTTTTGTGGTTGAAGTTAGGTCTCCGTAGTCAATAAATGAGCTAATACCCCCCAAGTAATTAATTTGTTCAAGGGGCTTAGCTCGATTAAGCAATAAATTGTGGAATTCATCACCATATTTCTCAACTACTTTGGCTGCAAAGTGTGAATGAAGTATACCATCAACATATATAAAAGGTTGAAAATGGGTAGGTGAATAAAGATTGATATAGCCATAATTATTCTCATGACTAATCAAATTATCTGAATACCTCACTTTGCCGGGGAATCCACTTGCATCAAGGTAGATATCAGAAGGTAAAATAATGTTGTCATAATTAATCTTATCAAATACTGAATCCAGCTTATCGGACTCTAACCAGTAGTCAATACCAATAACTTTGGCTCCAAAAATTGCCATGATTTCAGCCTGGTCCAAGATCAGATCCACTGGCAAATCTTTGATGTTAACAAGGATAATATCAGAAACATGTTCAGGCTTCTTATAAGTGTGATATAAGTTAATCGCAAAGCTATTGGTTAATAACGGAAGCAGGCGGTGTACACCGAGTACAAATGATATTACAATGATAAGAACGCTAATTCCCACACTGGTTAATGGCCCTTTTCTTAACATCAATTTCAACATTCAATCCTAAATGGCAGGTACAATAGATATAGAAATCAAAATAATGCAATATCAACACATGGCATAACCAAGAACACTGCGATCCATAGTAAATATCCGTCGTAGCCGCTCTCACTCTCGTAAGTGACGGCTATTCGTTCATAGCAGCTAACGAAACAAGCTTTAAGTCACTTATGTACGGACTTACCCCAGAGTGGTTGAACTTTTACAGCACCCACCAGACCTTTATATTTACGGAACCCATTGATATCAAGAAATTAAAATGAAAATAGGTGCTGTCCTGTTGTTTGCTTTTGTAGTTGGATGTGTCCCTTTTGGGTACGAAAAAAAATTGATTGGCGGTTATTCCCTTAACGAGGGCGATACAAGATCTGGTATGGGAGTATTTTACCTGGATGGAAAATACTTAGTAGGGGTAGTTCCACCAACTGTATTTGCGGTAGGTTATGATGAGCAGTTCATAATAGCTAAGCAACACTCAGAGCAATTTCCGGAGATAGACAGATCGGTTACTAATTACTACATTATTCCTTTACAAAAAAGGATATCGAAGTCAGCTGAAAAGAATGTGATAGGGCCCTTGACTGAAAAGGAGTTCCTCGAAAAGCGAAGAGAAATCCAGGTTGCAACCAACTTGGATTTCTCTATTATTTTGGAGGACCTCAAGTAAAAACGGTTTATTGCCACCAACTTAATGTGGATTTGTAACCATGAGCTCATTCACTGGGTGTAGTTTTCAGCTAAACCCCATATTTGCAATGATATTGAGGCGTAGTTAACAAATTACGCTTAGCATTGGGGAGCAGCATATTAGGTATCATCACTTATGAACAAACTTTTGATCCTATTGTCATTTTCAATTTTGATGTTTCATTGCTCCCCCGGAGTAATGGAGGGTGAGGAATTATCAAGTCAGGATTTATCCTATATCCGGAGCCTTGGGCTTTTGGAAGGCGGTGAAGAGGTAATGTTTTTTAGCTCCAGTTTCAGGATGAAAATCAGCGGTAATTTTTTTACAGATAGGCGAATAGCATCCTATTGGCAATATGAAAAGACTCCAAAAGATAATTACCTCAAATCAGCTAAATACGATGAGATCAGATCTATTGATGTAAAATATGGAGATGGCTTTAAGTATTCGTCCGCACTGGTTGTTAACTTGAAAAAGAACACTTCTTTTGAGGTCTATTTTGATTGCGGAAGAGAACAGATAGACGAGATTCATGAAGCCGTTCAGAAATATTTAAAATAGGAATGCATCTACTTGGTATTCAACAAACAGTCGCTCGGTCATTTGCACAGCGACTGCTATTTTGGGACAAAATTCTGCTAATGGTTCAATGAACCTCTATAGACTTCTATTCTACAAGATTTATAGACTGTTTGAAATTACTGGAGAAAGGCAGCCACATATATACGGTTGGGGGGTTACTTCTGCGATTGTATCCTTATCACTAATAGTAGTTCATAACTTTATTGTTCTAGTAGGTGGGGATCGATTCCTATTAGGAATTGACGGAGTTGTGGCCCTGGTATCACTTGTTTTGGTAGCTAATTACTTTCTGTTTTGGCACAAACGTACCTACCTGAAAATTGTACAAGACTTTTCTGATAGAAACACCAAAGTGGCAGGTATTATGATAGTCTTGTTTGTGATTTTAATAATAGGCATGTTTATTATTACTGGATTGATATACAGAGCTAGAATTTTGGGCTAGCAGGTTTTATCTCCCCTGTCACTGGGTGTAATAGCTAGACCCTATATCTTATTTTAATCTTGTAACGCAATTACAATCTATACAGTGCTTAGGCTAACACGCTACGACACGGTCATAAACTGACTTTGGCCTCCAAAGCCACCTTTTACCCTCTTACCAGTTTCCCGCCCTCCCCCTAATTGGGGGTAAGCGGTTTCACTTTCATATTTATTAGTGCAAAAAAATAATTAAATAATTATATAAGTAAGTTTTAATTATAATATTAGAATATAATTTATAACTAAAACTATTTATGATTCGAAAACTACTAGCTATTTCTGCTTTGTTGATTATGGCTCATAGCCTAATCGCGCAGGATGTAACAGTTTCCGGAAAGGTCACCACCATTGATGATCCATCCGGATTGCCCGGAGTAAATGTACTCCTGAAAGGCACCACAAATGGTGCAATTACAGACGTGAATGGCGACTATCGCCTTGTTGTCCCTAGTTCAGGCGGCACACTCATTTTTTCATTTATCGGCTATCAAACCGTGGAGGAACAGATTGGTTCCAGAAGCACCATCGATATTGTGCTGGATGCAGAAGTATCACAACTACAGGAGATCGTGGTGGTGGGGTACGGTAGCAAATCTCAGGAAGCGCTAACTGGTTCGGTTGCCACGGTAGGGGCAGACAAGTTGGAGCAAGTCCCTATGGCCTCATTTGAGCAGGTATTGCAGGGCAACGTGGCTGGCCTGCAAACTGTTTCTCTGGATGGTTCTCCCGGTGGTAACAGTCAAATTCGCATCCGTGGAATTGGCTCGATAACAGCATCAAGTGAGCCTCTTTATGTAGTAGACGGTATTCCTGTACAATCGGGAGACATTACGCTGCTGAACTCTAACGGAAATCGTAGTGGAAATGTCATGGCCAGCATGAATCCCAATGACATCGCCTCGGTTACCGTACTAAAAGATGCCGCTTCTACAGCCATCTATGGGTCTCGCGGTGCCAATGGTGTAATCTTAATTACCACCAAAAGGGGAAAATCTGGCAAGCCGAGAGTAGACTTCCGGTCGCAGGTTGGTTTTAACTCTGTAGCCTCCAATTCCCTATTGGAGCCTCTTAATGCCGACCAGTATACACAACTGTTCCTGGAAGGATACACCAACAATCCCAACACTACCATTACGCAGGCTGAAGCGCAGGCAAACTTCGATTCAAGATTTCGACAATTAACGGATGCTGATGGTAACAGAACCGACACCAATTGGCTGGAAGAATTAACCCGGACCGGAGTTAATCACAGCTACGACCTAAGCCTAAGTGGAGGCACTGAAGGCCTTAACTACTTTTTCTCCGGCGGATATTTCGAACAAGAAAGCCATATAATCGGTACGGATTTCGAAAGATTTAGCACCAGGATGAATCTAGACTTTGCGGTTAATGACAACATATCAATCACCAATAATTTGAATGTCTCCCACTTCGACCAGAATGGTATGGTAGATGGTACCGCCTGGGCCAACCCTATGTATAACGCCTTACTGCTTTCGCCATTAATTCCGGTCCGGGATGAACAAGGGCGCTTCAACGATCACCACAAAACCTACTTTCCCATGGGAGGTAATAATCCAGTAGGGGCCTTAAGTGGAGACGATATTCGCAATACCCGGCAGATTAGGGTAATTGATAACTTCTCTGTTACGGTAAAATTTCTTGAAGATTTTTCCTTCCGGACACAATGGAATATTGACTTTATCCAAGTTGGCGAAAGGCAGTATAAAAACCGGAGATATGGAGATGGAAGAAACAGTGGAGGTTTTGCCCAGGAGTCAACAAGACTAAACCGCAACTATGTGGGCACGCAGACCCTGAGCTACGGCAAAACTCTTTCTGACATACACAACATCACTGTACTTGCTGGCTATGAAGCACAAAAGTCAGACGATAAATGGTTGTATGGCTATGCCGAGAATTTTCCTAATGATAAGCTAAGGAACCTCGCCAGTGCTGCAGATGCCGATGATGCAGATGGCGAAAGATCAGAGTATAGCTTCCTTTCAATATTCTCCAGAGTAGACTACGACTATTCAGGTAAATACTTTGCCTCATTTAGTATTAGAAGAGATGGCTCCAGCCGGTTTGGTATCGAAGAGCGTTGGGGAACATTCGGATCATTTGGCTTAGGATGGGCCTTGCATGAAGAAGGTTTCCTCAGCGGGGTAGACGCTATTAACAACCTAAAGTTGAGATCGTCTTATGGTGTTACTGGAAATGCCGCTATTGGTAACTTCCCATCTGTTGGCCTTTATGATTACGGATTTGACTATGCCGGTGAGCCTGGTGGAGAGCCTGATCAAATCTCGAACCCAATACTTACTTGGGAAAAGCAAAACGCCTTTAATCTAGGGTTGGATTTCCATCTTTTCCAAAAAGTTTCCGGTACTGTTGAGTACTTCAATAAAGTCTCCTCAGATCTGATCCTTGATGTTCCAGTATCGCGCACTACGGGTTTTGAGGAACTGACTCAGAATTTTGGTGAAATGGAGAATAAAGGTATTGAAATAGCTATTGATGCCAACATTGTGGAATCAGGTGATTTTACCTTTGATGCTGGCTTCAATATCACATTCCTGAGTAATGAGATCACTAAACTCCAGGAAGATTTTGATGATGGCACTAAGAGAAGGGCTGAAGGTATGGATTTTCAATCTTATTTCATGAGAGAATGGGCAGGGGTTGATGCTGATACAGGTGCTCCTCTCTGGTATACCGACGCTACCCGAACGGAGACTACTTCTGCCCCGGAAGATGCTGAGGAATTTTTTGTAGGGAAAAGTGCAACACCTGACTACTATGGTGGTTTTAACTTCCAGTTAGGTTATAAAGGCTTTGATCTTTCCGCCCAGTTTTCATACTCCCAAGGGAACTACCTATATGACCCCTCGGGCTTTGTCATCCATGGCGACGGAGCATTTACTCCAAGAGGTACCAGTACCTGGGGTTTTGAAAATCGCTGGGTGCCCGGTAAAACTGATGCCAAACTTCCCAGACATTATTGGGGTAACAATGACGATGGAAACGAAACATCTACCCGGTACCTATATGATGGATCATTTACGAGGTTGAGAAACCTTACGCTATCCTATACTATCCCCGGCGATCTTGTCTCCAAACTCAATATGAGATTTGCAAAGGTTTATTTGCGAGGAACCAATTTATTAACCTTCCAAAAAGATGAAGATGCCATCCTCGATCCCGAACAAGCAATTAACGGGATAGCCAATAGGATGGTTCCGGCAATTAAGACGATATCTTTTGGAGTAGACCTTGGACTTTAGAATTAGAAGAAAATGAATAAATATAGAAATTTTGGATTGGCGACTATCCTGGTTATATCTTTCGCGTGTTCCAGCGACTTCCTTGAACTAACACCCCAGCAGGAAGTAGCCGATACTGAGGCTATCCAAAACCTGGACGACTATAAATCGGCTGTTACAGCTATTTACAATAAAATCTCCCTGGCTAATTGGTATGGGCGTTACTTTATCCTGGTGCCTGATGTTATGTCTGACGATGTAAAGCAGCACCCAAGTGCCAACAGGGCTAGAGATTATGCTGAATATGATGCCTTAGATAGTGATGGCATAGCACGAGAGCTTTGGGAAGATGTTTACGAAGCTGTAAATGCAGCCAATGCTATCATCAACAGCTCCGTAGACGTGCCGGATGCTGTTAAGGCCGAAAAGGACCATTTGGTAGGCGAGGCATATGCCCTGCGCGGTCTGGCTTACTTCGACATGGTTAGGCTTTGGGGGCAGGCTTATGCAATTAATGGCGGTAGCAGCCCTGGTGTGCCGATAGTTTTAGAGTTTGATGTCAGCAATGAGCCCTCCAGGAATACTGTCGCGGAAGTTTATGCGCAGGTATTAAGTGATATGAACATGGCTCTTGCGCTGATGTCAAATGAGAGCAGAAGTGGCGAAGCGACTTTACTTTCAGCATTTGCCGTTAAGGCCTTGCTAGCCAGGGTATACCTCTATATGGAAGATTGGCAGAATGCCAGGACGATGTCTGACGATGTGATTGCAAACGGTGGCTATTCACTTATTACTAATGCAAACTACGCTGAGCAATGGGCACTGGGCACTATGGGGTCAGAAGCAATCTTTGAGATAGCAATGACTACCAACGACAATCGTGGATCTGATGCCCTGGGAAGAATGTACATCGTGGAGGGATATGGAGACTACCTCCCTTCCTCAGATTGGAGCAATTTGATCCCTGCTGATGATGCGCGAAGAAGTTGGTTGTTGGCAGATCCTAATTTAACCGGTGACTTTGCGCCAGATAGAATGGTTAAATACCCAAGTATAACCGGAGAGGACAATACACCGGTAGTTAGATTGGCTGAGATGTATTTGATTCGGGCTGAAGCTAACGCCAGAATTGGCGGTAATGATGCAGCTGTTCAAGCTGATATAAATACAATCAGACAACGAGCGTACCCAGCGGCGGCAGCTGTTAGTGCAGCAGGTGCTGCATTAGTAGATGAGGTGCTGCTCGAAAGGAGAAAAGAGCTGGCCTTCGAAGGCCACAGGCTTTGGGATTTGATGCGGACGGGTGGAGACGTCGTGAGAACCAATTGTACATCTTCTGTTTGCACCGTTGCAAATGGAGCTGACCGAGTTGTACTGCCCATCCCACTGGATGAGATAAATGCAAACCCCAATATCCAGCAAAATCCTGGTTATTAGGATTTGAACATTGATTTGAGAAAAGGGGGTGCCATTTTGGTGCCCTCTTTTCGTTTGAGAGTTTGGGGGCAATCAAAAATGATAATCTACCCTTCTATCTGTAGGCATAATTACCATATAGTCATAGTTGAGAATCTCATAACGCTCTCGTTTGGTCATGGCAAGCTCTCGGTTTCTGATCTTCTTTCTTAGCGGTTGCAGATCTATTAAGGTCCATTGGTCAGACCTGCCTAAGCGCAGGAAGTTGGCATAACGCCCCGAGGCCTGTAAGTTGTCTTTGATTTTGCCCGCTTTGGTTTGCCGAAACCTTCTAATCATGCGGAAGATGACGGATTTAGTATTATTCTCTTGTGCTATAGTTTCCAATAGCTGACCAACATCCTCATAATCTATTGGGCTTTTGATTTTGGTAGTGTGGTAGTTCCCCATCTTCACTACAACTTTGGGTCGATCTTCCTTTTCAGCAAGCGCCTCGTAATTGCGCATAAAGTTGCTGCGCATGTTGGCTATTCGGGTAAGGTTGTTCTGTTTGTAATTGCCAGATTCATTATAGCAGTAAATTTTCCAACTCTTCTGCAATTCGCTAATGATTAGCTGAGCCTGGCTATTGCCTTTGTCAAATTCAGCAAAGAAGTCTTTTGCCTGTGGCCATTCACTAAGCTTGCAGGCCATATTGAAGCCACCAACAGTTGACCTGAAATTCCACTTCCTGGCTTTTCTCGCTAGCTTCCTGGCCATTTTTTTTAGTTGAGGGTATTTCGCAGTGCCTTTGGTTGTTTCCGCCAGTTCTTGAAACAGGTAAGGTGCTGCATCATAGTATTCATAGTCGATGCCCCAAAGGGCATAGTTCCGGTCGCGGGCCGTTTCCAACCAAGTCACATCTTCTTTCCCTGCCACAAATGGAATTGGAAACCGAAATAGTAGCTTGCTCCCAAACTTATCGAACAACTCACTAAGGTTCCGCTCTGCTTTTTCTTCAATTAAAGACTCCAGCTTCTCCGCAGAGTAGGGCCCGGTTTCAAGAGCCAGAGCAGTGTAACCGTTATCAGCACTTAACTTCAAAACGGCATCAGTGAATTCTGACACTCTTCGTGAGTAATGCGTTTCGCCAATAGAAACGAACTGTGACTGCTTAATTTCCTCTTGAATAATGGCTGAACCATTGCCACTAACCTTGGCGTTGTTAATCTCGAAGTAAGTGGTATAAGGCTGCAGGTAGTCGGTACTCAGGGTATCTTGGGCTCTTACCGAAACCAACTGCAATAGCGATGTCAGTATATTAACCGTTATCAGTCTTATGAGCATATTCGTATTTTTAACCTTGGGCAATTGTACGGTACAGAGCGTAGTATCGGAATATGAAGGGTTAGCAAGATTGTTCAACTAAATTCAGATAAACAAAGAGCGTATTGGATCTACTAAGGGGTTTTCAATTAAGTGGTGGTGATTTAATCGTATTTCTTGGATTCGGAAATGCCATCGTGCTGTTTGTAACTACTTCATCGCTGGCAGAAAAGCACCGGAAGGCCGCCAGATATCTGGGTCTGTTTATTTTGCTATATACTGTGGAATTACTTAATTGGACTATCCTGCCTAGCTTAAGGCAGTCATTAGGCATTTTCATTCCTTTTTTGCCGGTACTGTTTTTTATCCCGGCCATGGCCTATTGCTTCATCAACGCTATAGGTAACGCTAACTTTCGCATTGCCGAAGAATCTCGGTGGTATTTGCTTCCGGGAATCCTTCTCATTCCATATCAGGTTGTTGGATATTCTGTACTGTTCGGCTTTCCTAAGAGTGGCTTTGCAACATTCTTCGTTAGTAGGGCTGAGCACTTTCTGTATGAGGGATTGGGCGTGCTGTTCAGCTTTGTCGTACTCTATGCTGCCTTAAGGCAGTACCGAAACCTCAAGATTACACATGAGGCCACGGTTAAGCACTACCGCTACGCTTTTTATTTTATAAGTTTCATCATGATCCGCTGGATAACCACCTACTCAATGGATCTGTTCTTTCCCGGTACTTTACCCCAGTCTGTCTTTTACGGACTTTACGCAATAGAAATATTCTTGCTGCTGCTGGTGGGCTACCGTAGTGTAACCAATCCTAAAGTGCTGGCAGCGGGGCACTTAAATAATTCGCGCATGGGCGATGCTGATGATTTAAAACGACAGGCAGAGGAATTGAGGTCATTGATTGTACAGAATAAACTCTATCTCAACAAAGATCTCAACAGGCAACACCTTTCAAGTGAAATGGGGGTATCTGATGTCTACATATCTAGCTTGCTGAAGCATGGGATGGGCACTACTTTTTATGATTTGGTTAATGAATTTCGTACCCAGGAGGTAATGCAGAAGCTGGATAACGGACAGGGCGATACTTACACGCTTGACTATCTGGCCGAAGAGGCGGGGTTCAAATCAAAAGCGACATTTGTGAAATATTTCAAGAGAGCCACTGGCATGACGCCTATGCACTATAGGCAGAAGAGGCAAAACTGAAGAGCCGCTTATCTGATATGACGTGAAACTACTGAAACACTTTCTTCCGTTCTTATTGGTGTTATTGATTCCGCTAATAATAGATATAGTGGATGAAAGTCTGGGCTTTAATGCAGACGATGCTACGCGTAAGGGCTTCATTGCCATTAAGGGGTTCGTACTTGCTTATTACTTTCGGCAACAGAATGAAAGAAAGCGTCTCTTCGTGCCCATCGCTCTACTTTTTATCTCCTTGTCACTCGTCGAACTGCTGTACCAACTTGATTTCATTCCCAATGGCCCGGAAATTCTGGCAACGTTAGCCACTATATTTATGATTGTTTATTTTATCCGTTTCATTACTAAACCCCGTAAGAGACTATTTGACCTTGTTAAGTTGATGGTTATGTTAACCTTCGGGTTTTCCTACCTGCCATTCATTCAGTTTCCCCTCCACGTGGTATCTCTGGTAATGATGAGTTTAGCATATTTGTATCACTACGGAACAGCTGCAAAAGATTAATGATGACAAAGAAGTTAACAATTGCCATCCAGGCAATTTTGATAGTAATGATGTTTATCTATGGAGTCTCCAAACGGCTAGAGGTCGAAGTTTTGGCCTCAGAGAATACTGCACTGCAACAAAAACTGGAGCAGTGCAATCGCTAGAATCCATTGCGAAGTGTCCTCGTTACTAGATAGTTTTTTAAGCGAAGTCTTTATGGTGATCTTAGCGTGAGTTGCTGACCATACCAAGTTCGTTAATTGCTTTGCTTTCATTAGGAGCCAAATCGAAACTTAGGCTGCTCCAGGCAGTTCCTTCATAGCCCCGTAATGTTACTCCCTCCTCCGTTTTTATTACTGCGAACAGGAAGCTAGGAAGGTTTGATTTCTTACTTGTTCTGGCCTCACTTAATTTCATTACCCCGAATTGATTAATCGCATACTGCTTTTCTCCAGCAGTAGCAAATGATAATTTAGCCCAAGCTGTGCCTTCAATACCTTTCAAATGAATAGTATTCTCCCGGTTTTCAACAGAAATTTTGAAACCCTCCAAGTTAGTTCCTTGGGCAGCCACCGGCGAGGTGGCAGCAACAGCAGCCAGAAAGAAGATAAGAACCATCAACGGTTCTATTCTGAATAATGACCTAATTACTTTCATGTTGTTGAGACGAAAATTGATTTACAGTAGAACCAACGATAGCGGGTGTTTTTGATCTTTACGTCCATAAAAGGAAATTATAAGTTTTTCCTTATGGTATTCTTAGGTGCCCGGTTGGCTAGGTAGAAACGCCTGGTACTGAACAATTTTCGCAGGGTCAAAACTGATTTCTTCTGCTTAATTGACTTAAAACTTGTAGGTCAACCTCAATCCGGAAGAAATAGGCATGAGGCTTAGTTGTCCCTGCTGCTTTTGTGCTTTTAACTCTTTTTTATGATTGTAACGATCACTGGCAGTTTTTACCGCCAGGAAGGTGAGTACATTGCTAAGCACTACATCAGATACCCAATGTTCTGTGTTGAAAGCTCTTGCAAAACCTGTGGAGAATCCTACACCATATAACATTACCTTCAACACCTTGGATTTTACCTGTCTGGCAACTATTGAAGTAATGGCCAGTGAGGCCATGGCATGACCCGAGGGGAAGGAGTGAAATGCTGGTTCTGGGTTGAAGGGTTCGAAGACGTCATAGCCCAACCTTGCTGAAGGCCGAGCCCTTCCAACGGCCCATTTAGAGAAAGTCTGCAGTGCCACGGTCGAGCCTAGGGCCGCAACTATTAGCACGCCGCTATCTCGCATCCACTGCACATCTTTGAAAACTCCTATGCCATAAATTACGGAGAAGGCAATTACCGCCGGCCTGGGTTTTCCTGTTAGGTCGGCAAAGAATTCCACTCTATCAAAGCGCTTGGGGTTGTTGTGTTTGTCAGCAAACTTCAAAAAAGGTTCATCAAGAAATGAGCTTAGAAATACACCTCCCACAGTAGCTCCGAGGTAGAGGAAATCCTTTCCTTTCCATCGTAGCGGGCTGGCGAAAACATAGCCGAAACCATCAGCCATATAACCGGCATCGGCTTTCATGCGGGTCCAGGTATTATTCTTCTCTTGAGCGGAAATAGGGGAAAGCGTACAAGTTATTAGTATTCCCAGTACCAGGAATTTCTTCATAGTTGAATAGTTGTCAGTAGGTCCGTAAGGTAGTTTTGGTCAGGATTAGTACCTGAATTGACAATATAGTCTATAAGGCCGGAATATGCCAAATCCATGCAGAGGCAACGCCCCTTAAGTAATTCAAATTGTATAAATTAGGCTGATATTGAAAGCCATGCCAGAAAGAACCAGAATACCCGGGCGACACTTTTTGCAGATACCAGGCCCCAGCAATGTGCCAGATGAGGTCCTCAGGGCTATTGACCAACCCACAATCGATCATCGCGGACCTGAGTTTGCCGAGTTAACTTTAGGACTGCTTGAAAAGATAAAGTGGGTATTTCAAACCGAATCAAAAGTAGTGGTTTATCCTTCCTCGGGAACGGGGGCATGGGAAGCAGCCTTAAGCAATTTAGTGGACCCTGGTGGCAAGGTGCTGGCTTATGAAACTGGACATTTCGCCAACCTCTGGAGAGGAGTAGCGGAAAGAATGGGCTTGGAGGTGAACTGGATTGAAAGTGATTGGCGGTCGGGAATTGATGCAGGAAAGATTGAGGAGGCGTTAAGTGAGGATAAGGATCATGAGATAAAGGCGGTGATGGCGGTACATGGGGAGACTTCAAACGGGGTAAACTCCAACATCTTAAAAGTTAGAGAGGCTATTGATTCAGCTGGGCATCCGGCTTTACTTTTGGTAGATGTAGTTTCGTCATTAGCCACAGCGGATTATCGGCACGATGCCTGGGGGGTAGATGTGGCCATAGCAGCCTCTCAAAAAGGTCTAATGTTGCCTCCAGGGCTGGGTTTTAACGCTATTAGCCAAAAGGCCATTCTGGTTTCAAAAGAATGCCAATCTAATCGATCATACTGGGATTGGCGAAAAATTCTTGAATCTAACGAAACCGGCTACTATCCTTACACGCCAGCCAGCAATATGCTATTCGGTTTAGATAAGGCATTGGACCTTTTGCAACAAGAGGGTTTCTCGAACCTGTTTTCTCGACATAACCAATTAGCAGAAGCCACTCGAGCCGCCGTGGATCATTGGGGGTTGGAGAATGTATGCACTAACAAAGATGAGTTTGCGGCATCAACCACAGCAATTTACCTTCCGGAGGAATTCAACGCTGACAAATTGCGACAAGGTATTTTGGAGAAGTACAACCTTTCCCTGGGAACCGGTTTAGGTAAATTCAAAGGCAGGGTATTCCGCGTTGGACACCTGGGAGATATCAATGCCCTCACTGTTTTGGGTACGCTGGCTGGTGTGGAAATGGGCCTTGTTGATTTTGGTGTTCCCATTAAAAAAGGAGGGGTAGAGGCGGCTATGGCAAAAATCCAGGCCTAATCTCATGCAGATAATTGAGAGCCCAGTTGTTTCACTAATCGGCTTTTTGCTGCTGATTGCCCTTTTGTTGTACCTAATTGCAAGATGGCGTTGGCACGTCTTTATTGCCTTGCTACTTCCGATTATACTATTTGGAATTATACCGGGGGTTCAGCAGAATAGCTTTATTCAGGCATTCGAAACCGGTTTCGGCAAAACCTTGGGCAAGATTGGGGTGGTAATTGTACTAGGGTCAGTAATTGCCGAGGCCTTGAAGCAAACCGGGGCCATTGAAGTGATTACAAAATCAGTAATTGCAATGGTTGGTAGGCGTCGAATGCCCCTGGCATTAACCTTAACAGGATTTATACTGGGTATAGCCATATTTTCTGATGTGGCCTATGTTATACTCAACCCTCTCGTGCACGCCTCGGCGGCCGCAACCGGAACCACCTTGGCGGCGATGTCTACCGGCTTGGTCGGAGCCTTACAGCTTACACATGCTATCGTGCCTCCAACGCCGGGCCCATTGGCTGCTGCTGCCTTGGTTGGGGCAGACATCGGTAAGACAATTGTATTTGGTGGTATCGCCTGCCTAATGGGTTCTCTGTCTAGTTGGGTATGGGGCCAATTCATAGTAGGGCCAAGTATTAAAGCTGAACCAGACAAACAGTTTACGATTGATCATGGTGAGGTAGATATCAGTGGGAAGAAAGTAGTGGCGTCGTTTGCGCCTATTGCAGTTCCGGTGTTACTAATTGCGATGCATAGCCTCTCAAAAATCTTTCTGCCCGACGGTCACTGGCTCAATCCGGTTTTTGGTTTTCTGGGCTGGCCTGTGGTGGCTCTCTCCATTGGTGTGTTGCTTACTTTATTCCTAATAGACTTTAAAAGTCAGGCAAAGGATGCAAAAGGAAAGTGGATAGAGGATGCACTGCGCGTGTCGGCTATGATACTTGTGGTAACGGGCCTGGGAGGGTCTTTAAGTGAGATACTCAAAGGTACGCCTGTAGTTGACTACATCGTTGGCTTCTTCCAAGGGTTCGATATTCCTTCCATAATTCTACCTTTTATCATTGGCATCATTGGCAACATGATCACGGGGTCAACCACGGTAGGTGTAATTACTGCGGGCTCAATAGTTGCCCCGATGTTGGGTCAGTTAGGTCTTTCTGCGGAAGCAGCCATGCTAGCCGGAGCATCGGGTTCGGTGATTATTAAATATGTGAACAGTAGTTACTTCTGGGTTTGTACAAGCTTAAGCAGATTGGAAGTAAATGATGCCATCAAAGCTTACGGTGGAGCAACGTTGGTAGGAGGGTTGGTCTCCTTTATAACCGTGTGGATTATGTGGGGATTCGGAGTGGTCTAGCGACTATTCGCTGCTGCTGGGGTTGAGGGGATAGTAGAAATGAACAACTTCTTCGGGAGTGCCGCCGGTTGATTTATAAAATCGAACTGCATGTTCATCAACAACATCTGCTTGCACAAATACTTCCTCGGCCCCGGTTTCTTTACAATAAGAATTAATAGCACTCATCAATTTCTTCCCAATGCCCTTGTACTGTAATTCAGATACCACGGCCAGGTCGAATACGTAGACCAAGGGCCTGGTGGAATAATATTGTTGCAAAGAATAGGCAGTCAGCCCTCCTACAACACGGTTTCCTTGTTTTGCCACAAAGACGTGGAAATCTTCCCTAGCCAGCAATCGTTCCAAATGGTCTTGTCTGGGGAGGGTAAAATTCTCCATCTCAAAAACTATTTCGAACACCCCGATTAGGGAAATAAACTCTTCTATTTCATCAGGTGCCAGTTTCTTAACAGTGATAACTAAATTGTCAGGCGGCAACGAGCTCATTAGGCTTCAACTTCAATTGATTTATTACGAATACTCTTAATCAATACTCCCTCTTTAGGGGAGAACAAAAAGGCAGCTGCAAAAAGCACCCCAGCTACCGCACTCATTGCACCGGCAATTGAGCCGTCTATAGAAGCAGCGAGGTAATAACCGGCAATAGAGATCACCGCGCCAAGGATAGTGGTTATAATCAGCATCTTCTTCAGATCTTCCGTAAGCAGATATGCGGTTGCTGGAGGAGCTATTAATAAGGCTACTACCAGTATTGCACCGACAGCTTCAAAAGAGGCTACGGTAGTCATGGACACAGCTCCCATCAGGAGGTAGTGCCAAAGGGTTGTCGAGATCCCAATCGCTCCGGCAAAGGCGGGATCAAAGGTGGTGAGAAATAGCTCTTTATAGCCGACCACAATGAAGATAACATTCAAAATGAGCATAAATCCGGCTATGTAGACTACCCTTGGTCCCAAAATGTCACCGGCCTGGGTAATCCATAGGTCAATTGGTACGTAAGCAATTTCGCCATGCAACACACAGTCTGCATCGAGGTCTACTTGCCCTGCAAATAGGGTAAGGAAAATTATTCCCATCGCGAAAAGCCAGGTAAACGTCACGCCAATCGAAGCGTCGGCTTGTAGTTTGCCTTTGCTGTGGAAGAATTCAATGAGAAAAGTAGTAAAAATTCCTATTAGCGATGCACCAAGCAGCATCACGATTGAATCCCGGCTTCCGGAGATGAGGAAAGCGAATACAATTCCTGGTAAGACGGCATGCGAAATGGCATCACTGACCATGGCCATTTTTCTCAACACCAGAAAACAGCCTAGTAATCCGCAGCTAATTGCCACTAAAGAGCCAGCCAATATGATCCAGAAGGCTTCCATTAGCGATATGGTATTTTAGATTGATGTGGATCCAGCTCAGGATAATCCAGTAGCTTCTCCAGCCTTGACTCCAACTCGGGAGTAAGTATGTGCTCGATCGTTTCGGCGTCCTCATGCACATGATCTGGAGCGATTCTCAAGTACTTGGTAAGATACACCTCCCAAAGTCTGTGCAACTTTACTATCCGTTGCCCTTTGTCTTTACCTTCTTGAGTTAGCTGCCATTGCTGATCCAATTTGTTAAGATAACCTTGACGACGCAACTTGTTCATGCGGCTCTGCAATAGACTTAGATCAAAGCCACGCTTGCTGGTGATATCTGAAATTGTTCTGCTTTCATAGAAATCCTTCTTTTCTTCACCCAGTTTGTAGAGCAACTTGAGGATATTTTCTTCCTCCATCATATTCTTGATACGCCGCTGCCTCAGTAGTTTATAGAGAATTCCTTTCACCGGTGCGAAAAAGAAAGATACAAAGGCAATACTTGTAATCACCACCACTATCCACGGGCCAGTAGGCATGGCTGGAGCGATATAGGAGATATATGCTCCCGTTAGCCCTGATAAGGAGCCGAAAATTGCGGCAAGTATTATCATCGTCCTGATTTTATCAGTCCAGAACCTGGCCGCGGCCGGAGGCGTAATTAGCATGGCTGCCATCAGCACCACACCAACTGCCTGAATGCCTACCACTACCGCCAACACCGTGAGAGTGGTAAGCACCAATTCCAAGGCCCTCACTGGGAAACCGATAGATTTGGCAAAATTTTCATCAAAAGATATAATGGTAAACTCTTTGAAAAACATGGCTACTACTATGATTAGTGTAATAGCCACGGCCGCAAATGCCCAGAGGTCTTGCCCAACAAGTGAAGCCGCTTTTCCAAACAAAAACTGATCTAAACCCGATTGTGCAGCATTACCTGAATGCTGTATCATAGTAAGCAGTAAAATTCCTATACCGAAGAAAACCGACAAGATTAACCCAATGGCGGTATCTTCTTTGAGCTTTGATTTAGCTACTATAATGTCTATGAGTACAAGTGATAACCAGCCCGTAGCAAATGCACCAGCGATGAGGATAAAGGGATTTTTGGTGCCATGGAGTAAGAAGGCTAAACAAACCCCTGGCAGCACTGCGTGGGCTACTGCATCTCCAACCAATGCTTTCTTCTTTAAGAAGGTAAAGGAGCCAACGATGGCTGAACTAGAGGTGAGAAGGATAGAGCCCAATACAACATACCTTACGTTGGGGTCTCTAAATGAGAAGAAGTCGAAGAAGGTTTCCATTACTTTGCTTCTCGGTGGGGGTATTGTTCTTTCCGCATGAGATCAGAAACATCAGAAAGAAGCGTGAGTTTGCCCCCGTAAGTTTCTTGCAAGAGTTCCTGGGTGAAAACGCTTTCAATGGGACCAGAGGCCACCAGGCGCATATTTAGCAGAATCACCCAATCGAAATAATTTGAGGCTGATTGCAAATCATGGTGTACCACCACTACCGTTTTGTCTTGATCTGCCATTTCGCGCAGGAGGGTAATGATGGCCTTTTCCGTTGCCGCATCTACGCCGGCAAATGGTTCATCCATGAAATAAAAGTCAGCCTGCTGCGCCAACGCCCTGGCTAGAAATACTCGTTGTTGTTGACCGCCAGATAGTTGAGAGATTTGGCGTTTACTAAATTGTTCCATGCCCACTTTGCGTAAGCATTCCATAGCCACCTCTTTGTCGGCTTTTCTAGGTCGTTTGAAGAGCCCAAGTTTCCCATAACGACCCATAATTACTACATCCAGAACTGAAGCAGGGAAGTCCCAATCTACAGTTTCTCGCTGGGGCACGTAACTAATTCTATTTCTTACTTCGCCCAGTGATTGATCAAACAGTTTAATATAGCCACTGTTGGTAGGTATAAGGTCCATTACCGCCTTGATGAGCGTTGATTTGCCAGCGCCATTTGGCCCAATAATTCCAACCAACTTCCCGGATGGAATAGACAAATCGACATCCCATAGCACCGGTTTCTTGTCATAAGAAACAGTAAGGTCGTGAATTTCTAAAACGGGATTCTGAACCTGCTCTATCATTTCAATGCTCCTACAATCGTTTTGACATTCGCACTAACCATGCCTATGTATGTTCCTTCAAAAGTGCCGGCTTCTCCCATAGCATCGCTATAGAGGGCGCCTCCAATTTCAACATCCCAGCCCTTTTTTTGACATCCTTCCACCACGGCATTTATTGCTCTCTCCGATACGGAAGTCTCTATGAATACAGCCTTGATCTTTCGCGAGATAATGAAATCCACTAGGTCGGTGATATCTTTTAATCCGAATTCGGTGAGGGTACTAAGCCCTTGCAGTCCCTTCACTTCCACATCATAGGCCTGGCCAAAATAGCCAAAGGCATCATGAGC
This sequence comes from Cyclobacteriaceae bacterium, assembly GCA_028285445.1. Lineage (GTDB taxonomy): Bacteria > Bacteroidota > Bacteroidia > Cytophagales > Cyclobacteriaceae > JANQPQ01. The sequence goes on along the minus strand of JANQPQ010000003.1, from coordinate 83,687 downwards.
GGTAACCAGTACCCGCTGTTCTTCGGGTATTTTTAGCAGTTCCATCTTAATAGCTGCATGAAGTGAGTCAAGGCTGGTGAGGTAGGCCTTGGCGTTGCTGTTGTAGTAGTCGGCATTATCCGGTTCCAGTTCAACTAATGAGGCTAGCGTGAACTCTACAACTTCTGACCAAAGCGATACATCAAACCACAGATGTGGGTCGTAAGCGTTTTGGTAGATGGGACTGTTTCGGAGACGCTCACCTGCAATAACCTCCGCAACTGCCACTACCGGTTTTATCCTACCGAGGCGAGGAAAAATCTCCTCCATCTTTCCCTCCAAATACAAACCATTGTAGAAGATGTAGTCAGCGTTTGTCAATTTTGAAAGATCTCCCTGGGTGGCCTTGTATAAGTGGGGGTCTACTCCCGGGCCCATCAGGGCTTCTACTTCTGCGGAATCTTTAACAATGTTCTTTATGGCGTCGGCTATCATGCCGGTAGTTGCCACAATCTTTGTCTTACCTTCACTTGTGGTTTCTTTTGGTTGGCAAGCCACCATCAGTACGACAATAAAAACTAGTAAAAAACCCCTCATAATTATTCAGAAATAAGAATATTAGTTGAAACTTCCTTCGAAACGAAAATCACCTTTTCCCCTAACTTGATCTCAAGGGATCCATCGAATTCCACTTTGTCTATAACCTCAACTGGAGTGCCGATGCGGGCTCCGATTTTATCCAGATACTTTAGAAATGCTGAGTTGCTGTCGTTGACTGCCACAATTACGCCTTGCTGGCCTTTTTTCGCCAATGCGAGCTCAGTACGGGGTTTGGTTGTAAGCTTGCCATTCTCATCAGGTATGGGATCGCCGTGTGGATCGTACTTTGGGAAGCCCAGGAATTTATCGAGGCGTTGAATCAGTAGGGGTGATTTGATGTGCTCAAGTTGCTCGGCAACTTCATGCACTTCATCCCACTTAAATTCAAGATTGTTGACAAGGAACACCTCCCAGAGTCTGTGCTTTCTAATAATCTGTAAAGCGACCGACTTGCCACTATCGGAAAGGTTTACGCCGTAGTATTTCTTATAATCAATTACCTGCTTCTGCGCCAGCTTCTTAATCATGTCTGTAACTGACGCAGCCTTAGTCTCAAGATTGTCAGCCAATGAATTGGTTGATACGGGTTCACTACCACCTTCAGAAAGGTGGTAGATAGCCTTTAGATAATTCTCTTCAGCAAAACTTAACATTACATTACCCTTGTACGAGCAAAATTAAGTAATGTTTAGGTACATCTAAAAAAATATTTTAATTATTATTAAAAATATTTTTAATGTGGTTTAATCTTAGGTCAAATTTGTTTCATTAAATCGGTGAGTTTCGAGGATTCCTCATGCCACAAGACCTGGCGGGGTACGCCATTGGGGTAGCAACTAGCGGATGCCAGGCGGTTAAGAGTTTCATGAATATCATCGGCTAGTAGAACCCCGAGCTTCTCACTCTCAACCAAACCAGCCCAACTTTGGTTAGCTGTGGTAACGATTGGTAGTTGCTGAGCCGCATATTCATAAACCTTGGTAGGAATACACCCGAAGATATGTGGCTTGTCCTGATTGAAGGCCAGGCCGAAGTCTGCCTTGGCGATAGCGGCCATGATCTCGTCATGCGGAACCGGCTGAGTGCCGTCCTTTAGTTTTATAAATGGGCTATCAGCAATTGCGCGCTTTACCATTTTAAGTGTTTTGAGGTTTGGGCAGTAACCGTTAATGGTAAGGGTGGTTTCAGCTTTTACTGATTGTAGCTGCTTGGCAAAGTTAATTGCCTCAAAAATGCCAAGTTCCGGAGCAATGGTTCCGGAGTACAACAAATTGAATTTTCCTACCCGTTCGATAGCAACCTCCGAAGCAAGGGCCTTGTTTTCGATAATGGTCTGCCGTTTTCTGCCAAAAGGTATTTGAGTAGCATAAATCTTTTCCGCAAGTATAAATCTCGAAATAAAAGGAGAGGTCAGTATTTCTTTGAGTCTCACCCACATGGCTAGCAGTTGCTTGAATAGGGGTGGAAATGCGCTACCATACCAGATATTCAAGAAGTAATTCTCCCTGATATCATAAATTAGTTTAGCACCTGAAAAAATTTTGTAAGTTACCGCCGGCAAAAGCAATTCGTGGGTGTTAATAATTACAATTTTCGGTTTGATAGCTACGACCTTTGCAAGGAACCTCAATGGGGCAAATAGACGAGCAAATGAAATCCTTGCAAAATTGTATAAAGGGTGAAGTGTAACATTTGACGGCGGGGGCTCACTTTTTGAGTAAAAGCCTACGATATTGATTTCATATTTATATGTTTGAACCAGGGTTAGTGCAAACTTCTTGTACATCCTGATGTCATCAACAGGTTTTAGTATAGAAGCTATTACTAATTTGGTGGCCGCCATTGTGATAAGTATAGTTTAAAAATTAGAAACCAGAAAGCTGGCTATGGAATTGAGGGAAATCATTGAAAAGGCTTGGGAAGATCGCAGTCTTCTTCATGATAAGGAAGTAGTAATTGCAATAAAGACTGTTATTGATGAATTGGACAGGGGAGAGGTAAGGGTTGCCGAGCCTGCGGAGAATGGGTGGAAGGTGAATGAGTGGATTAAGAAGGCGGTGATTCTTTATTTCCCAATAAAGAAAATGCGCGTTATTGAGGTAGGTCCATTTGAATTTCATGATAAGATCAAATTGAAATCTAACTATGAAAAACTTGGAGTACGAGTAGTTCCTCATGCAATAGCCCGGTATGGTTCTTTTGTGAATAAGGGGGTGGTGATGATGCCATCTTACGTAAACATTGGGGCTTATGTAGATGAAAATACGATGGTTGATACCTGGGCAACTGTTGGTAGCTGCGCACAGATTGGGAAGAACGTACACCTTAGTGGAGGAGTAGGCATTGGTGGTGTACTGGAACCAATTCAAGCCGCTCCGGTAGTTATTGAAGATAATGCCTTTATCGGCTCCAGATGTATAATTGTAGAAGGCGTTAGGATTGGCCGTGAGGCGGTAGTTGGAGCTAATGTAACACTGACAGCAAGCACCAAAATAATTGATGTTACCGGTAGTGAACCAGTAGAGATGAGGGGTTATGTACCTGCTCGATCTGTGGTGATACCGGGCTCAGTAACAAAGACGTTTCCCGCCGGCGACTACAACGTAAATTGTGCTCTAATTATTGGTGAAAGAAAAGAAAGCACCGACAAGAAGACCTCACTAAACGATGCTTTAAGAGATAACGACGTAGCTGTTTAAGGTAATAATGTCTTAGTTTTGCACTTTCAAAGCAAAACCGAAAGCAAAATGAAATTCAGTTTATTGGTAGTGGGCTTGCTTATGGCAAGTATGGCATGGGGCCAGGAGAAGGTTAGCTTCAAGGCTGGCGATGGTCTTGAAGTGGTGGCAGACCTTTACAAGGCCCATGATCAAGCACCATTCATTATTCTCTTTCACCAGGCTGGATGGAGCAGAGGTGAATACCGGGAGATTGCTCCGAAACTTAATGAGATGGGTTTTAACTGCATGGCGGTTGACCAAAGATCTGGCGGTGCCGTGAATAACGTTTCTAACGAGACCAATGCGAATGCCAAGAAGGAGAACAAGAAGACCAAGTATGCTGATGCCATTCCTGATATTGAAGCAGCTGTGTCATATGTAAAAGAAAATTTCAATCCCGACAAGTTGATTATCTGGGGTAGCTCTTATTCTTCAGCATTAGTTTTGAAAGTAGCCGGTGACAATGCCGGGATGGTAGACGCTGTGATGTCATTTGCGCCCGGCGAATACTTTGGCAGCAAGGATTTTATCAGCTCAAGTGCTAAGAATCTTGAAATCCCGGTGTTTATTACATCTGCCAAAAGTGAGAAAAATAACTGGTGGGGAATTTATGAAGCTATTCCTTCTACCAAGAAATCTTACTACTTACCTACTACTGCCGGCAATCACGGGTCGCGTGCACTATGGAACAAGTTCTCTGATGCTGGTGGCTATTGGTCTGCTGTTACTGAGTTCCTTAAATCATTGGAAGGTTAATGAAAAGATTAGCGGTAATAATAGCTGTATTGGCAGTACTAACGTCTTGCCGGGATGAAAGGTCGGTTGTGGCCGATACCCTATTTGAAGGAGGTGACTATAAGCAAGCAATTGTTGAATACACCGAGTACCTCAAACTTAAGCCCAATGATGTTAAGTCTATTTACAACCGAGGGCGAGCGTATGAAGAGCTTGGCCAATTCGGTAATGCACTAAAAGATTTTAAGAAAGTAATGGACATTGATCCTGACAACGTCAGTGCTATGTTAAGCATTGGCCAGGACCATTATCGGAGAGATGACTTCAACAACGCACTTTTCAATTTCGATGAGGCGGTAAGCCGCGATGAGTCGAATGCACTGGCCGTCTACTTAAGGGGCAAGGCTCACCACAAATTGGGAATGGTAGATCAAGCCATGGGAGATTATAACAATGCCATCCGGCTTAACAGAGAAATGGGAGAGGCTTATATTTCTCGCGGTGCTCTCAATATTCACCTTAAAAGAAGGAGTCGTGCCTGCAGCGATTTCCGATTGGCAAAATCTTTGAATGTACAGCAAGCTGACGAACTAATTGCAGAATATTGCCGCTAGTCACCGTCTATCATAAAGTGAACCAATCTCACAGAAAAACTTGTTTGGTAAGAGTCAATAGTATTTTTACTTTTACCGCTTGTTAAAAAAGAAGAAACTCAAAAAAGAAAGTATGATGAAGAAGATTACTGCTTTACTTTTTCTTTCGTTTTTTTCAGTTGCAGTCTTTGCCCAGAGTGTTTGGAATTGGGGAGAGGATGAGAAGACAGCTAAAGAAAAGAACGCCATGTACTCCGATAGCTATAAGACCAAGAACTATGGCGAAGCTGCTGAACATTTGGACTGGCTACTGGAGAACACCCCTGATCTTAACCCATCCATATACATAAAGGGTGCTAAGATCTTTGAGGAGATATCTAAAACAGAAACAGATGCAGCCAAGAAGGAAGAGCTGCGTCAAAAGGCTTTGCAGATGTATGACAAAAGGATTGAGTACTTCGGCAAAGAGGTAGACGTGCTAAATAGGAAGGCATTCGCGGCCTACAGATTCTATAGCAAAGACAAATCTAAGTACGGTGATCTCTTTACTCTCTACGAGCAAGTGTTGGAGAAGAGTGGGGAGAATATTCATGATAACAATCTGCTGCCCTACTGGAATATGCTCTACAAGTACAAGAATAGTGGGGGTGAAGTAAGTGATGAGACTGCTCTTGATAGATACTCTCAGCTAAATGAGATAATGGATGCAAAGTTGAAAGCTGGCGCTAAGACTGCAACTATTAGCAAGATCAAGGAGGTTGTAGATAAGCTCCTCCCAGAAGTAGCATCTGTTGACTGTGATTTTATTCAGAACAACTTCGGTGAAAAGCTTAAGGCAGATCCTGAAAATATTAACCTGGCCAAGAAAATAATGAGCCTGTCGCTGGCTGGCGGCTGCGGAGATAACCCAGCCTTTCTTGATGCAGCAATAGCCTTGGATAAGCTTGAGCCAAACTTCGGTGTAGCAAAAGTAATCGCAATTAAAAAGGTGTCTGCTGGAGATATTGAGGGTGGTTTCGAGTACTACAATAAGGCTATTGAATTGGCAGATGATGACAAGAAGAAAGCAGATATCTACTACGATATGGCTATTCAAGAGGTTAAGAGAAAGCGCAAAGTATCAGCCAGGTCATATGCAATGAAGGCGGCTGCCGCCGATCAAAGTGTTGCCTCCAAGTCGTACAAGTTAGTAGGAGATCTCTACCTTGGTAGTTTCTCAGACTGCAAAAAGGGTGAGCGCAAAGTAGAAGATAGGGCAGTGTATATAGCTGCATACAACATGTATAAAAAGGCTGGTAACAAGAAAATGATGGATGCGGCTGAAGCTCAGTTTCCCTCGATTGACGACATCTTCACAGAAACCTATGAAGAGGGTCAGACCATTCAGGTTGGTTGCTGGATAAAAGAGGCAGTAACAATTCGTAGAAGACCTTCTACCTGATAGGAGAAGACATTAGAAACAAAAAAAGGTGGCCATCGGCCACCTTTTTTATTGCTGTATTTTCTTTGGTTTATTTGGCAAATCGATCTGCCAGAATGAGCTCTTTGCTATCGTGGCCATAGGAATAAAATCCCACTTTCGATTTAACTCCAAGGTGTCCTGCCTGCACCATGTTTACCAATAGGGGGCACGGCGCGTATTTCGGGTTGCCAAAACCTTCATAAAGTACATTAAGAATTGACAGGCAAACATCCAACCCAATGAAGTCCGCAAGCTGAAGAGGTCCCATGGGGTGGGCCATCCCGAGTTTCATCACGGTATCAATTTCAGACACGCCGGCCACGCCTTCATATAGAGAGTAGATGGCTTCGTTTATCATAGGCATCAATATTCGATTGGCCACAAAACCGGGATAGTCATTTACTTCAACGGGCACTTTACCCAGTGCCGATGATAGCTCCATAATCTGCTTTGTAACCTCATCTGCGGTTTGATATCCTCTAATCACCTCAACTAATTTCATAATCGGTACCGGATTCATAAAATGCATACCGATTACTTTTTCCGGACGGCTGGTTGCTGCTGCAATCTTGGTAATGGAGATAGATGAAGTGTTAGTAGCTAAAATTGCATCGGCATTAGCAGCTTGGTCGAGGTCCTGGAAAATCTTCAATTTAAGGTCTATATTCTCGGTGGCGGCTTCTACGACCAGTTCTGCGTTAGCAATACCAGCTGTAAGATCAGTATTGGTAGTGATGTTTGCCAGGGTATTTGCTTTGTCCTCTTCAGTTATAGCCTCCTTTTTTACCTGCCGGTCGAGGTTCTTGGTGATAGTTTGGATTGCCTTATCCAGTGCTTCCGCCGAGATGTCAATTAAGGAAACTTTGTAACCTGTTTGTGCGAACACGTGGGCAATTCCGTTACCCATAGTTCCACTTCCGATAACCGCTACATTTTGCATTATTGCTAGCTTTTTTGAGGTGAGATCTAAAAGCTGCAAATATAGAAAACTAAATCAATGATGAATCCAGAAAGAACAGATATTAGGTTCCATCCTCCAACACTTCTACCTCAACCCTAACATTGTAGCGAGCGCGGTTGCTGTGCTTGTCAAATAAGTGTCGTTTGCCACCCCAGCCGATAATCTCCATACGATCTTCGGCAATACCTTCTTCCATCAAATAATGTTGAATTGTATAAGCTCGCTGTTTTGACAATGCCTTCGATGTGCCCACCGTTTCAATATGGTTTCCTTTCAGGCTAAAAAAATCAACGTCATCTTTGTTTAGCTTGATCAGCTTCCCATTGTAATTGCCGTTGGTATGCCCATGAATTTTAATCCGCATATTTTCATTTTCCTGAAGCATGGTCAGAAGTGCATTTAGCTCGTACTTTGACTCAGGTTTCATAATGGCAGCATCGCGGTAGAAAAAGACATTGTACATAATGGCAATATCACCTTTTCGTAGACGGGTTAGGGCGAAATCGACTATGATGCTATCGCCGCTAACCGTAACATATTCCGAGGTGCTATCATTTAGTGGTTCATGTAAATTGAGCCAATGCTGCGATTTCTTGAACCCGAAAGCGCTGCAGATTATTTCAATATCGCCGGTGCCATTCTTAGGATCGGGGATTATTTGAGTTTCGTAGATATCATATTGGCGAATGAGCTTAGCTCGTACCGGGTCAACAACTTCAACGGTGCCCGTAACTGGTTTAACACCTTGCGCCCCAAAGGGATTGAAATACAACTTATAGCCGCTGGTTTCTTCCTTTTTTTCAACGGGCTCGGCATCATCGGTTGACTGATCTTTCTCTTCGTCTCCTACAGGCTTATCTTCTTGGTCTTTCCCTAGATTATCATCCTGGGCTAAATCCTCAGCTTCTTCAGCTTCCTGATCTTCACTTTCCTCCGTGATGGCATCTTTGTTTTCGGCCTCCTCTTCTCTCTGATCCGCCAAATCAATGCGCTCTCCCTCCATAGGGTCGCCCGAATCCTTGTTCACAAAAACCCAGCAGTCATCGAAATCTTCTAATTCTCTGTACTTATACAATTCTGTCAGTGATTCGCTAAAGTCATTGGAGAAATGGAGGTACACAAAGTACATGTTCTTCCTATTCGCAAACCCATATTTTGCTGGATGCCCTTTTTCTACTACCGATTGCTGAAACCTTGATGCATATCCCTCTGATCGCTCACTGTAAGCACCGATAACCAAGTAGTAGCCTCTCTGTAACACATTCGTTCTTGATTCCTGGGCGGATGCAGGTATAGAATAAATCCCTAATAGGAGGGATAACGAAAGAAGCTTCGGCAAAAACTTCATTAGCATTTTCCTTTGGTTGCTACGGAAATATAGGAAAGATTAATGTCTAAGTAAATTACTTCTAAAAATCGTCTGCGATATCCTTAACCTTCTTCTTCTGGTCTTCTTTCACCTTTTTCTTAACAATATGGGAGAAATAAGTAAGGATGACTTTTGATTTGGAAAGTGACTTGAACGTGAGACTTATGTTTTTACCACTCCAATTGTAAGAGTTATTCTTCACGGAATACTTGCCTTTACCGTATTTCCGTTCCAGTCCATTGTAGAAATTTGGATCCTTATCTGCGATTACTACAATCTCATAGATTAGACCTGTGTAAACCTTAACTTCCAATTTTTGAATTCTGATGCCACCAACCTCTTGATAGTGACCGGCTTTTGCCGTGAAAAGTTGTGCATCCGGAAAGGCCTTGTCAGATAGTTTCTTCTTAAATGTTAAGCCGTCGTATTGGCTAACTTCTGAGGTTAACTGAATATCCTGGAAGCCGTTTTTCTCGTCAAGTGCGTTAGCCTCCTGCCCATTTGACGACGATACTCCAAATAGTATGAAAATACAGCTGAGCAATAAAGTTACTGTTGCAGTTTTCATGATGCTATATTAGGAAAACAATTGGCATATATGACAAATTAGATACCAACATTTGATCCAGACGTAAGATTTGCATTCGTTTCTACCATAACGGCCTTCAAGATTGCCTATCAGTTTTTTTCAATTGTAGATATTCACTTCGTTAACATCGCCTAGTGCATCAAAACGGATAATGGCTTTTGGTATTGAATCAGCTTGGTTTGGTGTAACCCCGGCACACTTGGGGCCTGGCTGTAGGTAGTAGGTGAAAAACTTCTGTCTCCGGGATGACAACTCATGCTCGTCCGGGTTCCCAAGGGTTTGGACTATTTTCCTTTGTGCCACCCCCTTTAGTAGCGATTTGTTTTGAAGAAGGGCGGGTACCATTTGCGCCCTTGTGCTATTACAGCCATTCAAATCTGCTTTCCAGGCTGCTTCATCAAAGTCTGGCAGGTCTATGGGTTGAGAGCAAGCAAGCAGGAACAATCCAACGGAGAGTAGCAATAATTTAGGCATGAGTTGCAAAGCGGTTTTTTGGTTTTGTTGCAAAGACAAACCAGGAAAGTGACACCAATAGAAATGCCATACCTCCATAGACCAATGGGGCGCTCAAGTCGTTGATATAGCTGAGATAGATGGCCGTACTGGAGAAACTAAGCAGTCGAATCACTTCCGCCACTTTTACCCAAAACCTGTTTTCGAACAGAGCTCCACAGTTCACAATAGTCCATACAATTGCACTGGTAATAAGTAGTTTCTGCAGCATATTGAAATTACTTTGCTGAAACAGGAAGAAGGCCGTGCCGCCCAAAACCAATGCGTATTGGAAGAGTACATAAAAATTAATCCTGGCTGAAGATTTCAAATCGTACTTTATAACATCCGACTTATCAATTGGTTTTGGTGCCTGGTATCCGCCCATGTCATCAGGTAGCCACCCCGGCTTGTTAAAAATAAACCTCAGTTTGTTGCCCAGGCCCCTTATAGTCGGGAGCTTCCTGAACATATCGATATAATGCTCCAGGTTTGTCCAGACAGGGTTCCAACTGTTAATAGGCCTGGTGATGCCATAGGTTGGCTTTTCTTGTTCTTCTTGGAATGTTCCAAACATCTTGTCCCATACGATAAACACGCCGGCATGATTCTTATCAATGTACTTGGGGTCTTTACCATGATGAACCCTGTGGTGCGAGGGAGTGTTCATAATATATTCCAGTACACCCATACGTTTAATGGTCTCTGTATGGATCCAGAATTGGTATACGGTAGTAAGGCCGGCCATTAGGGCGAAATCCAGGGTTTTAAAACCGATTACGGCCAGCGGCAAGTAGAAGGCGAAGGTCCAGATCACTTGGAAACTCCCTTGTCGTAAAGCAACAGAAAGGTTGTAGTCTTCGCTTTGATGATGTACCACATGCCCACCCCAGAAGAGGTTAATCTCATGACTCTTTCGATGCGCCCAGTAATAGAAGAAGTCAACGGCCACAAAAAGTACAACTAGTGTTACCCAGTTTGTTGGTATTTGCCAAATGGCAAAATTTTCAAATACCAATTGGTAAACGCCAATGCTAAGTATCTTGAGGAAGACACCAAGCAATTGCGATGTAATGCCGCAACTGATATTTGTGACAGCGTCGTTAAGTCGATACAACCGTTGTTTCGAAAACTGCTGGATGAGCAACTCCGCACCAATTAAGAAGAAATAAATTGGAATTGATAAAACGATGGGGTCCACATTCATAACCCAAAAATAAATAAACAGGCAAAAGATTTTAAATCAGCACTTTCATTTAAATTGCGGCGAATTCAACTAGCCCCTAAAGCCGATAGGATCAACCGTGTCCCGATTTATAAAGCCAATCTGGTTTCTTTCATTCCTCGCGGTATTTTTCGCCTTTATTTTGGTTTATGCCAACCTTGGAGAGGCCGTTACAATTTACCAGGATCTTGCTGAAGGCAAGTTTTCGGTTTTGTCGAAATCTTCGTTTTTTAATTGGGGGATAGGTATGATTATGGGTACCAATGTGCTTCTCTATGTTTTCGCAAAGCTGCTGAAAATTACCTGGCGAACCGATAAGACGTTTCTGCAAAAGGTGTCTGATTGGTTTATCGTATTGGCGGTAGTTCTAAACTTCTTCTATCTGGTTTCCACACTTTTCATCATGTTCTTCAATACCCAGGAAAACTTCAATCCGGCATTCCTCGGAAACCTGATAAGGATCTCCATTGGTGTTATGATTGTTTGGCTGCTCAGGCTCATATTGCTTCTGATAAGAAGAAAGTGACATCGAGTGCCTCCGGTCTGGCCAAAAGTTGGGGTGTTGGAAAAAAATATCCTCTGGTTAAAATCTAATTTCCTTACCTCCTTAAAGTAATGCTTTATTGCAAACGGCTAACTCGCAGAAGTAAAGGAAATAATCGGAATTTTAATGAAGAAATGTATGAATTGTCAAGCTGCAAATCTAGGGACTGCCTTTGCTTCAAACTTCTTAAAAAAGTATAAAAATCAATGATAATGAGCGTTTTAGGGCGTTTTATTTTGGGTAAGAAAATGCGTCGGGAAATCATTTTTTGACTAATTTCGAGCCAGCTAGTAACAACTATAAAACTCAGTTATATCCTGTGGCTGAACAGAATAATTACACCGAAGACAGCATAAAATCCCTTGATTGGAAAGAACACATTAGGCTCCGACCGGGGATGTATATTGGCAAGCTTGGAGATGGCTCTGCACAAGATGATGGCATATATGTTTTAGTGAAAGAGGTGGTTGACAACTGCATCGACGAACACATGATGGGCCATGGCAAAACCATCGAGATAAATATATCAGACCACCGTGTAAAGGTCAGAGATTACGGAAGGGGAATTCCACTTGGAAAGGTGGTTGATTGCGTTTCGAAAATCAACACCGGTGGAAAATACGATTCTGAGGCTTTCCAGAAATCGGTTGGTTTGAATGGCGTTGGAACCAAAGCAGTAAATGCGCTTTCCAAATACTTCAAAGCTCAGTCGTTTCGCGATGGCAAAACTAAGCTAGCCGAGTTCACCAGGGGGGAGATAAAAAGTGATCCCAAAATTTCATCCAGTAGTAATCGCAATGGAACGTTGGTAATTTTCGAGCCAGATGACGAGGTATTTAAGAACTACCATTTTATCCCGGAATTTCTCGAGGATCAGATGTGGAACTACGCTTTCCTCAACGCTGGCCTAACTATCAATTTCAATGGTACCAAATATCATTCTGAAGACGGCCTTAAAGATCTACTGGCTAGAAAGACGGATCCTGAAAGTTTAAGATATCCAATCATTCACCTCAAAGGGGATGATATTGAAGTGGCGCTTACTCACACCAATCAGTACGGTGAGGAGTACCACTCATTTGTTAATGGCCAATACACCACACAAGGTGGAACTCACCTGGCTGCCTTCAGAGAAGCTGTGGTGAAAACGGTAAGGGAGTTTTACAAAAAGGATTTTGATGCAACGGACATTCGTGCCAGCATTGTTGGCTCAATAGCGGTTCGCGTGCAAGAACCAGTTTTTGAATCTCAGACTAAAACGAAACTGGGATCAATTAATGTAGGGCCGGAGGGTCCAACAATGCGAACCTTCGTCAACGACTTTGTAAAGCAGGCACTTGATAACCACTTACACCGCGATACAACTGCTGCAGATGCCCTACTGAAGCGCATTCAGCAATCAGAAAGGGAAAGAAAAGAAATTGCCGGCATCAAAAAAATTGCCAACGAAAGAGCCAAGAAAGCCAATCTGCATAATAAGAAGCTTCGAGATTGCCGCCTACACTATAATGATGGTAAAGGGGATCGCCGCGAAGAGACTATGATTTTTATCACTGAGGGTGATTCTGCAAGCGGTTCAATTACTAAATCCAGGGATGTACAAACTCAGGCGGTTTTCAGTTTACGAGGAAAGCCACTAAACAGCTTTGGTCTTACCAAGAAAGTTGTCTACGAAAATGAAGAATTCAATTTGCTTCAACATGCATTAAACATAGAAGACGGCTTGGAAGATCTTCGGTACCGAAAAATTGTAATAGCAACTGATGCAGACGTTGATGGTATGCACATCAGGTTGTTATTGCTAACTTTCTTCCTACAGTTCTTTCCCGACCTGGTTAAGCAAGGGCATGTCTACATTTTGGAAACCCCACTTTTCAGAGTTAGGAATAAAAAAGAAACCATATACTGCTACAGCGAGGAAGAAAAAGAAGCAGCCACAAAAAAACTAGGAGCCAAGCCTGAAATTACCAGATTTAAGGGGCTTGGTGAAATCTCTCCCGATGAGTTCAAGACGTTCATCGGAGAGGATATGAGACTTGAGCCTATTATTACCGCAAAAGATACCAGTATTAAGCAGCTGCTTACGTTTTATATGGGCAAGAACACCCCGGAGCGACAAAGTTTCATTATTGATAACCTCCGAGTGGAAAAAGATCCGGTAGAGGAGGAAGCAGCTTAGAAAGAACAGAAAGTAGTTTGAATGAGTGAAGAACTAAACGGAAACGGTCAGCTACCTGAAGACGCTCCCATACATGATGTAATTCCCGTTTCGGGGATGTACGAGAATTGGTTTCTCGACTACGCTTCATATGTAATCCTTGAGAGAGCCGTGCCCGGCATTGGCGACGGCTTTAAGCCAGTGCAGCGCCGCATAATGCATGCTCTCAAAGAAGTAGATGATGGTAGATTCAATAAAGTAGCAAACGTAATTGGTAATACCATGCAGTACCATCCGCATGGTGACGCGTCTATTGGTGATGCGATTGTTAATATCGGTCAGAAGGAATTACTATTTGACACACAGGGAAACTGGGGAGATGTACGAACTGGAGACAGTGCGGCAGCCCCAAGGTACATTGAAGTAAGACTTTCCAAGTTTGCCAATGAGGTGGTATTCAACCCGCAAACTACCAATTGGCAGCTGTCTTACGATGGCCGTAAGAAAGAGCCAGTTTCATTACCGGTGAAGTTCCCGCTTCTGCTTGCCTTGGGTGTAGAGGGCATAGCCGTTGGCCTTTCTACTAAGATACTACCCCACAACTTCTGCGAGCTGATCAAGGCATCTATTGATGTACTTAAGGGTAAGAAGCCTAAGATTTATCCAGATTTTGCCACTGGCGGTATGGCCGACTTTTCTGAGTATAATCAGGGCTTAAAGGGTAGAATTCGTGTACGTGCCCGCATGGAAGTTGTTGACAAAAAAACGCTGATAATCAAGGAAATACCTTTCGGTACTACAACTACTGGTTTAATAGAAAGCATTGTAAAGGCTAATGACAAGGGTAAGCTCAAAATAAAGCAGGTAGTAGACAACACGGCGCAGGATGTAGAGATTGCCATTACTGTGGCGCCCGGTCAATCACCGGATATCGTTATGGACGCTCTCTATGCATTCACCGATTGCGAAGTCTCCATCAACCCGAATGCTTGTGTAGTTATCGATGACAAGCCGAAGTTTCTTAAGGTCAATGATATTCTTAAGCTAAACACTGAGCAGACAGTTGCATTACTAACGCTGGAACTGGAGATTCGAAAGGCGGAGTTGTTAGAGAAAATACTGTTTTCTTCCCTCGAAAAGATTTTTATTGAAAATCGTATCTATCGCGACATCGAAGAATGTGAAACCTGGGAGGCAGTTATTTCTACCATCGACGATGGACTTAAGCCATTCAAGAAGCAGTTCTATAGGAAAATCACTGAGGAGGATATAGTTCGTTTAACTGAAATAAAGATCAAGCGTATCTCGAAGTTCGATTCCTTCAAGGCAGACGAACTGATGAAGAAGCTGGAGGAGGAGCTGAAAGAAGTAAAGAAAAATCTAGCCAACATAACAGACTATGCCATAAACTACTTTCAAAACTTACTCGAAAAGTACGGCGAAGGCAGAGAGAGGAAAACGGAGATTAAGTCCTTCGATACTATTTCGGTCCAGGTGGTGGCGGCAAACAACCAGAAATTATATGTTAACCGCAAGGAAGGATTTGTTGGCTACGGATTGAAAAAAGATGAATTTATAGGGGAGTGCTCTGATCTTGATACTATTGTTGCCATTAGAAAGGACGGCAAATGCATAGTATCTAAAGTCGCTGAGAAAGTTTTTATGGGTAAGGACATTATGTATGCTGGCGTTTGGAAGAAGAATGACGAGCGCATGGTATACAATGCCGTTACCGTAGATGGCAAAACTGGAAGGGCCATGGTTAAGAGATTCCAGATTCTGGCTGTTACGCGTGATAAGGAATACGATCTTTCAAAGGGCCATCCTGGTTCCAAATTGCTATATGTCAGTGCCAACCCTAATGGTGAAGCAGAAACAATTACAGTGAAACTTACGGCTGGCTCAAAAGCCAGAAAGAAAGTTTTTGATTTTGACTTCTCAACATTGGAAGTAAAGGGTAGAGGAGCAGGAGGAAATATTCTAACCAAGTATCCTGTCAGAAGAATTGAACTGAAGTCGGAGGGGGTAAGCACCCTAAGCGGTTTGGATATCTGGTACGATGAGACTGTCGGCCGCCTGAATCGGGATGGGAGAGGTCAAAATATTGGGAACTTCCACGGAGACGATAAGATACTGGCAGTTTACAAAGATGGTAGCTACCAGATCAACTCAAGTGAGCTCTCTACACGGTTTGAGCCGGAGAAAGTAGTGCTAATCAGGAAATTTGTGGCTGAACAACCGCTTACCGCGGTGCATTATGACGGTGAGAGCAAGAACTACCTGGTAAAGCGCTTCCTGATCGAGACTACCACTCAGGACAAGAAGTTTGGATTCATTAGTGAAAGTCCTGGTTCCAAGTTGATAGTGGCTTCGTTATCAAATAACCCGGTGGTTGAGATCAACCTTATTAAGGGAAAAGGGAAGAATAAGGAAACTGCTGAAATTGATCTATCGGCGGTTGTGGATGTCAAAGGCTGGAAAGCGTTGGGTAATCGGCTTTCGAATTACAGGATAACAAAAGTAACTCTCCTTTCAGATGAAGGAGAGTCACAAAATGTTGCGGAACAAGTGGTGGAAGCGGAAACTAATCAGAATGAAACTGTGACTTCGGAGGTTTCGGAAAATGCGGAGACCAATGACACGGAAAAAACTGACCAGGTTGAACAAGCTAAGGAAGAACAGAAAAAATCGAAGCCCACGAAGGAAACTAAGCCTAAATCAAAACCAGTAAGGACTGTTTCTGAAAAGCAAGCTACAGCAAAAGGCTCAGTTAAGAAGCCTTCCAAAAAAACGGCAAAGAGCGCTGGAGACAGTAAGCAGGAAAAGTTATTCAAGGAAAGTGATCAGAAACCAAAGAAGAGTGGTGGAGCAGGCTTTGACGTGGGTGACACTATAGAGCTGGATTTCTAAACTTTATATATGGACCCAGACCTCCGGTCTCGGCTTATTGCATTTCTTGCAGAGTACGTCACTGAACACAAGCAGAGACGTATTGAGGAGGTACTTAGTTTCCGCACTCGCCACCTCACTATCGCCTTGGAGGATATTTATCAGTCACACAATGCAAGCGCCGTTGTACGTAGCTGCGATTGTCTTTGTATTCAAGACATTCATGTTATTGAAAACAGTAACACCTATGAAGTAAACCCTGACGTGGTGCTGGGCTCGTCAAAATGGGTAGATATTCATCGATACAACAGCGACGAAGAGAATAATACCCCTAATTGCTTTGAAGCACTCCGGAAACAAGGCTACCAGATAATAGGAACATCTCCTGCCCCCCAGTACCCCAGTTTGCTGGATTTTAAGCCTGAGGGCAAGATTGCATTGATTTTCGGCACAGAAATGGCGGGTTTGAGCCAATATGCAGTGGAAAATGCCGATAACATGGTCAGAATTCCCATTTATGGGTTTACTGAAAGCTACAATATTTCCGTTAGTGCTGCTATTTGTCTTTATGATCTGATGCATAAAATAATGGCCTCAGATGTTAATTGGAGGCTATCTGAGGAGGAAAAGGAGGATTTGACTTTAAAATGGTACCAAAGAATTATTAAGAATTCTGATACACTAGTAGAGGAGTTTCTACGTATAAGCTAAAGGCCAAAGAAAACTGAAGATGAAGGACTTAGGTGGGAAATTACGCCAGCATTGGGTAACCAGAGGAATTTGGTGGGGGATAGTGTCATTGCTGCTTTTTGTGGTAATCAGTAATATTTGGATTTTGGTATCCACTCACGGACAGGTCTACGATAAGATTTCTGACCTACCCAAAGCCAAAGTCGCTGTTGTGCTTGGAACGAGCAAGACACTGGTAAACGGTTCCCCAAATAGATATTTCAAGTATCGCATTGAGAAAGCCGCAGAGTTGTATAAAATGAAGAAGGTTAGCCACTTCATTCTTAGTGGTGATAATCACAGCAAATACTATAACGAGCCTCAAGACATGAAGAACGCTTTGATTGCTAAAGGTGTTCCTGAGGATGCCATTACCTTAGATTATGCCGGATTTAGAACTTTGGATTCTATGGTGAGAGCCAAGGAGATATTTGGCCAGGAGGAGGTAATCGTTATAACGCAGAAATTCCACGCTTTTCGCGCCATCTTTATTGGTGAGTACCATGGCATATCAACAATGGCCTTAACTGCCCGGGATTTAAGTCTGGAGCAGTCACTGAAAGTAGAAGGTAGGGAAATTCTTGCCAGAACTAAGGCAGTAATTGATCTTTACGTGCTCAACGAAAGCCCCAAATTTCTTGGTAGACCTGAAACCATTACTCAACGCTAAACTATTTCTGGTTACTTCGTGTTGACCGGAAAGATTTAACATCGCATCTGAAACTTACACTATTTTTGCCATCTGACTGAAAGGGATTTGAGAAGACCGCACATATTTGCTCTCATTGCATGCTGCCTGCTTTTAGCAAACCTGTCATTCGCCCAGCGCACTGTTATTAGTGGAAAGGTTATCGATGCGGAAACAGGCGACCCCATACCATTTGCCAATGTTGTTTTCGTTGGAACAACCATTGGTGCCACTACGGATTTTGTAGGGGCATTTCAGATCACAACTAATTCACCAACCGATTCCATTGCCGCATCATACATTGGCTATAAACGAAAGGCCAAGCTAGTTACGAAAGGAGTTACACAAGAGATCAACTTTCAGCTTTTTGAAGATGTGCAATCGCTGGATGAGGTGGTATTTGTGGCCGGGGAGAATCCAGCCTGGCCAATAATGAGGTCGGCGGTTCGTAACAAAAAGAATAACGACAAGCGTTCGTTAGAGGCCTATGAGTTTGAGAGCTATAATAAGATTGAGATAGATCTCGATAACCTTACTGATAGATTTCGAGATAGGAAGATCGTTAAGAAAGTAAAGCAGGTAATTGACTCGGTAGACCAGATTGCCGGTGAAGACGGGCAGGCTGTGTTGCCAATATTCATTTCAGAATCTTTATCGAAGTATTACTACCGCCAGAATCCACTTCTACGCAAAGAGCACATATTGAAAACCAAGATTACTGGGGTTGGTATGGATGATGGAAGCCTGCTTTCTCAATTTATCGGTTCATCATTTCAGGAATATAACTTCTACCAAAACTGGCTCAATATCTGGGATAAGGAGTTTGTCAGTCCAATTGCTGATGGGTGGAGAGCGTATTATGAGGTTTACCTGATGGATAGCATGATGGTTGGAAACCACTTCTGCTATCGTATTGATATTTTTCCCAAACAGAAAGGCGACTTGGCCTTTAACGGCTCCATCTGGATAACCAAGGAAGAATCGGCCCTGAAACAAGTTGACCTTTGGGTTGAAAAGAGCGCTAACCTCAACTTTATTGAAAAGTTAAAGCTCCAGCAAGAACTGGAACCAACAGAAGCGGGCCCCTGGGTACCCACGCGCTCCAGAATTCTCACTGACTTTCAAGTGCTGGCAGAGTTTGGTCTGGGCAAAAAGGCTGCCGGAGTGCTGGCTAAGTTCTTCACTTCCAATAAGAATGTTGTTGTCAACCAACCTAAGGAAAGAAGGTTCTACGATCAGGCATTGGAAGTAGAAGAAGATGCTACAACCCCTGATGATATATTCTGGGCAGAGAACCGGCATGATCCATTAACTACTACTGAAATCAACGTTATCAATATGATTGATACATTGCGCAAGATCAGACCGGTAAAACGATTGTCTGATTTAGCTACCTACGTGGGTACAGGGTATATTCCAATTAAACAAATCGACTTAGGACCTTACCCACTTTTCTATGCCTTTAATAATGTTGAAGATCATCGATTAAAACTCGGCGCACGTACAAATATTGATTTCAGTAAGAAGTGGGTACTAAGCGGATATTTGGCCTATGGCACTAAAGATGAAAAGTATAAGTACTCCGGGCGTATAGACTATATACCATCAAAAAAGCCCTGGACTACCTGGACTTTAAGCCATACCAAGGACATTCAACAGATAGGCCTCACATTTGATGACCTCTTTTCCGGGGTGAGTACGCTTGGCTTTGAAGCCTTTTTTAGGAACCGCAGGCACTTCACGCCATACTTTCTTACTGATACGAGATTTCGTTTTCAAAAGGAAATAAGGAAAGGTGTGAGGCAACGGGTTATTCTAAGGCACAAGCAATACAGCCCAATTAATCTTGACTCCACTTTCAACTTTGGATACCGCTTAAACCCAAGCCTGGGTGATGCCTCTCCCATTCGCAAGGATTTTTCGTCTACTGAAATTACAGTTGAAACCAGGATTGGAAAGGATGAGCTTTGGATACAAAGCGACAACCAGCGATTTTCACTTGGAGCGGTAAGGGCTCCTGTTATCACTTTGCGATATACCTTGGGTCTGGACAACGTGCTTGGTGGTGATTTTGAGTTTCACCGGGCGGCATTCAACATAACAAAGAATTTTAAGATGGGCCTGACCGGGCGCTCTCGGGTAATATTTACCGCTGAGAAGATATTTGGGGAGGTGCCACTGCCATTATTGAAAGGCCATATCGGTAATGAGTCGCCTTTCTTTACCAGCATCGCCTTCAATACCATGGGCTTCTCCGAATTTGTCAGCGACCAGTATGTAGCACTTAACTACCGCCACAATTTCGAAGGGTTCCTGCTAAACAGAATACCATTATTCAAGAAGCTCAAGTGGAGGGCCGTAGGAACTGCCAATTTCCTTTTGGGTGGAGTTAGTGATGAAAATTTAGCCTTGCATGCTTCGGTTGGTGAAAACGGGCTACCAACTCTTCCAATCAACTCCCTCGGCGACACACCCTATGTAGAACTTGGCTATGGTATCGAAAACATTCTAAAAGTAATTCGCATTGATGCCATTCATCGCCTTACCTACCTGGACAATCTGCAAGGGGATAAGTTTGCGGTTAAATTTAGCTTCCAGTTCTCATTCTAGCAGGCAAAAGTTAACTTAGCCTGAAATTCTATTATCAGGTTTGAAGGTTTCGTCTTTTGTAATTTCCTTGTTATTGATAGTTGGTTGTTCCAGCCCTTATTCCCGGCATGAGATACCACAGCCACCGTCTGACAGCCGCGCTGCAAATGAACAATACCTTTTACAGATTGAGAGTCTTCTGGAGGAACAGCAGACAAGTGACTTGTGGATTTCCAAAGCAAGAATAGAAAGCAAACTCGGTAAAGGCAATCAAATGCTAAGGTCATTGCAAAAAGCTACCCAACTGAGCCCGAATTCGTTGGCAGTGGGTAAGCAATACCTGGCAGCATTGCAGGAATCCAAGCGGCTGAGAAACGCCATTAATGAAGCCGAAAGACTTTACAAACTGGCCCCCAGGGATGCTTTTTTATCCGAGCAACTTGCACTGCTCTATTTTGAAAATGCTAACTATGAGAAGGCCTTTAACTTCGCCCAAGACAATATTCGTAACGGCAGCAATACACCGGAGAACTTGCTGGTTGTTGCAAATGTTGGTTTGCAAAGGGGCGATTCCACAGGTGCCTTAAGTTATCTTAAATCAGCGATGGACTCACAACCGTCTGAGGAGGGATTGCTTTTATTGGCAACAATAAGCGAATCAAAAGGAAATGAGTTTGATGCCGATAGATATATTGATGAAACCCTTAGAATCAATCCTATGTCTGCGCCAGCATTGTCCATGAAGGGTAAGAAGCTACTGGCTGCGGGTCTTGCAGATAGCGCTTTCCAGTACTTCTGGAAATCCGATCAATTGGCATTCAACGAGGTCAATGTGCTG
Organism: Cyclobacteriaceae bacterium; assembly: GCA_028285445.1. Classification (GTDB taxonomy): domain Bacteria; phylum Bacteroidota; class Bacteroidia; order Cytophagales; family Cyclobacteriaceae; genus JANQPQ01. The sequence continues at coordinate 62,527 of JANQPQ010000003.1, read as the reverse complement.
GCCTTGGGTAACTACTACTACGGGCGCCGTTTGTACGACTCGGCCAACTTCTTCGCAGATAAATTGTTGAACGCGGATAGAAAGAATTTAGAAGCCAAACTGATTCAAGCCAGAGTGGCTGACAAACGACGAAATTACTCGCAATCTATAGCTACATATGAGGATATCCTGGCCCAAGATTCAACCTTCCAAATAGCCATTGATGAATTGGATTTCCTACGGAGAAAAGTTGCATATTTGCGGAGAATAGAGCAACAGAAGCTAGATTCTGTACAAACAAATTCTACAGATACGATTAATTAACATCCTCTAATGAGTGAAATTAAAATCACCTTACCCGACGGTTCGGTAAGGGAATATAGTAAGGGAGTTACTGGCATGGATGTGGCCTTGAGTATAAGCGAAGGCTTAGCCAGGAACGTGCTCGCAGCTAAAGTCAATGGAGAGGTTTGGGACGCCGACAGACCTATCAATCAAGATTCGAATATCCAGCTTTTAACCTGGAATGATGCGGAGGGAAAGTCAACATTTTGGCACAGCTCAGCACACATCATGGCGGAAGCGCTAGAGGCATTATACCCCGGCATCAAGTTTGGAATTGGTCCGCCTATTGACAATGGTTTCTATTACGATGTCGACTTAGGCGACCGCGAATTTGGAGAGGATGATCTGCCTAAGGTTGAACAAAAGATGTTGGAGTTGGCTCGGGAGAAGAATACATTTCAAAGATCAGAAGTAAGCAAGGCAGATGCGCTTCAATACTTCCAGGACAAAGGAGATGAGTACAAGCTGGAGTTGATTCAAGATCTGGAGGATGGACAAATTACCTTCTATGAACAAGGTGGGTTCACTGACCTTTGTCGCGGTCCTCATATTCCAAATACCGGAAGTATAAAAGCGATTAAGTTGCTAAATGTAGCTGGAGCTTACTGGCGTGGCGATGAGAAGAATAAGCAACTTACCAGAATTTACGGTGTTAGCTTTCCTAAGCAAAAAGAGCTGACAGAACATCTTGAGATGTTGGAGGAGGCCAAGAAGCGAGACCACCGTAGGTTAGGTAAGGATCTTGAGCTGTTTGCCTTCTCAGAAAAGGTGGGAATGGGCCTGCCACTATGGCTCCCGAAAGGGGCGATGCTCAGGGAGCGATTGGAAAATTTTATGCGCAAAGCCCAAATACAAGCCGGTTATGAGCAGGTGGTAACTCCCCATATTGGAGGTAAGCAGCTATACGTAACATCGGGGCATTATGAAAAATATGGCGAGGATTCTTTTAAGCCTATTACCACCCCGGGTGAAGGTGAGGAGTTTCTGCTTAAACCGATGAATTGCCCACACCACTGTGAGATTTACAAGGTAAGACCGCGCTCATACAAGGAATTGCCTGTGCGTTATGCAGAGTTCGGCACAGTTTACCGCTATGAGCAACATGGCGAATTGCACGGACTAACTCGGGTGCGTGGATTTACGCAGGATGATGCGCACATTTTTTGCCGGCCAGATCAGGTGAAGGATGAGTTTAAGAAGGTAATTGATCTGGTTCTCTACGTATTTAAGGCACTGGATTTTCAAGAGTATACCGCCCAATTATCTTTTCGAGACCCTGACAATCAAGACAAATACATCGGCGATGAGAAGGCCTGGAACCTTGCTGAACAACAGATTACTGAGGCAGCAGAGGAGAAAGAACTTATTACAGTAACGGAACTAGGTGAAGCCGCCTTCTATGGCCCTAAGCTAGACTTTATGGTTAAAGATGCCCTTGGAAGAAGTTGGCAATTAGGAACTATACAGGTTGATTACAGCCTACCAGAGAGATTTGAACTGGAGTACATTGGCGCTGATAACGCCAGGCATCGCCCGGTAATGATCCATCGGGCTCCCTTCGGATCTATGGAGCGCTTCGTAGCTGTTTTAATTGAACACTGCGGTGGAAACTTTCCACTTTGGCTTACTCCAGAGCAAGTTGCAGTACTTCCCATTTCTGAGAAATTTGCGGACTATGCAGAGGAGGTATTTGCCCAACTAAAGCAAAACGATATTCGTGGTTTTGTTGATCATCGTGATGAGAAAATTGGAAGAAAGATTAGAGATGCGGAAGTAAAAAAGATCCCGTTTATGATTATTGTCGGAGAGAAGGAGAAAGAAAACAAGGAAATGGCCGTAAGAAAGCACGGAGAGGGTGATTTGGGAACCTTTAAGTTAGAAGATTTTGTTAGCCATTTCTCAAAGGAAACGCAGTTAGAAAATTTGAATTGATAACAAAACACTAACTGTCTTATCCTTTTTTCACAATAAAAAATAACAGATATTTGCAGTTCATTTTAAAACAAGGAGGTTAATATTAGCAAACAGAGATACCACAGGAGGCAATTTCGCGGAAGGGTTGAAGAGCCCTATAAAGTGAATGAGAAGATCCTGGCTAGAGAAATTAGGTTAGTAGGGGACAATGTGAAGGTTGGAGTCTATTCAGTAAATGAGGCATTAGAGCTGGCAAAACAGCAGGGCCTTGATCTGGTAGAGATTTCACCTAAGGCAGATCCTCCTGTTTGCAAAATAATTGACTACTCCAAGTTTAAATACGAACAGAAGAAGAAACAGAAGGAGATTAAGGCCAAAGCCCAGAAGACTGTGGTGAAGGAGATTCGATTCGGGCCTAACACTGACGATCATGATTTCAACTTTAAAGTGAAACATGCGCTGAATTTCCTGAATGATGGAGCCAAGGTTAAGGCCTATGTTCATTTTGTGGGAAGAACGATCGTATTTAAAGAAAGGGGAGAGATACTATTACTGAAGTTTGCTCAGGCTACTGAAGAAGTTGGTAAGGTGGAGCAGATGCCAAGGCTGGAAGGAAAAAGGATGTCAGTAATCGTAACTCCCAAGGTTAAAAAGTAATTAGTAGAAACAAGTAATAAGATGCCTAAGGTAAAGACAAAGTCAGGAGCGAAGAAGAGATTCAAACTCACAGGCACAGGCAAGATCAAAAGAAAACACGCCTACAAAAGCCATATCCTGACGAAAAAGACAACTAAGCAGAAGAGAAGGCTAACTCATTTTACTTTGGTTGATAAAACCGAGGAAAAGCGAGTTAGGGATATGCTTAATGTTTAATTCTGAGTATTCAGAGGTTTTCTAATGTTGAACCAGGTTATTGGTTTGAAGATCCCAGGGAGGGGCGCCAATCGCCAAAAAACAATCTAAAATGCCAAGATCAGTTAATGCAGTAGCCTCCAGGGCTAAAAGAAAAAAGGTTCTCAAGTCCGCAAAAGGATATTGGGGCCGAAGAAGCAATGTATGGACCGTCGCTAAGAATGCGGTAGAAAAAGGGCTAACTTACGCCTATCGTGACCGCAGGGCGAAAAAACGTGAGTTCAGAAAGTTGTGGATCCAAAGAATAAATGCCGGTGCTCGCGAACACGGATTATCTTACTCTCAATTAATTGGTGGCCTTAAAGCTGCTAGTATTGATTTAGATAGAAAAGTGCTTGCCGACTTGGCAATGAATCACCCCGATGCATTTGCGGAAGTGGTTAAGAAAGCAAAAAAGGCCTAAGGGCCTTTTTTTTATGACGCTACTTTTTCAAACTCAACGATAAACTTCGAGCCAACCCCAAACTCACTTTCGCACCACACCTTGCCATTCATGGCCTCAGTGTATTTCTTAACGATTGAAAGCCCTAATCCCGTGGAAGACTCTCCGTTGGTGGGCTGAGCACTGAGCGACTGAAACTTCTTAAATAGTTTGGGCATCTCTTCAGTAAGGATACCAGGTCCCTCGTCAACTACCTCGGTTACTACGTAGCCATCTCTCTCCCTAAGCTCTATGTTTACTTTGGTTCCAGGGTTGGAGAACTTAAGCGCATTGCCAATGAGATTTTCAAATACCTGCGCCACATAAGTCTTGTCCACCAATACCATGGGGTCAAAACCATTCAGATTGGTGTTGATTGTGATCGATTTTTCCTGAGCGGCTTTTTCGAATTCATCCACAGTTTGCTGTAGTAACTCCCTTATTGAAACATGCTCGAGGTTAATATTTACACTATTCGAATCAATAGCGCTGACATCCAAGATCTGATTTATTCTATCACTTAGCATGGAGATAGAATCATCAATTTTAGAGAGATACTCGCGCTGATCATTTGAGAGTTTTTCCTCCTGCATTTTTACCAAACCAGCCAATCCTTGTATTTGATTCAAGGGGCTTCTGAGGTCATGGGCAACCACATTAATCAGATAGTTCTTTTCCTTGTTGAGGAGGTCTAGCTCAATGTTTTTATCCTTAAGTTCTTTCAACGCACTTTGCAGCATGTCTTTCTGTGACTTGATCTCGGTATTTATGTTAGCTAACCGATGGTTCACTTCGTGCTTCTTTTGGTAGATATATGTGAAGCCCCCAAGTACCAACAAAGCAAATACAATAATAAAGGTCAAAAGCACATTTTTCAGATTGGCTTTTTCTAGTGCCGCTGTTTGCAATTCGTTGTCTTTGGCAAGGTCAGCAAGTTTCTGCGTATTGGAGGCTATTTCTTGCTTGATAGTGAGGTTATGTAGTTCCTGATCTATTTGGCTTCTATGTAGGGTATCATTCAAGTCAATATACTTCCCGCTGTAGTTTAGAGCTTGTTCGGTTTGACCCAGGTTTTGGGAAGCAACTATCAGACTCTCGTAAATATTTAGTCTAACAGGCTTTAACTTGAGCTTATCTGCAATTTCTTCGCCATCTTTCAGATACATTACTGCTTCCTCATTCTTATTCTCAAGTATCATTACTTCAGCCATATTGGATAAGGTCTTGGCAATACCTATCTCATTATTTTGTTGCTGATACAGATCCAAACTCTTCCTATAGTAGGATAAGGATTCATCATAGTTCTTGAGATGCTTATTTACCACACCCATATTGGTATAGTTCAAGGCAAGAGAGGAGCCGAATTTGTGTTCAGTATTTAGGTCAATGGATTTTTCGTAGTAAAGCAGGGCCGAATCGTACTCTTTGAGGTTCTTAAAAGCAACGCCCATGTTGTTGTACACCAGCCCCTCGGTTTTAGGGTTAGGAGAAATTGAAAGTAAAGACAAACTCTTATGATATCTCACCAAGGCTGCTTCAGGCCGATCTGATTGTTTATAGAGAATGCCTATATTATTCTCAAGCCTTGCCATATTGAGGGTATCTTCCAATCCCTCATACAACTCCAAACTTTTCAGGAAATGATCCAGAGACAGATCGTAATTACCGATAGTGGCGTGAATAATACCAATTACTCGGTTTGTGCCCGCTTTCCCCGCGGTGTATTCGATATCATTGGCTACTACTAACCCTTCACTTGCATACTGCAGAGCCTGGGCCGGGTCTTCAGTTCGCAAATGCATGGATATTTTTTGGAGCAGATCTACCCGTTCAGAGCTGTCGACAGCAGTCAATTGCTCTTTGAGGTTTTCAATTACGAAATCCTTTTCGGTTCCTTGAAAACCTTGACAGATATTAGCCAGTAATACCCAGATGACAAATAGTATCGTATTTAACCTGCTAATGATACGCTATTTGATATAGGGATACTTCCCTTGGTAACCTCAAAATTATAGCTAAAAAAGCCTTACAATCAGTATGTTTAAGCCTGAAATGGTACATTTGGCCTTTTCACAAAAATTTTAACAATTTACTCAACCGTTATGAGTGCTTACCTGGCAGAATTTATTGGCACCTTCTTACTGATCTTTCTTGGCAATGGAGTGGTAGCAGGCGTGCTATTGAAGCAAAGTAAGTCTGAAAATGCTGGCTGGATTGTAATTGTTCTGGCCTGGGGATTGGCAGTATCATTTGCTATTTATGCTGTGGGTAAATTTAGTGGCGCCCACATAAATCCGGCGGTGACGCTTGCGCTGGCTGCGGTTGGAGAATTTCCATCCAATCAGGTAGCGGGCTACATTGCAGCTCAAATGGGAGGGGCAATGTCAGGTGCGGTGTTGGTTTGGTGGCATTACTTGCCACATTGGGGCAAAACCGCAGATCAGGATTTGAAATTGGCTGTTTTTAGTACTGCCCCAGCAATAAACAAACCCTTCTCAAACTTGCTGAGTGAGATCCTTGGGACATTTGTGCTGGTTGGTGGCATCATGGCAATTGGTGCCAATGATTTTACTGAGGGCTTGAATCCATTGGTAATAGGAGGCCTGATTGCTTTGATTGGTTTTAGCCTTGGAGGTACCACTGGATTTGCCATAAATCCTGCAAGGGATCTGGGCCCCCGGCTAGCTCACGCAATCTTGCCGATTCCAGGAAAAGGCAGTTCTAATTGGTCCTATAGCTGGATTCCCATTGTGGGCCCATGTGTTGGAGGAATCTTGGGAGCTACTGTTTATCAAGCTGCCTTTTTAGGACATTCACCTCTTGCGCTTTACTTTGTCTTGCCATTTACGATTATTATCATGGTGCTTTCCATCTTCGAGAACAAATCTGCTGGCTTGCAATGAATGCTCAATACATATTGGCGCTGGACCAGGGGACAACAAGCTCCAGAGCATTAATATTTAATGCTGAGGGTGCTATAGTTGCGATTGCTCAAAAGGAGTTCAATCAGATATACCCAGAGTCAGGGTGGGTGGAACATGACCCCGAGGAGATTTGGGATTCTCAGGTAGAGGTTTTGCACCAGGTGGTGACAGAAAGTAAGCTTAGCTGGGATCAGATTGCTGCCATTGGTATTGCCAATCAACGAGAAACTACAATTGTATGGGATAAGGAAACCGGAGAACCCATTTATAATGCCATTGTTTGGCAGGATACCAGAACCAGTGACTACTGCGAAGGCCTTAAATCTGAAGGTTGGAAGGAATACATTCAGCAAAACACAGGACTAATAATCGATGCATATTTTTCAGCAAGTAAAGTAAAGTGGATACTTGAAAATGTAGAGGGAGCCAAACAAAGAGCTGAGAATGGAGAACTTGCTTTTGGCACCGTAGATAGTTGGTTGATTTGGAAGTTGACTAGTGGCAAGAGACACTGTACAGACTATAGCAATGCCTCAAGAACTATGTTGTTTAATATTAACGACTTAGAATGGGATGCCAAGTTGCTGGATTTGGTCGGTATTCCTCCAGCTATGCTTCCGCAAGCATTGGCTTCAAGCGATCAATTCGGAATCTTTCAGGTCGAAGGGGCGAGTATCCCAATTACCGCGGTGCTGGGAGACCAGCAAGCGGCGTTATTTGGCCAAGCATGTTTTGAGGCTGGTTCAGCAAAGAATACATATGGTACCGGATGCTTCATGCTAATGAATATTGGCCAGCAGCCCCAAATATCAAATTCAGGACTATTAACGACTATTGCCTGGGGCTTAGATGGTCAGGTTTATTATGCTCTGGAAGGCAGCGTATTCGTTGCTGGGGCTGCTGTGCAGTGGCTTAGAGATGAGCTTACCCTGGTGAATTCAGCCCAGGAAACTGAGGAGGCTATCACTGGAATTGACAATGAGCATGGTGTGTATTTTGTACCCGCGTTCGCCGGCCTGGGAGCTCCATACTGGGATCAGTATGCACGAGGTTCGCTCTTTGGATTGACAAGGGATACTGGTAAGGGACATATAATAAGAGCCACATTAGAGTCTATGGCCTTTCAAACCAAAGATGTTCTCTCTGCAATGGAAAATGATGCTGGCCGAAAACTCAACGTGCTTAAAGTTGATGGTGGAGCTGCTGCCAATAACTTTCTGATGCAATTCCAGGCAGACATTCTCAATACCACCGTAGAACGTCCGCAAATAATAGAGTCTACCGCCATGGGAGCCGCCTACATGGCTGGCATCGGCGTGCAAATGTGGACTGAAAAAGATATAATCAACAATCGGTTGATAGATAAAGATTTCAATCCTGATTTGCCCGAAGAAGTGAGGATGAAAATTTACGATGGCTGGAAGAAAGCTGTTGATCGAACAAAAACTGGCTAATAGAAATAGAATGAAGGTTTGGGGTATTGACTTAGGAGGAACGAAAATTGAAGGAGTGGTTCTGGAGCCAGAAAACGACTACAACGTACTGGTCAGAGAACGGATTCCAACTGAGGGCCACGGGGGCTATGATCATATCATTGGAAGAGTACAGCAGATAATTGCTAATCTGGCAGACAAGGTTGGGAGTAACCCGGAAGCAATTGGCATTGGTACCCCGGGCGTGATTGATGCTAACTCAGGCCTAATGAAAAATAGCAACAGCACAGCTTTGAATGGACGGCCTTTTCATAAAGACCTCCAGTCGGCTTTGAACATTCCAGTACGCATGGCAAATGATGCTAATTGCTTTGCCTTGGCCGAAACAAAAATGGGAGCGGTTGCAGATATTAAGCCTCACGCTAAGTTGGTTTTTGGAGTGATCATGGGGACTGGAGTAGGTGGCGGTATAATTATCAACGGGCAGGTACATGATGGTATCCAGGGAATCGGTGGAGAGTGGGGACATTCCTACCTCGATGAGTCCGGCGGAAAATGCTATTGCGGGAATATTGGCTGCGTGGAAACTATAATCTCCGGGCCGGCTTTAGAAAGGTACTATGGCCAACAATCTGGTAAAGAGCTGAAGTTAGCTGAAATAATGGCTAGCCGAGGCCAGGATGAGTTTGCAGAGAAAACGGCAGATCGCCTGCTACATTACTTCGGAAGGGGCCTGGCAAATGTTATCAATATTCTTGATCCAGACGTAGTGGTTCTCGGTGGAGGTCTTTCGCAGATTGATGCACTTTACACGGAAGGTGTTGAGAGGCTTTCCGAGTACGTGTTCAATACTTCACTAGAAACAAAGATTGTGAGACCCAAATTGGGAGATAGCGCCGGCGTTTTTGGCGCAGCACTATTAGTTTCTTAGACTCATCCGCAATTATATTTGCAGAAATTCCAAATAGGTGCAATTTGTCCTCATATTAATAGCTTTCCTGCTCTCATCTGCAATTCTGTATTATGGTATTGTACAGGTTGGTGGATTGAAAAAGCAGTATATGATCTTTGCTCAAATTGTAGCTTTGTTAATCTATGTTGCTATCGTGAGCTCAGGGTACTATCACTTTCTGGTAGTGGACTTGCTTATACTTCTGGTGGCGGTTGTTTTTGGAAATCTCATAGCCTCTTTCGTAAATGGCAAGAGTGCTCTTATTGTGTTTTGCGTAACTGCAGGTTTGGTAGATATTTATTCTTATTTCAATGGCCTTACGCATGCGATAGTATCTAATTTCGGTGAAGGTAAGGATCCATTGCTACTGTACCTGGGGGTAGCATTCCCTCTTGAAAGCCAACCAGTTTTTGTTGCTGGAATTGCCGATTGGCTAATTATTGCAGGAATTTTCTACGGGCTAACTGGGCTTGGTTATAGCAGGTCGTTCTCTTTTTTAGTGCCGTGGTCAGGGCTACTGCTTGCTGTTATCATCGGTTTACTTGCTGGTGGAATTTTCGCCATTCCATTTATATCCTTCATTACCATTATTGCGGTGATGTATTCCAAGCAACCATCTCAAGCCTAATTATCTCCAAAGCCAATTAAGAGCAGAGTCATCTAAAGGATTGATTCTTTTTGCCTTATTTCTACTCAATGATCCGGCCACTTCCCACCAAGTTGAGAATGACTCATAGGCCTCTTGTAGTTTGTTATCGCTATTCTTAGCTAAATAGGTATTGCCTTGTCCACGCTCTTTTGAGCGCTTACGATCATCTGGCCCTTCCAGAACCGGGATGGGAGAAATGTACCATGCCTTTCTTGGTTTGCGCCCTTCGCTTTTACGAATGGAATCGATTAACCACAGGGCGATAATGCCCAACTGACATTCTTCCACATAAACACGACTCATTATATTACGCGGTATGCGGTCTATAATCTTGGTAGAGTTGGCAATGGCCATTAATTTCGGAATGGCACTCCAGGTAAGGGCAGGAGCGTAATCAGCCCGATATTGATTATTGCTTAGTTGCTGAATAAAGATATCAACATCATCAACTTCGGCCTGAAGTTTCTGGTCGCGCTTACCAAACCGGGTTGAGGCGATTGTTGCGGGCCGCACCACGCTGCCATTAGTTTGCAGGAACTGCCGGGTTAAGGATGTTCCCCGGTTCAAGTTTTGACTTATATCTACGGGAAGTTTGTGATTATACGTCGCTTCTATTTCAGTCCACTTGCCGGGATCATATTTTAATTTCACCGGAATAGAAAACTCATCCTTGTATTTCCTGGGCTGCTCGTCCAATGGCTCAAACGATAGGAATTTTATCAGTTGCTTCTCTTCGTAGTTCTTTACAATATGACCAGTAAGTTTTTCAATGTACTGGGTTCTACGCTCGTGTTCTATGTGACTCAGTTCAATTCCATCTGCGTTTCTATCGAAGTAATAGGTGCCTGTAAAGAGGTATTGATTTCTATTAAACTGGCTGCTTCCAAAAGGTGACCCGCCCATAAATGTTGATACCTGACTTCTTGTGAATGTGTTCTGCACCTTAAGCAATTTTGAGTCATTGGTGCTAACATAGTAGTTGGTGGTAGCCCCGGTACTGGCTTTTCGTGTAATAACATAGGCATTTTCACCGGCAACTTCTGCAATGTCTGAAACTTGTAAGGTTACTGTATCGATGTTGGAAAGTAATCGATTGAGTGAGTAAAGTGTATTGTTGCCAAAGAAATAACTGCCGCCATAGCTACGCCGGCCACCTTTTGCCCTGATAAAAGCAAATCTTGCGTAATCGAGGCTGCGGCGAACAGCCAGTGGCTCAAACCCAACTTTTTCCTGCCCATCCCTTCCCCGATAATGTAGGTTGAAGAATATCTCTTCGTAAAGGGTATGATCTTCATTTTCAAGCCTGGTAGTAATAATCAAGCCTTTTCGTCGATAGTACTTAGTTGGGTTGTATGTTTCTTTTATCGGTTCCAGGGCTTGCTGTAGTATCTTTTGAGGGGCGTATACTGTTACTCCCTCCAGTTCAAGTACTTTTTCGGATAGTGTGAACTTGCGATCTGGTTGCAGAGTAACTTCTTGCACCGGTATTTCCATCGTGTTGTATCCTACGAATGATATTGCCAGTGTGTCCAGTTGGTAGTCTTCACTGATAAAGTACCTGAATTGCCCCTCCAAGTCAGTTGTTCCACCCATGTTTTTACCCTTAATAGCAATGTGTGCGTAGGGAATGGCTGTGCCATCCTCAGCCAGGACCTGCCCTGAAATTTTTAGGAATGATTGGCCCCAGCTAACCCCTGTAAAGAGGCAGATAATCACCAATAGCGTTAGATATTTATTTGTCATTTTTGATCCTTTTGAAGTCAATTCCTGATAAGTTCAATGAAGTTGGAGTTGCGTTGTCACTTTGATTGTGGAAGTAAAAATCTAGTTTACCATATACTTGATCTCCGTCGTCGTAGTAGAAGAATGCGTCATCTCCCAGATAGCTTGTATTGAAAAGCAGGTGGCCGATTGCCACCTTCAGATCATTACCTTCTTTCGAAACGCTTAAGCTCCCACTTTCCTCATTATAGTAATCTCCGGTGTATCTGGAGATATCGGAGGGTATAGCATCTTTGGTTTTGCCCCGGGCAAATACACTGTCTTTAACATATTGAAATCGCTGAGTCAATTGCTTTGCTTGTTCTTCAACTGAAACCAGCGATTCCATTTCACCTTCACTCAAAAACTTATTAAGTAGATATTCGAGCACAAGAATAATTGCTGGCGAAGATTGATTCATTAGTACCGCTATACCAGTATTTTGTTCTCTGCTTACTAAGCAATAAGAACGATAGCCTGGGTACCCCCCTCCATGCATAGAAACTTCGAATTCATTCCAGTCACTTTGTCTCCAGCCCAAGCCGTAACCGTAGTCATCAAATGAGAACTGTTCTCTATAAAGGCCCACCACATCACTATGTATCAAATCAAGATCGTTGGTATTCAACTCAATATCACCTGGTATTTTGTTGTTGGCATGCATAAGAAGCCACTTGTTGAGGTCTGAAATTGTAGTTATCATCCCCCCGGCGGCATGCATGGTGTCATCCTGTTTTAGAAATCTCCCAGTAGTGATTTTGCCTGCTATAGAGGTATGCGGCTGTGCCAGGGAAGAATTATCCACTTTGGAAACATAGGCTGTGGTGTTGGTCATTTCCAGTGGGCCGGTTATTTCCTCCTCAAGTAATTGTTGCCAGGGCTTGCCAGTAACTTTTTCCGCAATCATACCGGCCAGGATGTATCCAAGGTTAGTATAACGGAATTCCCTGGTGACAGGGTAGGAGTAGTTTTCAAGATCTTGAATAATCTCTTCCTTGGTGAAATCTCCAAGGTAGGCCGTCTTCAGACCTACGATGCTATTGCTGATACCAGAGGTATGGGCAATAAGATCTTCGATGCTCACGTCATCAGTATCTATTCCTTCCGGAAAGGAGATGTCCAGATACTTGGATAAGGGGTCGTCCAGACTTAAATAACCTTTGTTCTCCAGGATTAGCATCATTGGCCCAACAAAAGACTTGGTTACGGAGGCGATATAGAATTGCGTGTTTTCCGTAGCGACTTCCTTAGTCTCAAAGTTTTTGTAGCCAACCACTTTCTGCAATACAACCTCGCCATCCTTTACCACTCCAACTGCCACAGCTCCATGTACATTGAACTCGGCCATGGTTTTCCTTAAATACTGCTCCAATTCTTCGCCTTGTGTTTCGAAACTCTGGCAAGAGACCAAAACTGTGGTGTAAATCAGCAACCCGATTGTAACGGCAATTCTCATATCCCAAATAACGGTTCAATTTAGGGCAGGGGAGGTGCTGGAATCTGAATCTCTGTTGAAGTGTACCAACAATTAGCCTGAGTTGTACCTACTCAGACTCTGAGGTGATCCATTTCTTGAATGATGGAGCCGTTAACCTGCTTATAGTAAAACTCTGTGGTAATCCTCTGACTGGTACGGTTGTTAGCTCCAACTTCTTTGAAGGCTTTCGTCTATAGCCAACCACGGCTGACTTGCAGATAAGCAGTTGTCTTGACGCTTGGAAGAAATCATTTTTCAACTGCGAACTCAGCTTGCTCAGTGTCACATCAGCAATATGCCGTTTACCGTCAAACGTGGCCAGATAGGTAACCTGCTGGTGTACTGCGCAAAACGCAATCTCATCAATGTCAATCCAACTAACATTAGCCCCGTTGCTGATTCTTAATCTCCTTTTTTCTTCGAGAGCCTTGTTGGTACTGTGGGTGTATTTGTTAAGCAGGACTATAAGCAAAGTCTTTAATGGTAACTCAATCGCCCAATAGTCTGTGTAAAGGTCGAAGCCATATACAATTTTTAGGTAGATCCAGTTGAGGAAAATATCCGCTGGTATTAGTGTTGCAACCAGGGCAATAGACTGGAATGTGAATTGCCGGGTAGGATTTGCAATAACAACCTTATTTATCAGGGATGTGATCGTCTTAAATAATGACCACAGGATGATTACCAAACCGACAGTAAAAGCAAAATCAGAAAGATCTTCGAGGGGATTATCAGAAATTACAAAACGATCGTACTCACCGTGAATGTAAAGGATGATTACTGCAACTGACAAAACAAGGGCATCGCTATGGTAAGATCTCATTTTACTGTTACCACTCGTGGTGGCAAGTTTCACTGCTAATACGATTGCCATTGTAACGATCGAAGCAAAAAGGAATCTTGCGAAATGGAAAGAGTAGAGAAATTCAGCAATTCCCTTCAATCTGAAGTTTGATTCAAACAACTGAAAGGTGTAAACAATGGCTGAAATCGCCAAGACCATTAACAGGAGTTGTATTAGAAATAGTATAGGGTGAACCCAGTTTGACCAGTTGTTTCTATGTATGCGGCTAATGATGGTTACAGACAAATAAGCCGCAAGGCAATAGCCTGCAAAGGCCGTAAGCGCATGCCAGCCAACTCCCAGAAAGAGATGGTAGAATAGTAGGGAAAGGGCCGCAGCCGAAATCTTGACAAAGATTCCATTCTCCCAAATGCGGTCAACAGCGATTGATCTTAACAAGCTGTAATTGTTTTCAATAAAGATAGACAGTAGGAGAAGAAGGTTGCAAAGAAGCATGCGTGAATTGCGTGATTCATGTATTGAATTGTTATATAGATTTAGTTATTGAATTGATTGCAGACTATCCAAATAGGCCTTTGGCAATTATGTGCTAATCCAGTAAGTTTGCACTCTCTAAATCGGGAAGGCGTGGTAGCTCAGTTGGTTAGAGCGTCGGATTCATAACCCGGAGGTCGGGAGTTCAAATCTCCCCCACGCCACATTTCTTAGTCACCGCATTTCTCCAAGCCATTTAGTTGCAGTTCACAAAATCACTATTTCCTAGGATTTTAAGGGGGTATGCCGTACTTTTATGGCTGACCACCAAAAAGGACGAAGGGCCTGCTAGGGTATAGAATTGCCAGGGCAGGCTTTTTTGTTGCTACATATTCCACCTTTCCGTTAAGGCCCCTCTCTTCAATCTTTCCAGTTTAGGTTAGACCAGATATGCACAATCATCCTCGCTTCAATTGTTTTGAAGTCCTGCGTTGATGAGTAATTCAGACTGAATTTTTAATGCGAAAAACCTGATGGTAGGGCATCTGTAGGGGTCAGTAAGGGTATTCTGTAAAGAAGAATAATACAATATTGTCTTATTTAAATTATAAGAATACCCATCTATGCAGTTCAAAGCAAAATTACCATTACTAGTTAAGGTGCTGCTGTCCAGCGGGCTGGCCGTAGCATTAGTACTATTTACACTTTTTGATGAACACCAAAATACCAGCAATGAAGCGGTGTGGTATAAGAAGTACAAAGGAATGACCCACCAGCAGATAATGAACCTTCCAAGATATGATCGGCCAGATCTTTCAGCCTTGCATAATTTCGAAATGACCCTGGACCCGAAACTGGGTTATCCGCCAAGAGAGAGGCTTATTGCAGCCAATGCTGAAAAGAACAGAATTCTGGCAGCAATAAGAACTGACGGCATCGGAGATGACGCTAATTGGATTGAGAGAGGGCCAAATAACGTTGCGGGAAGAACTCGGGCCTTCATGTTCGATCCTAACGATGATTCAAATAAGAAAGTGTGGGCTGGAGGGGTTTCAGGAGGACTCTGGGTGAATAGTGATATTACAAACCCTGCTTCGGAGTGGCAAAATACCGACGATTTTTGGAATTACATTACCATAGGCAGTATGGCGTATGATCCCTCAGATAAAAAAGTTTTCTATGTTGGAACAGGCGAAGGTTGGGCCGGAAGCAGTGCCCTGAAGGGTGCGGGCATTTTAAAGTCGACCGATGGTGGTGAAAACTGGGACCTACTCAACACAACGGAGTCTTTCGACTTCGTACAGAAACTTGCTGTAACCTCCTCTGGGGTAGTGATAGCCACAGTGAGGATTCTTGGAGACGATAGCGGCGGAGGCATATTTACCTCCACCGATAAAGGAGAAAATTGGAGTCAGAAAGTGGCCGGTGTTGGTGCCGATATTGAGATTGCCGCCAATGGAGACATCTATGCCACTACCGGTATTGTTGGTAAAGCTGGCAAGATGTATAAGTCTACAGACAATGGATCGAACTGGGATGAATTAAGCGGTATACCTGCCGATGGAGAAAGGATTGAAATGGCTGTGGCTCCTTCAGATGCTAAGATTATATATGCGGTAGGAACCAACGGTAGCGATGTGAAGTGGATGGCAAAGTCGATTGACAGCGGGGCTTCCTGGTCAGATATCATAATCCCAAAAATACTGAACCCCGATTGCACCCTTGGGACGAAAGACTTTACCCGGGGACAGGCCGATTACGATTTGATCCTTGCTGTGGCTCCGAAAAATCCCGATGTTTTGATTGCAGGAGGTATTGATGTTAACCGCAGTCAGGATGGTGGGACAACCTGGGGAGACAAGGGAGACGGGAAGTCAGTTTCGTTTTGGGTACGAGATGAGTGCAAGCCTTATGTGCATGCTGATGTGCATGCTATTACTTTCAGGCCTGGGTCCGATAACGAAGCTATCATCGGCTCAGATGGAGGTGTGTCTTTTTCACCCAACTTAGGCAACTCTTCAGAGCCCACATTTTCTGACAGAAACAAAGGTTACAATGTTACCCAGTTCTATAGCATTCACCCTGAGAATGTGTCGGGGTCTAACTATTATTTGGGCGGAACCCAGGATAACGGCACACAGCAATACAAGGTTGATGGGATAAATTCGACCTTTGAGGTTACAGGCGGAGATGGAGGTTATGCATTTGTTGATGCGGATGACCCCACGATTCAAATTACCTCTACTACTTTCAATAATTACTTCATTCCAAAAGACAAGGGCAAAACTTTCAATTCGTTTAGCGAGCTCAACGATAAAGGCAAGTTTATTAATCCTACCGATATAGATTCCAGGGAAAACAAGCTCTATGCCGCTGGCGCCAATGATGAGTTCGTAAGATATGATGGCTTGGGTGGCACCATTGTTACCAAAATAGTGAGCTCTGATCTGGGCGGAGGTCAAATTTCGCACATCAACGTTTCAGAAGAATTTGATCATGTGATTTATGTTGGTACCGATCAGGGCTCTGTCTATGTAATTGAAGATGCTAATACTGAATCTCCCAAAGTCGAGAAGCTCTCCACCAGCGACATGGAAGCCAATAAGTACATTTCTTCGATTGCCCTGGGAGATAACGATGAGTCTATATTGGTTACGTTTTCCAACTATGGAGTTGTCTCGGTGTGGGAAACCAGGGATGGCGGCGAATCGTGGGCATCTAAAGAAGGTAACTTGCCGGATATGCCCATCAGGTGGGCTGTTTACAACCCTGCTAACTCAAAGCAGGCACTTCTTGCTACTGAGCTGGGTGTGTGGTCTTCAGATGATGTTTCTCTGGAAACGCCAACCTGGGAGCCCGCCACAAACAATTTGGCAAATGTACGGTGCGATATGCTGAAGGTCAGATCAGTTGATGGTCTGGTAGTTGTTGGAACCTACGGAAGAGGAGTTTTTACCTCCGATGTCTTTTATAGCGGAGCCGCCAGGGCTCAGTTTTCTGTAGATAACAGAGTTACTTTTATTGGTGAAGAAGTTTCTTTCGAAGATCTTTCTAACGGAGCCTCGGAAAAATACAGTTGGAAATTTGGCGACACCAAAACTTCGACAGATCGCAACCCCAGTCATACTTACACTGCCGCCGGTAGCTACACGGTGTCACTAACAGTCGGTGATAATGCAAACACCCTGGAGAAGGCTGGCTATGTTTCTGTGCTTGCCAACAAGACAGTCGATTATGGTTCAGAGGAAGGCGGGGACTTCGAATCAAATAAAACCGATTTTGTAGCATTAAATATAAATGGAACTGGGTTTGAGCTCGGTAAATCCACCGTGGCCAAAAAGGACGGCACGGCCAGCGGCGACAATGCCTGGGTAATCGGCATCTCCGCCTCGACCTACAAAGACAGCACGGAGGCCCACCTTTATTCCCCGTTGTTTGATCTATCCGAAGCCGGCAGTTATTTACTGCAATTCAAAACTAAATTTGATATTGAAGAAGGAGAAGATGGCTTCATCGTTGAGTACTCATTAGATAAGGGAGGTTCATGGATCCTCCTTAGTGATGCCGGCACGTCCTGGTATAATGCCGAAGTCTTTATGGATAATCAGGTTTTTATTCCGGGATCAAAGTATTTCAGTGGAACAACCAACGGCGAATTCGCTACCAAGCAAGCGAATGTTAGCTCTTTGGCGGGAAATAAAGCAGTTGCCTTCCGTTTTGTTTTCAAGAGTGATGCGTCTAATAGTAAAGCCGGCTTGGCAATCGATGATTTCTCCCTCTCTCGTTCTACCGAAACATTAAAAGTAGATTTTACTGCCAGTGCCGCTTCCGTATGTGTGCAAGAGGAGGTGGTCTATACCAGTGCTTCCAGTGGAAATATTACCAGCTATGAATGGAACTTTGGAGAAGGAGCAACGCCCGCCACCGCCACGACACAAGGTCCGCATACTATTAAGTACAGCAGTGATGGAGCCAAGACCGTGAAGCTGACACTTAATGGTTCCACCACTGAAGAAAAGACTTCGTTTGTTACTATTAAGCCACTCCCTGAAGTTGAGGTTACGAGGAATTCTGAAACTGGAGAATTGTCATCCTCAGTTGAGGCTGAAAGCTACCAATGGTTAATGAATGGTAATCCAATTTCCGGGGCCACCTCTAAAACCTATGAGCCCACCGAGAGCGGCGATTTCAGTGTAAAGGTTACGGTTGCCGGTTGTGAGGCGACTTCTGCAGCATTGAATGTGATAATCGCTTCGCTGCTAGGTGATTTGGAAACCCGAAACTTAAAAGTGTATCCGAATCCAGCCAGGGAAAGCCTGTTTATAGAATTTGAGAATGATGAATTTGGGGCAGGGATGATTTCTATTATCGATAAGAAGGGAGTCAAGTTAATTTCCCAGAAGGTGAATAAGACAGCACGTTCGGCTTCATTCAATTTGGATTTAAGTGATCTGCCAAGCGGCAATTACATACTTGAACTGGTATTGAATGAGGGAAGACTAACTAAGAGAATTGTAAAGAGATGATAAAGTTTTTAGTTCAGTCCTTCTCCCTGGTAGTAGTGATTTTTACTAGTTGCTCTCCACCGCAATCAAAATCGATTACAGAGGAGATAAAGTTAGAAAGTCAGAAACTGTTGGCCGTGGAGGAAGGCATAACATATGAGGTAAACCCAACTGGAAATTTCATCCTCTGCAAGCGAGAGGTGCCTGGTACAGCCACCAGGCCAGAAAATCAAATCGACTTTGTGGTCTACAGTAAGGAGAAGGAGTCTTTTACCATTGATAGGAAGTCACTTTATAGAGCCATCGTTGAATGGCACCAGGACTACCTGGTTAAGGTGGTTTCTATTCCTGGAAATATGCCGGAGGGTAAAACTCTGGACGACTATGCCATTTACTACGATGCCAGGACAGGGAAGGAGGTCGACCCACAGTAGCACCAGATTACCTTCTATAAGCAAATGTCCGGTAGCCCAAAAGGGTGGAGCAATCCACCCTTTTTTTGGCGACCGCCCGATATAGGACATACGTATTTGTACCTATCTAGTGCGCGGAATTTCTTAATAGCTTAGATCTAGATAAACATTAGAACTTATGGCTGAACCTTCTTCCAATATATGGCTCAAAATCTTTTCCCTACCAGCTGTAAATACTCTTTTGGGAATCTTAGGAACTTTGATAGGTTTTCAGGTGAGCAACTCGATAAAGAACAAGACTGCTAGGAAACAAAATCGACACAAGATCTACGTTGATTTGGTGGCCGATTGCGACCGGCTGTTGCGGATGAAGATCGCTTTGGCAGAAAGAGATTTCGACATTAACTGGCTAGAGGCACAAAAGACCTTTGGTATTTACCAGCCAAAGAACCCGGTCGCCAATCAGACCAAAGAGGAAATTGAAAATATTGTTTACAGGAAGCATCAACAGTCAGAAAGGGACTGGGAGGAATATATGGCAATGGATCGAGGTATCAGACAAAACCTTGCAAGGTATGAAATAGAATTTGGAGGCGACGAAATACTAGACGATACAATTCATTCTTTCCTGCGAATGTTCCCAACTATTAAAGACTTTACAACGAACGTGAGCCGAGAGGAATTCCTCGAGCTATCTATAGACGCCGAATATAATTTACTAGAACACGAGCTTAAAAAGTTACAGGAGAAAGGTTTCGAAGTGAGCGCCGCTCTAGGCTCTTCATTTATTACCAAAAGACCCTTCTGGGAAAGAGGTTGGTTGGCAAGGACATTCATCAAGAAAAATAAAACATGACTCAGAACGATTACTTCCTCTGGTCCCTAGTAATGATGGGCGTAGTGGCCATAATAGCCGCTGCTGGACCATTGCTAGCTTTTAGAATGTCAAACCGGGCCAAACGGAAAGAAGATTGGAGAAGAGAAGTGATAAACTTATGTACCGACGCTCAGGCTGCATTGCTTATAATTGAAAGGCTGGCCGAATCGTATTTGCATGCTAGCTTGGAGGCTGATTACTTCGGTGAACTGCTAGCCGAAGTTTATCAATAAAAGACGATGTTCGATTCTCTCCAGAAGGAATGAAAGAAATAGAGGGTAAGGGGTTGCAGGATGTTGCCGGTTATACGCAGGATATTGACAACGTTGACAGAGAACTCATATCTATTAGGGCAACTTTAAGGGCCATCAATGCAGGAGATAAAAAGTTGTGGGCCGCATTACAGGCTGTCACTGAGTTTGATTTCGATCATGGCGATATATGGGAGAAATTTAGAAAGAAAGATTTACCAGTGGTAAACTATGAGCAGGAGGTCCACCAAGAGATAGAACCGGTTATGGACGAGTTATATGATGTGACTGATAACGCTTGAAAGAAACTAGACAAGCTCATTGACAACCTATAGAAGCAAAAAAGCCCCTAAGTGGGGCTTGATAAACATTTTCTGGCGGTCCTGATCCTGAGTCTTCGGGAAACCCGCGACCTTCCCGAGTACTCGTGACAGGCATTCTAACTACTATGGTGTTTGTTGATTAGCTTCAGATAGAAATCCCTGTTGCGTTGCCTTTTCAGGAATCTTTCACGTTTCAGAGCCTCTTTCTTCGAAGGGTAACTTTCCATATAAACCAGCCTCCAAGGCTGGAGCCTTGAAGTGCAACCAGACTTTGCCATGTTATGTTTTGCCAACCTCTTTTCGGGGTCTGCGGAGTAGCCAGTGTAAGACGAGCCGTTTACCTCACTCTGAATTATGTACACGTAAAAAGACATAAAAAAAGCCCTAGAAAAAGGGCTTTGCTTCTGGCGGTCCGGACGGGACTCGAACCCGCGACCTCCTGCGTGACAGGCAGGCATTCTAACCAGACTGAACTACCGGACCAGATAATATCGGTAACTTTCAGCTAGCTACCTTCCCGAGTACTCGGGACAGAAATTCTAACTAGACTGAACTACGGGACCAATATTTTATGAACGACCTCCCGAAAGAGTGATGCAAAAGTATGTGCATAGATTGTCTTATGCAATACAATGACTCACATTTTCCAAATAATCATCTAAGCACTAGAATAATTAATTTTAGTTTTAATTTTGTTGCTCCTAAACAAACCGCAATGCAATTGGAGTTTGAAAAACCTATCGCTGAGCTAGAGGCTAAACTCGATGACATGAAGAAGCTTTCAAAGGAAAGTGATGTTGATGTAAAGGATGCCGTTAAGGCCCTGGAGAAGAAGATCAAAGCGTTAAAAAAGGAGACATTTGACAACCTCACACGTTGGCAAAGAGTGCAGTTGTCCAGGCATCCGGAACGTCCGTACACACTCGACTATATCTATGAAATAGCAGATACCTTCGTTGAGCTTCATGGCGATCGCAATGTGGCTGACGACAAGGCTATGGTTGGTGGATTTGGCGACGTTGACGGCAAAACGATCATGTTTATCGGGCAGCAAAAGGGGAGAAATACCAAGCAGCGTCAGATACGCAATTTTGGTATGGCTAACCCAGAAGGGTACCGTAAAGCATTACGGTTGATGAAGCTGGCGGAGAAATTCAACAAGCCCATCGTTACTTTCATAGATACTCCAGGAGCATATCCAGGCCTGGAAGCGGAAGAGCGCGGGCAGGGAGAGGCCATTGCCAGAAACCTCTTTGAGATGTCTATGCTAAAGGTGCCGGTAATTTGCATCATTATTGGCGAAGGCGCTTCAGGTGGGGCATTGGGCATAGGTGTAGGAGACCGGGTGCTGATGCTACAAAACACCTGGTATTCCGTTATATCTCCTGAATCATGTTCTTCCATTCTTTGGCGCAGCTGGGACTACAAAGAACAGGCAGCCCAGGCCCTACGATTGACTGCCAGTGACATGCAAGATTTGAAACTTGTCGATGGTATAATCCAGGAACCATTAGGCGGTGCCCACACCGATCTCAAATGGATGGCAGATAAGGTTAAATCTGAGATCCTGACCCACATCAAGGAACTGGAAAAGCTGGATGCAGATAAGCGAGTTGCGTTACGAGTGGAGAAGTTCAGTGAAATGGGAGTGGTTAAGGAATAGCCTTCATCTCTTGCCCATTTCTTGTAATGCTTATCTTTAGGTTGCAATGACCATTTCATGAAGAACGTAAAGTGGCTTAATCATTTCATAGAGTTATTCGTGGTAATTATAGGCATTTCAATTGCCTTCAGCCTTAATAACTGGAATGAGCTAAGAAAGGAAGAGGCGTTGGAGAAAAGATACCTGGAAAGCTTCGTTTCTGATCTTAGGCTAGACGCCGAAAACCTTGGGAATGCCATTGATACTTGCCAGTATTTCCTTAAACAAAACAGGTCTCTAACCACAGCCATAGTTAGGGGTGACTATGAAAATGATTCAATGTTTTTTTACGTAGTTAGCCTCTATGCCTTAACTCAGTTTACTCCACAGAACAATACTTATGAGACGCTGAAGAGCTCAGGCCGACTTGAGTTAATCAACAACTTCGCGCTTAGCAGAAGAATTACCACGTACTACAATCAGCACTACCGAAGTATTCGCCTGCTGGATGAGCTAATTATGGATAATCGAACAAACCAGATTATACCTTACATTGCACGAAATGTAAGATTTACCGGAAGGCCCATAATTCAGGATAAGGCATTTCTTAGAGATAACCTCTTTGTAAACCTTGCCTTCACTTCCCGTAACTTGCTGAACTCGCAGGTAACGGTATATGCGGAGGCTAAGGCCGAAGCGGATTCTTTGCTTGTACTTATTGATAACTACCTAACAGAGATTGATTAATGAACTTACACATAATTCACGCTGGAGGATTCAAGTTAGATGGCGGTGCCATGTTTGGCGTTGTACCCAAGTCGTTGTGGAGTAGGAATAACCCTGCCGATGAGAATAATATGTGCTCATGGGCCATGCGCTGTTTGTTAGTTGAGAATGGTGATCAGGCTGTTTTGATTGACAATGGGATGGGGGACAAGCAAAGCGAAAAGTTCTTTAGCTTTTACTATCTGCATGGAGATCAAACGCTGCAGGGCTCTTTGCAAAATGCTGGCTTCGATTTTCCAGACATCACTGATATGTTTATGACCCACCTGCATTTTGATCATTGTGGGGGCGGGGTAAATAGGAATGGTAATACTTACGAAGTAGCTTTCAATAAGGCCAAATACTGGTCGAATAAAGATCATTGGAGTTGGGCTAGTGAGCCGAATGCCAGGGAAAAGGCCAGCTTTCTGAAGGAGAATTTTGAACCCATTGAACAAAGTGGCCAGCTAAACCATATTGAGGTAGGGGATACTCCATTTGATTGGATGGATATAATATTCGTTGATGGGCACACCGATAAGATGATGTTGCCGAAGATCAGGTACAAGGATAAGACGATAGTGTTTATGGCCGACCTACTTCCGAGTACTGGCCACATACCCCTCGCCTGGGTAATGGGCTACGATACCAGGCCACTCCTCACAATTAAGGAGAAGGAAGCATTTCTGAATGAAGCTGCCGATAATGGCTATATATTGTTTTTTGAGCACGACCCCATCCATGAGTGCTGCACGGTAAAGAGGACCGACCGCGGGGTAAGAATGGATGAGGCCTTCCCACTTAGTGAAGTACTATAATGAAAATAGGTTTAGCACTTGCAGGAGGTGGAGCGAGAGGAATCTCTCATCTGGGAGTAATTAAGGCACTGGAGGAGGCTGAGATCGAGGTTACTGCACTCGCAGGTACAAGTGCTGGATCTATAGTATCTTCTCTTTATTCGTATGGCTATTCACCTGATGAGATCCTGGAAATTGTTGAGAAGACAAAAGTCTTCAAACTATTGAGACCAGCATTGAACTTTCGAGGCCTGCTTACTATTGATAGCCTGGGTGAGACAATGAAGGAATATCTTCCAGAAAACGATTTTGGCGCATTGAAAAAGCCGACAACCATAGTGGCTACGGAGTTGAGGACCGGAAAAAGTGCCTACTTCAACAGCGGCGAACTGATCCGGCCAATTATGGCCTCTTGTTGCATTCCCGTTGTTTTTAATCCGGTAGAGTTTGATGGTGGAGTCTATGTTGATGGCGGTATTTTGAATAACCTACCAGCAGAGCCGTTAGTGGATAGTTGCGATTTCATAATTGGTTCAGATTGTAACCCTATAGATAACAACTTCAAAATGAGTGGGGTAAGAACAGTAATTGAAAGAAGCCTTTTGCTGGCAATAAATGGAAATAATGATCTTAGCCGCCAGAAATGTGACGTCATTGTGACCCCGCCAGGCTTAAAGAACATCTCAGGTTTCGAGTTGGGCAAGGCCAGAGAAATTTTCGAATTTGGTTATTATTCAACCAAAGAGATGACGCCGGAAATTCAGAGCAAAATAGAGGCCTTTACCAAAGAACATTAACGAATGGAATTTAAAGACGCCATATTGGCTGGCATCCCGTCGCAGCTTCCTGAATCTCCTCAATGGGACGAGCATGTAAACCACGCTCCCAAACGAAAAGACATCTTAACTACACCCGAAAAGAAACTGGCCGTTAAGAACGCACTGCGTTATTTTCCACCAGAGATGCATTCCGCGCTTGCTCCGGAATTTGCAAAAGAGTTAAATGATTTTGGCAGAATTTATATGTACCGATTTCGGCCGAAATATGATATGTATGCGCGCCCAATTGAAGAATACCCCGCGCAAAGCAGGCAGGCGGCAGCAATCATGTTGATGATCCAAAATAACCTGGATCCCAAGGTAGCTCAGCACCCCCATGAACTTATTACTTATGGGGGTAATGGGGCCGTTTTTCAGAACTGGGCCCAATACTTGCTCACCATGAAGTACCTGGCGACAATGACTGACCAGCAAACTTTGCACATGTATTCAGGGCATCCACTAGGACTGTTCCCATCTTCACCAGGATCTCCGAGAGCGGTAGTTACTAATGGCATGATGATTCCCAACTATTCAAGCCAGGATGATTGGGAGAAGTACAATGCCCTGGGGGTTACACAATATGGACAAATGACTGCTGGGTCGTATATGTACATTGGTCCACAAGGTATAGTGCATGGCACAACTATCACAGTTCTCAACGCTGGTCGCAAAATATCAAAACAAGGAGAAGGGCTGGACGGGAAGGTTTTTGTGTCTTCTGGTTTGGGCGGAATGAGTGGTGCCCAGCCGAAAGCCGGCAACATTGCTGGGTGTATCTCAGTGGTGGCCGAAGTAAATATCAAAGCTGCGGAAAAACGGCACCAGCAAGGTTGGGTAGATCTATTAATTGACAACCTGGAGGAACTGGTGGAAAGAGTTACCCAAGCCAGGGCAAACCGAGAGGTAGTGTCTATTGCTTATGTTGGAAACATTGTAGAGGTCTGGGAGGAGTTTGACAGGAAGGGAGTCATGATTGATCTTGGCTCTGATCAAACTTCTCTGCACAATCCTTGGGCCGGTGGATACTATCCAGCGGACTTAAGCTATGAGGAATCGAATAAGCTCATGGTTGATGACCCTGATGAGTTTAAAGAAAAAGTAAGAGAATCTCTAAGAAGGCAAGTCACTGCAATAAATAGGCATGTTGCAAAGGGTACATACTTTTTCGATTATGGTAATGCTTTCCTTTTGGAATCCTCAAAGGCAGGCGCAGATGTAATGGATGCCTCCGGACTTGGATTTAAATACCCTTCATATGTGCAGGATATAATGGGGCCCATGTGTTTCGATTACGGGTTTGGCCCATTCCGATGGGTGTGTTGCAGTGGGGAGGAGAAGGACCTTGCAAAGACTGATGAGATTGCTGCCAGGGTGTTGAAGGAAATAATGGTCGAAGCTCCTGATGAGATTAGTCAGCAGATGCAGGACAACATCAGGTGGATAGAAGCTGCTGAAGAAAATAAATTGGTGGTTGGTTCAAAAGCCAGGATCCTTTACGCCGATGCTGAAGGACGGGCAAAAATAGCCAGTGCTTTTAACGAGGCGATATCTCAAGGGCAAATTGGTCCGGTTGTACTAGGCCGAGATCACCACGATGTATCTGGCACCGATTCACCCTTTAGAGAAACTTCTAATATATATGATGGCTCTAGCTACACAGCAGATATGGCTATCCAAAACGTGATTGGCGATTCCTTCCGCGGCGCGACTTGGGTGTCAATTCATAATGGTGGTGGTGTGGGTTGGGGCGAGGTGATGAATGGTGGCTTTGGAATGCTGCTCGATGGTTCTGAACAAGCCCAGTCTAACCTGGAGGGTATGTTATTTTACGATGTCAATAATGGCATTGCGCGCCGCAGTTGGGCCCGGAACAAGGAGGCTGAATTCGCCATCAAAAGAGAAATGGAAAGGTCTCCAAATCTGATAGTTACGCTCCCCAACCATTGTAAGGAAGACGAACTCGATAGCCTCTTTTAGCCGTCCGACACTTTGTATATCCTTTGAAATGCCTTTTGTGATCCAACAGGTTGGTGATTTCGTAGTAATACAAAAAACTCAAAATCACCGAATATGAAAAGATTTACCTTAACCCTTACACTTGTATCATTCGCATTACTTGGCTTTTCTCAAACCCAGCAAGGGGCTATCATGGCTGGAGGAACAGCTTCGTTACAAATTCAAAACCAAACCTCCGAAAGTGGGCCTTTTTCCCAAGACTCTGATGCCACAACATTTTCCCTGGGCCCGGTTTTGGGATTTTTTATAGTGGATAACATCGTGGTAGGTGGCAATCTTTCTGCCACATTTGCTTCCGGCTCGGGCCAGGGATTTGAGAGTAGCTCGACTGCCATAGAGTTTGGTCCCTTTGGTCGTTACTATACTCCTACCGGTATTTTCGCTCATGCAGGAGTTGGTTTTGGATTTAGGAATAGCGAAGTAGATTCCGGATCCACGCCAATAGAATTTAAAGACAATATCTTCACTTTTGAGTTCGGTGGCGGCTATGCAATCTTCCTAAACGATCACGTTTCTCTGGAACCAATGGTTCTTTACAACTACAGGAAGACAACCGATCGTGATGCCAGTGATGTGTCCACAAAGTTCTCTAATATCATCGTGCAGGTAGGGTTCAACATTTTCCTGCACAGCGGTGATTAATATTAAGGTAAGAGCCTTAGTTTGAACAAATCAGAGTAGTTAGGAGTAGGGGCTATTAGGTTCCTATTCCACTACCTTTATCAAGTAGTAATTTCTTCTGCCTTTTTGTACCAGCAGGTACTTATTCTGGAGTAATTCCAGATTTGGCTGCTCCTCGATGGAGGATATTTTACTCTTATTGATGCTTACGCCGCCACCTTGAATCATTCTGCGGGCTTCTCCTTTTGATGAGAATACCAGGCCCGAGGTACCTTCAGAAAGAAAATCGACAACATTAATTGCACCTTCCAGGGATTTTTTGCTGATCTCCGTTTGCGGTACACCATCGAATATCGATAAGAACAAATCCTCATTCAGGCTGGCAAGATCTTCCGTTGTAGATTTCCCGAACAATATCTTTGAGGCTTGTTTTGCCTGCTTTACTGCTTCTTCTGAGTGAACTCTGGCGGTTATTTCTTCAGCCATAGCTTTCTGCAGCTTACGCTCATGTGGTGCTTCCTCATGCTCAGCAATCAACGACTCCACCTCTTCCTTACTAAACAAGGTGAATATTTTGATGAAAACCTTCGAATCTTCATCTGAGCAATTAAGCCAAAACTGGTAGAATTTATAAGGGGATGTCATGGCTGGATCCAGCCATACGTTGCCCTCTTCAGTTTTTCCAAACTTGGTGCCGTCAGATTTGGTTACGAGGGGTGAGGTAAGTGCAAATGCTTCACCTTGGGCAATCCTTCTAACCATTTCGGTACCAGTGGTAATATTACCCCATTGATCTGAACCACCCATTTGCAATTTTACATTGTGGGTTTGGTATAGATGACAAAAGTCGTACCCCTGCAAAATCTGGTAGGCGAATTCTGTAAATGAGATTCCGGACTCAAGTCTGTTTTTTACGGAATCCTTAGCCATCATATAATTGATGGAAATATGTTTACCTACATCCCGGAGAATCTCAATGAATCCTTTCTCCTTAAACCAATCGTAATTGTTTACCGCAACGGCTGCATTAGCGCCGATATCGAAGTCCAGAAACTTTGCAATTTGCTCTTTGATCTTCTGTTCATTATGTCTGAGCACACTTTCGTCCAAAAGAACCCGCTCTTGCGATTTACCTGAAGGATCACCTATCATACCGGTGGCACCTCCAACAAGCATGTATGGTTTGTGCCCAGCACGCTGAAAGTGAACTAACAGCATAATCTGAACCAGATTACCAATATGCAATGAACTGGCAGTTGGGTCAAAACCTATATAGCCTGCCGTCATGCCCTTGTTCAATTCTTCCTCAATTCCGGGCATCAAATCATGGATTAAGCCCCTCCATCGCAGTTCATCAATAAAATCAGTCATTCAGATATTATCTTATTAAATATTTTTTTAGCTTGAAAAATGAAGATCGGACAAAGATATTACATCACCAGCTAATTTGTTCGAGCTCAATTTTTTTATTGGGAAGGGCCTGTTAATTTAGAGGCATGTTTAACTTACCAAGTTTAAATTTTTAGATGAACTGCTACTTTAAGTACAATTT
Source organism: Cyclobacteriaceae bacterium (assembly GCA_028285445.1). Lineage (GTDB taxonomy): Bacteria > Bacteroidota > Bacteroidia > Cytophagales > Cyclobacteriaceae > JANQPQ01. Next base: position 33,898 of record JANQPQ010000003.1, on the reverse strand, counting down.
TATATTGAAATATAAATATGTAATTGCAGCAATTTTCCTCACCTTATTCGTAGCTCAAAACTCGGCAGTTCATTCTAAAGCACCAGTGTATACCCTCGGCCATACCTCCATTACCACTAAAGGCTTTGAGGCTCCTCAGTCGCCCACTAATGACCAAGTAACATCTGAGGATGACAAGGATAAACAGTTAGAGCAACTCAAGGTCTACACCATCGTTTCGTTGGTCGTTGCTTTTGTGGTGCTGATGACTTTGTCAATAATTATTCAATCATACCGGGTCCTCAAGAAACAATACGCTACAATTAAGAAGCAACAAGCGGAAATTGAAAAGACAAGTGAAGAACTGGCCATTCAAAATGACAACCTTAAAGAGCTCAATCGCGAAAAGAACAGCGTGATATCATATGTTTCCCACGATCTGATGACGCCTTTTGGCAATATCGAAGGACTGGTTCACTTAATTGAATTGGAAGAGGCCACACTTAGTGACAATCAAAAAAGCTATCTATCTACCATTAAGGAAGTGGTGGAAAACGGAAAGCTCACTATCCACAGTATGCTTAACATTAACAAAATTGAGCAAGAGATAAAGGGCGTTGAGCTTAATGATGAGAACCTCTATCAAATACTTAAGGAAGTAGTTATTGGCCACCAGATGCTGGCGGATGAAAAGAACATTTCCCTAGAAATTATCGCTGAAGACGAATCTGTTTCCGCATCAACCGACAAGCAATACTGCAAACAGATTTTCTCGAATCTTGTTTCTAATGCCATCAAGTTCTCTGAGCCTGAAACCAAAGTTGCAATATCTGTAATTGACAAGGGTGAGACCGCGGTGGTGGAAGTTAGGGATGAGGGCCCTGGCTTGAGTGATCGCGACAAGGATCGTATATTTCTTAAGTACGAACAACTCAGTAGCCGAGGAGAAGAAGGCCCATCAGCTGGATTGGGGTTGCCAATAGTAAAGCAGTTGGTTGACAAGTTGAATGGCAAAATTCGCGTTGAAAGTGACCTGGATAAGGGCAGCACTTTTACGGTGGAACTACTGAAGTAGTAACTCAAACTGGCTTATTTTCCAGTCTATACCACTCCCCATCACATATTCACCATTCCCCATTAGCATGTTTTTTTCACGATGCGATTTCCAGCATTCAACTGCTTTTTAGCCCACTAAAGTAAAATGCACATCTAAGCGCTGGCAGGTAGGTTTAATACCTTGTGGGCAAACAGCCTATCAATATAGTTTGACCAAAACTGATTGTTCCAAAAACCTAATTGAATAGCGACATGTTACTGAGAAGATTACTGATCGTGGGGGGCGTTCTATTTATAATTATAGGATCCTTCGCATTAAGCGGCTTCCTGGCCGAGCAAAAAGAACCTCCTGAGGTTGAAGAGGCTAAGATTCCTAAAAAATACGTGAGGACTACCCCCGTAGCCTACACGGATGTAGAGACTGAGGTGATAGCTTTCGGTAGGGTGCGCTCCGCTGAATCTCTTGATTTAATAGCTGAGCAATCCGGAAGAATGTCGGCAGGATCTGTCACACTTAAAGAAGGACAGAAGTTCTCCAAGGGAGATTTGTTGTTTGTAGTGGACGACACCGAAGCTAAGCTCAATCTTCAAGCCCAAAAGAGTAATTTTCTAAAAGATTTGGCTTCAATCCTTCCAGATTTCAAACTGGATTTCAAAGATTCTTATGGCCAGTGGTATTCATTTTTTGAGAGCATCGATTTGGAGAAGCCACTACCTAAACTTCCAGATTACAATTCCGGAAAGGAGAAGACATTCCTGGCTACCAAAAACATCTTTAACTCCTATTACTCGATTAAGAGTAGCGAGGCGGCACTAAGAAAGTACAAAATGTACGCCCCTTTTAATGGAACCATCTCAGAGGTTAAGATGCAATCTGGTTCGTTCGTTAACCCCGGAACTAACGTAGCCTCTGTGAAACGTACCGATAGGCTTGAATTGAAAGTTGATGTTGAACTAACAGATATACAATGGATCAATAAGGGAAAACGGGTGAATATTACCACCGAGAGTGGTCAGCAATCGTGGACTGGCAAGATAGTTAGAATTGGAGAGGTGGTGAATGAAAATACGCAGTCAATAGATGTTCACCTGCAAATTGATCGCAGCCAAAGCCCCATTTATGACGGGCTATATCTACAATCTAAAATTCCCGGCAAAGTTGTGAACGATGCCATGGTAATTCCTAGAAATGCCGTGGTTAACGGAAACGAAGTGTTTGTTGTACAGGATACACTCCTCAAAAGAATGGAGATCCAGGTTCATCGCGTTACCTCCGATAGGGTAGTATTCTCTGGCTTGAAAGAGGGAGAGGATCTTGTTACGGAGCCTGTGCTCAACGCCTACAATAACATGGTAGTATATAAACTAACCGATGGCGAAGGTGATGGTATAGACATCGAGAGGAAAGCCAAAACTAAGTTGGTAAGTAACTAATCCAGTACCCTAACAAGAAGACCATGAGAAAGATTATCGAATACTTCGTTAAGTATCCAATAATGGCCAATATAGTTATTGGTATCACCCTGATTGCCGGCATCGTTACGTTGGTAAATACCAATAAATCCTTCTTTCCAACTCAGAGCCCAAAGAATATCAGCATAAGCGTGGCCTTGCCAGGAGCCTCTCCTGAGGAGATGGAGGAAGGCGTTACACTTAAGGTTGAGCAGGCCATTCATAGCATTGTCGGCATAGACGAAATAAGATCTACTTCATCGGAGAATTCTGCCAGCATAAATGTATCTGTTATCGCCGGCTATGATATTGATGAAGTTTACACCGAAATTAAGAATGCTGTTGATGGCATTAGCTCTTTTCCTGTAAGTGCTGAGAAGCCAAGAATTTTCAAGATAAAGCCTCAAACAACCGCGCAATGGGTAGCCATAACAGGCGATGTAGATTTACTGACTTTAAAGCGCTTTGCCGAAGACATCGAAGATGATTTGCTGGCTTCAGGAGTCATCTCACAGATTCAACTGCTGGGTTTCAATGCCCGGGAGATTTCCATTGAAGTGTCAGAGCAAAACCTGTCGCGCTATAGCCTAACGTTCGATGAAGTAGCGGCGGCGGTAAGAGATAATAACAAGGATATTTCCGCCGGATCCATTAAGTCTACAGATGAGGAAATCCTCATTCGTTCGAAGGCCAAAAAGAACCAGGCAGAGTTAATCGGCGACATAATGCTGCGATCTAACGCTGATGGCAGCAAGCTATTGATAAGAGATGTAGCAACCATCAAGGAGCAATTTGCTGATCAGCCAAATAAGTGGACTCTGAATGGTAAGCGAGCCGTATATATGCAGATCAACAAGCTGGAAGAAGAAGACCTTGAGGAGATCTCCAATCACATAAATACTTATGCCGATGAGTTCAACGCCAATACCAACGGCGTGGAGATGTTAGTGGCGTTTGACTTCCTTGAGTATCTCAATCAACGTATTGATATGCTTACCACCAATGGCATGATCGGCCTGCTTTTGGTAATGGTTTCACTAGGTACTTTCCTGAGCCTAAGGCTATCGCTTTGGGTGGCTTGGGGTATACCTTCATCTTTCCTGGGGATGTTCGTAATAGGGGCCTTTTTTGGCCTCACGATCAATATGCTTTCCCTATTCGGAATGATCCTGGTAATTGGTATTCTGGTTGATGATGGAATTGTAATTGCTGAGAACATCTATGCTCATTTTGAGAAAACCAAGAACCCCATAAAAGCAGCTATTGACGGCACCATGGAGGTGTTGCCAGCGGTAGCAACTTCGGTAACAACAACCATTGTTGCCTTTACTCCACTTCTTTTGCTTACAAGTTTTGAATTCCTCAGAGATATGGGCCTTGTAGTTGTTGCTAGCCTGGCATTCTCGCTTTTGGAGGCATTCTTCGTTCTGCCAGCTCACCTCGCCAGTAAGAAGGTACTTGCCGTGAAGAAAGAGGGTACAAGAAGTTATAAAATTCGCAAGAAGATCAACGATTTCGTAGATTTTCTCCGATACAAACTTTATGGTAACGCATTAAAAGTTACTATGAAGTACAGGGCAATTTCCATCGCCGGATTAATTGCATTGTTCCCAATTATGGGCGGGCTTTTTGGAGGTGGTTTCATCGAGAGTACATTCTTTCCCCAGATTCCTTTCGCTTCCTTCAATATCGATTTAGTGTTCAAACCCGGTACCCGAGAAGCCCAGGTAGAGCAATACCTGGTAGATTTTGAGAAGGCTATTTGGGAGGTGAATGATGACTTGAAGGAAGAGCTTAGCAGTGAGGATGATATAATCAGATTCACATTTAGTGGAACCGGCCAAACTATGAGTGGAGGGGACCAGGGTAGTCATGCTGGAGGCATAAATATATTCCATAAAGAGCTGGACGGCACTGGCATAAATAGCTTTGACCTGATAGAAAGGATTCGCAATAAAATCGGGGAAGTGCCTGAGGCAGAGAAATTTGTGGTAGGAGCACAGAACCAGTTTGGCAAACCAATATCCGTTAGATTACTTGGCAAGAATATAGATGAGTTGGAAGCCGCCAAAGATTTTCTGAAGGCGGAACTTACCACTTTGCCAGATTTAAAGGAGATACAGGACAATGTGGCCGCTGGAAGAAGAGAGATGTTGTTTGACCTTACACCTGAGGCGTATTTCCTGGGATTGAACCACAATGACATTACAAAGCAAGTGAGGCAAGGCTTCTTCGGAGAAGAGGTACAACGATTGCAAAAAGGTACAGATGAGGTAAGAGTGTGGGTTAGATATCCCGGTTCAGGTAGACTAAATGTAGGTCAGTTGGAAACTATGAAGGTGAAGGCCCAAAATGGGCAGGAGATTCCACTTTCGCAACTTGCTAACTACAATGTTGATAGGGGTGTTGCCGGTATAAGGCACTACGACACCAAAAGAGCAATTACAGTAGACGCTGAGATGGTAGACCCATTCGGTGAAGTGCCTCCGATTGTGGAGCAGGTAAATAAAACCATTATTCCGGAGCTGGAAGCAAGATTCCCTGGTGTTGAAGTGAATATGGGTGGCCAGTCACAACAAAGTCAAAAGGCTCAGAACGAGATAGGGTTATTCTTTGCAGGAGCATTCTTTGTGATCTTTTTCCTAATCATGATCACATTCAAGTCGTTCTACCAGGCGGTGCTGGTTATGGCCATGATTCCGCTAGGCTGGATTGGAGCTTCGTTGGGGCATTGGGCTGAAAGCATACCAGTATCTCTGCTTAGTGCCTGGGGAATGATTGCCCTATCAGGGGTTATCATTAATGACGCGGTGGTGTTCCTCGCCAAGTTCAACAACCTCATTAAGAAAGACGGCCTGCCAGTGCAAGAAGCAGCCTTCCAGGCGGGTATTGCCAGGTTTAGGCCAATAATGTTGACTTCGATTACAACGGTGGCAGGACTATTTCCCCTTATTAAGGAGACAAGCTTTCAGGCTCAATTCCTTATTCCTATGGCCGTATCAGTAGCTTATGGGGTGTTGATTGGAACTTTCATCATCCTCTTATTTTTCCCAGTACTAATCATGGCCTTTAATGATGTGAGAATCTGGGCTAAGTGGTTATGGGATGGTAAGAAACCAAGCAGAGAGGATGTTGAGCGCGTAGTAATCGACATGAGGCGAAACGAAAATTTCCGGAAGTCAGCCTAATACCCATTCAACAGAAAACAGATGAAATTCAAAATAATAACATTAGCATATTTCTTAACTACTTCGAGCCTATTCGGCCAGGAAAGGTTGTCGCTACAAGATGCCATCCAAAGAGGCCTTGAGCGCAACTATGATATCCGCATTGAGCGACGAAATGTAGATGAATCAATTAATAATAATAATTGGGGAGAAGCCGGGCGATATCCAAGCCTGGACCTTAATGTAAACCAGAATAACAATATCACTGATAATGTTAAGGTAGCATTTCCAACTTCTACCAGGGGAGAAATAGTTACAAACTCAGTAAATCCCACTGTTACCCTAAACTGGAACATATTTGATGGTTTTCGGGCCAATATATCTAAGCATAGGCTTGAGAATCTGCAAAATGAAAGTGAGGGCAATGCAGAAATAGTCATTGCTAACACCGTGCAATCTATCATATTGGGATACTATTTAGCGGTTTTGGAGAAAGAGAGGCTCAACGAATTCGAAAAGCAGCTGGGCCTGAGCCGTGATAAGTACGATTACTTGAAAGTGAAGGCCGACCTTGGAGGGGCAGTCACCTCTGACTTGCTTCTGGAGGAGGGTAACTACCTTACAGATTCAACCAATCTTATCAATCAGCAACTTAGCTATCGTAATGCCCTAAGAAACCTCAACGTGCTGTTAGCCGATAATCCTGGTGTCGAATATGATTTAACAGACCCATTGGAGACAGAGATTGATGACTTCGATTTTGAGGAACTTTATGCCAAACTGGAAAGTGGCAACCTTGATCTGAAGAAACAATATTTGACACAAGCCGTGCTTACCCATGACGTGGGACTTCGCAAAGCAGATCGATACCCAACACTAGGCTTGAATGCTTCTTTCAACGATAATAGGCAAAGGTTAGACCTTAGTGGAGCGACGTTTTTTACTGGTGATGGCTTCGCTTCCGGACCAAATGAATCGTTCTCTTCAACCACCAGAACTTACGCCGTGGGCTTTACCTTGTCCTTTAACCTTTTCAATGGGGGCAAGATTAACAGGGCCATACAAAATGCAGTTATTCGCGAAGATGTTGGCAACATTAGGATAGAGAAAATGAAAAATTCCCTGCACAAAGATTTGGTTGATGCATATGACCAGTTCACTATTCGGAGGCAAATTCTTGGTATCAATTCCCGGAAGAGTGAATCAGCAAGTCAGAACCTGGATATTTCTGAAGATAAATTTCGCAACGGTACTATTAATTCCTTCGATTACAGAACAGTACAGAACAATCAATTGGTGGCCGCTATTCAGAAACTGCAATCCACCTACGACCTAATTGACTCTAAGGTTGAATTAATGAGACTTACAGGCGGGTTATTGGAAACGTATAGGTGATGCGTTACAAATACCAATAACAGGTTAGTTTGGTTGATAAGGGTCTGCAAGTTCGTTGTGGGCCCTTTTCTCATTTTGGGTGTGGATATTCTCGCCAGTTCATTTCGGTCTTATGTAATAAAAAGCTCAATTTATTGTTGACAAAATCTGCGTCAAGTTCCAACTTGGCTCTACTAAACCGCGCTTATGGCAAAATTTGCAATCGCTATTCATGGTGGAGCCGGCACCATTAAAAGAGAGCAACTTACCCCCGATAAGGAATTTGAATACACCAGGGCATTAACAGATGCTTTGGCAGCCGGGTATGACCTCCTGGAGAAAGGGAGTTCTGCCACAGAGGCTGTTGAGGCCGCAGTTATTGAATTGGAAAACAACCCGCTATTTAATGCTGGCAAGGGCTCTGTGTTTAGTGCCGAAGGTAAACATGAAATGGATGCCGCTATTATGGACGGTAGCAATTTGCAAGCAGGAGCCGTAGCTGCCGTGACTAGCGTTAGAAACCCTATTAGCCTCGCAAAAGCAGTAATGGAGCAAACCAAGCACGTTATGCTTTGCGGTAGCGGCGCAGAGCAATTAGCTAAGGAATTCCACCTGGAATTAGAAGATGATGAGTATTTCTTTACACAACAGCGTTTTGATCAATGGCAGAAAGCAAAAGAGGCTGGTGAGGTGGTGCTTGATCATAGCGACGAAAAGAAATTTGGTACGGTTGGGGCAGTGGCGCTTGATGTGGAGGGCAATCTGGCCGCTGGAACTTCAACTGGTGGCATGACAAACAAAAGATACGGCAGAGTGGGGGACAGCCCCTTGATTGGTGGCGGTACTTATGCCAGTGACATCTGTGCCGTTTCCTGCACAGGCGATGGCGAGTTCTTCATCAGGAGCGTTGCTGCACATTCGCTGGCTAGCATGATGAAATATGGTGGCAAGTCACTTATTGAAGCCTGTGAGCAGTTGGTGCAAAAAGATCTTGTGGAAATGGGAGGAGAAGGAGGCCTTATTGCTGTGGATGGTGAAGGTAATATTGCTCTACCATTTAATTCTGAGGGAATGTACCGGGCATCCCGGCGCCAAGGAGAGGAGCTGGTTGTAAAGATTTTCCGGGACTAGGCCGCACACCAGGCCTCAAAGAAACCAGGGGCATGAGGCCCCTGGTAGCCAGTAGACCGCGGTTTCAAAGGCCGACTGTGCTATGCGTATCGTGCTGCTTGCTGTACCTTAAATCTCCAAAACCGTTAGAATAAGCATCACAAAAATGACAGTCATCGATGTCATTAATATGAGCAACCCGCGGTTACGGTAAATCCATGTGCGTTTTAGTGTTGACATAATTATAATCACCAGGTGGACTTGTACTCAACCTAGAAAATGATTAGCCTAATTCGAAGGAAATGATCTCTACATCATCTCTACAACTGGCAGAAAACCAGGTTGAATGCTAGATTTGACGCAAAAACTGCTGAATGTTCTCTTCGCTATCTAATCCTAGCTTCTTTCGTAATCGATAGCGATTCATGTCAACGCTTTTAGGGGAAATATTCACGATTGAAGCGATCTCTTTTGAGCTCAGATTAATTCTTAACAAGGCAGAAAGCCTCTTTTCACTTTCACTTAAATCGGGAAACCGCTCTTCCAGCTTGTTGAAGAATGTGTCATAAACACTTTCCACATGAGAGTGAAAGTCTTCTCTTTGGCGCGATAAGTTTAGGTTTACTTTTACAAGGTCAGCCACCTGCTGCAAATCTCTTGGGTCATAAGCGTGCTTACCACGAATCTCCCCCACCTGTTCATCGAGCTTTTCCATAAGCTCATTCCGCTGAGTAATCTGCACAGCGAAATTCATGATTTCCTTATTCTTGAATTCTACCTCTTTACTGAGCCGTTCCTGTTTCTGCTTTTGCATCTCCAGTTCTGTTTCAGTAAGGGTCCTCTTATTTACCTGGAGCCGATAGAGTACACCCCCAATTATCAGAAGTAGCAGCAGGCCACTGCCAAGGCTGGTCTGCATTAGCCGTGCATACTCGGTCTCTTTTTTCAAGATTGCGATCTCATGATCTTTCAAAGCCGATTCGAATTGCTGTTCAAGCTCATCAATACGTGCCAGCCTCTCTTCACTAAAAATGCTATCTGTGAGTGCTTGGTATTCTTTGTAGTTCGTCAGCGCACTCTCAAACTCATTCTTACTGATTTGAATTTCGTGCAGTTGCAACAAACCCATGCGGTAATGGTGCATAAGGCCAGCTTGTTGATTGAGATCCATCCCTTTACGGGTCCAGGAGGCTGCTTCATTCACTTGCCCTGCCTTTTGTAATGAAGTGCCGTAAAGGTGGTATACCTCTGCCAGTCCCCGCACGTAATTGATCTCTTCCAATTTGGAAATAGCGCTGTTGAGGTAATACCTCGCAGAATCAAATTGCTCGGTGTCCAGATAAACTTTGCCCAACAATCGATGGGATGAGCCCCATAATCGAACGCGATTTGTTTTCTCGTAGTGATTTGAGGCCAGGCGTAGATAGAAAATAGCACTATCATATTCTTCACTGCGCACTAAGAGGTTTGAAAAGTTGAGATAAGCATTGGCTAACCCGGTTTGTTGATTATTTCTTGTGCTTACCGCAATTGCCTTATGATAAAATAGCCTCGCCTCTTGCGGGTTTGTGGTTACTTTAAGATTAGCTATGGTTTCATAGAGCTGACCATTTTCATAATTCAAAGCCTGGTACATTTCCTGCGCTTGTAGATATTGATATAAGGCCGAATCGTAACGCCCGGCAGAGGCAAAAACATTGCCTATAAAGCGATAGGTATCAGCAACCACGGTATCTCTACCAAATTTTTGTGCTAGCTCCAGCCGTTTTCGGAAGTACTCGATGGACAATGCTATTTCACCTTCCCGAACATGATAAATGCCAAGATTGGTGTAGATTGAAAGTAAGTACTTTTCGAAGGTTGGATTATCGCCAATTAGCTCTTGTGCTTTCGAGCAGTAATTTATTGCAGTTGAGTCTGAGCGTAGTAACCTTTCGCAAAGCAGTTGATAGATCTCAATCTCCTTTTCAACATCAGGGTCATTTTGCAATTCAGCTTGTAGCTCTTCAATAGTAAGTTCTGATAATTCCTGGGAATAACCTGGAATGCCGAATCCTAAAAATGCGCTGAACATAACGCAACTCAATACTCGTTTCATGGGGCCTAGGGTCTTGAGTATTAAGTACGTAGAAATATCTCTGTGATGAAAGTGACGTGCGCACTTATTTGCTACTCAACTTTTCTCAGTACGATTTATTTGATGAAATTGCAACCCATTACAAAGTATATCGTAATAGTATATACTTTGTAATACTATGTATTAGGAGTAATATGAAAAACAAGAAGAGGGAATCGTCTTTTGTAGCAAAGTGGGAGTCGCAGGTTAAGAAAGGCACTTTGGAATACATTATTCTTCTGTGCCTTAGCAGGCGAAGTTTCTATGGTTACGAGTTAATCGTTGAGATAAAAAGCCTTCTTTCATTTGACATAGCCGAGGGCACCATCTATCCGCTACTTAATAGGTTAAAAAAGGAAGAATGTATTTCTTCAGAATGGGTAGAAATGGAGGCCGGTATTCCCAGGAAGTATTACAAGCTAACCAGTGAGGGTGAATTGAGGTTGGGAGAGATGGAAGAGTATTGGATCAATTTGTCTTCAGCCATTCAAAAACTAATGAAAAGAAAATGACGCAGTTGCAATTTTCAGATAAATCAGCTAATCGGATTTACGAGAATTACATTAGGCAAATTAACAGCCAGATTCGGGTACTCCCGAGCGCAGATCAAGAGGAGATCAGAAAGGAGCTGACCAGCCATTTGTTTGAAAGTATGCAAGCAGACAATGCGGGAGAAGTAGAGAAATTGCTGAACGCTATTGACAGGCTCGGGGATACTGAAGAGTACATCAGGCCGATAGTTGCTGAAAAGCTTATAGACAATGCGGGTAGGACACTGCACCCCAGGTCAGTGGCCTTGGCATTTGCCAAGAATGTAGGAACCACCATTAGAAAGACGGTGCTCTTTAGCATATTTGGCTTCATCTATCTGGCTGTTTTCGGAATGGCCATTGCATCTCTCACTAAGCTTTTCAACCCTGAGGTAGGACTGTACATTGGTGAGCGTACTTTCGTAATTGGGGTCGTTGACCCAGGTACAGGCAGGGAAGTTCTTGGCTACTGGATCATTCCTATCACCGTGGGGCTGGCAATATTGCTTTATGCCGGAACCACGAAAATTCTGCGATTCCTGTCTTTGAGGTAATTTTTTTATCAATATACATAGTAATACCAAGTATATAGTATAAGTATATAAATAGCATAACGATGTCAAGAATAAAATCAAAAAGAATAATGCCCCTGGCTTTTTTAATGATGGCGCTTATCAGCCCGATTACAAAGTCCACAGGCTTCCATATGCAAGACGACCTTGCTGCATTGAAGGATAGTCTATCTGCAAGCTTATCAAGACACAACGTACCCGGCGGCGGCTTTGCAATCATCCAGGGCGACACTATTACCTGGGTAGGGGGGCTGGGCCTGGCTGATCTAGAAAAGAAACGGGAAGTTTCAGATACTACTGTTTTTCGTGTGGGTTCCATCACAAAAGTTTTCGTGGCGATGGGAATAATGAAGCTGGTCGAGGAAAATAAGATTGCGCTGGATTCTGAAATAAATAAGATTATACCTGAGATTAAGGTAAGCAACCGATGGCAAGATACTGACCCGGTGAGGGTTATTCACCTGCTTGAACATACATCTGGCTTCGACGATATGCATTTCAATGAATATTTCAGTAAGAAAGGTGATACCATTTCGTCAATAGATGCGCTGCAGGTCAATCCTGCGTCACGAAAGGTACGATGGAAACCAGGAACAGCCACTTCATATTCAAACTCTAATTATGCCGTACTTGGCCATATCCTGGAGAAGTTTGGTGGAGAGGGATTCGAAACCTACTTAATGAAAAGAATACTGCAACCGGCCGGTATGTCTCGAAGCACATTCTCTAACCTGGAAGTGAAACCGGAAAATCTGGCCATCGGCTATTATCCAAAAGGCGGGAACCTCGTGGAGGCACCATATAAGGCGTACAACTTTCGCTGGGCGGGCAGTCTCACTTCATCTCCCAGCGATATGGCCAAGTTTGTGTTGCTTTTATTGCAGAAAGGCATGGTTGATTCTGTGCAGTATTTTGATCCACAAACTATTCTGGCCATGGAAACTCCCAGTTCATCAATGGTTGCCAAGCGGGGTATGCCCATAGGCTACGGTATGGCAAATTCTATTAGTGTCAGGGGCAAATTCAAAACTTATGGCCATTCTGGCGGACTAGGGGGCTACATTTCTAACATGAGATACAACCGGGAGTTGGGTGTGGGCTATGTAATTCTGCTAAACCGAGCATCAATCACAGGGCAGCGCGAGGCACTGCAGCACATACATAACTATATTGCATCCGGTTTAGATGGACTGAGTCCAGCGCTTGCTATGCCATTGAATCCATCCTACCTTTCACAGTTCACCGGAAATTATACTCCGTACAATGCCAGAAATGTAATCTTTGAAGGCCCTCAAAAGCTACTGGGTGGAAAACAAGTTTTTGTACAAGGAGATACGCTCTATACAAAAGCGTTTATGCAGCAACCGAAGGCGTTAATCCCAGTCAGAGATGGCGTGTTTAGACAACAGGGCTATGTTGATGGTCATATTCTTTTTGTAGAACATGAGGGCGAGAGGCATTACATTGAATCCAACGGATTGAGTAACCACTTTATTGAGAGCTCTTTAATTTGGACAAGGGTCAAGCAAGTTGCGTTCTTCTCTTCTTTGGCCGTACTCGTAGTTTCAGTATTAATAATCCTCATTAGGTTTGTAAAGAGAAGCTGGAGGGTTTCACTAGCGCCCAACTTCTATAGCTTCCTCTCTGCATTGTGCTTGTTCGGAATGCTGGCGATGATTTCGAATCTGCAAATCGAGGAAATAGATAAATTTGTGGCTCTCAACTGGTTCACTGGTTCATTTTTCGCACTTTCTGTTACGCTTACTTTGCTTCTGTTGGCGGTAATCTATTCCACTTTTAAGGTTTGGAAACGGATTAATTTGCTTCACAGAATTTACGTCGGGTTGCTCTCCGTTTCAGCTTTTAGCCTGCTTTTGGTTTTTTATGATTGGCACCTTCTCGGTTTGAGATTATGGGCTTGGTAGGCGGGAGTTCTATGTGTTTCTACGCTGGTAAGATTGGTCTATAACAGCAATAAGCCCATCCACATTAGCTTTTTCCAGGCTCTTAAAGCGGATGCAGCTTTTTCCAAGACTCACTTGCCCCAGGATATCCTTGTGCTTTGCCACAATATCAACTTCAGTAACATACAACGACAAGTTGTGTTTTTGCGAGGCTAGCGCAAATAATGGTTCGCCATTAAGCCGGTAAAAGGGCATATTATGTTCATAGGACTCCTTTACGTCGGGGGCTAACTCCTTTATAAGTTTTCTCACCGTACCGAAGTCCCTCTTCCTTTCCGAAGGAATAACTTTCAGGTATTCACTGACTGATTTTACGTCGTATTTCATTGTAGTCTAATTCAATAATTTTCCGCAATGAAGATAGAAAGCAAGACATTGGAGTCTTAGATTACAAACTGATACTTCATTTCTTCTTAGTATCCGGCAACACGCAGGGGTGCAATCAATAGTTAGCAAAAAGCAGCACCTCTTTCGTTTTGTAGATTATTGATTTTTTGCGGATAAGTCCAATCTTGGTCAGCAGGCTTTGCGACCTTGCATTGTTTGGATCGGTGATGGCCATTAGTCGGTCGAAATGTAATTCAGTCTTAGCATGTTGCAAGGTGGCAGTAGCTGCTTCCATACCGTAACCCCCGCCTTCAAATTGGGGTAGTAGAGCAAAACCAATGTCAGGATATTCCAGCTCTTGGCGCTTAAGAAGGCCACAAAGTCCGATTGGGCTTAGATTTTTCTTAAGCACCAATTTATTCAAGCCAAAGCCATGCTTTTGGTAACTGTCAATAAGTGAATCTTCAATATACGCACAGGCATCATCGAGGCTACGAATCCCGCGGTCACCAATATATTTGATCCAAGTGGGGCTATTGAGAAGCTCAAAAATAAATTCCTGATCCTCAATGGTAGCCCTTTCTATTGAAAGCCGCTTGGTCTCTATAATGCGCATCGGTCAGTGCAAAAGGTCTTTAGTTTTCAATTGCTTGCCCAAACATTATACGATGGCCATCAATGGTGCGTATAGAGAATTCCCTTTGTCCCCAGGGTTTATCAGCCAGCGGTTGCCCTATTTCAATTTCTTTCAATTGATATTCCGAGAAGAGCTCATCTATGTTGTTTACATCGAGGTAGGCGAAGTATGAATGGTTGTTAGTTTCAAATGCCGAAACATCATCAGCACATTCTCCAAGCATTACAAAAAACTTGTCGCGTTTGAGAAAATGCCAACCTTCGCCGTCCCATACAGATTCGAATCCAAGTTGGTCTTTATAATATTTTGCAGATGCTGCAAGATTCTTAACAGCCAACACATAGCGGGCTCCTACTATGTTTGCAGATTGTTCCATAGCCTTGATTCCTTAGAAGTTAGTCGGGGTGACTGGATTCGAACCAGCGACCTCGTCGTCCCGAACGACGCGCGCTACCGGGCTGCGCCACACCCCGAATTTAGCAGGTACTTGCAGTTTGTAAATGTAATCGAAAGGACTGTTTTGTAAAAAATTAGTGCTGCACTGTAATTCTCAAGAATCAATTGCAACTTACTAGCAAAGTGATCTTTCATAGCCATTGGTAAAAGAGAATAAAGAGCACGAGTTTCTCCGGCTTGTTTCGGATTCACAGGGAATAGTCCACAAAGTGTGTAGAATGTATTGTCGTGATGAAGAATTGCGCAAAGATCTATTCCAGGAAATTATGATTCAGCTGTGGAGATCATACGGAACGTTTAGAGGGGAGAGTAAATTCTCCACCTGGCTTTATAGAGTTAGTCTAAACGTAGCTATCCAGCACTTGAGAAGGGATAAAAAGAGGCCGCCTGAATCTGAACTGGCTGGTGACTTGGAATTGAAGGACCCTAATGATCAAGGCGATGAAGAGCGACTGGATCAGCTTTACAAGGCCGTAAGTAGGCTTAACTCTGCTGAAAAGGCCTTGGTTTTGTTATTCCTTGAAGGGAAGGATAATGAAGAAATAGCGAGGATAGTAGGTATTACTCAAAACAACGTGAGGGTTAAAATGAGTAGAATTAGAACTAAGCTGAAACAAGATCTAAAACTCTAATCTATGGAGCTGCAAGACCTGTCGACTATTTGGGAAGAGGAAAGTGCGAAGAATGCTAACACCCATTACGAAATGGAAGAAATAACTGCTTCAATAAGAAAAAAATCCGGCCTAACCTCAGCCCGGTTACAAAGGAAGATCATCTTAAAATCAAGAATGGCGATAGTTATTGGTTTGGGCGCTATGATAATGTCTCCATTATTTGTACTTGATGAAGGAGACTACTTGCTTGATAACTTGCTGTCGCCCATCGAGATGACGGTCTTTGCATTTTTAATGGGCGCAATAACCATGGTCATAGGTATTCATGCCAGAATTAGCTCAAAGCAAATAGAAAGGTTAAGAAGTGCTTCTGGAGATTTGAAATCATCGCTAAGTCAAACAACCGCTGTGCTTCAGCGCGTTATTAGGGCCAACATCTATTCCGATGCAGTTGGTGTCCCGTTCTTCCTTACCTGGCTGCTTTACGCTGCCCTCTATGAGGGTTCGCCTATTGTCTTCGATTTCAGGCTTTTGCTGTTGGTGTTGGTGCCAGTTGTAGTATTCAGACTGAATGTAATCTTAGGCAGGTGGTTTCAGGCACATCGGTTTGGAAAATATATTGAAGACCTACAGGCCTGCATACATGATTTGGAAATCGGAAATGAAATCAATGCCCGTAATACAAACCTTGAAGAGTAGAGTAAGATAAAATCGACTGATGAAAAAGCTTCCAAAAATATCCTCAATTGCGACCACAATGATGATCGTGGGTGCCACGTCATTCAGTAACTACCCGGCGGTGGGGTGGGTGGTATTGGTCGCCGGCTTTTGCCTCCTGATCTACAGCAATCTTATCTATAAGACAAGGTAGTGCTATTCCTTTAGTACGTAAATGTTGCCAACTCCTGTCTCCCCGGTCTCAAGTTTGTAGGCAATTAATATCCTTTCATAATCTTCGCCTTCAAACTCGTCCAATGCTGGCCAGTATCTAATTAGATAGTCAGATACAAATATGAATACTGCTATTTCTGTTTTTTCGTGGCTGTCCTTTTTAAGACCATAATACCCCAGATCTGCACCCCAGCCCTGCCTAACTAGCTGTCCATATATTACTGCTTTGCTCCAACGGCCGGCAATGTCTTGCAGCTTGTGATAATTAGGTCGTCCGGGGGCCAAAGACCCATAAACCACAAAAACCCTTTCGGGCTTGTAG
Source organism: Cyclobacteriaceae bacterium (assembly GCA_028285445.1). Taxonomy (GTDB): domain Bacteria; phylum Bacteroidota; class Bacteroidia; order Cytophagales; family Cyclobacteriaceae; genus JANQPQ01. The sequence goes on along the minus strand of JANQPQ010000003.1, from coordinate 17,331 downwards.
CTATCAATTAGCTTTTGCTCCACCTTGCTGATAGGGATGCTTTTTATTGCTGACTGGTGCTGTTGGCAGTAGTCCTTCTCATTAAGGGATGAGATAATTCTCTCTAAATTCAAGGGTGCTTGAAGTTTTACCAACAATCTTAAAGACTTCATCTTGGTCTACTAAGTATTAAAGATGAATTCTTTTAAGGGTGTTTATTAGGTTGATTCACACCGACAGCATGGCGAGGCTGATGGAGAGGTGATCACATCATGATCTTATTGACTGCTTCTATGTTCGGAGGTAACTCCGTTTCTCCCAACATTTCCCTCAGGTCGATCTCGATACCACGAGACATTTGGGTCATTGGGATGTCATTAGCTCCACCTTGGAAAGGGTTTTCTGTGGCTTCACCAATTTTTTCCATTGTATGAAATACCCACGAAACCAGTACACTAAACGGTATAGTGAGCCACACCATGTTTTCACCAAGCTTCTGAAATTCCGGCAGCATACCAAAGGGCACTAATAGAAGAAATAGCCATACAAAGAAGAGGTTTAGTGTTGCGAACTGCCTTGGGTACGGGAAGTTCTTAATTCTCTCATTTTTGCCTTGGTGGTCATACAACTTCTCTAGTAATCCCTGCATTTCCATATGACGAAAATCTTCAATAAGCCCTTTTTCAAGAAGTTGAGCGAGGTCATTAGATTGAATCGCCAATATTTGCGTTGCTCTGTTCTTCTTCCTTAGTACCTCTTCCATTTCCTGCTTATCCATGAATTGCTCCAACTCATCTTCCAGGTTGGATTGCCACTCGGGCACGGGGTATAGCTTTTGATATTCGGCGTTATGCTTCTTATTCATGTTTTCCCAATCTTTCGGTTGCCGAAGTTGAAAACGTAGGGCAGTAATCCATGCCATATGCCGGTAGATTAAACGCTGCTTTACAGTGTGTAACTCATCCGGGCTCAGTGGGGGTTGGGCATGCCTGTTACTTACAAAGTCCATCGACATAATTCCCCAGGTTCGACTGGAGTTGACAATACCGCCCCAGATTTTCCTGGCTTCCCACAGGCGATCGTAGGTAGCGTTATTCTTAAAGCCAATTAAAAAGGCCACCGCTGTGCCAATTAGTGCAATGGGCAACCATGGCAAACCGATCCAACTGAAATTGAATACTTCGTAGATTACGGTGGGAACCGCGGCAATAACTATGAACTTTAGGATATCTCTCCTGGTCCAAATAATTGCTTCGCCTAAACCAAAATTTCTTCCGACATGCATACGGCAAAATAGGAAGCAAAACTCTTATTACGAAGAGCGACCCCAAATAAACAAATGCAGGACCAAAAGCATATAATGTCAACTATGTCACTTTTATATCCCATTGGCGTATTTATATCAGTATGGATAGAAAGGTTGAAGTTATTGTGAAGAGAAGGCCCCGAATATTCAGATGGTTTGGGGCGATGATCCTGTTGTTCCTCGGATCCATCGTTGCTGGTACTATTCACCGTTCTTACAAAGATCCTATAGCCAGGAATCCAACCCATACTGAAGACCCCAGGTGGGCCTCACAAAGTTATGGTCTGGCTCCTCATCCTGCAGATTGGCAAGGGCCAATAGTACAGGTTTATTCCGCACGTACCTGGGGTGCTAAAGAGGCGTTAGCAGTACATACATGGATCGCGACCAAAAGAACGGGATCTTCGGAATATCAGATAAGTCAGGTGCTTGGTTGGCGATTACGTCGAAGGGGTAAGGCACTTTACACATCCCCAGGGGTACCAGATCAGGATTGGTATGGGAAAGAGCCCACCTTGCTACTTGACCTCCGAGGAAGCGAAGTGGATGGCATTATTGACAAACTAGACAGCGCCATTGCGCAATACCCCTGGGCCAGGGAGTATACCATTTGGCCCGGCCCCAACAGCAATACTTTTGTTGCCTGGCTAGGCCTTGTGGTTCCGGAAATGGGCCTTGATTTGCCCTCTACAGCTATAGGAAAAGATTGGCGCCCGTTAAAGCAGAGTATTGGAATTTCCAGCAGTGGAACAGGTCTACAAGCTTCACTTTATGGCCTGCTTGGCGCAAGTGTTGGATATGAGGAGGGCGTGGAGGTGAATATATTGGGTCTAAGCGCAGAGGTAGACATCTTTGATCTGGCCGTTGAACTGCCAGGAATTGGTAGAATTGGTAAGGCTCCAGTATCACCGGCAGATCATCAATCGCAGTAAATGGAAATAGTAAACATTGTTTCATTTCTGAAAGCAATCTGTTTCAATTCGAAACACTAATCAGTCTTAAATGATTAGATAAGATTCTGATATTCAATTATTTAGTTTAATTGGTGCAAAACTTGCCAATATCTTTCGAAAGAGAAAACAATGCTTAGTCACCTACTGATCACTGCCTTAAGAAATTCCCTGAAGCACAAGGCATACTCCATCATTAACATATTGGGCCTGTCACTAGCCCTGGCAACATGCTTTATTATCGCCAGTTTCGTCAGGTTCGAAACCAGCTTCGATGCCTATCATGAGAAGAAAGATCGCACCTTTAGAGTTATACCGCGCGTTCTAAACAACGATCAGGAGTACGATCAGGCCCTAACCAACACCGCTGTCGGACTACGGCTTAAGGAAATCGCGGCGGTGGAATCTACTGTGCGCATTGGCCCATTCCAAACTCCGGGGATTTTGAAGTATGAGGAGAAGTTTCTGAGTACTGGTAATACTGGAGGGTTTTATTTGGCAGATCCCGAAGTATTCGATTTGTTTTCAGTCAAACTCATAAAAGGAGATCCCCAAAAAGCTCTACATGAGCCCTTTAGCTTAGTGCTTTCCCAGAGCATGGCTAAGGCGGCGTTTGGAGAAGAAGATCCAATGGGTAAGGTATTATTGGCGAACAATCGCAATGAATATGTTATAACAGGAGTATTTGCAGATCTTCCTAACAACACCCAGCTGCAGTTCGATTACATACTTTCATTTTCTTCACTTGGTAGGTTCAGGGGAGAGGCGGCTTTAGACAACTATCGGCGCACTAATTACTATACCTATGTATTGCTAGCTCCTGAATCAAACCCGGCCGAGGTTAGTGCTAATTTTTCCGGCCATTATGATTCGGTGAAGCCTGAGGGGAACCCATTTGTAGGTTTTTCTTTCCAACCCATTGCTGATATTCACCTTTCTAGTGGTAATATAAGGTTTGATTTCTCACAGGGGGGTGAAAACTATATCGTCGCTTTCACGGCCGTAGCGACTTTCATCTTACTTATTGGTTGCTTCAATTTTATGAACCTGAGTACAGCCCGAGCCATGCGACGGGCAAAGGAAGTTGGTGTAAGGAAAGTACTTGGAGCGAAAAGGCATGCCCTCACTTTGCAGTTTTTAGGTGAAGCAATGCTTGTTACCCTTTTGAGCGCCCTTATTGGCGGGCTAATGACTGAGTTTTTAGTGCCAGCTTTTAACTACATGGCAGGTAGCACTATTCAAATCGACCTGCTTTCAGACTTGGGTTTACTGCTTATTTTTGCTGGCATTGCTTTGTTTACCGCGCTCATGTCAGGAGCATACCCTGCTCTTTACCTGGCATCGTTTAGACCAACCAAGGTGCTGAAGAAGACTGGCAACGAGCGAAATGAGATTCGCCTGCTCAAGAAGTCAATAGTAGTGTTTCAGTTTTTCGTTGCCGCTACTCTCTTACTATTAGTCACAGCAATCGATCACCAGATACAATATATGTCTAATAAGGACATAGGCTTCGAGCGAGATAATGTTGTTGTGGTCAGTATCAACTCCGGTTTACGACCAAGTCTCGATGCTTTCAGAAATGATCTCTTGGTCTATCCTCAAATAACCGCGATTACCCAGGCCAGTACGTTACCTGGTCAATCTTACTGGACGAACACCTATCATTTCAATTCTGGGGGAGAGCGAAAGAAGGAGCAGTTATACTTACTCGAAACGGACCCTTATTATTTCGAAACCTTAAACATAGATGTGCTGGCGGGAAGAAACTTCGACTCAAACGATCCAGCTGATGCCACTACTTCATTTATTGTAAACGAGGCAGCAGTTGAGAAATTTGGTTGGACAGACCCAGTAGGAGAAATGATTTATAATGATAGCATAGAGATAGGTCCCGTAATTGGGGTAGTAAAAAACTTCCACTTCAAATCTCTTCACACTGAGATAGAACCGCTCATTATTGATTCGGACGTTAGGTATACAAATGTCCTCGGCATCCGCATTGACGGCAGTGATATTCCCTCAACATTGAAGATAATTGAGGATAAATTTTCTCAGATCAGCCCCGAGTTTCCCTTTAATTATCGTTTTCTGGATGAGCAATTTGATCGTCAGTATAAAACGGAACAACAGCTAGGAGTATTGCTGAAATCCTTTTCAGGAATGGCCGTTTTTATAGCCATACTTGGTTTGATAGGCCTGGTATCATTTACGACAGAAAGGAGAAGAAAAGAGATAGGGGTTCGAAAAGTAATGGGAGCGGAGGTAACGGATATTTTGAAGATGCTTACTGCCGAATTCAATATTACCATTGGTATTGGGTTGATATTGGCGTTGCCAATTTCCTATTACCTGGTGGATATGTGGTTAGATAACTACGCCTATAAGTCTCTGCCCGGATTGGGGTTAATATTGCTGGTATTGCTAGCACTAGTATTGTTTTCCTGGTTGGCACTGAGCTTTCAATCCATACGTAGCGCAATTGCGAATCCTGTCGAGGCCATTAGAGAAGAATAAGAACGGCTTCCTGGCAGATTAAATTATCTATCGACTGATAGTTACTGGGTTTTGATTAATTTGTTTGCACTAATTAAATCAATTTCGGAATCCTGTAGCTATGAGGTGCTCTCTAATTTCCATTTTCATTCTTTTAATAATTGTATTGCCCAATCCATCCTTTGGGCAGACCGCAAACGCCCTCCATTCTTCCTATACCGATTACAGGCATGAGCTTATAAAGCACCGACGCTTTAAGCATAAGGATGTTATGGAGATTGTCTCAAGCCTCGCATCTCCTTTTACTGTCAACTCAGTTGGGAAATCACTTGAAGGTAGAGAGATTAAAATGGTTTCCTTTGGAGAGGGATCAGTATCGGTGCTGTTATGGTCTCAGATGCATGGCAATGAATCCACTGCCACCATGGCGCTTATGGATATGTTTAACTTCCTGCAAGCTGAGGATCCAGAATTTCAAGACTTGCGGGATCGAATTTCAAACAACCTTACTGTCCATTTCATACCCATGCTAAACCCTGATGGAGCCCAGCGCTTCCAGCGACGCAATATGCAAGGAATCGATATAAATAGGGATGCGTTACGGCTGCAAACCCCTGAAGGTCGTACCCTTAAAGTTGTTAGAGATAGCCTAGACGCTGATTGGGGCTTTAATCTGCATGATCAAAGCCGGTATACTTCAACTGGAACCAAGCCAGCCACAATATCCGTACTTGCTCCTGCCTATAACTACCCTCGCGAAATAAATGAAATCAGGGGAGATGCTATTTCTTTAATCGCATACCTGAGTGAACAGATCGCTCAGTTTCTTCCTGAACAAATTGGCCGATACGGTGACGCATTTGAGCCCCGTGCCTTTGGAGACAATATACAGAAGTGGGGCACCCGCACAATTTTGGTTGAATCTGGTGGATATCAGGCAGACCGAGAAAAGCAATACATCCGGCAAGTTAACTTTGTGTTGCTTTTGTTGGCCCTGGAATCTATTGCTACTCGATCTTTTGTTGAGGCTCCTCACGAAACTTATTTCGCAATTCCTCCTAACAGAGGTGGATTGCATGATCTTATTCTTAGAAATGTGAAGTATGAGGGTATTGTAAGGGATGTGGCTTTTAGATATCAGGAATTGGAAAATGAGCAGCGCGATAATTATTACCTGAAGGGGCAGGTTAGCGATTTAGGTGATTTGAGCACATCCTCGTCTTATGAGGAATTTGACGCCGCTGGGTATGCAGTGGAGGCTGGAAAATTCGGAGCAGAACCGCTTGCAAATGGCTCTGCGGCTGCTGCTATCTCAGGCGATTTAACCTGGAAGCAGGGCCATACTGATTTTGTGGTTTTAGGGGATTACTCACCATTTACGGCCCCAGCCACCATACGACTGCATAGTAGCACGCCAAAGACCACAAATCAAAGTCTCGCTATTGGCTCAAATCCCTCATTGCTATTGAAGCGCAATGGCAGAATTGAATATATCCTTGTAAATGGCCATTTGTTGAAACGGCCAAAGTAGATGGTAATTTCACTCCCAAAATTTGGGATTCTAGAAAAGATTTTAAACATTGATGTTATGAGCAAAACGAATTTTGTAGGGGAGTTTGAAATCAATGCATCACAAAAGATGCTTTATCCTTACATATACACCGCTGGCGGCCTTGCGCAATGGTTTGCCGATGATGTAACTGTGAATGAGGATAAGATTTTCAACTTCATTTGGGAGGGAGAAGATCACTATGCTCGCATGGTTTCACATAGAACCAATGCTTTTGTAAAATTCGAATTCATCAGGGACGATGATGATGACCCTCCCTATTTTGAAATTCGTATCGAAAAAAGCGAATTGACCCAGGCTACTTTTCTGCAGATCACCGACTACTCAGAAATAGAAGATGAGGAAGAGATCAGGGATCTCTGGGAGGGCCTTCTCGACAGCCTTCGGGAAATAGTGGGCGGCTAGTAGTTTTCTTGCACTATCTTTGCATAACCTTCCTTTGTTAATACTGTTGAATGAAGCGACTCGATAAGCTCATAATCAAGGCTTTTATCGGCCCTTTTATCCTTACCTTCTTTGTCGTCGTTTTTATACTGCTGGTAATACAAATTGCCAAGTATTTCGACGAATTGGTGGGAAAGAACTTAGGGTGGGATGTGCTTTCTGAATTGTTCTTCTACTTTGGAATATTCAATACGCCTATAGCGTTACCCTTGGCCGTATTGCTTTCCTCATTAATGACCTTTGGCAATCTTGGTGAGCATTCCGAGCTAACAGCCATCAAAAGCGCAGGTATTTCCCTTACCAGGGCCTTAATGCCCATTTTTGTTTTCGTGTCTTGCCTTACTGTTGTGGCCTTCTTCTCAAACAACTACTTGGTACCCCAAGCTGCTCTAAATGCCTATAGCCTTATTTATGACATCAAGCAACAAAAGCCGGCCCTGGATCTGAAGGAAGGCACTTTCTACAATGGTATCCCTGATTTTAGCATTAAGGCCAAAGAAAAGTTAGATGATGATAAAACGCTCAAAGGGCTGATAATCTATGACCACAATGGCCGCCTTGGAAACAAGGAAGTGATAGTAGCGGATTCGGGAATTATGTATACTATTCTGGACGATCGCTTCTTAAAATTTGAGCTATTCAATGGGGCGCATTTTGAAGAGGCTGGAGTAGGTAAAAGGAAGATCTATCGCAATGATGAAATCGTTCCTTTTACCAGGGTTAGCTTCAGCAAAAGCGAAATGGTTTTCGACCTATCTTCTTTCGACTTGAAAAGGACAAGAAAAGAGCTTTTTTCCAATGATCGATTGACTCGCAACTTTCACCAGCTGAAAGCAGACATTGATTCTATCACTGATGACCTCTATAAGGCGCAGTATGAGGTTTACAGGAATAGTAAAAGTTTCTTTGCTTATCACCTCAAGGGTGAACATAATCCCGAACCACCAGCCAGGCTATTAGCTTATCGAAGTGAATTTGACTCATTGGATTTGGCGGAGATGCAACAAAGAATGGAGGATTCAGTAGAGGCCAAGAATCAAATGAACAGGGCCAAAGTTAGGGCCAGGAGAATATCTACTTTGGAGGCAAGCGTAAACCTCGATTCCATGTTTTCTAAAGGAGATTCCACTAGACTTTACAATCAATTTGCAGAGGCTGCTGCGAAAAGGAAGGGTATGGAAATAGCCCTGAATGTTGCCAGACAGGTCAAAACAAGGCTCAATACACAGAATACTCGTATCCAATACCAGAATAAGCAGTTCACTATTTTTAATATTCAGTACAGAAAAATGGTTGCCCATGCCTTTGCATGTATGGTGATGTTTCTAATAGGAGCTCCTTTGGGAGCAATAATCAAGAAAGGAGGCCTGGGGTTTCCGGTACTGCTTTCCATCATTTTCTTTATCATATTCTATGTGCTTTATATTACTGGAGAAAATTGGGCAAAAAATGGAGAGATTGAGATTTTTTACGGCGTATGGATGAGTAACTTCCTACTGACACCAGTCGGGCTTTTCTTCCTCCGTCAGGCCCGCCACGATGCCCGGCTTTTCGATTCTGATTTTTACCAGGTGGCGCTGGCAAAAATCAGAACCAGATTCAGCAAAAACGGCCAATAAATAATAAAGAGGCGGGTCTTGTTAAATACATTTACCCTTAATACCTTTGCGGTTGAAAAGAAAGTGAAGAAAAAATAATGTATCTAACGAAAGAGAAAAAACAAGAAGTATTTGAAGCTCAAGGGAGACAGAAGAAAAAAGAGGATACAGGTTCTCCCGAATCTCAAATTGCGCTGTTTACTTATCGCATTAACCACTTAACAGAGCATTTGAAGGAAAACAAAAAAGATCACTCCTCAAGAACGGGGCTGCTGAAATTAGTAGGTAAGAGAAGAAGACTACTAGATTTTCTACACAAGACAGACATTGAGAGATACAGGGCTATTATCGCCGACCTCAATCTTAGAAAATAAATTCGCAGGGATTCACAGAATCCCTGTTTTTGTCTAACCTGGTTCGTACCAGGCAAGCCCCCCATATTAATAATAAAAATATTATGCTACGTAAAGTAATAACTAAGACCGTAACCCTCAATGACGGTCGTGAAATAACAATTGAAACTGGAAAACTAGCCAAGCAAGCCGACGGCTCTGTTGTGGTTAGAATGGGCAACACCATGTTGCTTGCAACTGTAGTCTCTAAGAAAGAGGCCATGGAAGGAGTTGATTTCCTTCCGCTATCAGTTGATTATCAAGAAAAATTTGCATCTGCCGGAAGAATTCCTGGTGGATTTTTGAAAAGAGAAGGAAGACTTTCTGACTATGAAATATTGATCTGCAGAATTGTAGACAGGGCTATTAGGCCTATGTTCCCAGATGACTACCACGCGGATACTCAAGTTAATATTAGCCTGATATCAGGAGATCCGGAAGCACTTCCTGATGCCCTGGCCGGACTAGCGGCATCTTCTGCGTTGGCCGTTTCTGATATACCATTCAATGGACCAATATCTGAAGTTCGCGTTAGCCGAGTAAATGGTGAATTCATTGTTAACCCCACTGGTGCTCAGAAGGCCGAGTCTGACATAGACATGATTGTTGCCGGTACCTTAGAGAACATTCTCATGGTAGAGGGTGAGATGAGTGAGATTGGCGAGGACGACATGATCAAGGCCATAGAAATTGGTCACGAAGCTATTAAGGATCAGTGCAAAGTTCAGATAGAACTGGCTGAAGAAGTTGGAAGCACAGAAAAACGAGAGTACAATCACGAGACCAGTGATGAAGAACTAAGGCAGTCTATTCACGATACATACTACGACAAGATGCTTGCTGTTGCTAAGCAGGCTATTGCCAATAAGAAGGAAAGAGGAGAGGCTTTCGGAGCTATCTGGGATGAGTATGTGGACAGTCTCCCTGAGGAACATGAGATCGACCTGGACTTGGTAGGAAAGTACTTCAAAGAAGTTCAGAAAAAGGCCTCTAGAGATTTGGTGCTAAACGACCGAACCCGATTGGATGGAAGACAGCTTGATGAGGTGCGCCCAATTTGGAGTGAAGTAGATTATCTACCTTCAACTCACGGTTCTGCCGTGTTCACAAGAGGTGAAACTCAATCTCTGACTACGGTAACTCTGGGAACTAAGCTGGATGAGCAAATGCTAGACCTTGCTCTTGAAAAGAGCTTTAGCAAGTTCATTCTTCATTATAACTTCCCGGGCTTTTCAACCGGCGAAGTAAAGCCCAATAGAGGCCCAGCCAGAAGAGAAGTGGGTCATGGCAACCTGGCTTCAAGAGCTTTGAAAAAAGTGCTTCCGGCAGAAGAAGATAATCCATATACAATCCGAATCGTATCTGACATCCTGGAATCAAATGGATCCTCTTCCATGGCTACAGTTTGTGCCGGTTCATTGGCACTAATGGATGCTGGTATCAAAATAAAAGCTCCTGTTTCTGGTATTGCCATGGGAATGATTTCTGATGCTGAAACTGGAAACTACGCTATTCTATCAGATATTCTTGGTGACGAAGACCACCTCGGTGACATGGATTTCAAAGTGACCGGTACTGAAAAAGGAATCACTGCTTGTCAGATGGATATAAAGGTTGATGGCTTGTCATATGACGTTCTAAAGACTGCGCTGCAGCAGGCCAACGAAGGTAGACTTCATATTCTAAATGAAATGAAGAAAACCCTGGCTGAGCCTAAGCCTGATCTTAAGCCGTTCGCGCCACGATCTGTAATTATTAAGATTGAACGAGAAATGATTGGCGCTGTGATTGGGCCTGGTGGTAAGGTTGTTCAGGAAATCCAGAACGAAACTGGAGCGACAGTGATTATTGAAGAAGTAGAAGAAGGCGGTGTTGTAAGCGTATTTGCAACTGATCAGGCTTCTATGGACGATGCCATGGGTAGGATCAAGGCTATAACTGCTGTACCTGATGTAGGTGAGGTTTATGAAGGCAAAGTGAAATCTGTTCTGCCCTTTGGAGCTTTTGTGGAATTCCTGCCTGGTAAGGATGGTCTGCTACATATCTCGGAAATCAAATGGGAAAGAGTAGAGAGCATGGATGGTATTTTAGAGATTGGTGAAGACATCCAGGTAAAGCTGATTGGTGTCGACCAAAAGACTGGTAAATTCAGACTGTCGAGAAAGGCCTTACTACCAAAACCGGAAAAGGAAGAATCCAATAAGTAGTAGAAAGAGGCTTGTAAATATTTTGAGGAGTTTGTCCTTGTTTTGCTATTGAATGATTTAAATTACACAGTAAAGTAATATTTTTCTGTCATTCCGAAGAGCAAAAACACTGAATGAGACAGCTCAAGATCAGCAAGCAGATCACCAATAGAGAAAGCCAATCTCTAGACAAGTACCTCCAAGAAATAGGCAAAGTTGATTTACTAACTCCCGACGAAGAAGTCGATCTGGCAAAGCGTATAAGAGCTGGGGATCAGCTGGCTCTTGAAAAACTGACAAAAGCCAATCTGAGATTTGTTGTTTCGGTGGCGAAGCAATACCAAAATCAAGGTCTTTCCTTAGGAGATTTGATCAATGAAGGTAATCTCGGGCTGATAAAGGCAGCCCAACGCTTCGACGAAACCAGGGGTTTTAAGTTTATCTCTTATGCAGTATGGTGGATTCGACAATCAATTCTTCAGGCCTTGGCCGAACAAAGTAGAATTGTTAGACTGCCTCTCAATCGCGTTGGCTCTCTCAACAAGATTTCAAAGACCTTTTCGGAACTCGAGCAAAAATATGAGCGGGAGCCTTCTCCGGATGAGTTAGCAGAAGTGCTTGATGTAACCACTGCGGAAGTTGTGGATACTATGAAGATTTCTGGAAGACACGTATCGATGGATGCTCCATTCGTGCAAGGTGAGGAGAACAGTCTACTTGACGTTTTGGAGAATGATTCAGAGGAAACGCCTGACTCTGGCCTCATGAACGACTCATTGAGAAGAGAGGTGCAAAGAGCATTGTCTACGCTAACTCAAAGAGAGGCTGATGTGATTACACTTTACTTTGGCCTTAACGGAGAACATTCTATGACCCTGGAAGAAATAGGAGAGAAGTTTAACCTCACCAGGGAGCGGGTGAGACAAATCAAAGAGAAAGCAATCAGACGTTTACGACATACATCTAGAAGTAAAGCTTTAAAGCCTTACTTAGGATAGTTGTAAGATCTGATTTTGAAAATATAGAAGGTCTCGGTGAGACCTTTTTTTTTAGGGAACTTTACCGAAGGAATAAACGTAATAATAAAAGTTACAATTATTATCAACTAATAAAGATGACACAGGAGAACGTAAAAGTATTAATTATTGGGTCTGGCCCTGCGGGATATACTGCCGCTATTTATGCAGCAAGAGCTGGCCTAAGCCCAGTGCTATATACCGGTGGACAGCCCGGTGGCCAACTAACAATTACTAATGATGTGGAGAATTTCCCTGGCTACCCTGATGGAATAAACGGGCCACAGATGATGACTGACCTGCAGAAACAAGCTGAACGATTTGGTACCGACATCCGATTCGGAATGGTGACCTCGGTTGACTTCTCAGGGTATCCCCATAAGGCTATCGTTGACGAAAAACATGAGATCACCGCGGAGTCTGTAATTATATCTACCGGAGCGGCTGCCAAGTATCTTGGGATTCCATCAGAAGAAAAATTTGCCAATAAGGGAGTGTCAGCCTGCGCGGTTTGTGATGGCTTCTTCTACAAAGGCATGGATGTAGCAGTTGTAGGTGGTGGCGACTCAGCCGCCGAGGAGGCAACATATTTGGCAAACCTTTGCCCCAAGGTTTACCTCATTGTTAGAAGGGACGAAATGAGAGCTTCCAAGATTATGCAGAAAAGGGTGGAGAACACGCCTAACATAGAAATACTCTGGAACACAGAGACGGAAGAGATATTGGGCGGAGATCAGGTTGAAGGAGTAAGGGTAGTGAATAACCAAACCGGAGAGAAGAAGGAGTTGTCCGTCCAGGGCTTTTTCTTGGCCATTGGCCATACACCTAATACCGAGATCTTTAAAGACTATCTTGATCTTGATGATACAGGTTACATTCAGGTGCAACCAGGTTCATCAAAAACAAATGTAGAGGGCGTATTTGCTACAGGCGATGCAGCTGATAAAATTTATCGACAGGCTGTAACTGCCGCGGGTACTGGTTGCATGGGCGCGCTGGATGCAGAGAAATTTCTAGCAGCCAAAGAGCTAGAGGCAGTTTAGATTGGTATTGTACTTAATATTTTTGAGATGAAACGCCCTATATTTGGGCGTTTCTTTGTTTAAGAGGTAATTATGAAACTTGATATACTGGTTTTGGCTGCTCATCCTGATGACGCGGAGCTATGCGCCGCAGGGACAATTGCCGCACATGTAAATATGGGGCGGAAGGTTGGAATTGTTGATTTAACCAGGGGAGAATTGGGAACCAGGGGCAATGCTGATATTCGACAAAAGGAAGCAGAAGCCGCAGCGCAAGCAATGGGACTTAGCGTACGAGAAAACTTGGGATTCGATGATGGCTTTTTCAAGAACGACCGCGACCACCAACTTGAGATAATTAAGGTAATTAGAAAATTTCAACCAAACATCGTTCTGGCAAATGCTGTGGCAGATCGTCATCCTGACCACGGAAGGGCATCGCAACTATGCAAAGAAGCCTTTTTCTTATCGGGATTGCCAAAAATCGAAACCAACGTTGATGGCGAAAATCTGGAGGCCTGGCGACCGAATCGGATGTATCATTACATCCAAAGCAGTTACCTTAATCCAGATTTCGTGGTAGATATAACCGACTACTGGGATGTTAAGATGAAAGCTATTGAGTGCTTTGCATCACAATTTTATGATCCTCAAAGTGATGAGCCTTCTACTTTTATATCATCACAGAATTTTATGAAACTAGTAGAATCTCGAGCCATTGAGTTTGGAGTGGTGATTGGCAAAACCTACGGCGAAGGCTTTACCGTAGACCGTACTATGGGAGTAACTGACCTGGGACATTTAGTCTAGCCCTATCAGCTTTTCGCATTGCCAATAGCAAGCTTCGTGGATCCTTTTCGCAATCAGGAAATTGGCCCGGGAAGAGATCTAATACTGCCTCCTTTGCTGAAACCTTCGGGAACCCTTCGTCGGTTCCGTAATGAATAAACTGTAAGACTTTGAGGCCATCAAACCATTGGAAGCTCCGTTTGATAAATGTTTCTATCGATGCTGCGTTGGCCCGAGAAATATTAATTTCTTTGAAGACGTGTTTCTCCTCCAGAAAGCGCTGTGTAATGGGGTGAAGTCGCTTCAAGTATGTCTTGATCTGAGATTCACTGGCATCATAGAAGTTTGGGATTAGTTTTATGAAGTTGCTTAGCTCCCAAAACAAAGAAGGGTTGTATGTGAGATACTCGCTGTCTGTGGATTGCAACCAATTGTTAATTGCCTTGCCGGTTCCAAATGGGACTCTGTCTGACGGTCGGGGTGAAGGGAAGACTACAGTGTCCGTTATTTCTCCATAGTTACCAAGGGCTATAATTTTCTGTAGGAAGTAGAAATCCTCTCCCGCTTTCCGTTTATTCATTCCACCCTGTTTCTGATAAGCCCAGCTTGTTACCGCCATGGAAGAACCTACAGTTTGGAAAGAGGAGGGGTGTCCTGTTGCACGCAAAGCGTTTACATAATACCTTAAGTGCAGTTCATATCCGATAATGCCGGCATAGATATTTTGATCTTCATCGCCACTCATGGGATGCTCAAAATGGATTGAGGCCCCAGGGGACTTAGAATTACTGATGAAGTAGTTTTCGATTGCGCGAAAGTAGTTTTCATCGCAAGTACAATCGGCGTCAAAACCAGTGATGATACCTTGTCGGTTGCCGAGGCTTTCGAATCTTCTCACTGCTTCATCCATAGCGATCTTTCTAGCTAAACCCACGCCGGCCTGTTTTGCCGGCATATTGTCAATTAGAATCAGATGAACTTCCAGCCAGGAACGACTGTTGCCTTCAGCCCATGCCGTCGCTCTTTCCAAACTCCGCAGGTTTTGAGATCTTATACTATCACTTGCATCCTCTGCACAATTTATAACAATGATTACCTCCACAGAACATTGTGGCTTTTTACAGTTTCCTAAAGATTCCAATGCCTCGTGAAGGGAGGGCTCATTATAGCAGGGAATAGTAACAATAATGCCCAGGTCTGGAGCTGGTACTGAAGTAATGAATGTTTGTGGATAGCTGTAGCGATCGAGGTAGGTACTCAGGGCCATTTGCTATGGTGCCAGACGGTCAACTACCCAATCCCCGCCATCGTTTAGGTGGTATCTGATGCGGTCATGAAGACGATTTGGTCGACCTTGCCAGAATTCTATAGTTGTTGGAAACAGAACGTAGCCTCCCCACTGAGCCGGTCTTGGAACTTCCTTATTGTCAAATCTTTCAGCAATCTGCTTTTCTCTTTCTTCAAGAATAGTTCTGTTCTTAATTACATTCGACTGGGGTGAAGTCCAGGCACCAATTTGACTTCCCCTTGGTCTGGATGCAAAGTAACCATTGGAGATATCTGGGTCTGTCCTTTCCACAAAACCTTCAGCCCTCACCTGCCTCTCCAGCTCTTGCCAAAAGAAGCAAATGCTGGCATGTGGATTTTGTTCCAACTCCAGCCCCTTTCGACTTTGGTAATTAGTGTAAAATACGAACCCCTCATCAGTCACTTCTTTTAGCAGTACAATTCGGGATGAGGGCCTACCATCCTTAGTGGCTGTGGCTAAGTGCATGGCGGTCGGTTCGCTAACTTCAGAATCCATGCATTCATTAAACCAGCTATTGAATTGTAAGATTGGATTTTTGTTGATGGATGCTTTGGACAACTCTTGTTTGGAATATTCCGATCGTATATCAGCTAGCTTACTCACGTGGTTATTATTGCTGCTTTCAAATGTATTAAATACGTAGTTAAGATTTGTTTTGAACTACTTTAAAATTACCTTTCATGCTTCAGATTTAGAGTATTTGGAATGAAGTATAGCCTGGAGCTTGCCACCGCAAGCAGCCCACAGTGGGTTGGTGCAGTAATGGAAGATTTCAACAGTTTTTTGCAAGATCATGCCAATTGCGAGAGAAAGGCGTCAGCTATGGCAATGAGTTTCGTAGCGAAGTATCCTGACCGCTTGGAGATTATTCCTGAGCTAATTGAAACCGGTATTGAAGAACT
This sequence comes from Cyclobacteriaceae bacterium, assembly GCA_028285445.1. Lineage (GTDB taxonomy): Bacteria > Bacteroidota > Bacteroidia > Cytophagales > Cyclobacteriaceae > JANQPQ01. The sequence continues at coordinate 1,375 of JANQPQ010000003.1, read as the reverse complement.
TGAACACTTTCGGGACGTATATGAAATATTAGTCAAGAGGGGGGTGTCATTGCCGTCGGAAATTGGGCAAGATTTGTATGTGAAGCAACTAGTAGATCGGTGCCGATCGTCTAAGGAAGAAAGGTTTATGGACAGGCTACTCTTGGCATCAATTATTGAGTGCCGAGGTGCTGAGCGATTTCGCCTGGTTTATGAAAATGTGGAAGACCAGGATTTAAAGACCTTTTATCACAATTTGTGGGCATCAGAGGCAAAACATGGCAATATTTTTGTCAAAATGGCATTAGTTTACTTTAAGGAAGACGACGTTTATAACCGCCTCAATGAACTCAATGAGATTGAATCGGAAGTATTAGCAACTATGCCAATTAAAGCGAGTCTGCATTAATGGAAGAATACTTTAGCTACCGAAATGATTTAGAGCCAGCCAGAGGACGGTTGTTGATATCTGAGCCATTTTTACCAGATCCCAATTTTGAGAGAACGGTGATATTACTTTGTGAGCACAACGATGAGGGGTCTTTTGGCTTTGTTATGAACAAAGCATCGGATTTAGTCTTTGAAGACGTGGTTGATGAAGCACCAAGTAGCCAGGAAAAACTTTACGTTGGAGGCCCCGTACAACAGGATACCCTGCATTTTTTGCATCGTCTTGGAGATAAAATCGAGGATGGAATAGAAATTGCTAAAGGTTTGTACTGGGGAGGCAATTTTGAGCAGGTGATTGCGATGATAGACACTGGCCAGGTGGATTCCACCACTTTCAGATTCTTCCTGGGTTATTCAGGTTGGGGAAAAGGGCAGTTGGACAAAGAAATTGAAGAAAACTCGTGGATTGTTGCGAGAGAACCTGATTCTAAGTTGCTTTTCAATGCCGAACCAGATGAGTTGTGGCAAGTGGTTTTAAAAGATATGGGTGGTAGGTTTGAGATGTTTTCCAAATACCCGATTGACCCACGAATGAACTAAATGATTTTCGCTTTAATGTAGTTATAGGCTAGTAAGATAAGGTCAATGCAAAACGAACGCCACGACATAGGGCAAGCCAACGCCAATACTGAGCAGGAAGATCCGCAACAAGATACGGATAGAGGCGCTACCATTCCCAATGAGCATTCCGCAGGTGAAGCAAAAAATGTCGAACCTGGTCAAGAGATCAGCGAAGACGTGAGTAATGAAGATACTGCAAACGGGGAATTACCAACTCAAGAAGTAGTTACTGAAGAATCAGCCCTAAAGGAGGAGATCAATGGTGAATTAATCAATAAGGACATTGGTTCGGAAGAAGTAGTTAATGAAGAAGTAGTTAATGAAGAAGTAGTTAATGAAGAAGTAGTTAATGAAGAAGTAGTTAATGAAGAAGTAGTTAATGAAG
>JANQPQ010000053.1 GCA_028285445.1 Cyclobacteriaceae bacterium | reverse complement strand
TACAGGAATTTTGACCGGGATTTTGCTCCAACCCCTGAGAATGAGGCGGCATTTGACAACGTACCCAAGGGCAAGTTGCCTTTGGCACTAAGGCTGGGCGTAAATGTTGGATACGTATTTGGCTTAAGAAGACGATAACAGTTTAACAAGGACCAGATGTTGACAATGGTAGTAGGGGCTAGTCCCAATCCTTCAAGATACTCCTACAAGGCAGTGCATAGGCTATTAGAAGAAGGACACGAGGTAGTTCCAATAGGCATTAAGAGAGGCAGCGTGGCAGGCATAGATATCCTGGATATCCGTAGCCAGCCTCAGATTGATAAAGAAGTTGAAGTGATTACACTATACGTTGCTGAGAGAAATCTCCAGCCCTGGCACCAATATCTACTTTCGATGAAACCCAAGCGTATTATCTTTAATCCTGGGGCGGAAAATCTAGGACTTGAAGCTTTGGCCCGGAGCCAGGGAATAGAAACCATAAACGCCTGCACACTGGTCATGCTCTCGGTAGGGGCTTATTGATCGCTGTAATTCACTGATATACCCTTCGCCTGGAAATGGGAAATTATTTCCGCCAACTCCTCGGCGTAATTCTTTTCAATAGGATTGTTTTGAAAAAATAAAAGCCTCAGCTTATTGAGCTGTGTGATCTCAGTTGGCACCCGAGTAATGTCGTTGTGAGCAAAATCCAGATCTTGAAGCTCATTTAATTCCAAAATATCATCTGGGAAGGTGTTCAGGAAATTATGGTTAAGGTGAAGAACTCTCAGACGCTTGAGGTTGCTAATGGCCGGAACGTAAGAGAGTTTATTATGATGTAGGTAGAGTTCTTCCAACTTAGAGATATCACCAAGATTAGCAGGGATATCATAAAGGTTATTATGAGAGAGATAGAGAATGCGCAGGTTCTCTAATTGGGAAATCTTTGGAGATATCTGGTTCAATTTGTTATAGTACAGGTCTACCTCTATCAGAGACTTCAGCTCATAAAACGAATCTGAGATACGCTCGATTTGGTTTTTGTACAGAGAGAGTACTTCCATTTTCTGATAATGAGCGATTTCGGCAGGTATTTCCCGGATGCTATTTTCAGCTAACTGTAGCTCCTCTAGCTCCGTCAATTGAAAGAGATTGGGTGTGAAGTAGTTAATATCGCACTTATTCAATCTCAGAGACCTTAACCGACTTAGCCAGGACAGTTTTTGGCCGTCAAGGATCAGGCAATTCTCACTCATCGTAAGCTTTTCCAAATTTTTATTACGCTTCAACCGTTTCGGTATCCGCTTGAAGTTGTTATCGCTGAGATCAAGTTCTTTCAAGGACTTAAACTTTCTTACAGATCGGGGGAGCTTTGCAAGTTGATTGTCATGAAGATTGAGCACCTCGACTTGTGGTATCTTCTTAAAACGAATTTTGTTCTTATCTGAGCGATTTTCTTTTAGGCTAATTCTTCGCAGGGATTGTAATCTCTTTAGTTCCTTCGGAAGTTTATTGATCTTATTACCAGCAAGGTTGAGATATCTTATGTTCTCAAACTCATAAACTAAAGATGGAATTTCTGACAATTCTAACCAGGATAGGTTCAGTGATTTTATGGTATCCTTGCGGGTATTTGCTAAAAGCCAATTATACCGTTCTTGTGCTCTCAGCTTTGCTCTTTGTGCTGCAACCTTCCTCAGAGAATCGAACTTATGCCGGACGTTAAAACGACGAGGAGTAGGCTTGGTGACGACAGTTATTGTGTCACCGGGTTTTGCCGTCTTAAGCTTAGATTGAATTTGCTTTTCAATGTCCTTATCCTGGCCGAAACTTAGGGCCATGCTGAGGCCGGATTGGGTCAAAAAAGCTATCAGGACAGCGATAACTGGGTACTTCATACTGATGTAAAACTAAAGAATTAGTTATAAAATTGAAAGGGCTTTTTACCTTCAAGATTCTGCCTTTTTTTTTGTACTTTTGGGCCTTGATTTTGAGTTAATGGCAGAAAAGAAAAATAGCCCTCAGAACGACTATTCTGCGGGAAATATACAGGTTTTAGAAGGTTTAGAAGCAGTAAGAAAACGCCCGGCGATGTACATTGGTGATGTAGGAGTCAAGGGCTTGCATCACCTGGTCTGGGAGGTCGTGGATAACTCCATAGATGAGGCCCTTGCTGGGCACTGTTCCGAGATAAACGTTACCATCAACGAGGACAACTCAATAACCGTCTTAGATGATGGAAGAGGTATTCCCACTGACTTACATGAGAAGGAGAAGCGATCAGCATTGGAGGTTGTAATGACGGTGCTACATGCTGGAGGAAAGTTTGACAAAGACACATACAAAGTATCAGGTGGATTGCATGGTGTTGGAGTCTCCTGTGTAAATGCCTTGTCGAAGTCGCTGAAGGCTACGGTGTACAGAAATGGGAAGATTTTCCAGCAAGAGTATGAGAGGGGAGTGCCAAAGTATGACGTTAAAGAAGTTGGTAAAGTAGATCATACCGGTACTCAGATTGATTTTAAACCAGATGACGATATTTTCATCGTTTCAGAATACAACTATGAAACTGTTGCAAGTCGTTTGCGAGAATTAGCTTATTTGAACGCTGGAATTAAGCTAATACTTACCGACAAACGCGATAAGGACGAGAACGATGAGGGCAGGAGAGAGGAGTTCTACTCGGAGGGTGGTTTAAGTGAGTTTGTTGACTACCTTGACTCGTCTCGGGAAAAACTGATCTCAAATCCCATTTACATTGATGTTGACAAGGGAGAAATTCCAGTACAGGTTGCGCTTAGCTACAATACTTCTTTTACGGAAAATGTTGTTTCTTATGTAAATAACATCAACACCATTGAAGGTGGAACTCATGTTTCCGGATTCCGTAGGGCACTGACCAGAACACTAAAGTCCTATGCCGAAAAGTCTGGCCAACTGGAAAAGGTTAAAGTAGATATCAGCGGCGACGACTTCAGGGAAGGTCTTACTGCAGTGATATCAGTGAAAGTAGCTGAGCCTCAGTTTGAAGGGCAAACCAAGACCAAATTGGGTAACTCCGACGCTATGGGTGCGGTTGATACCTGTGTTAGTGAGAAACTCCAGTATTACCTGGAAGAGAACCCCAAGGAAGCCAAGCAAATAGTAGCAAAAGTGGTTCTGGCAGCCCAAGCCCGCCATGCGGCGAGGAAGGCTCGCGAAATGGTTCAGCGTAAAAACGTGCTCACTGGAACAGGCCTGCCCGGGAAATTAGCCGACTGCTCAAATAACGATCCGACCATTTGCGAGTTGTACTTAGTTGAGGGAGATTCTGCTGGAGGGTCAGCTAAGCAGGGAAGAGACCGAAATTTTCAGGCTATTTTGCCATTGAGGGGCAAGATTTTAAATGTTGAGAAAGCTCAGGAGCACAAGATCTACGAGAACGAGGAGATCAAGAATATGATCACCGCAATGGGGGTGAGCTTTGGCACGGAGGATGACGATAAGGCGCTGAATACAGCCAAGTTACGTTATCATAAAATTATTATCATGACTGATGCTGATGTGGATGGCAGCCATATTCGCACACTAATTCTGACCTTCTTCTTCCGTTATATGCGAGAAATAGTTGAGAACGGCTACCTGTATATTGCTTTGCCTCCGTTGTACCTGGTAAAGAAAGGGAAAGAATCCAGATACTGCTGGTCTGAGGAACAACGTGAACAATTCGTAAATGAGCTTGCTCCAGATGGCAATACTGAGTCAGTAAATGTTCAACGCTATAAGGGTTTGGGGGAGATGAACCCAGAGCAGCTGTGGGGTACCACAATGGATCCTGAAACAAGGAGCCTTAAGCGAGTTACAATCGAGTCTGCCGCAGAAGCTGACCATTTGTTTTCTATGCTTATGGGTGATGAAGTGGCTCCTCGCAGGGATTTCATAGAAAGGAACGCCAAATATGCCAACGTCGATATCTAGGCTAGAATAGCTCCTGCTGGCTTTTTAGCTTGTAATAAAGGGATTGTAATATCCCATCTTTTAAGCCCACATCTGGCACTATTATCTCTTGAGCACCTGCCCATTCCATAACTTCAATGTAGATTTCGGATGCAGGAATAATAACATCTGCTCTATCGGGGTTTAACCTCAGAACATTAATTCGGTAATCCTCTTTGTGCTGTAAGAGCATTTCTCTCACAGTACGGGCATTTTCTAAAGACAGTTTCTCAGGTTGCGCAAGTCCCGCCAATTCATACAATTTGTTGATATTTCCCCCTGTACCAACGGCGGTAATACCGGGGTGATTCACTTTTTGCTGCTCAACCCAATGTTTCATCGACTCCCAAATCTCAGGGGAGTCGAGGTGCTCCAATTTCCTGACAGAGCCTATCTTAAACGACTTGGCTCCAGACTTCTCCGAGTTTTTCCAAAATGTAAGTTCAGTGCTACCACCTCCCACGTCAATATGAAGAAAACTGTGTGTATCGAGATATCTGAAAATAGCCTTATTAATTATTGAGGCCTCATCATTTCCATCGATAATCTCAATCCTTAGTCCAAGGTCGTTCTCTACTTCATCTACAATTTGCTGCCCATTGGAGGACTCCCTCATGGCAGAAGTGGCGCAGGCCATATAATCATCAACCTCATAGAGTTCAAGAAGCAATTTGAAGGTGTGCATTAGCTTCTTAAACTTCCGAAAGCTTTTTTCGCTGATCTTGCCTTCGTTAAAAACGTCATGACCAAGCCTAAGGGGAAATCTGATATACTCTATCTTTTTGAAGTCGACCTTACCTTCATATTCCAGAACATTGGTTATTTGGAGCCTGATGGCATTTGATCCAATATCAATAGCAGCTATTTTCAAAAGCCAGTATTTATCTGATGGCTAAGATAACGTCCAGTGCAAATCAAAAAAACACCGTTTGATGCTTTATTTACCTGGTAAGCTGCAAAGTGCCGGATTGGGCGATTGCGCTGTTGCATTTGATGATGAAATAGTAACTGCCTTCCGGCAGAGGTCGACCTTCTAGATTGGCGTCCCAATTGTTCTTGTATGGTTGTGCCTCAAAGACCGTTGTACCTCCGTCGTCAAATACTTTGACTTCACACTCTGGAAAATTTTGAATTCCGGTAATTTTCCAGTGGTCTTCGACGCCATCGCCGTTTGGTGAAAAAGATTTTTGGGCCAGAAGGGAAGAGCCGAAATTCACCTCAATAGTAATAGCAGCCGCCGAAGAACAGCCGTACTTATCGGTACCTACTACGCTGTAAGTGGTTGTGGATAGGGGAGATGCCATTGTGGTATGTCCAAAGAGGTTATCTAGCCCTTCTTGCGCATCCCAACTGTACATAACCGCGCCGGATGCTTGCAGTTGGACAACTTCCCCTTGCAAGATAGCTTGATTAGATGCCTTAATCTGAATATCTGGTTTCTTCTTGTTTCTAAATCGAACGGATACAGATTCATTGGCACTTGTTTCGCAGCGAGAGGTACGATTAACTGCTGTAACCGTATAGAGTCCCTCCTCATCCACATCCAGAAATGGCTCCCGGCTAGATTTTATTACCTCCCTATTCTTAGTCCAGATGTAGTTGACATTAACAGACTTGCTGGCTCGTAGACGCACCACTTCCCCTACACAGATGCTTACACGAGACTGATTAATAATCTGCGGAGTGAAGCAATCATCAAATGATTGTGCATTCGTAATGCCACCATACAAGAGAAGCGATATTAGAATAGATGCAATTCGTCGCATGGGTCAAGTTCCCATTAAATTAATGGATAAACAGGTGAAATGGTAACCTATTGTACCCAGAGATACCAGGCCTCTCTAAACAAGGAGTTTTGTCTTAAACGATCTCTTTCTGCCCTGGCTTTCTCAGGAGTATCCGTAAGAAGAAGGTGAACGTAATAAAGTTGTTTTTCCGTTAGGTAGCCGAATGATCCTTTGAAGCCCATTTGGAATAACCTATCGCTGTAATTTTGCGCATTCTCTAGTTGGCTAAAGGCTCCCACAATCACATAATGACCCAGTGGTAGCTCTAATCTGTGGTCGCCGCGTTTGACAATTACGGGAGGCTCATCTTCCAGCTGATTATCGATTGGGGTAGGGTTGGGTACCACCACTGGTTCTTGTTCTGGCTCCGGTTCTGGTTCAATCTCTGGTTCCGGCTCCTGCTCTTTAACTGGTTCGGTCTCTGGCTCTATTTCTGGCTCTTCCGTAACATTTTGGGTAGTGTCCGGATTGTTGACAACTGGATCATTAACTGGAGTTGGCTCAGGTTCTTCCGTTGCGGGTTCATCAACCACCTCGTCGTCGTCAATAACATTTTTCACGGTAATGGTAAATTCTTTTTGGAAGGTGAGATCGTCCTCGTCTTTAGTTTCTACAGTAATGCTATAACTACTCTTCTCCTCGTAGTTTGGCGACCTCGTTACTCTTAGCCTGTCCCTACGAATATTAAAACTTCTGTAGTCCCCCGTTCTCACTAGCTTGTAAGTGTGGTTTCCGCCATCTTCATCAGTGGTACTCAATGTGCCAACTTCTGTTCTCGGATTTACGTTCTCATCCACCTCAGTTGATGTTAGCATTATATCTGTAGGCGGAAACTCCCGATGCAAATCGATGAAGGAGTAATATTGCTCGGTCTTCCTTTTCTTCGCTTTACCGAAGGCTATTCCAAGCTGTATTTCGTGTGAGGCATTATCAAAACCTCCAAAATCAGAAGGTCCGATACCAATCGAATATCCCAAAGCCATGCTATTGGCGAATTTGAATCCTAATAAGCCCGCTAAACCTAAATCTTGCCTGTATGAACCTCCAATCCACATGGCATTTTTGATGTGAAGAATGCCAATTGCTTCAAATTGATTCTCATCCTCATTTTGTGAGTACCTGTAATAAAGTCTAGGTTCAAAAACAAAATTGTCGTTGGCCAGGTATTGACGATAGTTCACGTTAAAGATCATATCATCAGTTGGTGAAACATCCCCAACATCAAAGCTCTCAATATCAACTATCTGCGTTCTGAATATTCGTGGTAAGGCCAGACCAATATTAAAATTACCAACATGGTACGAGATGCCAAAGTTGCCATCTAGATAGGTGTTGTTATCTAGCAGCGTGGTAGCAGCTGGGTCGGCTGGTACAGGCAACGACGAGATGAAGCTGAGGTCTGTGGAGTTGATTCCTATTCCACCCGATAGTGCAAATCGGATAAAATGAGTTTTCCCCAAAGGTAACATATAGCCAAATGTCACCAAGCCGGTGCTGGAATTGAAAATACCTCGCTCGTCGTTGGATATATTGAGCCCAAATGAAAGACCTTTTGATAGCGGGGTGTGATAACTAAGATTGCTCGTAACCGGGGCCTCATTTATTCCCACCCATTGTCTGCGATGCGTTAGGAACAATGCGCCCTTTCCTTCACTTCCAGCATAGGCCGGGTTGTAGAGATAGGGGTTCATGAAATGGTGCCTAAAAACCGGCAACTCCTGGGCGGAGGCAAGAGAGGTTAGTAGTGACAGTAAAACTCCGACTTTGAGCAATTTCAGCATTTGCATTCCTTATTTGCTCGGTAATTGTGCTAACTTATTGGATATCAACAACACAATTATATTATTAAAACTAAATTAAGGTAACCTATATTATTTAGTTTATACCGAATCTTAGTTTTGTTCCAGCAAACTTATGAATTTAAAATGTAATTCTTAGATTATTTGTTAGTTATCACCTAAAAATAATTCAATAAATTATTAACTATAGAATATCTGGCTGCTCTTTTAGGCTAAACTGCCTGGAGTAAAGAAAAAAGCCTTCCTTAAAAGAAGGTAGGACATTCAATAGACCGGTTAAGTCCCGGAATATCAAATCGATAGTTGATCATTACCTCGTGAGAACCACGGGAGAAGTCACCGATAGCTGATAAAGTCCACTCATAAGCATAACCAATCCTAAAATTCTCATTCATTTGCAGTTCGAAATTGAATATCATCGAATCACCAAATCGATAGGAAGAACCCAAGCTAATGATCTGCCTAAATATCAACTGCAGATTTAGATCTACCCCTAGTGGTGCTTGTTCTTGCATCCTGACTAGTGTTGAGGGCTTGATTTGCATGTCCTCATTGAGATCGAAAACGCGACCGGCGGTGATGAAGTAATTTCTTCTTTCCCGGGCTTGAGTTAGGAAGTCATCACCTTGAAATACTTTGTTGTTGAGTAAATATGGAATTGACACACCGGCGTAAAAGACGTCATTAACATAGAAAACGCCAGTTCCAAAGTTCGGATTGAATTTATTGAAGATTCCGGATAAGTTTGGATCATTAAGATCTTTGATGTTCAGTTCTGAAAAATCGGATTTCAGATTGTTAAATCCCGCTTGTAATCCCATAGCGAGAACTCCTCTTTGAAATCTTATGCGGTAAGCATAGCTGAGGTAGAGACCTACATTATTGTGTACGCCAACCTGATCATTGGACAGTACGAAACCAACACCTATTTTCTTTTTGGCAAAAGCTGTATTTGCACTTAGTGTCTGGATAGTAGGAGCTCCAGGAAAGTTTACCCATTGATCGCGATAAATGGCTGTTGAACTGAACTGATCCTGACTGCCGGCAAATGCCGGGTTAATGGCCAAAGCATTGAATAGGTACTGAGAATATACAGGTCTTTGTTGGCCAAATGAAATTTGACTTCCAAAAACAAGGATAAATACAATAGAAAATGACCTTAATAATAATTTCATACCCTTTTGCAATATACCAAATTATCTAACAAGTTCTAAGAATCCGTTTACCGGATCAGACCCATCTCTTTTATCTACAACAAAGAAGTAGGTGCCATCCGGCACTTCTTTTCCGAATACATAGATGCCTCTATTACCTCTTCCGTTAAAGCTGATGTCGCTGTTATTGTATCCATCTGCCTCATAGACCAGTTGTCCAGATCGGTTAAAAATCTTCACATTGTTGTTTTCAAACTGCTCCAGACAATCAACAATGAAGAAATCGTTTTGACCATCTCCATTTGGTGACAAACCGTTGAATACATTTATATCGGTGCCAATAGTTACCGTTCTGGTGAGTGAACATCCACCAAGTCCGAAAACTGTTACATTGTAATCGCCAGCGGCAAGACCGGTTACCCGTGGCCCATTGACTATCACCCCGTTAATGTCCCAATCAATCCTGGTAATATTAACTCCGGGAATGAACCCGACAGTCGCAGTTCCATTCATTAATTCACAGACCTCGTTAGTAGTTTCAACGGTAAAGTCTGGAATGATAGTTAAATCAAGAATATCTCCTGTCGCCGGTGGTGAAACACACCCCGTGGTGAGGTCAGTAGCAATGACACTATAAGTTCCCACGTCCAATCCACTGTAGCGCGGATCTGACAAGTCAGGGGTACCAGATGTATTGGTACCAGTGTACCAATCAAATCTGTATCCAGAAGTTTGCCCATTAACCGTAGCCAGTAGCGAGCCATTCGGAACGAGACAGCTGGTTCGATTGGCAACAACGGTAACATCTGGTGTCGGTACTGGTACCGTTTCTGTAGGTACGTCAAGTGAAGCAGTGGACGTACATCCAGTTAGATTATCAGTTACCAGCACTGTGTAGGTAGAAGCAGCTAGCATACCGAATATTGGCCCGGTAGCTGCTGCTGTCCCGGAAGTATTCGTACCCACAAACCATTCAAATGTAAATCCATCCACCTGGCCGTTAGCTGTTGCACTTAGTTGGCCATTCGGTATTGATGGATCACAATTTGTCAACGAAGCATCTAGCATAATGACGACGGCGATGGAATCGAATTTCTCAGCGATATTGACTGTTCTTGGTCCTGCGGTACAGAAAGCATCACTTTGATCGGTGGCAACCACGGTATAATCTCCAGCCGGAAGATTGTCGATACGTTGGCCGACAAAGTCTGGTGACCCGGAAACCGAAGTGCCTATGTACCAATCATAAGTGTATGAGGCTGCGGTGTTCGTAACAGCAGCGAATATGCTGCCATTATCAGAAGTACAGTTGGTTACTGGCGAGGACGAAACGTTAAGCTCCAATTCCACGACTTCGGTGGTTAGTGTATAGGTCTCTGCGGAGCTACACCCCGTAACTAGATTAGTTACTACCACAGTGTAATCACCTGCATTCAGATTCAGGATTTCGTCGTTATCCACAGCAATAGGAGGGCCGGCGACAGGCTGGCCTCCATTATACCATGTAAAGTCGTAATCAGGGTCAATGCTACTGGTATTGTCGGCTCTTACCGTTAAGCTTCCCAAGGTGTTATTACCATCACAGCGTTGAGGGTTTGTGAACCTGATTAAAGATATAACTGGTGTTTGTGTAAGATCTTCAATGGTGAATTCTACCAATGATGATGTACAGTTTGTGGCTGGGTCTAATGCTTGCACGAAGAATTGTCCTGCTCCAAGTCCAGGGCTGGTTGTGCCTGGGGCCGGGCCGGCAATTGACGTAAGTGAACTGTCAAACCATTCAAACTCAAATCCGGCAGTCCCGATTGGATTTCCATTCACTCTCACGTTACTAACTACCGCCGACCCGTTATTGGCTACACAACTTGTCAAATCAGTTGTTACAATGTCTAACTTGCTGATCGTGATAAGTGCCTGGTCGTCGAAGATCTCAAAGGTAGAAACAGTTGAACAGGTATTGTTGGGATCAGCGATATCTGTGACCAAGACGGTGTATGAACCTCCTGCAAGGTTAACAGCCATTAAACCACCACCAGCTACGCTTCCTACAGTTGTGCCAAGAGGAGGATCTGTTATGGCAGTACCCTCGAACCACTGAATATTGTAGCCAACCAGTGGAGCACCGCCATCAACTTCTATGGTGATTGAACCGTTGGGTAGGGGGGCAGTCATATTGTTAAATGAACAATTCGTGTTGTCATTCGAAGCTGTACTTATCACAAACGGAGGCACAGACACGTCATCTATCAGGAACTGGACAAGGGAACTGGAGCAATTAGTAGCAGGATCGTAAACCTGTACGAAGTAGGTTCCAGCATCTATAAATGGACTAGTACTGCTAGCGGCCGGTCCGGCGATTACTGCTTGCGTAGCATCGAACCAAGTGAATTGGAATGCTCCCGTCCCTGAGGAAATTCCATCCACAAACACGTCAGTAACTGTTGCCGACCCGTTAGGTACCGTGCAATTATCTCGATCAGTAGTGGTTACATTGGCACTGGTAATTGAAATAATTGGTTGATTGTCAATTACCACGAAAGTAGAAACAGTAACACAGGTATTGTTAGGATCAGTGATATCTGTAACTCTTACGGTGTAAGACCCACCGGCGAGGTTTTGGGCGATAAGGCCGCCACCGGCGACGTTCCCAACGTTTGTGCCGAGTACAGGTCCTCCGGTAGTAGCTCCTTCAAACCATTCGATGTTGTATTCAATAACCGGATTTGCCCCGGCATCAATTTCAATAGTAACTGACCCATTGGGCTGTGGCACGGTT
>JANQPQ010000041.1 GCA_028285445.1 Cyclobacteriaceae bacterium | reverse complement strand
TGAACGACGACAACCACAATAAAAATAAGGGTGCCAGCGGCCAGGTAGGGCAGTGAAATGGGAAGCTTATGTCGCTTAAAAAGAAGGTGCATGCTCAAGAATGCAACGTAATCTAGGTAATATCTGATGCAATTGCTTTGTCAGTGGCATCAGTCCTTGTCATTGACAACATGCTGAATTTCTATGTAGCTGCGATGCCGACAGGGGCACAGCCTAAAATGGCTGACTATTCCTCAGATTGCTGCTTTTGGAGAGCAGCCTTGAAATCTTCTTCCTCCCGATTGATAAATTTATGATAACCATCTGGATCAATAAAGAAGGAAACTGAATCTTCCGCACCTTTCATGAGCTGCATTTTTCTTTGCAACTGGAACCAGCTGGTATGTGATGCCAGGAATATATCTGCCGGTAGCGCCCGAAGTTGTTCAAAACTACGCTCGTAATCTTGCCTAATGCCAGGGTAGCTTTCGGGCTTAACAAGTGAGGCAAAAGGTGGTATGGTAAGGCTGCCAATACTAACAGCCAGTAAAGTGGAGTCGCCCACCTGGACCGGAAATGACCAGGAAGTGCATCCAGGCGTGTGGCCGGCGGTTACGTGTCCCACCAGTTCTAAAGTCCCAAGCCGTATCGTATCGCCATCGTTGAAACGATTATCAACCTTAACCGGGGGAAAAGTGCCAAAGCCAAAAAACTGCAGATACCTAATAGGGCCAAAAGAAGCATCGCCACGGCCTCCAGCCTCAATTATATCGGCATCTCCTTCACTGGCCCAAAGCTCTGCACCAGACGCTTCCTTTAATTCAGCAAGGCCTCCCGCGTGGTCCGCATGGGCATGGGAATTCAACAGTATCTTAACATCGGAAATGCTATACCCCAACTTCGCAATACTCTCTTTGATCATGGGAGCAGTTTCCGGATAAGCTCCGTCTATTAGCACATGCCCATTAGGCCCTGTAATTAGAAACGAAGTGACATTGGTGGTGCCTACATAGTACAGATTACCGGCAATGCGGAACGGACCGACCGGTACTTGCCGGTTTCTTTCAATGGCAGATTGCCAAAGGTTGAAAAGTACTACTACGGCAAGTAGCAGTGCAGAAAAGATACCAAGCCACACTTTTTTCCTCCGAGTCATAAGCTGAGTGCATTAATCTATTTCTAAAGTAATAAAAAGTACTTTGAAATACAAAGTGAAATAATTATCAAACGTTTTGTGAAGAAAACCAGATAGGCAGAACTTTCATGTAGTCTCTATTAAATGCCAGAACGGCAATTGAGTATTTACTTGAAGCAATGATTCTGTTAAATTGGGGGTATGCTACGAGTACTATTAGCCTTTTTGTTGCTGGTGACAAGTCTACCTAAGGTAGCAGCGCAGGACTGGGTTGAAATGATTGGTGGTGCGCTGACGGCATACGAGGAGGGGGATGGTGAAAAGGCAATTCGGTTAGCCTACCAAACCCGGGATTTTATAGAAGAGCAGGGGGGTAAGTCGCCGGCATACTACCAATGCTCCAGAGTGCTTGGTGCCTTTCTAAGTCTTGAGGGGCGATATGAGGAATCGAAACAGGTATTTAGAGAGGTAGTGCCTGGTTATAAGGAATTGTTTGGTGCGGAAACCCTGGAGTACGCAGAAGCGGCCGATTACCTTGGCAAAGCCCATTACCGGTTAAACCAATATGATAGCGCTGCAATATTCCTGCTGGATGCTCATAGGGTCTATGTAAAACTGCGGGTTGACATTGCTGACCAAATAGGGAATGTCGAGCCTTTGGCCCGGTCGTTTTACCGTATGAAGCGCTACGATCAAGCACTAGTCTATTTTCAAAAGGCAGTTGATTTGAGAAGGGAGTTGCACGGGCCGCAGCATCCAAATTATGCGTCGTTGGTTTTCGATCTCGGAGATGTATATAGAGATGGTGGAGATTACAATGCGGCCATCAGGCAATTTCAAATAGCCGCCGACATTTATCGCCAAACTGACACTGACAATTACCAGGTGTCTCTTTCACGAATTGCAGGCTGCCAAAAAAGTAAGGGGAATCTCCAATCTGCAGCGAATACCTACTCACTTCTTCTCAACGTAATCAGGCAATCTACTCCACCTGACTGGGAGTATTATGCAAACAAGCAAATACAACGTGCGGAGGTTTTGGTGAAACTCGCAGATTCAGTTTCTCTGAGACAATCTGTGCAAGATTTCTTAGCAGTGCCCGGCCGTAAAGTTGTATCTAAAGATTTGCTGAAGATTAGAAATCTATCCCTACAACTGTTTCAGCAAAACAAATACCTCCAATCGGCTTACTATCTCCGGCTTATAATCCCCTACTTTGAACAGCTGGAAGACTATCCGAATCTGATAGATGCCCAAGAGTCACTGGGTACTGTAAGCAAGTATCTCAAAGATCAAAAATCGGCAGCATACTATCGGGGCTTGGTTGTGGATTCCAAGAAGCATGGTGACCAAAGAATTTACGCCAGCAGTTTAGTGGAGCTGGCGTTAGAATTGGAGGGTATGGGGGAATATCAGCAAGCAGCCGATGCTGCCACGAGGGCATTAAACCTCTACACCAAATTTGAGCAAGACAGTGTAACCAGGTCTAACATTGCCAGAACCCAGAACATTCTCTCCATGGCATATTTCAACCAAAAGCAATATGGAGAAGTAGAATTGCTATTGCAGCAATCATTAGAAACCTACCGGGATTTGGGCGATTCACTAAACATTGCCGGCGCCCTTAGTAACCTCGGTACCCTCTTTGCCACTCTGGGGCAAGGAGATAAAGCTGCTGAATATCTCAACAGATCTGCTGCAATTCGCAAAAGAATTTCCGGGGATAAGAGTATTAGATATGCTTACTCGCTGGTTGGCCTTGGCAATTTGTTGCAGGGTTACTCAAATCGGGGGGAGGAAGCGAGGCGCCATTTTGCTGAAGCTCTCGAGATATTTAGAGCTGTTGGTTATGAGACATCTGCTGACTATGCCTCTGTAATGAATATGCTTGCTTACAGTCTTATGTATGACATTCTAGAATCAGAAGCAGATACTGCATTTCAGAAAGTTATTGATATCAGGGCAGACCTTTTTGGAAAGAGGCATCCTGATTATGCTCAGGCCTTGGTGGGTAGGGCAGAGTTGCTACATCGTACGTCGAAAATGGAAGAGAGTATAGTATTACTTGAAGAAGCAATTTCAATTATGCGTAGCGCAGTTAACCGAAGAAATGCAAAATATATTTTCACCCTGAACAAGGGAGCACAAGCTTATGTTGCCAGCGGTTTGTTTATGCGGGGAAGCAAAGAACAAGAAAGCACTTTGCTTGACCGATTAAACAAAGCGGAAGCTCTGTTTAAGGAAGTCTTGCAGACATCATTAGATCTTTTGCACGAACAGTTTGACTATATGAGCGAGCAGGAGAAACTGTCGTTCTATTCCCTGTTTCGTAAATACATAGATAACTTCAACAGCTTCGCTTATTCAAGGTATCAGTCTTCTCCCGGTATTTTAAGTGATGTGTATAACTATCAATTAGAAACCAAGGGAATCTTATTCCAGAACAATCAACAGGTACGGAATCGAATATTATCAAGTAATGATAGAGACTTGCAAGTGCTGTACAACGAGTTGCTTTCCAAGAAGAGATCATTGGGTAGTGCTTATAGCCTCTCCCAGCATGAACTGGAGCAAGAGAATGTTAATTTATCTGAACTGGAAAGGGAGGTAAACGAACTAGAGAAACAAGTATCTCTCAAGTCCTCGGCCATTGAAGGGCGGCAGCAATCAATTTCCTGGAGGGATGTTCAGAAGGCTCTAAAAAAGAATGAAGCCGCAATTGAGATCGTTCGTCTCAAGGAGAAAACCTTCAACGCAATCGACTTTGATAATTGGAGTTACTGGGCCCTGATAATTACCAAGGATTCAAAAGACCACCCCATTTTGGCAAGAGTTCCGTACATTCTTCAAACTGAGGATGAGGCGCCCGCTAAAGATAACTACTTTGAGAAGCTAGGCTTCCGCAGCATTAATCACTTGCGGTATTATAAGAACAGCATTAAATACAAACTGAGAGATACTATCTCATATGACAAGTTTTGGGGCAGAATCGGAGAGGCGCTGCCAACAAATATCAGCAAAGTATATTTTTCACCGGAGGGCGTGTATAACAAGATTAGCCTGTCTAGCCTTTACAACCCCAAAACAGGAAAATATCTTGCCGATGAGTTCGACTTTGAAATCGTGTCGAGCACTAAATCAATAATAAGAGCACCGGCCCGCACAAACCGGGGTAAAGTAGTTTTGGTAGGATATCCCGACTACCAGGAGTCCAATACTGATAGCAGTTCTGAAACAGCGGATTCCGATTTTAGGATAAATCTAGGTGCTGCGGATACTACCAGTCGGTTTTTCAGCAATGGCATCATTACGCAACTCCCGGGTACACAGAAGGAAGTGCGCGAAATTGCCGATATACTTGAAAGTGGTAAGGTTAGTTATGAAATCCACACTGGTAAAGCCGCTACGGAGGAAGAGGTGAAATCCATCAACAATCCAAGAATCCTACACCTGGCTACCCATGGATTCTTTTTGGAGAACTCCGAGCTGCGCGATCTTGAGGGTGGCCGAGCAGCCTACATGACCGACCCTGACATTTCGCGCAATCCACTATTCCGCTCCGGTATATTGCTAGCAGGGGCCCAGGCAGCTTTTGACCCTGACCTGGATAAGAAAGGTGAAGATGGAGTTCTTACCGCATACGAAGCCATGGGCTTGGATTTGAGGACTACCGAGTTGGTAGTGCTGTCTGCCTGTGAGACTGGGCTCGGTGAGGTTAAGAATGGGGAAGGTGTATTCGGCCTACAGCGGGCATTTCTGGCAGCCGGTGCTCAGGCAGTCATTATGAGCCTTTGGACTGTAGACGATATCGCTACTCAAAAGTTAATGACTGGATTTTATAACCATTGGATGAAAACTGGGGACAAGAGGGAGGCATTTAACCTGGCTCAAAAAGACTTAAGAGAGCAATATCCGGAACCCTACTATTGGGGCGCCTTTACTTTGTTGGGGAATTGACCAAATCCAAACTATATGAAAACTATTCTTACAACCTTCCTCGTCTCAGCTTTTGTAACGGTGAGTTACCCACAAGTAAGCAGTAAACTAATCGGAAAGTGGGAGGCGGTAAGCAATTACTCTAATGATAATAAGCAGAGTAAGGCCATTGACCCTAATTCTGGCAGCTATTCCAGCTATGAATTTATGTCAGATATGACTGTTAAAATTATGTATGGCACTGACCAAATTTCGCGTGCCGGCACCTGGAACGTGGAAGGTGATACTTTGTTTTTGAATCAGGTTGCCTATAACGACGTCGTATATGATGACAAATTGGTAATTGGAAAACTTAACAAGAAGTTACTGCGGTTGCTTGTAATTGATGGCGACGAAGTTTATGGCTACGATGAGTTTCGGAAAGTGCCTGAAGCTAATTGAAATTAGTTCAATCTAAGGGCACACTTTCACTCTATAATCAACCAATCGTCAATGATTTCTCCGGACTTATTGCAATCAAGCATGTAGTAGCCTACTGGTTCATGCTCTCTAGCGTAATGATCGTCCTTGTCCTTCTTGTATAGTCCAATTTGCGTCCGAATGATCGGCGTTTCTCTAAGATGATGGTGGAAAATGAATTGCTGTTGATCAAAGAAAAAAAGGATACCTTCACGGCTCATACCATTCAAAGACATCTTGTCATCCGCCAGGGAGTTTGCCATTGCGGTATTACAAGCCTTGTATGCTTTATCAACCAGGTTGTGTTTTTCTGAGAAATCAGCAAGTCTGTTCTGGATTTCTGTGGTTTTCATTGAGTCCGAAAACTAATGCATCCACTAGTCATTTACCATACTAATCAGCAACTTCCCGACTTGCCAGTTTCGGTAAACTTGTAGAAATTGATCGGAACCTGGGCCGTACGCAAGTAAGGGTACTACAGTAGCTGTATGGTCGGCACTAGGCCATACAATTTCCATATTTGGGTAGTTACCAGGCTCGTTAACAATTGCTGGCCCTCCCGTGTCATGATCTGAAGTAAAAACCAACAATGTCTCGCCATCCTCTTTAGCGAAATCAAGTAGAAATGAAACGGTGGCTTGAATCGACTCCAATCCATTCATAACACGCTTAGAATCATTGGCATGAGAGGCCGCATCCATTTCCTCACTTTCTACAAAAAGCACAAAAGGTTTATTCTTGGTTTGGATGTGGCTTAGCGCCAACTCTGTTAATTGCAGCAGGTTGGGGGAGGAGCTTAAGTCTTGCACTTCATCTTCATCATAAATTGCAGCTATAGGCTGATCTCCAGCTGCTGCTGTAGAAAGGGTCTCATCCAGGAGATAGTATCGCTGCCGCAATATTTCTAATGTCGGTTCATACTCGGGAACTTCATCTTCTCCTACATCTTCAAGTTCTCCAAAAATCAGGTCAAGCTCACTGGCAGCAATCTGTTTAAGAATATCTTCAGCGTTATCTCTCGATTCATTACTAACCACAAATGAGGCAGGTGTGGCATCCCAAATGTAGGAATCCGTAACTACCCCGGTGGCATAGTTACTTTCCCAGGCGTAGTCAAACAGGCTATTAACAGGGTTGCCTTTGGGATCAGTACCTACCATGCCAAACTGCGATTCGGAGCCTGTCGCGAGTGCCGTTCCTGAAGCCCCCGAATCTGTGAGTGGGCCATAGTAAGACCTGGCATCATGCCAGGCGCGAACGGGAAATGCCCGCCATAACGAGGAAGTACCTTCGGCAGTTTTGGAAAGCATGGCCAATGACATATGCGGAAATCCGAAACCATCAGCTATGAACACAATGATATTCTTCGGTTTGGCCGCAGAATCTGGCCCGGTAATCCCAGCTGGGTCAGCTCCTGGAGAAAACTCAATATCAGTGTAAGATCTGGAAATGATAGTCTTGTTGGTGCCGAAATACCAGGCAACGAAAATTGCATTGATTACTATTAGGGTGATAAAGGCTCTTTTGGTGAATTTCTTCATAGTTGAATTTCTGACTCAATCATTAGACTGCAAAACGCGTACGGAATGTTTCAAAATGCTTGATACTGGCTTGAATTGAGCCATCGGGTTTGGTCTGGGTGTTGGGTTGTTTCATCCTGAAACACCAGAGTGTTCAGTAATGCACAATTTTATGAACTAGATGTGAAAGTTACTAGAGTTTGTATCAAGCTCCGCTAGCTATTTGAGATGCTGCCTGTATACCTCCTATTTGACTTTGACTCCATACATCGTGGAAGATGAGTGAGATATCTGCAAACTAGAATTGAACCTTCTGCTATATTTGTGGATTAACCTATTTATGGTGATTAGGAATCGTATGGCAATACTGCTGACAATGGGTGGTATCCTGTTGTTAGTTAAAATCAGCTCGGCACAAGACCTATTTTCCGAGGTTTCCGTGAAAAAAGCACCCGACTTCATCTTTCAGGGCACTGATACAGAAGGCAATCTTCTATTGGGTCTGGGTAGGAAGTCGACTGGAACCCAACTGTACTTAATAAATAAGGATGGCGACTTAGTTAAGACCATACCGATGGAGTACATAAAGGATCGCTTCCATATAGGTCTGTCATCGACAGACAGTGAATATGTACTTTATTTCCAAGATAATCGCTGGATGATTCCGGTGTTAGGGGCGACTCTGGTTCACAAGCAGACCTACGAAACCAGGGAGGTGTCTACCCGCGTGGCATTATCAAAAAACATACTGTTTACCTACACCGACAAAAACCTACATGTATTTACCCTGGAGAATGACTCTTTGGTCAGGTACCAGATTGATCCAGAAGCGCAGGCAAATAGCACCAAGATCCCAGTAAGAGACAATGGATTTCGAGGAGGTTTGAGCGCCTTTGTCCCAACGATAGTGCGCAAGGGAGAAATACTGAACACCTATTTGGCGGGCAATCAAGAAAAGGTTTATCTAGAAGGTGAGGACGTTACATTCACTTTTGATGGTAAAGCAGGCATTGGGAATCCCACCAGAATCTATAGTGTAAACTTCAAAGAGGGCACAATTTCGGCAGACTCTCTAATTAGCACATTTGAGGCAGGAACAATTTTCACAAACAATGCAAAACGGGTTAATTCGTTTCTGGATGATTCCACAATCTATAGAATGGAAGTGGGAAAAAAATCATACCGGCTCAGCGCTTACAACCGCAAAACCAAGGCTTTAATAGGGGAATATGTAGTTGATAATTCCATTTCGAACAAGACACCCATGGCAGCTCGTCTTGCTCCTAGCCAGGGAATGATTACTTCTGGTACTAGAAAACGGAATTTCACCTTCAACCTGAATCATGAGGAACAGAACTTTATGAAGAAAGGAGCTCCAGCTATTTGGCCTACTGGTAATAATGGAGATTTTCTGAATGTTGGTTACGGCCGATATTTGGCACACAAGCCCACAATTGGGTCATTGGGTACCGGTACGGCGGGGCAAGTGATTGCTACTTTTGTAATCACCGCCGCCTACCGGTCAGGCACCGGACCAGGTGAAGGCTTTAGATACTTCGCGAATCTTAGTCCTAATGGCTTTCGAATGTTGCGCTATCGAGGCTACAAAAGTGCAATAGAAAAGATCGATGACTTTGAGATTAAGCTTCAAGAAAATCGCGTTAGAACATATAATCAATTTAGAATCAGGTACAACAAAGGTATCTTGTTTGGATTCTATGAGCACAAAGCCAGGAAGTACCGATTGTACTACTTTTCGGACTGAACAAACACAACCACCATGGCCTAGGCTACCTCTAACTTTCTGAAATACTGCTTTGGCGTAAGTCCGGTTTGCTTCTTGAAGTATTTGTTAAAAGAAGTTTTGGAGTTGAAGCCTGCCCGCATAGCCAACGCGAAATAGGTGAAGCGACTATTTGCGGGATCTTTACCAAGTTCAATAAATTCCTTGACACGGTATTGGTTTACAAGGTCGTAAAAGCCAAGGTCAAATTCCTGATTAATGGTTTTTGAGAGAATTACTGTGTTAACATCCAGCATTTTCGCTAGACCAATTAGAGAAAGTTCGGTGTTGAGATATACCCTTTGCGTTTCCAGCATTTCTTCGACTTTTGGAGCCAACTGCACCATTTGCGCCTGCTCGCGCTCGCTTCTCACCACTTGATTCTTTACGCGAACCAGGTAATCACCAAATGAATCCGGTTTAGCCACGACCAGGTATACAAATCCTAATGCGAACCAGGAAGCTACGATCCAGGTCATCTGGAAGAAGTTATCAGCCCAAGAGATTCCTTCGAGATAAATAATAACTGAAGCCGTAAATAAAAGGATTACGGTGCCGAAGAGCCATTTCACGTAATCCACATAATAGGCATCAAATGTAACGGTAGTACCCTGGTGTTCCTTCTTCTTGTTCCGGATGTATTTGAAAGTTACAATCCAGTAGATAATATTATGTACAAGCGCGATAACTACTATAGCGATGAGGTAATTGAAAACGGCACTAGTTTGTATGAGGTGATGCGCGTTTGCCTTGGGCAGCATAATCAAGGGTAGGGTTAGCACCACGTGGATAATAGCTGGAAGAAAATGCAAGACTATACGGCGTGAAACGACTAACTCTGCAAATGCCCCCCGCACAAAGAAATAGAAAAGAGGACCGTAGAGAAAGAGTATGAAGTCTGTGAATAGGGGGAAGGTACTACTAACAATATTTGGGTAGAGGTACATAATTCTACCTCCCAGCGTTATAGACACCGCTAGTAGAAAAAGCATCAACCAGGTCAAATTCTTGCCTTTAGATTTTGATACCTTTTTCAAAGCCGCAATCAGAATGAGGCCTTGCAAGCAACCAACTCCACATACCGCAATCGATATGTATTTCAGAATCATCTACAGTCTTATGGTAATCGTACGATTTAGATAACCCACAAAACACTGTTAAGGTTATAAAGAAAACATTAGTTAAGTACGTGTTAATTACCACGAACCGATCTGTCTTTATCCGGACTTATTCTAAAAAAAGATGCACTATCTATGGAACATTACCCTGACAGGGTCCAATATAGGCTTTCATACAATTCAAATAGATAGTGCCAGTCTGATTTATCAGCTGGCATTATTTTTTTTGAGGAAAGGCTAAGGGAAGGAAAATTTCGTCAAATTGGCCGATCTTGTGAGGGCTTAAGCAATTGAAATGAGGTTAACCACCACTTTCATCCTTATATCCCTTAGTGCTAGCCTTACGGTAGCCCAATCCATTTCCGGCAAAGTAACAGACTTCGCAACCGCCGAACCCATTCCTTATGCCAATGTCTACTTCGCTGGCACTTTGCAAGGTGCCGTTACGAGTACAGATGGTACGTATAAATTGCAGTCTTTTCGCCCAGGCCGATATGATTTGGTGGTTTCGCATATTGGTTACCTCGATTCAATACAAACTATAGAGGTGAAGCCAGGAGAGGATTTGGTAATTGATATAGCTCTTCGTCTTGAGCCAAAGCTGTTGTCGGAAGTTTTTGTCAATGCTGATACAACCGGCTGGCGAGATAACTATTTGCAGTTCAGGAGATATTTTTTAGGAACCACCGCCAATTCTTCTGAAGTAGAAATCACGAATCCCGAGGTTCTGCATTTTTACTACGATGCTAAAGAGAGAAAGCTTTACGCCCACGCTAAGGAAGATCTGGAAATATTTAACAACGCTTTAGGTTATCGAATCTATTATAATCTGAAGCGGTTTGATATTAGCTTCAGATCTGGTGCGCTCTTCTCTTTTGGCATACCCCGATTCGAGGCGATGAAACCGAAGAGCAAGAAACAGGAGCGGAATTGGCAAAAGGCACGTAAAGTTGCTTACCGTGGATCCTTTGAGCATTTTCTGAATGCATTACAGCTTGATAGTTTGGAACAGCAAGGATTTGTTGTAAATGAATTCTTTAGGGTGAAGAACAAAAGTCGGCCACCACAAAGTGTGATCAATGCGAAACGGTCATACTTCAGAAATGAAATTAGAAGTAGATCAGCGGAGGGTAGTGACTTGCTGAGGCAGCGATCTGCAGCAACTGACAGCCTTGTGTACTGGACAAGACTAAACAGGGAGCCTGTATTTGTTGATAGCCTTGGTGGTAAGGTTAACAGCGGAAAGATGCTTTTGTCGTCATCAGACACATTAAGCTACGAAGGGATGTTGCAGATAATTTACCTGAACGAACGGGAAGAATTCAACTATGCAATGCAGCATCGCCGGGGTGGCCAGAGAGATAACAAGCAAACTTCGCTTGTGAGCATATTAGATAGTCCTGTGGTCTTATACGAAAATGGCTATTATAATGTCAGCGCCTTCTTCTTTGAGCAGTACCTGGGCTGGCATTCGAAAATGTCGGAGATGCTGCCACTAGGGTATAAACTGGAAGAGTGATTTGTTTCTTGCCGGAAGCTCCTTCAAGAACTCATTCGTATTGCACAAATCACATCCTTATTCACTCTTTTCACGTTCACCAGTCTGGAGCCAATACCGAAGTCATAAAAATCTGGCTGCAAGCCGGGTTTATTTCACTCAATTCTGCGATTTGGGCCAAACATTGTCTCCAAATTCTTGTTTTCATTATAGTGTCAAAAACATTTACTCCGAGTTAAGAACCACTAAACCCGAGTCAAAATAAATGAAAAAATTAGCCCTTCCATTCATTGGTTTGCTGCTCTTGGTAGGTTGCGAAACAGAAAAGCTAATCGAGGTAGAAAAAGAGTTTAATTGGCAAGCTGAAGATAACTTCAGATATGACAATACCCTACAAATTAACAGCCATGCTACCGATGAATTTATGTTTTTCATGGGTCATAATTATTTCACCAGCCTGGTAGAAGATGGCCAGCAGCACCCTGATTTTCAAAGCGGAGACAATGCGGTGCAATTCATATTGCATTTCACCCCAGAAACAAATCGGAAACTACCGATCTCTGATAACTTCTTCGTCGTCTACAATTCAAACGGATTCCTGGCATTTGTTCCTACCCGCAATCCGGTGGGGCTTTCACTAACTTTCAACCTTGCGGATTTAGATGACGAATTCAAATCGGTAAATGGAATTTACTACGAACGCAGCGAGAGTGCATTGATCAATGACCTGAATCAAGTACTAATTCCTTATGAAGATAATACCAGCAAGGTGACTATGGCATTGGTTGATATTGAGTATAATGAGAACAAAGATGGTTTCAATCACAAACTGGATACTCTTCGCACACAAATACTAACTATCGATGAGCCTGTTCAAAACCTGGTGATTGCCATGGAAAGCATAGGATCGAATTTCTTTGTAACCACGGATTCTAAGGTCTATCTCATTGATCCATTGGGGAACATCAATACCGTGCTCAACGAAAGGTTGTATAGAGTTTTCCCTCATTTACAAAACTTATATGGTATTGGCTGGAATGGCTTATTTATTTCGTCAGATAATGGTTTTACCTGGAATCAGGTCGCTGATATCCCTACCATTTGGAGTTCACTGAATTTTACCGAAATCGGTGAGAAGGTAATTGCTTATAGGTTTGATCAAGTGTGGGAGGTGTCTATAAACAGTGCGGAGATTGGATTTACGGAACTGGATAATGATGGCCTCGACGGAAAGGTGATAACTTCAGCCAATCAATTTGACGACAAAGTGTTTTTAACCACACTAACCGGGGTGTATTCCAAGTCTTTTGAAGAGTTCTTTGTCCCAAAAGAGACAGAATAGTTTCAAGACCCTCCCTTGGAATTCCTTTCCTTCTTTCTTTGCCGCACTCCCAGGTATACCGAAACTGCCATGGCTACCGTGAATACTCGGTGAATTCAATCAGGCAACCCGACAAGCACCCCAAGGGTGGAGAGGATGTAAGCAGCGAGAAATATGCCCGCGATATAGAAATAGGTTTTTGACGTCATAAGGCTCGAATTGTGACTTTTTCTGATTGTGTGAATTACAAGATAAAGCCTTAGCAAATGTACAAACACTCCAGAAAACCAGTTGAGCTCAATACCAGCTCTATGGCAGATATCGCCTTTTTGTTGTTGATCTTCTCCCTGGTGGCTACCACCATCAGTCAAGATAAGGGCCTTGACATTCGGCTGCCACCTAAAAGTGAATTTGAGCAGGAATTACCTATCCAGGAACGAAATCTCTTCAAAATTCGCATCAATGGAAATAATCAATTGCTGGTTGAAAACGAAGTGAGGGAAAATGCCGAGGGTTTGAGTACGGAGGTGAAGGCCTTTATACTGAACAATGGCCGGGACGCTTCTTCTTCCGACTCACCAGAGAAAGCGGTGGTATCAGTTAAGACAAGTCGAGGCACAAAGTATGCAGCATTCATTTCCGTTTTAGATGAATTGAAAGGGGCCTATTATGAGATTTATGGCGAGCGGGTGGGACTTACCTCAGGTGAATACAGAAAACTGGATCAAAACAACCCAGAAGATCGACTATTGTACCAGAAGGGGAAGGAGGGCATCCCTATGAATATTTCTATTGCTGAGCCAGATTTTTAATAGCTACAGATATGTCAAAGTTCCGAGTGAAAAATTCCACCAAGCCAACCATCTCCATGTCTGCCATGCCCGACATCGTCTTTTTGTTATTGTTCTTCTTTATGGTAACCGCGGTGATGAGGCAAAGTGAGGAAGTTACCAGACAGCGCCCGCCCCAGGCAAAGGAATACCGAGTTACCAGTAACAAGTCTCTGATTAAAGAGCTAATTATTGGAAGGCCTAGCGATGGTAAGCTTGGTGAAGGCTTTAGGTATGTTGCAAACGGGGAGTTTCTTTCTTTGGATCAGATCAGGCCATGGCTGCTAAAACAAAGAACATCACTTTCAGAATGGGCACGGCCTCGGATGATAATTGTTTTAAAAGCGGATGAGGATGTAGATATGGGTATGATCGCCGATCTTCAACAGGAGCTACGCGAAGTAAATGCCGTAAAACTGGTCTACAGAACTTTAGAAGGCCCGTAAATTGAATACTTGGCGTCAATTGATAAGTTGGCCCGGAATAGCTTTATTATTCAAATCCTGGGGAGAATAATAACCAGGTAAACCACCAAAATCAGCAGATAGCTTATTATCTTCCAAGCCTCTGTTTTGGAATTTGTAGTTACCTTTCTCCTTGCCGGAGTAACCTGAGATTTGGCAAAAATATCATGAAGACCCCTGCGGTTTTTACTCACCATAGAGAAATAGACTACTCCCAATAACAGCCCAGAAAGTACTGCGAAAACAATTTTAAATGCTACTACTTGTTCTGGCCAGAATGTTCGCATATAGAAGCTAATAGGCTCCGCAAAAATTAGAATAACAATGGGGAAAGATCTCAGGAACGCCCTAAACAACCCCAACGGGGCCCCATTGACTTGTGATACTTTAATTCGAAATATCTTCTTACCAAGAGTTTGGCCATTCACTAAACTACTATGGGCCACAGTGAAATAGGTACAGAAGAATAGTGCATTCAGGGTTGCGAAGCCAAAGCGGGTCATGGCTTCTTCCAGAGAGAATATGGAGTGAATTGCCATGCCGGTAAAGAAAAGCAGCCCGTAGTCAATGGCAAATGCCAAAGTCCTCATTAGTACGGGATGGTCAACAGGATCGCCAAAAAATTCTTCGTAAATAGATTTCATCCTTTTAGGTTGATCTGCCTACTTAGCAATCCAAATTATGCCAATTAATGCTAAAAGTGGTACCAACAAATAAAGTAGGTAACCAACCCAAAAATTTCTTCTTTCGAATTTCTTCTGGAAGAAGTAATCGAATTGCTTCCGTCTGAAATTGACTAAGTAGAAGAAAACAGCCCCGAACCACTCCGTCATACGATAAGCTCCATCCGCACCAGAAGCAATTTGGTCGGGAGCGTCAGCAGGAGAGTCGCTTAATTTTCCCGGTTCAGATTTGAAATCTTTGCTACTCATTCAACTTTTAAGTTCCACATTTCCCGCTCAAAGGGCAAGCCAGCCCCAAAGTGGAAGGGAGCCAAGCCAGAACCCTGACTTGAAGTAGTATCGATTCTCCTGACTACTCCACTCGCAGCGCCTCAACGGGATTGGCAACGGCCGCCTTGATTGCCTGATAGCTAACGGTAACTAAAGTTGCCAACAAGGCCGACCCTAGGGCTGCACCAAAAACCCAAAGAGAGATGTGGGTACGGTAAGGGTAATCATCGAGCCAACTTTTTAGCACATAGTATGCGATTGGCATAGCAGCTAGGCAAGATGCGGCCACAAGAATGACAAACTCTTTGGAGAGCATCTGCCATAGTTGTGGTATGGAGGCGCCGAGAATCTTGCGAATGCCGATCTCCTTTGTGCGTTGTTCAGCTACATGAGATGACAAGCCGAATAACCCCAGGCAGCTGATCATGATAGCGACAGCACTAAAGAAGCCGGCCAAAGTGCCAATGCGCTCCTCTGCCTTGAATTTGGCATCGTACATATCATCCACAAACTTGTAGTCAAACGGAGCAGAAGGAATGATCTCAGAAAAAACTCCTTCAATCTTGGGAAGCGCCTCACTTGGTCGCACGCCCTCCTTGATACGGATATATAACCAACGCAAGTCGTTATTAGAAAGGAACAAAATGGCGGGATCGGCTGGTTCAAATGGTGAGCCTTTTACCATATCTTTTACAATACCGATAATGGTATAATCAATAGGATCTCTCCACTCCGGATCAAAAGTTACGATTTCACCAATAGGGTTTTCAAGTCCCATCACTTCCAACGCCGACTCGTTGAGGATGATAGCTGTTTGGTCAGTCTGGTTACTTCTGGAGAAATCACGGCCGGCCACAAACTCCAGCCCCACAGTTTGTCCGTATTCATGCGAAACCCTAACGGTGTTAAAAGCTGGATTGAAATCTTCAGGTCGACCTGGCCACATGAAATCGCCATTCCAGCCCAATGTGCTGGAAACTGAGTAGGCGGCTTCGGCCATGCTCTCGACCACACCTGTTTGTTGAAACTGATTGGTTAATGCCTGGTACTTGTTGGAATATTCTGGCGAACGAGGTTGCAGTTCAATTAACCCCTCGCGTAAGTAGCCAACGGGGCGGTCTTTGGCAAACTGAATTTGCTGGTACACGACAATGGTACCGATAATAAGTGCCAGTGAAACTGCGAATTGGAAAATTACAAGTCCTCTTCTTGAGAACCCCGAAAAACGGCCGGCCTTGATCTTGCCCTTTAGGGCCTTAACCGGGCTAAAAGAGGAGAGGAATATAGCAGGGTAGCTACCAGCTAATAAAGCGGTAATTGTTGTAAACACTACCGCAGATATCCAAAACCAAGGGCTTGACCATAAAATTTCAATGGATTTGCCAGCGATTTCATTGAACCAGGGAAGGAGCAGCGAGGTAAGCAATAGGCTTAAACCCAGTGCTGCAGAAGCAACAATAAGCGACTCCTGCAGGAACTGTAAAATGAGTTGGGTGCGGACAGATCCGATACTTTTCCTGATACCGACTTCCTTGGCTCGCTTTTCTGAGCGAGCCGTACTTAGATTCATAAAATTGATGCATGCCAGCACCAGCACGAAGGTGCCAATTAGTGTATAGAACCTTACAAAATTCATACGTTTACTGGGAACCAACTCGCCATCTTCGAATTCTGAGTTCAGGTGCCATTCGCTCATGGGGTGCAGAAATAACTTCCGGTGCTGACTGGCTAGCTTTTCGTCATTACCATCAGCGATTCTATTTGCAATGAGATCATTTACCTGCTCAACACTTGATTGGGGATGGATCTGGGCATAGATATACATGTTGTAGTTGTTCCAGATTTCAAGATGTGCCCATCCTTCAAGGAACCGGTCTAAGGGTGCAATGTAAGTGGCTTGATGGAACTCGGAATTCAATGGCAGGTCTTCATACACGCCGGTAACTTTTAGCTGCCATTTTGCATCCATAGTCACCACTTCCCCGACGGGGTTATTATCCCCAAAAAGTTTGGTAGAGACAGACTCAGACAATAAAATAGAATTCATGTCAACCAGTCCTTCGCGAGTGCCATACTTCATTCTCAGGGTGAGCATATGTGGACCGTCTTTTTGCATGAAATAGCCACTTTGCATGAATTTCTTATCATCAAAAGCCAGTACCCTATTTTCAATTCTTCCCCGCACCATAGCGAAGTATTCGAAATGCTCACTATACTCATTGGCCAGCAACGTACCCAGCCCGGTGGCATGTACATAATTTGCGTACGTCTCCCCCTTATAAACCTGTTCACGGTAGATCTTTACAATACTATCATAGTTATCATGGTACCTATTGTATGAAAGCTCGTCATGAACCCAGAGTCCGATGAGCATTGCTACTGTCATGCCTACTGCCAGGCCACCAACATTAATAATTGTGTAACCGCTATTACGGCGGAGATTTCTCCAGTTGACAATGAGGTTATGCTTAAACATATCGTAAGAATTGAGTTTTTGATTTCCTTTAAATGATTTGATCATGCCGGGGCGGAATAACATAATGACATCCTTGTATAGATTCCAATTAGCTCTGCGCACGTTGTGTTCTTCCACCCGAAAGTGATAGTCCTCCATTAGATCACCAGCGATATCGGCAAAGTATTCGGGTTTGCAGAACCATTGCAGGAATTTAATGGGGAAGCGGCTGTGGCTTTTCTTACTCACTTTTTAAAGAGTTAGTTGGGTTAGCCAGGGCTGCTTTTATGGCTTGGTAGCTAACTGTAACGACAGAAGCGAGCAGGGCGGCGCCCAGCGCAGCGCCAAATATCCATAGAGAGATACTGGTACGATATGGGTACTGATCGAGCCAACCATTAAGCACGTAGTAGGCAACAGGCATGGCTACCAGACAAGAGGCTATCACCATCATCACAAATTCTTCTGAGAGCATTTGCCATAACTGAGTGGTAGAAGCGCCCAGGATTTTGCGAATACTAATTTCTTTTGTGCGTTGTTCGGCCACGTGGGAAGAAAGTCCAAAAAGGCCCAAACAGCTAATGATGATGGCTACAGCACTAAAAAAGCCCGCTAGAGAACCCACTCTTTCTTCCTCCTTGAATTTTGCATCATACATATCATCTACAAACTTATAGTCGAAGGGAGCCGATGGAATAATTGTAGCAAATGCCTTTTCTATCTTGGGCAGTGCTTCTCCTACGGAAACTCCCTCTTTAATGCGGATATACAACCAGCTTAGATCGTTCTTGGAGAGGAATATAACTGAGGGGTCGGTTGCCTCAAAGGGCGAACCCTTTACCATATCTTTTGCAATACCAACAATGGTATAATTCCTCGCATCTCTCCAGCCAGGGTTAAAGTTCACAATCTCCCCAATAGGTTTCTCAAGCTCCATCATGGCTAGCGCTGACTCATTGAGCAGGATGCCTGAGAGATCAGCAGGGTAATCCCTTGAAAAGTCTCGACCCTCGACGAACTCGAGGCCTACAGTGGCACCATACTCGTGGGTAACCCAAATTGTATTAAATGAGGGGTCGTAATCTTCATCCCTGCCTGTCCAATCGAAACCATTATTCCAACCCATGTCACTTCCTACGGAGTAGTTAGCTTCAGCCATTTCTTCCACAACACCTGTTTTTAGGAACTCATTGCGTAAGGCCTGATAATTACCTCGATATTCTGGTGATCTTGGTCTTAATTCAATCAGGCCCTCCCTTAGATATCCAACCGGCCGATTCTTAGCAAATTGAATTTGTTGGTAAACCACTATGGTGCCGATGATCAATGCCAGTGAAACCGAGAACTGAAAGATTACCAAGCCACGTCGTGAGATACCTGAAAAACGACTTGCTTTAACACTACCTTTCAATGCCCTGACAGGACTAAAAGAAGATAGAAACATTGCTGGATAGCTCCCCGCCAGCAAGGCAGTAATGGCTGTAAATAGTAAGGCTGATAGCCAAAACCAGGTGCTGGACCACAGGAGTTCAACCGATTTACCCGCAATCTCATTAAACCAGGGCAGTAGCATGGTGGTAAGCACCAGGCTTAAGACAAGCGCGGCGGAAGCTACTATGAAAGACTCCTGCAGAAACTGTTTTATTAGCTGGATTCGCATCGAGCCAATGCTCTTTCTGACTCCAACCTCTTTAGCCCGTTTTTCAGAACGGGCAGTACTCAAGTTCACAAAGTTGATGCAAGCAAGAATTAAAACGAAGGCCCCAATTAGCGCATAAAACCTAATAAAGCTCATTTGATCGCTGGTTACCAATTTCCCATCATCATGGTCGGAATTCAGGTGCCATTCACTCATGGGATGTAGAAATAACTCAAAGTGGTCCTTAGCCAGTCGCTCATCATCACCATCAGCGATGATGTCGCGGATTGCCTCGTTTATGCCCTCAATATTAGTATGAGCTTGGATTTGGCCATAAACGTACATATTGTAATCTTTCCAAGTATCGAGATTGGCCCAACCGTCAAGGTACCGATCCAGGGGCGCAAAATAAGTGGCCTGATGAAATTCAGTATTTAGGGGCAGGTCTTCATAGACGCCAGTCACTTTCAGATCCCAGCGGGCATCCATCCTTACCACTTCACCAACCGGATTGCCCTCTCCAAATAACTTTCTTGCAGTGGTTTCCGCCAGCAGAATCGAGTTCATATCATTGAGGCCATCGCGGGTACCGTACTTCATATTTAATGTAAGCATGTGGGGGCCATCCTTTTGCATGAAATAGCCGCTCTGTGTGAATTTCTTTTCTTCAAAGGCTAACACCCGGTTCTCTACCTTGGCCCGCACCATGGCCAGGTACTCAAAATGTTCGCCATAGTCGTTGGCCAGAAGGGTGCCCGTGGCGGTTACATGATTATTATTAGCATATGCTTCGCCCTTCCACAGTTGCTTTCTGTAAAGCTTAACAATGCTATCATAGTTGTCATGGTATTTGTTGTAAGTGAGCTCATCATGAATCCAAAGGCCGATGAGCATGGCGACAGTCATGCCGATAGCGAGGCCACCAACATTAATAATGGTATAGCCGCTATTGCGCCGGAGGTTTCTCCAGTTAACAATGAGGTTATGCTTAAACATATCGTAAGAATTGAGTTTTTGATTTCCTTTAAATGATTTGATCATGCTGGGTCTGAATAGCAGCAGCACATCTTTATAGAGATTCCACTTTGCTTTACGCCCACTACTGCACTTTACCTGGTAATAGTAATCTTCCATGAGATCGCCTGCGATATCGGCGAAGTACTCTGGTTTACAGAACCACCTGAGTAGTTTAATGGGCAACAGTCTACGGCTGTCTTTACTCATTTCTTAGAGAATCTGTTGGATTAGCTAAAGCCGCTTTTATGGCTTGATAACTTACAGTAAGCAGGCTGATGATGATCGCTCCACAAAGAGCTGAAATGAAGAGCCAACCCGAGACTTGTATGCGGTATTCGAAATTTTGCAACCAGGTGCTGATGAAGTAATAGGCGAGTGGGGCTGCTACTATTCCGGATATGCCAGCCAGGAGCACGTAGTCGCGGCAGAGCAACGTCCAGAGGGTGGTTACCGAGGCACCTAGCACTTTTCTAATCCCGATTTCTTTTGTTCGTCTCTCTGCCATGAAAGAGGCCAACCCCAGTAGTCCCAGGCAGCTTATCACTATAGCCAGGAAAGCAAATACGGAGGTGAGCTTTCCTACTCTTCGCTCGCCACTAAACTTCTGGCCGTAAGAATCTGTAACCATGGTAGCGGTGTAAACCACATCCGGATAGTGCTGTTTTGCAACCTTTTCAATGTCATTCAGCACTTGGGGTATATCCGCCCCTGCCATTAATTTGAGTAAGTAGATGCTACCTCTACCCGGTCGAAGGTAATATAAATGCGGTCGAGGTGTATGATATGGTGACTCAACCAGCATGTTTTCTACCACTCCGATAATTTGCATGGGGGAGCCATTCCAGTGGATGACCGTTCCAATAGGATCAGAAAACCCCATGAGTTTCACAGCTTCTTCATTGGCGATAAACGCGGCCGTATCGGTAGGAAAATCCCTCGAAAAATCACGCCCGGATTTGATGTTCCAATTTATTGTCTTTCCGAAATCATGAGAAACACTGTAGTTGGCGATACTCACCCCTAAATCAGGATCCTTTCCCGGCCAATCGAAGCCTCCGGCGTTATTCCAGACTCCCGTAACAGGACTATCAGATCTGGCCATCGATTCAATATTTCCCCTGCTACCTAGTTCATTTTCAAGAATATCCAGGCTCATGTCACCGGTTCTGCGTTCGAGCATCAGTAGGTTTTCCTGCTCGTAACCCAGCGGCCGACTTTGAGCGTACTGAATTTGTTGATAGATGAGTACGGTGCCAATCACCAGTGTAATAGAGACCACAAATTGTACGACTACCAGCACCTTACGAGGTAGTGAATTGTATTTGATTCCACTTGACGACTTTATGGCGAAGGCTGGTTTTTTAGCAGATAATACTATGGCGGGATAGAAGCCAGCCAGCAGGCCAATGAAAACATTTGTAGCAATTACCGTAGTCCAGAATTGCACAAGAGACCAGGGTATTGAGATCTGTTTGTCGGCAATTTCATTAAACTGTGGTAAGGCCAGTTGAGCACAGCCAAGCGCAAGGGTAGAGGCCAAGCTTACCACCAATAAAGATTCAATGAGAAATTGCTTGACCAATTGGGGGCGAAGTGAGCCTAACGACTTCCTGATGCCAACCTCTTTTGTTCTTCGTTCTGCATAAGCAGTTGTAAGGTTGATAAAGTTTATACAGGCCAGAATTAAAACGAAAATGCCAATAGTCGCAAACATCCGTACGTAAAGAATTCTACCTCCTGTCTTTACGCCATTATCAAAATTGGAGCGTAAGTGCCAATCAGTCATAGGATGAAACAAAGGGGTAGGCTTTTTTACCAGGGCATGTTTATCATGTCGCACGTTTTCAATAAGGATATTCTTTATTTTTTCCTCCAGAACGTCAAAATCACCGTTTTTGTGACGTTGTACAAACGTTTGGAAACCGCTGTAGCCCCAGGGGTTAGACAGTTGCGTCATCCATGGATTTACATTTAGGAAGAACTCCCAGCTGCCAATCCAGGTAATTTCTCCCAGGTAGTCGTTCCTTGGGAAGTCAGCGAAAACTCCTGAAACTTGTGCGGGATGCTCTCCACTAATGGTAATGGTTTTGTTCAGTGGATTTTCATCTCCAAAGAATTTTCTGGCCATCGACTCTGATATAAGAATGCTTTGCGGCTGAGAAATACTCGCTCTACTTCCGGAGGTAATTTTAATGGTGAACATTTCGAACACTTCCTGCTGCATGTAAATCCCGCGTTCAGAGAACTTCTTATCTTCGTGAGAGATGATGCGGCTTCTAAAGAAGGATGCCATCCCAATCTTATCGAAGTCGGCACCATACTTTTCTCTAACTGCGTCGGCTGTTCCAATCATTGTCGACCACCATACCTCTTTTCCATCACCTACCAAACGCACCTGTTGCAGTCGAGCAATGTGCTCTTTGTTGGTATGGTAAGAGTTATAGGAGACTTCATCATGCACCCATAGCCCAATAAGAAGAGATACCATCAACCCTATGGTTAGGCCTATGATATTTAAAGAAGCGTAGCCTCCATTTCTAAGCTGATTTCGCCAGCTCACCATTAAGTTATGTTTGAACATGTCGTAAGAGTTGAGTTTTTGATTTCCTTTAAATGATTTGATCATGCTGGGCCTAAATAACATCAGCACGTCTCTGTATAGATTCCATCGGGCTAGGTGGTAGTTCCCTTCCTCCATACGGGAATGGTAATCTTCCAGCAAATCTCCGACTATATCTGGATAGTAATGTGGTTTACAAAACCACCGTAGTAACCTCAGTGGGAGGGAAGGGGGATTGGTGTTAGGCATTGCTTGCTTTTAGGATTGCGGCGGGAATGGCATTCCACAGTTCGTTCCTGGTTTCCCTGGTATAGGCTATCGCTTTCTTGCCAAGATCAGTAATTGTAAAGTACAATTTGGGCCGTCCACCTCTAATGTCGGTGCTTTCTCCCTTTTCCGAAGCCAGATATCCCTTTTGTTCCATACGCCTCAATGCAGTTTGCATAGCCCCTACACTAACATTTCTTTTAAGGCGGCTTTCAATTTCCCTGCGGATGGTAACTCCATATGCGTTTCCATGGAGTATGCCAACAGTCAGTAAAACGATTTCTTCGAATTCGCCGAGTTGGTATCTTTTCATGTTTATTCTTAAAAGTAGTATTGCGATTATACGCAATAGAAAGGTTAATTCCTAATTGTAGTGTTACTTACGGAACCTCGATGAAAAAGGTTAGGTAAATTCTAAATATTAGAATAGTAAGAGGCTACTTATTCGCCTCCCTTATGAGGGCTAGGGCTAAAACTGCAGTGGCGTCAATCAGCGGCAGACCTTGATAGTGGTCTTCAGTCAAGGCCAATGGTATTTCTGTGCAGCCTAGGACTAGAGCTTCCGCGCCTTGCTGCATTAAATGATCAGCCGCTGCTTCCAAATCAACCATAGCTTTTTTTGTTACCGGGCTCGATTGCGCCTTAATACCATAGCTAGGGTCATAGATGGCGGGATGTACCACTTGCTTCTGGATATCCTCATCAGGGTGGAAAGCATCAATACCAATGGGATCGAGGTACTCAGGATAAATATTTGCTTTATTGGTGCCATTGGTGCAGAGTATGCCAACTTTCTTGATGTCAGGATATTCTTGATGGATAAATTCTCCGACCTCTTTTATCATGTGCAGTACCTGGCAGGAGGCCGGAGCTCTACTCACAATTTCATTATAGATCTTTGGGGCATGGGCAGTATTACACGGCAGCCCAATTACTTCCGCGCCATTATCGGCAAGTTTGGCCGCGATCTTCCCAATGGCAATACCAGGATTTTCCTTAACAATACCAACAAGATATTCTGTGCGGTCCAGTACTTCAGCTGGTGTTGAGATCATGTTTACGGCGAAATGATCCTGGTCTTTGCCGGCATTGGTATGTTGATATATCTTTTGCTGCAGATCAATCCCTGCGTAAGTGCCTATTCCTCCAACTATTCCAATCATTTTCGCCATTGCCTCGAAATTAAGTACCAGGCAAAGGTCATCATTAAAGTACTGGAATTACTAAAAGTGATGGATAAAATTCCTTAGGCTACACAAAGTACTTGATGCCAATAGCAACGAGAGAGTCGTACAAGGCATGGGCCAACATGGGGGAGGCAAGAGATTTGGTTTTTATGAATAGGATTGCATAAACCACCGAATGTACTCCAACGAATGTCAAGCCGAGCCAGCCTTGATGTCGGTGGGTGTAGCCGAATAAGAGAGAGGAAAGTACCACGGCAAAAACCAGGAGCCACTGGCTATCAGGGTTAATGCGGCGAATTGATGTAATCATGTGGCCGCGAAAGAAAAGCTCTTCCAAAAAACCTCCGATTAGAATTCCGGCCAACAGAATATTTAGAAAAGAACCGGCATTTACAGTCCTTCTGACATTTATGACAGTTTCATTAGTTTCGCCGGCCAGCGGTATTACAATAAAAAGTGCCAGACCGGCGCTGATGGTAGCCACCGCAAATGCCAGCAAGAGGTCTCTTCTAAAGTGATACTTGGTAAGGCCAAAGGCCTCAAGTTTGTCTGGGCTGAGTTTTACGTAGATCCAATAAAGCAGCGGAACCGCTAATATCACGCTTAGGACCGCAAATACGACCAATATATAAACGGCTAGGTTATTGAAAATAGAAACAAGATAGTTGGTAAGTAGCGCCGCGGCGGTGTTTTTACCAAACAAGAGCGCTAGTACTCCAAGGAAGAAAATCCCTAACCATTTCCAGTGTATTTTTTTCATTTTGGTTTAAGAATAAGGGCGGCGTTTGTATTGGTTTGCTTGTAATAGGCATTATAGGCATGCAATAGAGGATAGCCAATATTGACTAGAATGAGCGATATGCTGATCACAGCTACGGCAACAATCACGGTTGCATTGCCGATAAACATAAAGACAACTAATACTGTCATGCTGATAGATAAAGCGACAGTCCAGGGTAATTGGAATCGTTTGACTCTACGCCATTCTTCTTCTGAATTTGGTATTTGGTCGCCCATCATGGCATATATGACCCAGGGCAGTAGCAGATTGCCAAACGGTACAAATAGGAATGAAATAGTGGATAACCTGAAGAGAGCCAGTGCCCTGCCGGGATTAACCTTATGCCGATGGCCATTGTTTACATCAGTTGTGTCAATCTCCAGTGCTTCAGCCAACGCCCTAAGAGTTGCTCCATAAGGCTCAGACTCACCTTTCTCAATTCTTTGAATTGTCCTTATGTTAATATTAGATCGATTAGCCAATTCTTCCTGGCTCAAACCTTTATTGAGCCGATGCTCTCTGATATAGTTGCCGACGGTGTTCATAAATGCTGGGTTCAATATTATAGTTGATATCCCAATGAAGTTACGACATCATTGCGGCTAGTTAGCGACTTCTAGTAATTCGCGGTGAGACATAGCTCTGATTGCGGAGGAGTTGCCTCTTATGCTGACCTTTGGCTCAGGATTGGAAGCGCACCACCCATGGTGCGTGGTAACCCAATCAATTTCGAAGAATATAGTCTACAATCCTCTTAAAGAACTGAGGAGGAGTTGCAGTAGGGTAGTCAGGATTACCCAGCTCATCATACGGGGCATCCACGCCATGTCCAGCGTCAGGCACTGCCATAAGCTCATATGGCTTCCCGGAGATTCTAAGCTGGTCTATTAAGGCTACATTGTGGGCAAAGTCTGATTGACTGTCCCGGTTGCCGTATATCCAGAGTATTGGTGTATCAATTTCTTTAAGTATTGGAATTGGGTCATGATCCATGATCTGACCATACCAAGAGTAGAACCAAGAATTGCGATTGGGCTGATATGGGGATTTTGAGAACCACCTTGCAGAACTTGATTCCGCAATTGCAAGTTGCACACTGTCCCATTGCGATTGAACTTGCGGTGCTCTGATGTAGTTTGTTACAAGATGCCACAGATGGGTTCTTTGATTAATATCCTTCAAAGGCCAGCCTGCATTTCGCAAGCGATATTTCAGGGCGTAGGTATCTGCTTCCAAAGGAGAAACAAGTGGGCCGACGATATTGACCAGATAAGCTAAATCCGGATATGATTGGGCCACGATCCCGGCTACCCAAGTTCCCTGGCTAATAGAAAGCAGTCCAAGCTGAGTATTGTCCACTTCATCATGGTTAGCCAGCCATTTTAATGCTTCAATAACATCGTCTGCTCGTTCTTCGAACCCTACCTTTTTCCAGTCTCCGGTAGATTCGCCATTGCCACGTTTATCATAAATAAGGCTGGCGATTCCATTTCTCGCTAAATAATCTGCCCAGAAGTAATAGGGTAGGCTCTCTCGACTTGAATTGCCACCACCATGGATAATCACAGCAGTTGGGTGCTTGCCCTTAGTTTCGGGCAACACCAGCGTTGCAGCTATGTGCACTTCTTCATTCTTGAGTGTAACCTCCTGCATCCGAACTTTGGGGAGATTTCCCTTACTTAGGGTCAGCGGCACTGATAAGTCTTTTCCAGTAATGGTCACTGCTCCTTCAATTTCCTGGTTATTCAGCAAGGTTCCTTTGAAGCTTCCTACCTGTATTGGAATGTCGAACGTAATACTCCCGTTAATTACAGAAAAGTTCTCCGCGGCAGCTGCGGCTCTCCAACTAGCATTGGAGTGTATTTTAGCCTTCGTATTAGACTCAACTAGTAGTCCTATATCCCAGGCCCTATTCTCGTATACTAAGTTGCCCTGCCAAAAGCCAATGGGTTTAGCCTGACCGCAAGATGCCCAGGGAAGGAATAACGCGAACAGGAATGCGAGGAAAGGAAAATAGAAAATTGCCTTAAGGAATCTGTCGGCAAGAGGTAGAACCATAATTTTGGATTTACTCATTCCTAAGCCTGTTAACAGGATCTCCAAGAGCCGCCTTAAGGGTATGGTAGCCTATTGAGATTGCCGTGATCAGGAATACTACTGCAAGTGGCAATAGATACTCTTGCAAACCGGGAGTAAACTTGTAGGCAAAATTTTGCAACCACTGGTTGGTTAGAATTGTAGACAATGGGAAGGCAATTAACGCTGCGAATAGAATAATTCCCAAGAAGGACCTGGAGATCATAATCACAACTGAGCTTACATTAGCCCCAAGCACTTTCCTAATACCAATCTCCTTCTCCCTGCTATTGCAGACGAATGAGGCCAATCCGTACAATCCGAGACCAGCTACCATAATGGCAATCGCCGCCATATAATTCAGTACTTTGGCAAATTTCTCTTCTTGCAAATATTGACGTTGTAAGTCTTGCTCTAAGAATGAAAACTGGAATGGAGATGATTGCTCATAGGTTTTCCATTGTGCTTCAAGCGTTTCAATTACGCGCTGGCTATTTCCGCTAAATCTGGCTGCAATTTTGCCGTTTCTGAAGTTTTGAACCACGGGAGTTGGCAAGGTAATTACCACGGCCCCCACTGCTTCGGTCAATGGTCCGTGATGGAAATCTCGAACTACCCCGATTACTCTCCCATCTTTCGCAATCGAGTTAGTTCCGCCTCCGTAGTATTTAAACTGTTTTCCAATTGGTTCTTTCCACCCAAAAACATCGGCCGCGGTTTGATTAATTACGAAGGCCTTGGATGAGTCAGTTTGCATATCTATGCTAAAACCTCGCCCCTGAATAATCTCAAATCCATAGACATCAAAAATGTCGTAATCTGCATAGAGCATCCCGAACTTTACTTCTTCGTCCTTGCCTTCTGCTATTCCCCTCAGGTTAAACCCGCCCAGGCCAGGAAGCTCACCATAACAGAAGGTGGCTTTTTCGATAAAGCTATTTTGCTCCAGGGCCGACTTAATATTCCAATAGTTTTTTGAGTGAATAGGTAGGCCATGCATTACAATAGTTCCGGATTGGTTGAAACCAAGATCTTTGTTTTTCAGGTAATCCATTTGAAAGTAGACAACCGCAACACCGAAAACCAGGCCAAGGGAAATCATAAATTGAAATAGAACCAAAACTTGGCGCATTCTGAAACTTACATTTTTGTAACCCTTTGAGGACGACAGCAGTGACTCTGGTTTATAACCGGCTAAGTAAATAGCCGGATAAAAGCCTGCCAGTAAACTCAACAGCAGCCAAAATGCAAGGCCAAATCCTAGTAGATAAAGTTCTGATACAGGATCTAGAACGACCTCTTCTCCTATAATCCTGTTTAGTTCGGGAATCAACATATAAGCAACTACCAATGATGAAAACAAGCTAACCAGCGTCAGAACGCTGGTTTCCACTAGAAACTGCCACATCACTTGATCTTTTTTGGCACCAATGGCTTTCCTTAAACCGACTTCTTTTGCCCTCTTGGAAGCCTGGGCGGTAGCAAGATTAATATAGTTGGTGCTGGCCACCACCAAAATCAAGACGGCTATAGCAAAGAACATAAGTATTTGGTCATAGCTCCGGCCGGGTTTTAAGGCCCCTCGGATATCGGTTGAACCGAGGTGGATATCTGCGAGTGGTTGTAATTCCAGCTCTCGCTTATTCCGATCAAAATTCGGGTCATGATCTTTAAGAAAATGAGAGAGCGCATCAGGAGTAAGCCCTGTGGCTTCGTTGGTACCTACCTCAACATAGGTGTGGAAACTAGGGAAATTCCAACTGGACTCGAGCCAGTTACCATATATTGGGCCGAAAGGCATTAATATATCAAAATCCAAATGAGAGTTTGAAGGTGGGGCTAATGCAATTCCAGCAATACCAAACTTAAGCTTCTTATCGATTTCTATGGTAGTGCCAATGATATCAGGAAAGTTTCTCCAGTCAGTACCAAATAGCTTTTCGGCAATTCTGTCTGTAATTACTATTTTATCTTGTGAATCAAGACAGCTTTTGGCATCGCCAAGCAGCAACTCAAAATCAAAGAGCTCCAAAAACGAATTATCTGCCAGGAGAACTTTGCTTTCAAGGGTATTTTTATCTTCA
This sequence comes from Cyclobacteriaceae bacterium, assembly GCA_028285445.1. GTDB lineage: Bacteria > Bacteroidota > Bacteroidia > Cytophagales > Cyclobacteriaceae > JANQPQ01. The sequence continues at coordinate 28,488 of JANQPQ010000041.1, read as the reverse complement.
AAGGTTACCAACCGGGGCTGAATTCGGTGTATTCTCGCAATCCTGTTTATCTCAGCATAATTCTGTTGCAGCAAAGGCTTCAACGGATATTGGGTCCCTGCAAATTTATGGGTAACACCATCGATGGTTGACTTTTCAGTTACTCTAAATATTTCGTCAGCATTGTCATGGAAATTATCGTAACTGAGTTGGTGGTAACAGAAAAGTGAAATGACCAAGAAGGTGGTGACACCCAGGGTTAGGCCAAGGGTATTGATAATCGTATATGACCTATTACGCCTTAAACTTCGTATTGCCATCTTAAGATAGTGACTGTTCATGCGTTGTTGTTTTAGAGTTTTGTAGAACTGGATTATGGTTTTGAGGGCAAGCCTCTTAGTGGTAAGAAGGACCTCGAATATGAATATTACTACGGCCCTTCCGGGGCCTATTCTTTGCTTTCTAATCTCCAGGGCTTCCATTAAATCTCCTTCAATCACCTCTAACTGATGATTAGGTATGACCCACCTCAGCCATTTCGTAGCTACCTGCTGTAATAAATGAAACATTATTCTCCCCACTTTTTGATGTATGATAGGGCACTAGGAAGTTGCCAGAATTCCTGCCGTTTGTTATTGACCTTGCGCAGTGCCTCATATCCTTGCTTAGTGAGACTAAGTAGTCTTTTGCGACGACCGCCCCTGATGGCAGTAGCGCCACCCTCACTTGAGGAAATAAGGCCTTTGGATTCTAATCGTTCTAAGACGGTGTGAACCGACGGAATGGAAATTGACTTTCCCAACTGGCGCTTATACTCATCTGCTACGGAAACACCATAGGCCTCTCCGTTGTTCACCATAATTATCAAGAGTATAGATTCCTCCAATGCGCTTAAGCCTACCATATTATTTGTATTTAATATAATTTATAATTTACTAAACATATGCTATAACGCGCAATAGCCTTGTTGGGTTTCAGCTTAGGTAGTTGTGACTCTCTCGATGAGACTATAATCTCGAATCTGCAATAGGGACCAACACTTGTTTTTTACAGACTAGAGATTCTCGTTGAACATCTTGTAGCTGGGTTGCGGCTTTGCTAGCTTAGATTCATCTTTAGACAAACTCCTCCGCATGACAAAGATCAGTCGGAAAGATATTCATATCATTAGCCGCTATAGCAACCTATCAGAGCAGGGAGTGGAAAGTGCTTTGAAAGAAAATGTCTATGCCAGCAAGGAGGATTGGATGAAATTTCTGAGGCTCTTCCTTATCACACTAGGTATTGGTTTTACCGTTGCGGGTATAGTTTTCTTTTTTGCCTATAACTGGGCAGAACTAAACAAGTTTATTAAAATGGGGCTAACCCATGCACTCCTGATGGCATCAGCTTTACTGGCCTTGCTGCCAAGAATAAATCTAACAATCAGAAAAATTCTGTTAACAGGGTCAGCAGTATTAGTAGGTGTGGTATTCGCAGTTTTCGGACAAATCTACCAGACCGGAGCCAACGCTTATGACTTCTTCCTGGCTTGGACGGTGTTCGTTACCTTGTGGGTTATTGTTTCCAACTTCACCCCGTTGTGGTTAATCTATTTGCTGCTGATTAACACCACATTTATACTATACGCTCAGCAAGTTGCCAATGATTGGTCGGAGGTTTTTGTTTTTGCAGTATTGTTTTTTGTAAATACATCTACTGTACTTATCTCTAACCTCTTGGTTAAGTATTGGAAAATACCCACTGTCCCCACCTGGTTTATAAATACGGTTGCATTAGCCGCAGTTAGTTATGCAACTCTTGGAATAGTATTCGGAATCTTTGGCAGGTTTCAGGTCGCTTTTCCAATTTTGATTGTAATGACCCTGGTAGTTTATGCCTTGGGAATATGGCATGGCCTAAAGGCAAGAAGTGGCTTTTTTCTGTCGATCATTCCATTCAGCCTTATCATCATCATATCATCGGTACTGATAGATGTAATAGGCGGAGACGATATGTTTCTTTTAGTTGGTCTGTTTATCGTCAGTAGTATCACATTCTTAATTAAGAAACTAATTGACCTGCAAAGAGCTTGGGCAAATGAAGAAAGAGGTTAATATTAAAGAGTTATTGAGCTACTTCAATAGCATTGAAGATAGTGAGCTAGCCCTACAAGAAGAAGCTGTTGCGACAGCCTATCAGAATAAGGATGATGACCAATCGATGGCCATTAAGGTACTTTCGGTATTTGGAGGGTTTTTGGCAAGCATCTTCTTTATAGGTTTTCTATTTGTTGCCGGAATAGGTGAGTCGGCTGTCTCACAGGTAGTTGTTGGTTCTCTACTCATAATAGGGGCTATTTGGGTCTATAAGCAGCATAACACCATACTAATCGACACGATTAGTATTTCCTGTTTTATTACTGGTTTTGCACTTACTGTATTTGGACTGGACCAACTAGGGTTGACAGAGAATACAATCAGCATGATATCAATACTTATAGCCTTCCTGACCTTAATAATAGCCGGAGGCTACATACTTTCCCTCGTTTCAATACTTACAATGAATGCCAGCGTTCTGACGCTTATAACATTCAATAATAATTTTGACCTGGTGCACATTCACGTAGCGGCACTATCTATCATAGTTACTTTGGTATTTCTAAAAGAAGCGAGGGTAATCACCGCAAGCAAAGCCCTCTCAAAGATCTATAATCCCGTTAGGGTTGGCCTAGTGCTTTCGTTCTTGTCCGGGCTGGTAGTTCTTGGAAATAAGGGCAATATTCCCCTTTCGACAAATTACATCTGGACATCTTCAATAATTATTATCGCTGCTATTGCCTTTTTACTACACCATCTATTGCAAACCCTGAAGGTGAATAATTCACAGCACAAGTTGAGTATTTACACTATTTGTTTTCTTCTGTTATTGCCTACGGCTTTCTTCCCAGCCATATCAGGCGCTATATTGATTATTCTTCTAAGTTTCCTCGTCAACTACAAAACGGGTTTCGCCATAGGGGTAATTGCGTTTATTTACTTTATCTCCCAATACTATTACGACCTCAATCTCACACTACTAACCAAGTCGATACTGCTTTTTACCTCGGGGGTGCTATTTACAATTCTCTATGTTTTTGTTCATAAAAAATTCTCCTCAGATGAAAAAGCATAGCTTGATTGTTATTCTATTCAACCTCGTTTTGCTGCTTGCATACTTCATTTATGCCGTTGCTAAAAAGGAGCAGCTGCTGCAAGAAGGACACCTGGTATTACTGGAGCTTGCCCCAGTTGATCCCCGATCTTTGATGCAGGGAGATTATATGACATTGCGCTATAGAATATCAGACAGGAGTTCTGAGGAGGAGATATCCAAAAGAGGCTATTGTGTGGTTTTGCTTGATAGCAATAGGGTTGCCAGTAAGGTAAGATTTCAAGAGGGCCCAACACCGTTAAGGGAGGGTGAGATGCTGATAGAATATACAGCTGCAGATAGATGGGATATCTCCATTGGCGCCGAATCGTTTTTTTTCCAGGAAGGAGAAGCAAGTAAATATGATGAAGCAAAATATGGTGCTTTAAAGATTGACGACGCTGGCAATAGTATTCTGGTAGGCCTTTATGATGAGCATTTGCAAGAAATTCTGTAGTGGGTTACCAGGTTTTGTCTTGCCTTTTTGTTACCCTACATGGCCAACATTATCCGTTTCAAAACTAGCGGCAAAATCCTTCGCAAAGGACTTCAGATTCTCCTCGAGTGCTATCCAGTTCAATTTAGAAGTAGTTTATCTAGCTTTTTGTTTGACTCGGATTCTATGTTTGTAGATTAAGATACGCGTCGTTAGTCAGTTTAATCGCGACCGTCTAAGAAATCGACCATCACCTTAATTAGGCGTGTTCGGCTATTCTCAAGTGGGGCAACATGGTCTGCCCCAGGCAATATCAGCCATGTCTTATCCATAGTCTTGAGCCGGGTGAACAGTTTTGACTGCCATGCTGTTTTAGCATATTGGTCAAATTCAGCTTGAATTAGAAGCGTAGGAATATCAATTTTGCCAGGGTCGAGTTCGTTGAATTCATGTAATTGATTCCAGTCGGCACGTATCGGATCATTCAGCAAGCAGGCTTCCACAAAAGTATCGAGGGCATTTTTACTGATGGATCCTGGTACCACGAAATCTTCCAACACTGACTGGGCATCGGTAGGCTGCTTTAGCATTGGGATGTCTAAATCGTGAGGGAATTTGTTATCCAGATCTGCAGCAAAACCAATGAGGATTAAAGAAGCAATGTGGTCAGAATTTTTCTGGGCTGTAAGTAATGATAGGGGCGCCCCCATCGACCATCCAAACAGATGAACTGGTTTCCCATTATGTTTCTCCGATATCCACTTTAAAACGGTGACTATGTCGTTGGCAGCCTTGTTACCGGTGTTCCATCCTGTGCTGTCTCTGGGGGTATCTCCGTAACCTCTAAGATCGAGGGCATAAGTTGAAAACCCCTGCTGGACCATACCATCCATAAACGAGAGGTCCTCGCCCTTTACCTGGAGGTCATAAAGTGGTCTTGCGCCCCATGTGCGACCGTGTATGAATAGAATTACGCCCTTCGGTTCTGTTGCAGTCTTATTCCATAAAGCCATTGGGTGTCCATTTGACATCACTATATGTTTTTGAAGATTAACTCCAATGACAGTTGGCATCTGATCCGACGTGCTTCTACAAGCCGAAAGGCTGATAGCAATGACAAGAAGTAAGAGAATGCACGGTTGCTTCATGTTGGTTTTTGGTACTGTTGGCCCGACTCCAAAAGAGCGAAATAGACAATTAAGAACTTATAATTTGCACTTAATATATTTCGCTTGCAATAGTGTACGCCATTACACCTTTGGTTCGATTTTGTCCGCCCTTATTACAGCCATGCTTAACTGGTATTTGCTAAATTGTTGCCATGAAAATTAAAGCAGATAGAATTCAATCTTTAATTGAGGAAATCGAGGAAATAGGTGCAGGCCTGCAACGGGCTGAGGCCCATTATCAACAGCAAATTGATAATGTTCACCCAGCTTATAGGCAAAGTGCCCAAAATTTAGTTCACTATAGGGCGCTGCGAAGTATTGACATCACCGCAATGCAAAAAACTCTTGGAAACCTTGGTTTGTCAAGATTAGCCAGAGCTGAATCACATGTGTTGGCCAGTTTGAAGAACTGTAAATTTATTCTTCAAAATTTGATCGGCGACTCTGGAGAGTCTTCAAATGATGGCATTTCAATCAAAAAAGCCTCGAAATCGCAAAGGAGAAACACTAAGAATCTACTGGGATATCGGTCTAAAGGGAGGAGGGTTAGGATAATGGTGACCCTACCAAGTGAGGCCGCTAATGACTATGATCTGGTTCACAACCTGCTTGAATCCGGGATGAATACTGCCAGAATTAATTGTGCTCATGATGGGCCTGAGCAATGGAAGAAAATGATCGATCACATTGCGGTTGCACGCAAAAAACTGAAGAAGAACTGCCGAATTTCAATGGATTTGGCCGGACCAAAAATCAGGACTGGAGAGATTGAAAAGGGCCCAAAAGTTCTTCGGTTCAGACCTTCTCGCAACGTTTATGGGAAAACAACGGAACCAGCCAGAATCATTCTTGCCAGCCAAACAGAGCACTTAAGCCCCCAAGCATTACCCGTGGAGAATGTATGGTTAGCAAAACTTAAAGTTGGAGATGAGATTCACTTATCTGATGCCCGAAACAAAAATAGAATACTTACAGTGGAGAAGGTAGCCGATGGAGAAGTAACGGTTACTTGCCCTGATACCAGTTATGTTGAAACTGGAACATCACTTATGATAGAAGAATCGAAGAGCACCTGTAAGGTAGGGGAACTGCCTGCATTGGAGCAATCTTTAAGTCTGAAAACGGGAGATACGCTAAGGGTAATCCGGGAGAATATTGCTGGAAGACCAGCGGAGCATGGTGAGGATGGCAAGGTGATCAATCAGGCTTTTATATCCTGCACGTCGCAAGAGGTATTCCAACATGTAAAAGTAGGAGAGAGAATACTTTTCGATGATGGCAAAATTGCTGGTAAGATAACAGCTGTTACAAAAGATGAGATAACGGTTGAAATAACCCATGCCAAGGGTGGTGGGTCGAACTTAAGGTCTGATAAAGGCATTAACCTGCCACAAACTAATTTGCAAATGGAGGGTTTAACTGCAAAAGACAGGGAGGATTTGAGGTTTGTAGTAGCGCATGCTGATGTCATCAATTTCTCGTTTGTAAATACACCTGAAGACGTACGTTCCTTGCTGGCAGAACTTGAGAAGTTGGGAGCTACTGATAAGCTCGGCATAATTCTCAAGATAGAAACTCAGAAAGCTTACAACAATCTTACGGACATCTTGCTGGAAGGAATGAGAAACTACCCTTTAGGTGTGATGATTGCTCGTGGAGATTTAGCAATTGAATCTGGTTGGGAAAACATGGCTCGCGTTCAGCAAGAGATTTTGTTGCTCTCCAATGCCGCTCACATTCCAGATGTTTGGGCCACGCAGGTGCTGGAGACACTAGCCAAGAAAGGAATTCCATCCCGCTCGGAGATTACTGATGCGGCTACGGCCCTTAATGCAGATTGTGTGATGCTAAACAAGGGTCCCTACATCCTGCAGGCACTTGATCTGCTGGATTACATCCTGAAGAGTTTAGATCATTACCAGGATAAGAATATTAGGATGTTTCCTGTGTTGGAGAAGGCTGAGGTGGGTATAGCAACCGCAAGTGATTAGGCGTTTCTTGGCAGCTTAGAACTTTCCCAACCAAATTAGTAGAGAGATTCCAACCTAATGGGCCGATGCAGACTCTAAGCAATAAATGGCCCGGACCATGTCAAGTAGATATCTGCTGATTTTTGTTCTAATCACATTGCTATCTTGTGTTGATGATAATTTGAAAAACCAGCTAGCTGGAGAACGGTATGTGAGACTATTTTTTCCAACCGAGCAAGAGTGTCTGGATGCTCAACCTAATCCTGACTTTTTCTTCCTAAACTGTTTTCAAGACCTTGAGTTTCTAAATGAGTCTGAAGGGATTATTGTATTCACTGATATTGTGAACAAGATTGAATACAGTGTTAAAGGAGATCAAATAACTATTAAGCCGGTGGGCAACTCAGAATTTACCAATGAGTTGCGATTCATTTACCACAATCGCGATAGCCTGGGCGATCTTGCGCAGCAAGTCTATTGGACCCGGGTCACCGGTACTACCGTCTGGGATTAGCCTGATTAATTATTCAAAGCTCTCTGGAAGCGTATGCTCTCTTCCTGCATTTACCTCTTGTAAATAGGCGGTCAGCGGCTCGAAATAATTCAGCATAGCCTTGGCACTAATAGGCTCCCCGGTGGCACCTTCAATTAGTGCTCTCCAATCTCCTTTAGAGCCTGATTTTAATATACTTTCAAGAAACTGCCCCACTTCCGCACTGCCGTAGTAGTTGGTAGATCTAGGATCTTGCTTCAAGATATTGGTGGCAATATGATTATGCACCTGGAACAATAGGGCGTAGGAGAGTGCGTAATCATAATATTGAGCAGCATCGTTATTTATGTGAGTCTTGGAACTGGCGTCGCAAAATTCTTCACCTCTTTCTGATGGCGGTACTATACCTTGATACTTCCTTTTCAACTCCCACCACTTTGCGTTGTACTGGTCTTTGGTAAGATTGCTGGCGTAAAGGTCTTGTTCGAAGAATGTCATAACCCCGGCTGACCACGGAATGAAAACTATATAATTAAGGGCCTCCTTCATCAAAGTTTGTGTCTCATCGGTTTCCACACCGGCGGGAATCAACTCCAGTCCTTCCAGGAAAGGTTTTTGCATGGCAGCCAGCCCTAGCATGCTACCAATGGCTTCGTGAAATGCCCGGTTTGCGCCGCCTCTGAGTAGCGGCGGTACATCCGGATTAGTGTAAGACATGTAGTAATAGATATGACCAAGCTCATGGTGGGTAGTTTCATACCATTCGGCATTGGGTATCACACTCATCAGGCTGCGCACGTCATTTTGTAGATCCATATGCCAGGCTGATGCATGGTTATTCTTCTTGTAGTCGAAATCCGGAGAAAGTGGGTATAAACTGGATTTAGTGTAGAATGTCTCAGGCAATGGATCAAATCCAAGGCTGATGTAGAACTCTTCAGCCTGTTTTACCAACCATTCCGAACCTTTTTCCTCCAATACGCCATCCAAATCGATGCCCTCAACTTCAATTAGCGAAGACCAGTCTTGTCCCCAGCGGTTAGGTAACCAATGAGCTGGCAGCATTTCAGGCACTTCCTCTCCATATCTTTCGGCCAGACTGTAGCGGGCATAGGTGTGCAACTCCCGATAGAGCGGCCAAACATCTTGCATAAGTTGCTTGCAAAGAGCGGCCATTTCGTCCACGGTCATACCATAGTCAGAAACCTGGTAGGTATAATAATCAGAATAGCCAAGTGCTTGCACAGTTTGATTCCTAAGACTTTGCAGATTTTCCAAGCCGTTTTTAAGGTCCTTACCAACAGCTTTGCTGGCTTCCCAAGCCCTTAATCTGGTTTGCACATCGTTTTCACTCTTCAAGATGTTATCGATATCATTAGTAGAAACTGACTCACCATCTATCTGGAAATCAAAACCAAAAAGAGCCTCTGTTTGTAATGCTTCGGCCTTTATTCTCTCCGCAACCAAATCTGGTACAGTGGCTGGATTGTTGGCAGCCACATATAGAATTGCTTCCAATTGCTCCACTTGCACGGCATCTAGTTGATCTTTGCCCTGCAGCAGCTCCCTTGTTTTCTCAATTACCTCAGTACTGCCGGTAAAGGCAGCCAAATTGCCATTGGCAACTTTGGTATTGTATGCATTCATGGTATCGCCATCCACGATGCGGGTATTCGAAGCCCATTCAGCCTCCGCAGATTTGTATTGTAGATCCAGGAATGTGGTTGTGTATTCATCAAGGAAAGTTTGCGCTTCAGTCTTAATATCCCTAGCTGAGTCAGATTGCTCACCGCAAGAGTTGAATAGGATTATGGAAACAATGCTTAGGTAGAGGAGAGGCTTTTTCATAGTTGATTTTTGTTAGGCTCAGAGCGCGGTAAATATAATAAATCCACCACCTAAATCTGGTAAACTGCTCTTCGTGGCATATAAAGAACTGAAAAGCACCAATTTACGTTGGAGGAGTATCACCAAACCAACTCAGCTGTGCGTAGCCGGGCCTTTTACTTATTCTTATTCTGTTACTCCATCACCTTATCGGGTTCGGGCCAGCAGAATGTACGAGAAATGGAGCCAGCCATTTCTCCTGACGGTACCAAGATCGCTTTTCGGGGAATTGTAGGAAGCAATTCAGATATCTACATCATGAATATTGATGGTACAGAACCTGTTAGGATCACAACTAATCAAGCAGCCGAGGGCTTGCCGTTCTGGTCGCCTGATGGTAAACAGTTAGCGTTTTATTCCAACCGTGATGGAAATATTGAAATCTATACGAAGAAACTTCCTAATGGTAAATCTATCAGGAGAACCAACGACCCTGGATTGAATTTGGCCGGTTTCTGGCTCGGTGACAATCAGCATTTGTATTACACTACCGATGCAAATGGTGGCGCAGTGCATAAACTTAATTTACTAAATGGCAGCGATGGAATTTGGAGTACGGCTTTCGAGCACCACCACGCTATTGAGTACATAACATCAGCGGATGCCATAATAGGGGTTGCCGTAAATGGTAAAGACTGGGAAATAGTAAGAGCTGACGTTGACGGTAATGGGTTGGAGGTTGTTTCACCTCATGCTGCGCGAGATAGCGGTCCCCGCCTGTCGCCTGACGGGCAGTTTATTGCCTTTACCTCTAAGCGTGGAAGCAAAGGCAACTGGCAGTTGTTTATCATGAATGCCGATGGAAACAATGTAAGGCAATTGACAATGTCAGAAGGACGAAGAAGTTCCGCTCAATGGATGCCCTCGGGGCGGATTCTTTTTGGCTCCAATGATGAGAACGGATCTCATCTCTATCTGATTAATCGGGACGGTACAGGAATGGAAAAATTAGAGATAGGTTGGTAACAATTTTGACCTGTTTTTTGATGGCGGATCGTCATTGATGTTTAATTATTCTATCGATTAACTAAACAAAAATTAAAATTATTTATTGCGATTACAGCGATTATAGGCATATTTTTATCCTTTTGTTTAATTTTTAGTAAAAAATATTAAACAAAATAAATCATGGGATGTTAAGATGTCATGTTTAACCTTTTAACAACCATGAAAACGATTAAAATTTTTGCATCACTTCTTTTAGCAGTTGTCATCACGCTTCCATCATGTGAAGACGACACCCCGGTTCAAGGACCACAGTCCATAGCCGAAATAGCTGCAAACGACCCAAGTTTTTCAACCTTAGTTTCTGCCTTAGACAGAACTGGCCTTACTTCAGTACTGGCAGGTAGTGGCAACTTTACCGTATTCGCACCCACCAATGCAGCGTTTGACGCGCTGGGCGTAGATCTCTCTACAATCAGCGACGAAGATCTTTCGGAGATTCTTCTTTATCACGTGCTTGGTGCAGAGATTTTCGCAGCGGATATTGCTGATGGCCAAACGTATGCCTCAACAGCAGCAACTACTGGCCCTGGTGACACGGCCCTTTCTCTACTGATCGAGAAGGGAAGTGGCGTACAGATTAATGGTTCTGTTAACGTAACATCTACTGACATTGACGCCACCAACGGTGTTATTCATGTGGTAGATGCCGTTATTATGCCCCTAGATATTGTTGGCCATGCCGTTGCCAATAGCAATTTTTCAGAATTAGTAAACGCGCTAACTACAGCAGATTTGGTTACAACCCTGCAAGGAGATGGACCATTTACAGTATTTGCTCCTCTAAACTCAGGCTTTGAGGCAATTGCCAGCGTGGTTGCTGGTCTGAGCACGCAAGAGCTTTCCAATGTACTTACTTATCACGTCGTTTCTCCGGGTAATGTGCTTAGCACTGACCTTTCCGATGGTCAGAATGTAACTGCACTTAATGGTGGTTCCTTTACCATCAATCTGGGAAGTGATGTGACAATACATGACGCCAATGGTAATACCGTTGAAATTGTCTTGACAGACGTTCAAGCAACAAACGGAGTAATACATGTCTTGGGAGCAGTTCTGCTTCCTTAATTATGGTTGATCGAGTTTAGCTCGGGGGGGTGGTTTCGATCACCCCCTTTTTCAAAATTATCATCAAACTTAAATCAAGAAAAAATGCTAGGACTATTTAAATCTCAAAGCGAGCAACAAAGGTTGATGAAACGCTATCACAAACTTCTAAAAGAGGCACATCAGCTTTCAACTGTGAATAGGGCTGAAAGTGACCAGAAATATGCTGAGGCTGATGAGCTTCTTCAGCAAATAGAAGAAGTTGATCAAAACTAAATTCCCATGAAGATACTCCTTACTGGCGTCACCGGCTACATTGGCAAAAGACTGCTTCCAAAATTACTGGAAGACGGCCATGAGGTGGTTTGTGTGATGAGAGATATCAGTCGCATGGATTTAAACGAATTCATGGACGCCAGGGTGGAGTTAGTTGAGGCAGATTTTCTGGAGCCCGATTCTTTGCGGGTACTGCCCAAAGACGTAGATGTGGCCTACTACCTGATACACTCTATGTCGGCAGAGATCGAGGATTTTTCGGACCTTGAAAAAAGATGTGCAGAAAACTTCAAAGGATATGCAGAGCTAACCGCGCTGAAACAGGTCATTTATCTCAGCGGTATAGTTAATGAAGAAGAGCTTTCTACTCACCTTTTATCACGTAAGGGGGTTGAAGAGATATTGAGCAGCGACAAGTATGCGCTTACCACGCTGCGAGCTGGAATTATTGTTGGCTCCGGAAGTGCCTCTTTTGAGATTATCAGAGATCTGGTAGATAAACTACCGATAATGATTACTCCGAAATGGGTAAACACAAGATCCCAACCAATTGCGATCACCGATGTTCTGCAGTATTTAACCGGTGTGTTGCTATTCGAGAAAGCTTTCAATAGAAGTTTCGACATTGGCGGACCGGAAGTTCTTACTTATAAGGAAATGATGACTATTGCCGGCAAGGTAAGGGGGTTGCAACCGGTAATTCTAACTGTTCCGGTAATGACTCCCAAGCTCAGTTCTTACTGGCTGTTTTTTGTCACTTCCACTTCATATAAGTTGGCGGTGAATCTTGTGGAAAGTATGAAAGTAGAGATAATTTGCCGGGATAATCCTCTACAAAAATGGTTGAATATAAGACCAATCACCTACAAGGAAGCGGTGAATCGCGCCTTAGTTAGAGAACAGCATCAGCAAATAGCTTCGCGCTGGACTGACGCACTATCAGGGGATCTTATCCATGAAAGGATCAGGGACCTTCAGAAAGTGCCTGTTACCGGCATCCTTAAAGATGTACGCAAGCAGGTTGTCACAGACACCAATGAAGTATTAGAAAGAATCTGGTCAATTGGTGGTGCTACCGGCTGGTACTACGCCAATACCCTTTGGGCCATAAGGGGCCTGATTGACAAGATGGTGGGTGGTGTTGGCCTGAGAAGAGGGCGCAAACACCCAACGGCAATCCAGGCAGGTGAAACGCTTGATTTCTGGAGAGTAATTCATGCCTCAAAGACGGAGAAACACTTATTGCTGTATGCGGAGATGCGCCTGCCGGGGCAAGCCTGGTTAGAATTCAAAATTTCCGGCGACACGCTGCTGCAACGGGCTACTTTTCGGCCCAAGGGAGTTTTCGGTAGAATGTACTGGTATTTACTTCAGCCAGTACACAATATCATATTTAGTGGGATGATCAGAAGAATAGCGGCGTAGCACTTCGCAGTTGCCATTGGCAATCTATTCCATAGTCATCAAGGCCGTCATTAGCTTAATTCCATACCAAAGATTACCAATCCGGATGTTTTCATCAGCGGCGTGCTGATTATTGTCGTAGTTGGCGATTGGAACTATAATCGCCGGTTTATCCAACATGTCTGTGAAGAGGTAAAGTGGCAGGGAACCACCCAGGGTTGGCAACAACACGAGATCTTCGCCAGCCACGGTCTTTGCCCTGTTGATAATTGATTTGGCAATTGGGGTGTCCATTGATGTTCTCGCAGCAGGATAGCCACCACCTCGTGTAATAAGGGCGATTTTAGGATATTGTCTGCGCGTTTCGATATCTGGCACTTCTCGCACGATATGATACCCTTGCTTCTTTATATGGGCCTCAACCAGGTCTTTTTGTTTCTCCGGGTCTACTCCCTTAACTAACCTTAACCCGATGGATACTGTAGCGGTAGCTGGCACTACGTTGCGGGCCAGCGCCCCGGTGTTACCACTAGACAATCCTCTGATAGTAAGTGATGGCAGAAGCAGTCTTTCGGAATAGGGCTCTGTTCCCTCCGGATCGGCAACTGCCAGCTCCTGCTTAAGTTGTTCATCAATGGCTGGTACAGCTCCCAGTGCCTTCTTCTCTGATCGCTTCAAGGGTTCAACATCATCGTAGAAGCCTTCAATCAACACGTTGCCTTCAGCATCCTTCATGGAGGCAACCAGTTGTGCTAACATTTGGCCCGGTACCGGAGCCCAGTTTCCGTAGTGCCCACTGTGCAGTGGTCGGCTCGCACCATAGACTGTTACTTCCATGCCCGTAACACCTCTCACTCCAAACACCAGCTGTGGCTTACGGGATTGATGAGTTGGCCCATCGCAGAAGAGCCAAACATCAATAGGGTCAATCAGCGATCGGTTTTCCTGAAGATATTGACGGAGTTTTGCCGAGCCTGCTTCTTCTTCGCCCTCAAAAAAGAAAACAATATTGGAAGTAGCTGCCAGGCCGTTAACTTTCATTACGTCTAATGCCGTAAGCAAGGAGATGATAGGGGCCTTGTCATCTGAAGCTGATCTGGCATAGATACGATGGTCAGGTTTAATATCCTGAGCTACCCGGGGAAAATCAATTACTTCACCACCGTTGAACATGGCCTCGGAATAATAGGTGGCCTGCCAGGGGTCGTTAGACCACTGTGACTTGTCTACCGGTTGGCCATCATAATGCACATAGAAGGCAATTGTTTTGGTAGCTCCTTCTGCAGGAATATAGCCATAAACAATTGGTGGCGTATCTGGTAAGGTGAGCAGCTTCATTTCTACCCCGGCAGCTTCAAATCGGGATTTGATGTAATCTGCGTTTTTGGTGATGTTCGGGAGATCACTGGCCACATTGGGAATGGCGAGCAAGGCCCGGTACCTGTTCAGCACCTGTACGCCGTTAAGGTTTAGATAGTCATCAACTAGCTTTTTGATATCTTGGGAATGTGCAGCAAAACTTAGGGAGGCCAGGACGAGGGCTAGAATCTTAGATCTCATGCTTTTTCGTTTAGGTTGTGGCAAGGTAAGGAAAAAGATGGGACGTAGATTCAATTCGCGCTCGTGAATCTCGAAGACTAGATTTCTTTTGCTTGACCAAAGGGGTTTAGAAGAAACGAAGCAAAGGGATTCCTATGACAGACTTGTCCGCCCTTGGCGGCTTCAGACAACGCCCAGGCCGTCCAATACAGGAAATTGCTAGTTGACGATTTAAATGATACCAGTGCTCATAACAAGCGGCATTGTTTTCGGCTTTGGGTCAGTGAGGGTTGTGGGGCTAGAAAACCCGCCGCGGTTATGAGTACGCGGCCTAGCGGCCGTGGAGCGAAAATGCAAGAATTCGTAATGCACTTAAGGCCTCCTACAACATTCTACAATAGCCCACAGTTTTAATACGCATGCAGGTCACAGTTATCCTTTAACCCCTTAGAATTTACTAAATTAACCGGATGCTAACCCTAACCCCTAATTAACTTGTTAAGCTCAACACATCGAAGGCATCTTGAAAAGATCATTCCCATTGGTTTTGTTTGGATGGTATTTGCCCTTGTCTACGTGCTAATCGAGCGTGGCATACTCGGTGACCTCGACTACTATCCAGCTACTAACAATCCTTATGACTTCAAGAGTGGGCTGGTTGTGGTGCCTTTGTCATCCTTGCTTATGGGGTGGCTTTTCGGAACGGTGGAAGTGCTTTACCTCGGAAGGGTTTTCAGTCGAGTCTCATTCGGACAGAAGATTGTCTTCAAGTCTCTTATATATCTGGTGGTGATCTCTTTGTTTCTGATGGGCGTGAGTCTGATCATGAGTAGCCAGGCACTGGATTTGCCTCTCTTCCATAGCAGGGTGATTGAAGCCATGGTAGAATTTGCTACCAACCTGGCTTTCCTGAGTATTGCAGCATTTATGGGATTGATAATTGCCGTTTCCCTCTTCCTACTTGAAGTGAGTGACAACCTGGGACAAGGGGTGCTTCGAAATTTTCTTTCCGGTAAATATCATCATCCACGGGAGGAAGAGTTGATTTTCATGTTTATGGATATGAAATCTTCTACCACTATAGCGGAGAGGATTGGCCATGTGCGCTACTTCGAGCTACAGGTGGAGTATTACCGTGATATATCCGAAGCAATCCTCAAAACTTCTGGTACTATCTACCAATATGTTGGTGATGAGGTGGTGGTATCGTGGAAGCTAGAGGAAGGATTGAGAGATAACAATTGCATCAGGTGTTTCCTTTTGGCAAAGGAGATTATAACAGCCCAAAGAGAGAAATATAGATCTCAGTTCGATCAAATTCCGGAATTTAAAGCGGGTTTACACTTCGGACTAGCAACGACTGGGGAACTGGGAACCATAAAGAAAGAGATAGTCTATAGTGGTGATGTTCTGAATACCACCGCCCGCATCCAGGAGAACTGCAAAATACTTGAGGAGGATTTATTGGTATCTGGCCAGTTATTGGGAAGATTGCAATTGGGAGATAACTACCAGGTTGAAGATAAGGGGGAGATCAGCCTTCGTGGTAGAGATGAAGCGGTGAAACTTTACGGGGTGGGCATGCTGTAGTTTTGCACAATAATTCCTTACCCACTTTCTCAAAGTTGCCATCACTTTAACAGCTGCAACCTTTCAGGTTTGTGCTAAAATATTCGCAGGACATAAGGGTAAGAACTTACTAAGGTGTATTTAATAAAAGCGCTCTAGTCATGAATCACCTAATCGTAAGTACACTAATCTTGTTGTCTGTTGCATTAAGCTCGTGTATTGGAGACTGTGAACTGTTGCCATTTACAGAAGATGAACTTGCCTTCATGGCTTATACCGGAGGGGAAACATTAGAATTCCGCAACGATCAAGACGATGTACTTATTTTTGAGGTTACCGAGCCAATGGACGAAATGAAACGGGGCCTCCCAATTTTTCCAGAGTTTTGTTTTAGGGAAATCAGAGTGCAACTAACAAGTCCAGATACCGACTTTAGCTTTTATATAGATTTACTCAAATCTCATAATGGCAATTTCCGATTTACGTTGTGGGATGAAGAGAGATGGTTAATCTCCTACGATCCCAGGAACATACAATTGGAGGAGAAGGAGATACAGGGTCAAATTTATACCGAGTTAATGAGCGGAAGCTCGTTTAAAAAGCCGGAATTGTACTATAACGCAGAATTTGGCATTGTACACTTTGCCGTTTACGATGAATCGGGAAAGAAAATCTCGTGGTACCTGCAGCGATAGGTCACAGCAATTCTTCTACAATACGCAATTCACGGTTACCGGAGCATCTACTTCACCAAATCCACCCAAAACAAATTGAGCTTCGGGCTCGAAAAGTTCCACAGCAAGTGTCTGTGCCCCAAAGAATGAATTTTCTGGTATGCAGCGCAGGTTGCCAGTGAAGGTGAAATTGGTAGTTTCTGGCTGGCCAGCTTCACGGGTGCAGGTACGTACCAACCCATTAATAATAGTACCGGCCGTCCATGAGCCACAATCAAATGAAGAGGTGATTGGTGTTTCAGAACCATAGAAAACTGCCGCCAGGGTGCCAACCGGCCCGGAAACATTGCCGGCAATATTCACCACAAATAAGTTGCCGTCAGGACAGGTAGGGGTGTTGACCATCAAATTGCAGCTTTGGGAAGTGATGTTTACAGAGAGATTAAAAGGGTTGTCGTCGTCATCATCGTCTTTGCAAGATGAGAATAGTAGTGATAACCCCAGTGAGAGACAAAAGAGGATGTTGAACGCTCTCATGATATCATGAAGTTAGGGAATGACTTCTTTAAAGGAAAGCACTTGCTGAGAAAAAAAGAATTTCTCACATTAGGATAAGTAATTAAAAATCAATGACTTATGATAGTATAAATACGTACGTTTGATGGGTATTTATACGTATATGAGTTGCAAAATTGCCTAAAAATGGATGCCATGGAAATTTCTACAATCGTCATTGCACTAGCCTCCTCGGTAACAGCTTTTGTTGCATTTCGTGCCCTTCGAAAGGCTAACAAAACCTTATCTACTGCTAGAAAATTCCAGGTGCTTGATTACGTATCTGAAAAATTTGACAGGGAGGAAATTAAGAGGGCGCGTTCATTTATTTGGAAACATACAGAAGGTGGAGAAGAGCTCCCGGAGCCAATTGAGGATGAAGATAAGGATGACCTTCGTCAATTCCTGCGGGTTTTAGATAGGGTTTCCAATGGTCTACATGCAGGTGCCCTGGATAAGAAGCTTTTTTTCTCAATCTGGCAACATGACTGGGTGAAAGACCAGGGAGTGCTATTTGCATGGTTGAAACCTGATGGCGTAAAAGAGAAGGATTTTATGGCTGACTATCAAGGGTTTAGTAGTTTATTAAAGGAGGCTGCAGGGTTGGAGGATAAACCCTCGCCCGGCAAGGAGATGTACGCTGGTTGTTTAATGGTGGCGGTTGCCATTCTAATGGGTTCCTTTGCCTTTGGAGCCATGGTCTTCAGTGGGTGCCATCCCTGGCGCTAAGTATTCAAAACAAAATGCTGCGACAAGGGCTTGGGCGTCACCTAGCCACCTACCAAACTAATTACTTCGTCTCCTCCCCCCGAATCAATACATCAATATTATCCAGTCTACCATTGACATAGCTTAGGTGCACTTTTCCTTCTTCATCAACATCAGTGAAGGTCTACGATTAAATCGGGCCCAAACCTCGAATTATTGCTTCAGTACCCTAAAGAATGTCTCCAGTTCTTTCTCATTGCCGATTGTTACTCGTCCCCAGTCCTTCATGGCGGGCCAGCCTCCAGCAATTAGGATTTTATTGGCATTCATCTTCGATTTAAATTTGGCAAAGTCGCCAGTGTTGAAATAAACGAAGTTGGCATCGCTGGCGGCATATTCCCAGCCAATTCTATTCAACTCATTATATACAAACTGCCTCATCTCGCCGTTCCTGGCTCTCGATTGATTGAGGAAGTCTCTATCCTCAAGTGCTGCCATGGCCGCAGCCACGCCGATGCTATTGGGCATGTTGCCCGGAAAGCCCATCATGAAATCGCTTTCAATTCTTTGGATGAATTCTTTGCTACCCATGATGAAGCCCATTCTTTGTCCAGCCATGCCAAAGATCTTGGAGAAGGTTCTGGTTACAATGATGTTCGGGTTATCCTTGATTAACTGTGCCATCGAGCGTTTTGGCCAGTCTTCACCCAGGTAATGAACATAGGCCTCATCGATACACACCGGGCAGGTTTTTGATACATTATTGCAGAATGCCTTAAGATCTTCCGTGGGCACAGAAGTGGCGGTAGGGTTGAGAGGGTTGATTAAAACTACCAGGTCGGTTGAGGAGGTTACCTGAGCTTCAATTGCTTTAAGGTTGATGCGATAATTAGCATCTACCCGCACTGGCTTTACAGTTGTACCCATTTTGCGGGCATAGGTTCCTACCACGTCGAAAGCGGGTTCAGGTACAAGCATTTCTTTACCCTGCCCTCCATAGAGAATGGCCGTCCAGATTAAAGGCTGAATGGAGCCGTGTCCCAGCGCTATGTTTTCTGGTTCTACGCCCTCCTGAGAAGCAATCAGCGATTTCAGTTTAAGAAAGTCATATTCGTAAAAAGTAGCATAGCGATGACTTCTCGCTTTTACCTGGTCGATTCGATCCAGGACATTTTTGGAAGGCCCATAGGGATTTTCATTAAATAGCAACCTCACCACACTATCGTCTTTGGTTCTGTTGTTGGTTGATTTTTCTAGTTCCCTGAAACCAGCTAGTGGTATAGTGCCAAATGCGGCCGCTGCCAATGATGTTTGCCGCAACCAATCTCTTCTTTTTATTCCGGTCATTGTTCCTGTTTTTTTCAACCAAGAAATAGCTTGACAAGCAGGATCACTACAAGATTCAGGAATCAGGAATAGAATTTAGTGCTTTGATTGCACCCGGTACTCCGAAGGAGTGAGGGAAGTGAGGTTTTTAAAAGTGAGGTTGAATACTGACAGACTATTGAAGCCGCAACTATAGGCCACCGCGGCAATTTTGTGATTGCTATCCCTGTCGGTAAGTAGTTTCTTAGCTTCTTCAATTCGATAGGAATTGATAAACGCTACGAAGTTTTTACCCTCACAGCGGTTAATAATTTCAGATATTGTTTTGGGGTGCAGGTCTACTACTTTCGAAAGTTTCTCGATGGTAAGATCGGGTTGTAAATAAACCCTTTCGGCCGCCAGCTTATGTTTGATTTGCTGCAAATAGTTATTGGCCTCAGCTTGTGAAAGCCGGGAGTTTTGGTAAGATGGGAGACTGCCATTCCTAAAAGCCAGATCTTTATTCATTCCTACAAAGGCCAGGATTAGCATCAGCAGACTGAAAGAGATAGCACCAACAATGTGGTAGGGCAGAACACCCAGAAAAATTAAGCCATATACAACCCACATTAAAAACAAACCCAGGATCAAACTTCCACACCATGTGCGCACGAGGCTATTGAGGTGTGACCAATTGGGCAACAGTATCCTAAAACTGAGTGCGACATATAAATAGGACTGCAGTAATATCAGGGAGTAGCTAAGTTTCCAAAGGGTGTCTCCGGTAGCATTAGGAATTGCCCAGCAGAGTATCACATAGAGAGAAGCCGGAATAAAATGCAAATACTGCCTCTGTCTGATTTTGGTTATTTTTTGCGTTAGGGCGCTAGTATATAGATACAGCAATGGCCCAATGGCAAGGTTGGCAGCTAAACCTATGTTTCGTACAAACAAGGGTAAGTCTGTAAAGTTGTAGAAAATAGCTTTGCCGGTGCGAATCGAAAGGGCTAACAGTAATAAGGCCAGTAGGCTGTTAGCCAAGTTCTTCCATTTGCTTGAACTGAGTAGGTAAATGCCAAAGAAAAGGCTGAGGCCAATTCCAAGGCTACTTAATACTACTATGGCAATGATATTTTCCAACAGTTTTAGTTAATCCAGGTTCTTCCTTTGTTAAATAGTAAGGTTAAATCCGCAATAAAAATAGCCTATTATAGTTTTTGATTCCGAAGACAATTGTAATTCAACTCCAAAAGGCGGGGGTGGCAAGTTAAACTTCTTATGACATAACAATAAAAATCTAATCAATGAAAGCCTTATTTATTGCTATCAACCTTACCCTGTTTGCCATTTCCAATTCATTTTGTCAGGTATCTGCTGGCAAACCCAAAAGCCTCAAACTTTTTGGTAGTATGCACTACAGCGGAAATGGAAGCCCGGATCCAGAACGGATAAATTCCCTGAATTTTTCTCCCGCCGCCGCTTTAGCCATTCAAACGAGAGCCAACAGGTTCCTTGAAATTGGTGTTGGAGACCTTCGGATTTCCAGTGAGACAACAAATGGAGTAGCTCCGTCTGATGTAAATAGCTTCAATCTCGCTTTGCGTGGAAGTTACAATATTGGGTTTGGAGCTAATGAAGATGCCAAGGTGCGGCCATACCTCGGTCTTGCTATTGCTCCACAGATGAGTAGATGGAGGGTAGAGCCAATGGTGTCGAACATATTCCTCCGCTGGAATAATACCTATACTATCTCTGCGCAGATACTACCAAGAGCAATCATGGATTTGAACTCGCGGTTTTTCCTGGAAATCAATGCGCCTATCCGCATTTACGACTTAGCTATAGTCTATTCACGTATTAATAACCCTTCTCTGCCAATTGAACAACAAAGAAGTAACCATGCTGATGGATCCTTCTTTCCGGAGTTATTCGAACTAAATATTGGTTTGGGAATGTGGCTGTAAATCGTCGGGACCTAAGAATCTGGAGTCGGAGCTGTTGCTAACTCGGACCCGCAATCTGAAGGCAACCAACGCATGCATTAAAAGCCACTATTTTCCACGGTACTTGGTGCGACGATAGTCGCAATACCATCTACATTAATTATGTTTGAATCCTGTATGGATTCATTGACACAAATAGTGCTGGGAGCGGCTGTGGGAGAGGTGGTTTTAGGTAGAAAAGTTGGCAACAAAGCCATACTTTATGGGGCCATTGGAGGAACGATACCGGACCTTGATGTGATGGCATCTCACTTTACAGACACCGTTACTGCACTGTCTGTACATCGTGGATTTACACATTCGATTGCCTTTTCAGTGCTCTTCGCGCCAGTGTTTGGGTGGCTGGTATCTCGCTATGAGCGGCTCAAGGATGTAAAGGCCTGGTCGTGGCTGTTCTTCTGGGCTTTTATCACGCACCCTCTATTGGATGCGTTTACAACCTGGGGTACGCAGTTGTTTTGGCCTTTTGATCTGCGACTCGCATTTAAGACAATCTTCGTTATCGATCCCTTATACACACTGCCATTTTTCGTGTGTTTGATACTGGCCATGACACAAAATCGGGCCAGTAACAGACGGCAGTTCTATAATAAACTGGGGTTGTTGCTAAGTTCATCATACCTGGTATTAACACTCCTGCTAAAGTGGATGTCTTTTTCGCAGTTTGAATCTTCACTTCAATCTCAAGGCATCACGTACTCCCAGCTAAGTACACGGCCTTCGCCGGCAAACACTATGCTATGGAGTGCTAACGTGGAAATAGACAATGCATATTTATTGGCCAACTATTCGTTTTTCGACACCAAACCCATCACATTCGAATCGTATCCCAAAAATCATCACCTGTTGGAGAACCTTAGTGATAATGATCAGGTAAGGCGAATGATTGAAATCTCCCAGGGTTGGTACATCATTAACCAAAAGGATGGAAAGTTGTACTTCAATGATCTGCGTTTTGGTTTGATGAGCCTGCAACCTCATGCGCAAGACTTTGTATTCAGTTATGAGATAGTGACCGATGACCTGAACAATGTTAAGTTTGTTGAAGTGCCTAAAGACCGGCGAGATGCTAAGAAATTGCTTGGTGAGTTGTGGAGTAGGATAAAGGGCAACTGATTGGGCTGGATTGGTCAATCCGTACTGCGAAAATTCAAAACAAGGCTACTTGTTAGGGATGTTCATGAGTTATTCATTTTAGAAAAATATTTACCGGGCATTCCATGCCATTTCGAATTCTTCAGAGTGGATTTCAAACTTTGAGAATTCGGTTAAGTTCAATGGCTGATCAGCAAGACTGCCAAACTTATCTGCATGTCTTACTTGATCATACTTCAATACCTTCCCATTTTCATAGACTTCAATTTGTCTGGTGGGAAGTCCAGAGTCGCTGGTTTCCAGATACCACCAAGATGTACCCCAAGCACCAAACTCATCACTCCGAATCTCCTCCCATTTTCGTTTAAAATACTTCACTTTTTGTCTGGTCTAATAGATTCTAAATGTCAAGCAGATCATCCAGGTCATAGCGTAATTCATCATAACGACTTTCAATTGCTTTTTTGGCATCTTCAACTCCCTTATTGTATAATTTGTTTCCTACCGATTGCAGGAAAAAGTTTAGGATTCCCTCCGCCGCAATAACGCCAATTTCCTCATCTCTTTCGTTTTGAAAGAAGTCAATTAATTCCTCTTTCGCCTTTCTTTTTTCGTCATCTCTAAGACGGTCCCACGTTCGTTTAATATCGCTCATTTTGTGCTAATGGTATTTTCAAAGATTTATAAATGACTACCAATATAGCAATTAGGCAAAATTGCTTGAACTAGTCATGTGGTTCCACTTAGGTCGCGAAACTCTTTCTCCGCTCACTTATTGTTCATTTGCTTTAGCATAGTTCTCGAATAAGATCTTCCACTCTTCAGCATTTTCTGTATTTGGTGTAAAGGAACCATCCGGGTAGACTTTTTGCAGACGAAGGGAATCATTCTGCTGAGCCCAGGCTACAATTGGCTTAATTACCTCATGCATATTTCGGTTTGAATCCAACCATTCGTATTGAGTTTCTTTCACTTTAAGTTCCTCATCAAACCAGAAAGTTACCACTGCAGAAAAACCCTCAGGCATACCAATGAATTTTAGGAAGTCGGTGGTTTCGTGGAAATTGCCTGTTACAGAAAGGTTGTTCACATCAATATTGGTAATCTCATACCTGTAAGTGCCGTTCCAGGCAATGTCCCATTGCTTCCAGCCAGAGTTTGGATTGTAAATACTGCGACTGCCATTCCCCTCTTTTTTGCCGTGCCAAGTGTAGCTGGTATCACGCTTAAAGTTGGCGTGGTCTGGATGAGTAAAGTCATGCCGATTCCAGGCAGCGAAATAGGCTTCTGTCTTTTCCCTTAGCAGGGCCTCTGTGGAAGGTTGGCAACTGCTCAGAAAAGCAACTCCTACTGCCAGCATCAATAGTCTATTCATGGTCCTTTTCGATTAAACCATAAATGTAAAAGTGAAAGACCTGGAATATTCTTAATGATTTGTTAAACCCAAGATAAGTTGGGAGAGGAGCAGAAGCGAAATCGTCAATGAAAGGTTGATGAGTGAAACAGCCTGGTGAGCATTATTCTTAATCTATTCAAAAGGTTTATCAAAATCTAGTTTTCTTCCTGAGTCGATGTCTACAATCATGTCCTCTCGATTTCGAGTATGCGCCGACCCCTCCTTAATTCTTTTTTGATCCACTTGAATTCAAATTCACATAAGCCATAATCATGTCCAAAGTCCAGAAGTATGAAAAAATGTGTTGGATAGGTTTTTAGTTGTTACCCTTCCAGCTCTATAGTGGCAGTTTGTTCCCCTGAATGGAAGTTATAGGCGAATGATCTTGGATTCTTCGCATTTGGGGATTTCCGTCTCACTCTTTTGATGTCCCCAAATTCGGTTGCTCTAAACTTGAAATGGATATCAGGGTCATATTCTATTCCATAAGATGTGATCAAGAGCACAGTCTCTTTGTCTTGGTCAATGTAGAATTGAAGGAGTATACTTCCCTCAAAGTCCTCTTTCTCAAACCAACTTAGAATTTCAGCTTTGTTTGTCTCGATTTTCATTTTAGCAAAGCCAATTTAGGCACAGAAGTCATTTTCTTCGAGTTGTCTTCATCCAATCGAAAAGAATACCAGAAAAAATAACCCCCAGCGAGGCCCAACGAGTTGCAGGGTCGGGATTCACTACTAGGTTAATGAGGATACCCAAGGCCAATATTGTCATTCCGACTAGTACCCACCTAAAAGACCGAGATTCGAATTCAGTTTTCCCTTCGGGGATTGCCTGATGACCAGCCAATTCCACCACTCTAAGGTATTCAGGGAATTCCTTCACAAAGTCTTCGAAATCGTCATTCCATGGATAGTAGGTATATCGATAGAATTCAAACTGTCGGCCTTCGGTTAGCGTTAGCTTGAAGGAATCCAATCCCCGATCCTCCTGGTAGACATAGTCTATTATACTATACCAACTAAGTTCCACATCCGTTTCTTTACTAAGGATGAAGCGTTTGGTCCAGATCGCTCTAAAGGCTTGCTCGGTTAGTTCTATTCTTATCTTTCCCCTAGAAAGGATTGCAACGGGGCCCACCGTTGAAAACAGTAGCAGCAAATAGGCCATGAAGCTCAACAAATCCGGCCAATTACCTGGCACCAGCATAATCAAATAGATTGTAAATGGAAAACAAATTATAGCAGCCGGAATTGCTCTCCTGTGAGAGTTGACATTTATATCGTAGCTATGTTTAACTGGTGTCAATTGAAAGTACTGTGTTCCGGTGGAGCGGTGCCAGCCAAAACTAGGGCACCCTGTTCCAGATATCCAGGTACATCTTCCAAACGCCCTCTTCCTTGCGCCAAATAATTACGTATTTGCCTTTCCAGCTTGATTCGGTACCGTCACGGCCTTTGGTTCTGCCCTCATAGTAACCGTAATCCCAGGCCTCATCTCCTGTTACTTTTATTTCTTCTGGCATCACCTTGTGATGTGTTATGCTCACGCCTTCTGGCAAAGTCCAATAATCAATTATTGCTTTTCTGCCCTCAATAATGTCCCTGTTGTTGGGGAATAACTTCCCGTCGCTGGTATAAGAATCAGCAATGCCTTCATAATCAGATGCCATTATAAAAGAGCTGAAGTTGGCGGTATTTTGCATAATCTTTTCGACCTCCGCAGGGTCTCCCATTTTCTTTTGGGCTAAACCACTTATGGTGCAGAAGCAGGCCAGGATTAGATAAATGACTTTTTTCATATTCGGTTTTTGACTATTTGTTGCTAAATGGTTTGCGTGAAAACACCCTACGGATTACCGGTTCAAAATGCTCCAGGGGTTCGCTATTGTAATTTGGGTCAAAAGATGTTTGATCCCAATTCTCACAAAAATCCACTGCAGCCTGGTAATGAGGGTGGTCCTTAAATTGCTCCCTGCTTTGGCGCTGTTCTTCATCCAGAGCTTTGTTATAGAATTTCTGGAAAGTAGGATGATGCCGGGTTACCCAGACTACTTCATCCCTAACGAATGGCCGCAAAATCTCAGCTGCCAGGTCACCATGAGTATAAGGAGCCAGGATGTCGCCAATATCATGGATTAGGGCACAAACTATCCAATCGTCGTCTGCCCCGTCTCTTTCAGCACGGGTTGCGGCCTGAAGTACATGTTGGAGTCGGTCTATTTTGTAGGCACCATCATCAAACGACTGCGCGCGCAGGTGTTCTATGATACGGTCTGGAAGTTCTAGCGCTGTTAGTTCATCGTTTTTAGCAATGATCTCAAAATCCTCAACCGACCCATCTCGGAGATTGCTGAAGCTAACAGTGTTTTCGGTCATAACAATGTATGTTAAAGAGCTGATATCACGGAAGATACGGAAACTGAAGCTACTTCACATTATCTTTTAACCAGCGCACGCTTAGTTTTCTTAGCTAAGCGGAACAAACTGGGGCTATATCGTAAGAGTGCCGCTTTTAGGGGTAAGGTGAAATGACTCTCCAAAATTGCTTGCCGATAGGGCCGTTTAAAAATGTGCTTAGCTGGCCTGTCAGTCAGATCATGAATTTCGCAACCCTCCATCTCATGCAAAAGCTTGTGTCCGGCATAAATTCTGGTCAATCCCTCAAATGTTTCTTCCGAGACCACATCACGACCCGATTGCCGTTGTTGTTCAGGGGGGAAATCTTCCAAGAACTGTGGCGGAAGCTCCAGGAATTGAGCCAGCGCAGGCAAGCTTTCGTATAATTGATCGTACCTGATAAAGAAGGTAGGTTGCGCGAGGAAAGTCTCGCACCAATTCCTAAGCTGCTCTTCATATTGGAATCCATCTCTTCCTTTTGCCGCATATTCTTCCAAAGTCATTTTTTCCGGAATAATGAAAGCTGTATTGCTACGGTACCGATTTAACTTAACGGACTGTTGGTGATGAAAACCCCTCTTAAACAAGGAGATGGAGGCCGTTACCGGATCGCCAAAAACATAAACATACTTGACGTTCCGGCGAAAGCTGATTGGAGGGATGGAAAGATGCTTGTAATAGTCAATTGCAAGGTGCCGGTGTGTTCGTTTGTATTTTGAGATTTCCTCTAGTAGCAGTGTGCTACCAACTCCACCACTTGAGGCCACAACTACGTCGATATTCCTGGCTAGTATTATTCCCGGCATACGGAGGTCAAGAAATGACTATGCCTTTCAAAGCTACTGAATTCGAGACAAGATGCCCTGGTAGGCCTCGTTATAAGCCTCTGTGGAAGTGCTTGACATTTGGCCTAGCTGAATTACACTGTGGGTTAGGTCTTCAACCTCAGATTGCAAGCCCTTCTCAATATCCAGCTGCATGGAGGATTTGGCTTCATCGCCAAGTTTGCTGGTAACTGTAAGTACCTTATCAGCTATTTCCAAATCAACTGCAAGGCCCTGGGCCAGCGCAACGGCCCTCACTTCCGCCACCAACCTAAGCAGAAAGTCTTTGCTATTTGCATTTCCCAATACTTCCTTTATGGTTTTGTTGAAGTAAGAGGTGGCTGTAGCCACTGATGAAATGAACATAAACTTATTCCAGTTTACAACATCAACATTGTCAACAAGGTGCGCATCAATTCCGGCTGCCAGCATCACCTCCAGAGATTGTCGATAGGGATCTGTGTTGCCGTCAACCGGCCCAAAAAATACCTTCTCTGGACTTTGCTGTCTTACTATAAAGCCAGGCTCTTTTACGTTCGATATGATATATACACAACCTGGTAGGTGATCAACTCCGGAAGGAAGTAAGGGCGCAACAAGCTCTGTTTGTTTTACGGAGTTCTGAAGGGTTATAACCACACTACCATCTCCCAAGTTGCCCAAATAGGGCGTAAGGGCTGATTGCAAGGAGAAGGACTTAACAGCGACCAATAACAGATCGAGTGTGCCGATTTCTGTAGATTGGTCTGAGACTAGGGTAGGGTTGACAGTAAACTCCTGATCAATGGAGGATACGATTAGCCCGCAATTTTCAATATTTTCTTTGGTCTGGCCTCGAGCTATAAAAACAATTTCAACTTCCGCATCGGCACTATACTTGCGGGCCAGAAGGCCACCGAGGTAACCACCAACGCCTCCTAAACCAAGCACTCCAATTCTATATGGTTTACTCATTATCCGTTCTTATTATAAATATTGAAGCACCTCTGAAATCTTGTCAACTTGTTGCAGATTGTCGTGTTCAACTTTGTGCTTTACTGTATCTAATTCCCAATTGACGTGGTATGGTACGTGATAGCCGTATCCACCAATATTTAGTACAGGAATTATATCTGATTTAAGAGAATTACCCACCATGGCAAATTCATGCGGTTGTATATCAAGGTGTTTCAGTAGTTTCTTGAAATCGTCATCTTTCTTCTCTGACATAATCTCAATATGGTGAAAGAATCCCTCCAGGCCTGATTTGCTGAGCTTTCTCTCCTGGTCAAGCAGATCACCTTTGGTAGCCAGCACTAGTCGATACTTATCACTGAGAGCTTCCAAAACTGAATCCACGCCTTCCAATTTCACCACCGGTTTCTGTAACATTTCTTTACCAATATTGAGTATCGTCTCAATGTCAACGGCTGTACTGGTGCCCTCAGAAACTCTCAACGTTGTCTCTATCATGCTTAGCATAAAGGCCTTGATTCCATAGCCATATAAGGGAAGATTATCAATCTCGGTTTTGAGTAATTCCCTGGTAACTGTATGCTGCGGTAGGTAGTCTTCCAGGAGCTTCGCAAACTTCTCTTCCGATTCCTG
>JANQPQ010000019.1 GCA_028285445.1 Cyclobacteriaceae bacterium | reverse complement strand
GAACTCAGAGTTTAATCTTCACTTGAGATTTGAGTTCAGTTTTTAGATTTCCTTCAATCTGATTTACCCCTGAGCCTGTCGACTCGCGATCGTAGTAATTGAATTGTGCCAACTTGAAGCGCAAAGAGATTTTGGGGGTTAGATTGACACTAAGGAGGAGATAATACCGAGCGCCCAGCCCCTGATGGGCAGGAATGCTGAAATTGAAAAGAACATCCTTCTCGAACAAATATTGCCGATTCTCAAAATCTTCGGTATCAAAAATGGCATATCTACCTCGGATGCTGAATTTTTTGAAAACTACATCCAGGTCTTGGGCCAGAATTACCCCAGTAGCGATGCTATTTGTTTCCAAGGTTCGGCTATGTTGTATTCTTGTATGAAATGATAATACTTGGTGCGGCTGATACTTTACGCTAATACGAAAACTTCTTTTGGTAAATGATGGGTGACGGTATAGGGCAATACCGGTTTCGCCATCATGTGATTTCACTCTCATTTGTCCATGAATCTGCAGCAGGTTTCGCCGCGAGAAACTAACCATTACGAGGTAATCCTGGCCCTGAAGTGGCCGGTCGCTGCGAAACGTGAGCCAAGGGAACCGGTAACGGTCGAAATATCCACCAAGTACCAGGTCTTTTCTTAACCGAGCCTTAATTCCAAGGTACAAGCCACGTTCATTTGAAGGTGTACTGGACTCACCAAAGGCATTGGCGTAGAAGTTATGCATTGAAGCGTGATAGCGACGGTAGATGACACCAAGGTCTAATCTTGGGTCTACTGCCAGTATAGTCCCCATTATGAGGTTGAATGAGCCCATTTGAGAAAACGCACCTTCCCCGAAGAGCAGAGCATTTTGCCAGGAGTAGTCGGCAAAAACGCTGGCTACACTGTTAGTTTTGCCAGAGAACCTGTGGATTTGGTAAAGACGGTTTCCAACCGCAACGGGTTTGGAGTAGTTTGATAAAAGCAGGTTGAGACCGACTTTAGACCTGCCGTTCCTGCCGTGATAAGTAAAGTTCTGTCCACCTAGTAGTTCAGATATAGAACCCTTTCTTTCAATCTCATCATTATTGCGATGTAAGCCGGAGTAGTTCAGCGATCTTACGACAAACTCCTCTCGGCTGATTTCATATTCCAGGTTGGCATCAAGATTTTTAAGGCTGAAAAGTGTGGATGAGGTAAAGTCGCCTAGCCGAAATGTTACAGCCGCCCCCCGAAGCATGGCAGACTCGTTAATCGAGGTATAGGGCTTAATACCTAAACTGCTACGTTTCAAACCACGGATTGTCTCACTCCCCTTGCCAAGGTTAAAGCCGCCCCCAAAAACCAGACCTTGTCCGAATTGTGCATAATAGTCTCCTATTGACAAGTGCTGCAGGACTCCTCGATTATAAAGGCTGATGTGGCCGGATAAATAATCGGCCAGGTACATTTTATTTTGAGGCTTCCAGGCCAATGATTCGCCAGCGTCTTTCTCTAAGGTGAGGCCAAGGCTATAGTCCCCAGCATGCTGACTGCGCGCCCTCAGTCTTATTCGATCGGGGCTACCTGCAAATGCCTTATCCGGATCAGGGTGGGAATAGCCCAAGGCCTTTTGCAGTACTCTTTGCTGCTCCAAAACCACAAAATTGCTTTTTTCGGAAAGTACTCTTTGTAGGAAGGACCCATCTCTAACCGACCTTGCAGCTACTTTGAAAAAAGGGGCAATGTCTTTCGCCCTGCTGAGTTGTATTCCAGGTATTGCTTGTAGCTCGTAGATATTAAGCAGTGCGCCGTTTGCTTCACGATAGTATACGATGGCATCAACTTCCGCCTCTTCCAGCAGACCAATTGCCCTCAGCTCATCCCTACTGGCCCGATTAATGTCAATAGGGTTTGAATACAAATTGAAAAGTAAATCATAAAAAGCTTCATAATCGATATCTTCTTCTTGATTTAGCCTGTTTTCTAACAAGCGTAGGATGTTCTCATCTAACTCCTGAGTGAATGATGTGAATGGTAGCCAAAAACAAATGGCCATGATGGTAGCAATCCGTCTCACTACCTGAAGGTTTTTGAGATGCTTAGTTGATGAGAAGAACCTAATGTGGAGACGCTCTGCCCTGCGTAGTGTATGGTAAACCACGCAAGATTAAAGTTAAGGCCGAAGGTTATTGAAGCAGGTTGGGGAATTATGCCCGTGCTAATTATTAATTTATTTATTATTTCGTAGCTGATACCCAGCTTAGCAACAGCTGGTTGCTCAAAGTCCTTCTGAGTTTCCAGAACCAGCATTACCACCTCAGAAGGCGAAAGAGATAACCCAGCCCTCATTACCGTAGGTAGTCGCTCTTCCAGGTAGGGACTAGTCTTAGCCTGACTGAGATTCTCAATGCCTGCTGAGAATTGCAATCCAGGAGTTATTTTGGCAATGCCAGCGAAGTCCAAAATAAGTTGTCTGCGAGAACCAAAACCCACAATCTCAGTTTGGAGCATTTTTACTGCTACACCCAAACTGGCCAACCCCAGTTTATTTGCAACAGCCACACCGGTTATGGTTTGTTTGAAGCTATCATCACCAAAACGAGCAAGTGTTGCCGCTAGCTTAAAGAACTTAAAAGGCTGGGCGATGGTAATCGCTGCTCTATTAAGCCCAATTATGTTGAAGGTGTTACCAAACCCGATGGCAATACTTGATTGCCGCAGGAATCCTAAAGAGGCAGGATTATCGGGGATTCCAATTACTGTAGTGTCAATAGAGACGGTGTTACCCCTGCCCGCAGCAGACGCATTAAAGTGCCCTACCTGGCTCCACACCGGTTGGTATAGAGATAGGACCCCTATTAAAGTAATTATATTATATATATTCAATAAATAGTTATATTATTTATTGAATATACTGAAATTGCTTAATTATCTATTGATATGAACGAATTATGCTTGTGAGCTTCTTGAGGCTCCTGAAGATCTAATTACAAGAAATACCCCAATTAGTATCAAAGGAATGCTTAAGATTTGGCCCATGTTGAGCGGAAGGCCATCTTCGAATGCCACCTGATTTTCTTTCAGGAATTCATGCATAAATCTAGCCCCCCATAAGACAATCAAGAAAATTCCAAGGAGACGGCCAGCTGGTGTTTCAAGTTTTGACCGGTTCCAAAGTAAGAATAGCAAAATGAATATGGCCAGATAAGATAAGGATTCATAAATCTGCGTAGGATGTCTTGGAATGGCAAAGGTGTTGATTGTTACCTTATAACCACCTCTTATCTTGCCAATGGAATAGTCCAAATTGTGGTCAATAGGCTCGTAGATATGCTCTCGAATGTAGCTGCTGTAACCCAGGGTGCGGTTCACGGTATTGTCAATAAAGAGCACTACATCTTCTTCAGAGAGATTAGGCTCTACCAGTTCCAACTCAATAGTTATAGGCTGCAACTCCGGATTGGTTGGAGCCTCGGCCTGGCGAGGACTGTAGCTAACATTTGCCACCCACGGCGCATCGGCCTTTAGTGCCTCGGTCACATTCCTGGCATAGACAACTCCAGCCTCTGATTCAGTGGGTATTCCGTAAATCTCTGAGTTCATCAAATTACCAAAACGGATAAGGCATCCCGTTAAGGCAACAACTATAACAATGCGATCTACCACTTGCAGGTAGTTCTGGTTCTCCCGCTTAATCCTTTTAGCACTTGCCTTGAGAAACGGGAAACTCAATTGAAGCCAGATTTTTATTTCGTAGATGGAATAGATATAGAGGGCAAACAGAATACCTATTGCAGCTCCATGGCTGGCAAGCCCTCCTTCCCAAATCTTAAAGATATCAACCGGGTTTGCCAGGTAACGTGCAGGTTCATAAAAGAAAACATGACCCAACCTGGCGCCGATGATAGTGGCTATTACCAGGAACACCGTTAAAGTGTCAACGTCTTCAACAGGCTTGCCTTCTTTCTTATGTATGTAGTACATAATCTGCTGACTAAGTAAGAAGCCCAGTGCAAACAGTAATCCGTACCAACGTATGGATCTGCCGAAAAGCATAATTAGTTCTGGGTCGGCATTCCAAATTATGAAATCAAGTGATAGCATCATTTATATTTAAGCCGGACAAATATACAGTTTAAAGCGTACTACTGAGATAAATTAAGGTTAGTTACCTTGTTGAAAGTTCTTCTAGCTTTTCTATTTCCTCACGGTAACCACTTGAGAGGATTGGATGCCTAAACCAGCTTCTTGGGCTAATGTTGAAGCTGTCAATATGAAATATAGGGGCAGTCCTTTCCCTTTTCCACTGACTAATACTCCATAACCGAAAAAACCTCACCACTGCAGCAGCCAGCTGAGAGGAATTATCATCACCCTCAGATTTCAGCTTTTCCCAAACTCTAACAGGAGACAGACCTTCCTTAATTGCAAGGTCTTCAATTCGGCTTAAAAGGCGGTAAGGCATCAGATCACTTTCATCGGTTTGTCGCTCTTCGATTGGTCGCAGCTCCGCAGTAGGCTGCATACTATTAACCAAATGCAATGCTTCGTATCCTAACTCCTTCTCTGCCCACTTTAACCAGTTAGATATGAAATGTTTGCTAACTCCACCAATTGGTGCCAAACCGCCACTAGTATCGCCATCCATGGTAGCGTAGCCAACGGCACCCTCACTGCGATTGGAGGTTGTAATCAGTAAGGCACCCTTTATGTTAGTCAGCATCCAGATAATAGGAGACCGGCTCCGGGCCTGGATGTTTTGTAGGGTGATATCATCTTCAGTCCATGCCAACTTCCGGCCAATAGCCTTTTCAATTTTTTCTGAATAACTGCTAACCTCATCGTCGATTCTCCAGTGGTGAAATCTGGCACCTAAACTTTGAGCCAATTGCGAAGCCGATTCAAGAGTTTCTGCAGAAGAGTTCTCTGACGCCTGATAAACGCAAGTGAGTAACTCGCCAGTTATTGCTGCCTTATCTAGTTCTGGGTGGTCATCTTCCCAAAGGGAACTAAGGCCAGCCTTGGCTACGAACTCTTTTGCCCCAAGAGCGTCGATGGCTCTCGATATCATTTCAGCCACCAGCACTGCGCAGGTTGATGAATCTGCTCCCCCACTCAAAGACAACACAAATCCCTTACTCCGCGACTTCCTCATATAGTCGAAAAGGCCAAGTGATTGCGCCTTGATAAATTCTACATTCTCGGTGTCTCCGGAATTGGGAATTCCTTCACTACTCTCGGGGCTAGTAGAAAAATCGATGTCTGTGACAACCAGCTTATGCTGATCAAATGTAAAGGTGTCGTTTTTTGCCAGGAAAACTCCATGCCGTGCAATAAGTACTTCGCCATCGTAGATTATTTGCCCGGCCTCATTTCCCAGGTGATTGACATATAGGTATGCACAATTGAATTGCTTAGAGCTATCAATAACCAAATCCCGGCGTTCCTGAGATTTTCCAAAGGCAAAATGGCTACCGCTGGGATTTAGAATAAGATCGACATTATGATCAACCAGGCGGCAGGCGGGCCGATCGTTTACCCAGGCATCTTCGCATATTTCCATGCCTATTTTGATATCATGAACATTGTAGATGATATCTCCGAAGTTGTAAGTCTGGCCCTGATATTCTAAGGTTTCAACTACCCCTGACCGCCATGGCCTAAACCACCGAGGCTCATAGTAGACCCCATCATTGGCGAGGTGTTGCTTGGCAGAAAACCCAAGCATTTCACCATTGGAAATAATGGCAGTACAATTGTAGTTAGAGCCTCCTTTCCTAACAGGCAAGCCAATGGCCACGGTAATATCATGGCAGTCACCCCGGAGAGCCATCAGCTTTTCCATAGCTACTTCATGGAGCCATTCACTGAGGAACACATCTTCACATCCATAGCCAGTAATGCACAGCTCTGGCAGGCAAAGAATATCAACCTTGCTTTCTTTCGCTTCCTGGATAGCATTTCGGATGTTGGAAAGGTTGTTTTCCCAATCAAGTGGGATTTGGTTTAAGGTTGATCCCGCGATTTTCAGACCCGACATGTGCTTAGATGAGTTTTAGGAGCTCACATGATTTTTGCGCAGCATCTTGCTCTGCTCGCTTTTTGCTAGTTCCGAAGCCCTTGCTGATTGCTTCATCATCAACAAATACCTGAACCACAAATTCTTTCCTATGGTGATTATCTTCCATACTAATCAACTCAAATCTCACCTCTTTATTTTCTTTTTGGGCCCACTCAATAATTTTGCTTTTCTGATTGGGATTGTTTCTCACTATCTCTTCAATGTCGAAATGTCTTGAGATGAATCTCTTTAACACAAATTCCTTACAGAAATCGTAACCACGATCTAAATAAACCGCACCAACAATCGCTTCTAATGTGTTTCCGAATATTGATTTGTGGGGTTTTGAATTTTTCAGGCTACTATCGTATTTCACGATTTTGTTTACCCCAACCTTCTTAGCCAGGTTATTCAAAGACTCTCTGTTGACAATCCGCGCCCTGATGTCAGTGAGAAACCCTTCATCCTTAAGTGGAAAACGTTTGAATAGGTATTCCGCAACAATAAGATCGAGAACAGCATCTCCGAGGTACTCAAGACGTTCGTTAGATTCTTTTACCCCCTGACTATTGTGTGGGGCAACGGAGCTGTGAATAATGGCAAGCTGATAGAGCTCTAAGTTTATAGGCTTCTTACCCACAAGGGCCTTGATAGCCATTTCCAGCTGTTTATCTGATTCCGACCTTTTCTTGAAAATTCTGGTAAAGGATCTATTAATTGAAGCGCTAGTCATCAAGTTTCCTCAGTATTATAGAGGTATTATGGCCTCCAAATCCAAAGGTATTGCTTTGAGCTATTTTTATTTCTCGTTGTTGCGCTTTATTGAATGTAAGATTGAGGCGAGAGTCAAAACGCTCGTCATCAGTAAAGTGATTAATGGTAGGTGGTGCAGTTTGGTTTTCGATGGCCAAAGCACAAGCAATGGCTTCGATACCTCCGGCGGCCCCAAGTAGGTGGCCCGTCATTGACTTAGTGGAGCTAATGTTTAGATCGAAGGCATTCTCTCCAAACACCCTCTCAATAGCCATAATCTCACTAATGTCACCAAGAGGTGTGGAGGTACCGTGTACATTTATGTAGTCTACTGCCGTGGGAGCAATGTTGGCGTCGGCTAATGCGTTCTTCATTACATTATATGCCCCAATACCTTCAGGGTGTGGGGCGGTAATGTGATGGGCATCAGCTGACATACCTCCGCCGATAATTTCTGCGTAGATTTTTGCCCCACGTGCTACAGCGTGGTCATAGTCTTCAACAATGAGCGCACCCGCACCTTCGCCCAATACGAAACCGTCTCTATCCTTATCGAAAGGTCTTGATGCGGTTTCAGGCGAATCGTTTCGCTCTGAGAGGGCCTTCATTGCGCTAAAACCACCCATACCGGCTTCCGTAACAGCCGCTTCGGATCCTCCGGTAATGGCGACATCCATCATGCCCAACCGAATATAATTGAAGGCGTCTATAATTGCGTTGGTAGCTGATGCACAAGCCGATACAGTAACGAAATTGGGTCCGCGGAATCCGTACTTTATTGAAATCTGACCGGCACTTATGTCGGCGATCATCTTGGGAATAAAGAAGGGATTAAATCTTGGGGAGCCGTCGCCTTGGGCGTATGTTCTTACCTCGTCTTGGAAAGTCTGAAGGCCACCAATTCCTGAACCCCAAATTACTCCGGCCCTGTCAGCATTAATTGCTTCAAGGTTTAGTCCTGAATCTGTGATGGCTTCTGCGCAAACCACCATCGCGTATTGCGTAAAGGTGTCCATCTTACGCGCTTCTTTCCTGTCGAAGTGCTCAAGTGGATCGAAATTCTTTACTTCACACGCAAATTTTACTCTGAATTTTTCGGCGTCGTATTTGGTGATGGGTGCAGCTCCACTAACGCCGTTAGATAACCCGTGCCAATACTCTTGCAGGTTGTTCCCCACAGGAGTTAATGCTCCCATCCCAGTTATTACAACTCTCTTCAAATTCATGGGAAGTGTACGGATTTGGTTTCGTGGGTAACTATTTTACGTTTTCTTCTAGGTATGAGATGGCTTGACCTACAGTCGCAATGTTCTCTGCCTGATCATCTGGAATAGAAATGTTGAATTCTTTCTCGAATTCCATAATCAATTCAACGGTATCTAATGAGTCAGCTCCTAAGTCGTTTGTGAAGCTAGCTTCAGGAGTAACTTCAGACTCTTCAACACCCAATTTATCGATGATTATGCTCTTTACTTTTTGCGCGATTTCAGACATTATTCTAAATTTTTTGATAGTTAAAACCAGTGCAAAAATACATTAAAAACCATAATGTCAAACATTTTTTTTGATCTTATTTGTATGACCAAAAAGCCCTAAAACAGCCTGAAAAAAGTAACTTTGGGGCAGTTTTAGGGCAATAAATGAAAAAGACCAGACTACTTGCAAACCCCGATTTTGACTTCAAAATTATAGGCCTTGTTAGCAACGCTAAAGGCCACAAATTGGCTTGGGAAATTAATAATTCGTTAACCATCAACTTAGAAAAAGACAATGATATAATTCTTAGTTTTGTCGAGGAGCGCAGGTTAGTATTATTGTGCTTTAAGTACGAAACAGAAAATGGCAAACTGTTGTTAATTAAAAACAGGAGTTTGGAATCTGACGAATTCTCTCCTTTATTCTGGATTCCTGAGCTACACGAATTTGACTATCTTATCTGGCTCAGGGAAACAGATCTAATAGATGAGGAGAAAATTGTAAAGAAACTTAAGGGTATTAGAGTAATTCAGTATTGCGTTTCAATAGATATAGACAAACTTAAATCAAAAGACAACCTGCTATTTTGAGGTAATGCATATACAATTTAACAAGACCAAAATTATTGCCACGGTGGGGCCTGCTTCAAGCAGCAGAGAAATGCTTAGGGAACTGGTACTTTCAGGTGTAGACGTCTTTCGACTGAACTTCTCACATAGCACGCATGAGGAGCATCAAAAAGTTGTGGACCAGGTGAGGGATATAAATGCCGAACTCAATACTCACGTGTCATTACTGCTTGACCTCCAGGGCCCGAAAATAAGAATAGGAGAGGTGATGCCGGGAGCGGTTGTCAAGGAAGGCCAGAATTTAATAATTACCACCGAAGAATTAGTTGGCGACACTTCAAGGGTAAGTACTAACTATACGCCACTGCCATCGGAAGTATCCGTTGGGGAAACCATTCTCATTGACGATGGTAAAATTGAGTTGAAAGTTAGCACTATTGAGGGCACTGAGATAACGACAGATGTGGTGACTAGCGGAGAACTCAAGTCAAGAAAGGGGATGAACCTGCCACAGACTAATGTTTCTGTACCTTCTCTTACTGAGAAGGATAAAGCTGATTTGGAGTTTGGTATCCAAAATGATTTTGAGTGGGTGGCCCTTTCGTTTGTAAGAACCGCCGCCGATGTGGCAGATTTGAAAAGGATAATTGCAGATAGTGGCAAGTTCATTAAGGTAATAGCCAAGGTTGAGAAGCCTGAAGCCATCAAGAATATAGACGAAATAATTGCGGAATCTGATGCGGTGATGGTAGCAAGAGGCGATTTAGGGGTTGAAATCCCAATGGAGGAAGTACCAGTTTGCCAGAAGAGAATTGTTGAGTTATGCAACCAGGCTTACAAGCCGGTAATAATTGCTACGCAAATGATGGAGAGCATGATCAGCAACCCCCGGCCTACCAGGGCTGAAACCAATGATGTCGCAAATGCTGTAATGGACGGCGCAGATGCGCTGATGTTATCAGCTGAAACTGCGGTTGGAAAATATCCCGTAAAGGTAATTGACAGCATGGTCAGGACTATTACTGCCGTGGAGTCGCAAGAAAAACTGTATTATAGATTCTACGAGACAGATAGAAGTTCACCTATATTCTATAATGATAGCCTCCTGGTCTCCGCGGTTAGACTTGCGAAGGAAGTAAACGCCAAGGCTATTACCGGCATGACCGTCTCTGGATATACCGCATTCAAGATCGCATCTTATCGGCCTAAAACACCAATTTTCATCTTTACCGAAAACCACAAGCTACTTAACACCATTAGCTTGATATGGGGAGTTCGTGGATTTTACTATGATAAATCTGAATCAACCGACAATACGATTGCCGACATAGAGCAATTGCTGAAGGAACAAGGACACATTGTCGCCGGTGATGTAATTGTCAACACTGCCAGCATGCCTATCCATTCCCGGGGAAGAACGAACACGCTCAAGATAACAATTGCCAACTAATCCGTATCGAAAGCTCTGGGTTCGACGAGAATAACTTTCTCTTTTTCAACCACAACGACACCTGGGGTATCGCCCTTTCGCTTACGAACAAATTTCTTTTCCGTGTAAATTACCGGACAAGTACTGTCTGTTTTTCTTTTGGAGTAGTACGCAGCCAACTCAGCAGCACGTTCTATCACGGGCTTAGGATAATTTGATCCTGGTTTGTGTTTAACTACTACGTGTGAGCCCGCAACATCTTTTGCGTGCAACCAGAGGTCGTCTTTCTTGGCATATTTGGTAGTAAGGGTGTCGTTGTGTTTGGCGTTCTTGCCAACCAGTATATCGTAGTCCATAAAGTTGAAGAGCTTATAAGGTCTATTCTTGACATTTTTCTCCTTCTTATCCTCGGTGCCAATCACTTTGAGCATCGACTTAAGTTCATCTATCGATGTGGTTTCGGATATGACCGCCAATTGCTCACCGGCTCGCTGATGGAGGGCTTTTTTGGTTTGCAGCGAGTGCTGCAGGTTCTCAATTTGCAGTTTTTGGTTCTTGGCCTTACGATAGTAGACTTCGGCATTTTTTTGCGGTGAGAGGTTTTCCTTTAGACTGATAGTAATAGGCTGGTTTGAATAGAAATCAAATAATTCTACACTTTTGGTGTTTGGGGGAACCTGCCCAAGATTCGCCATGATTATATCTCCTATTTCCTTATTTCCAGTGGCTGCTTCAAGTCGGTCTAGTTCTCTTTCCGCCTTCAGTATATAGTTATGGGCCTGCTTTTGTTGACGTTGCCAGTAATCTTTTAGTTGGCGTGTCATTCTTGTGACTGTTTGGTGCCTGTAATGCGTACTGCAGAAGTCAGTGATAGCATTGATGGGGCTATTGTGAGTTTTTAATACATTCCCAACCGGAGCAAGAGTGAGGGCTACCCTTTCACCCACTTGGGTAATGTAGAATGTTGGCTGATCAAATGTCTTTAGTAATTGCGAGATCATTTCCCACCTTTGCTCTACGGTTTTGTTCTCAAATCCAATTGTTGCCAGGTAAGTCTTCACCACTGGCCCAAAAGTGGGAAATACCTCGGCCAGGTTTCCTTCAGCAGAATAAAATGCTTCTCTGGATTGATCTATGTTTCGATTAAGGGAGCTTGGTGTCAACTCCAGGTCTTTGGCAATTTTCTTCTTAAAAAGAGAGAGAATTTCAGCATCTTTAAAAAGTATAAGGTTCGATCGATTGCCATGTAATTTGAAGAGCAGCTGATAATTGTCTTCAAATTGCACAATGAAGCTTCTATCATTCAATACCTGCTTCACTTCAACAACGCGCTTATTCAACAGCTCTCCAAAAAGATCAATGCTATTTCTTCGGGAACGGGCATGCTCTGT
Organism: Cyclobacteriaceae bacterium; assembly: GCA_028285445.1. Lineage (GTDB taxonomy): Bacteria > Bacteroidota > Bacteroidia > Cytophagales > Cyclobacteriaceae > JANQPQ01. Next base: position 4,870 of record JANQPQ010000019.1, on the reverse strand, counting down.
AGGGAATGACAGGCATGAGAATTCTTGTGTGAGAGCAGCTTTAATAATGAAGTGCGATTTCTCAATTGCGAAGGTTAGTATCAGCTCGTCTTTAGATTGGCTATAGCAAGAGATAAGCACATGCCCGGGTATAATTTCCTGTAGTTGATTACTCAACAGGCGAAGAAAGTAGTAATTATTATGCACTACTAAATCTCAATTTTCAGTCCATCATATGCCAGGGAAATATTCTCAGGAAGAATTTCCTCGATATCCCTGTGTATGCCTAGCTTGTGACTTATATGAGTGAAAAAGGCCTGTTGCGGTTTAAGTTCGCCAACGACTTCAATGGCCTGTTCAAGGTTAAAATGTGAGATATGGGGCTCTTGCTGCAATGCATTCAATACTAACACTTTGGTGCCTTCTATCTTGGGTTTTTCCTGCTCAGGTATGGTATTAGCATCGGTGATGTAGGTGAAATCCCCAACCCTGAATCCCAGGACAGGCAATTTGTGGTGTAGCACTTCGATAGGGGTGAGCGTTTCCCCATTGACATCAAAAGGTTCTATATCGATGATCCTGGTATCTACCTTTGGCACTCCTGGGTATTGCAGGTCTTCAAATATATAGGCGAACTCTCTTTTTATTTGATCCAGTACATGCCGCCGGCCATAGACTGGCATATCCATTTTTTGCTTGAAATTAAAAGACCGGATATCATCTAAACCGGCGGTGTGATCTTTATGCTCGTGAGTAAATACCAGCGCATCAAGGTGCTGAATCCTTTCCCTCAAAACCTGATGTCTGAAATCAGGCCCGGAATCTATGATTAAGCTGGCTTTGTTAGTTTTAATATGTACCGACGTTCTGGTACGTTTGTCTCGAAAGTCAACTGATTGGCAAACAGGGCAGTCGCAAGCAATAACAGGTACACCTTGAGAGGTTCCGGTGCCAAGAAAGGTAATAGTCAAATCTCGAGCTCAGTTTGAGTGAGCTCCATAAACAGCTTCTTATTCTTTTCGCCCATTTTGCTTAGATCAGGCTCTAATTCACGCAGCATATCCACAAGGGAGTTGATTTTGCCTTCCAGTGAGTAGTATTTGTTGATGATGGCAATTTTGGTGTCTTTAAGTATGCAGTAGCCAGACTTGAAGTTGCCCCTTTCATACCTAAGTATGTAATCAGTTTCTGCAACAATATCCTCTAGCTTATTTAGAAAATGCTTTGTATACCTAATCTCCATTTTAAGCTGTGTACTTTTTAACCATTTCTACAAGTTCGTCAAAGTTAAGCGGTTTTTGCATGTATTCTGTCATACCTGCATCTTTGAAATCTTCCAAAGTATAGTTTTTGGCATTTCCAGATATAGCAATGATGGGAATGTTAGCCTTGGAAGAATCCTCCATCTGACGAATTTGCCGAGCACACTCCATTCCATCTAGCTGAGGTATATTTATATCAAGGAGAAGGACATCAAAATCATCGTTGCTGAGCATATTAACTGCTTCTTTTCCATTTTTGGCTGATGCGATTGAGTAATTCAGCTGCTGGAATATCTTTCTCGCCAGGTTCTGGATAACGGAACTATCTTCGGCTATAAGTATTTTCTTATCCATAGTTAGAAAACTTTTTTCAGGCAATTTTTAAATTCCTCAAAGCTTAATTTCAGAAAATCTAGTTCTCTATTCAAGCTTTTATAATTATTATTTTTTAAGTGATATTCTATGTTTTCAGCTTGATTTGCCATTTTTTCCGCACCAATGGTACTCGCATTCCCCTTCAACGTATGGAGTTGGTGTAGCACATCGTGGTAGCTTTCATTCTCAAGTAGCTTTTGGCAGTTAGCGATTTGTTTATCAGATTCCTGTAGAAAGACCTCATAAGTCTCTTTTATTTCCTGTTCGCTGCAATGACGACGAAGTTGTTCTACCACCACCTCATTCAATATCAGTGGTTCACTAGTCGAAACCTGTTCAGAATCTAAGCCTCTTAAGGTCGTTTCCAGAGATTCCATTCGATATGGTTTAGGGAGAAACCCGTCAAATCCAGCTTCTTTAAACTTGTTTCGAGCGCCATCACTGGAATAAGCAGTAACCGCTATCACTTTTGGGTGAGGTGCTTCCATTTCCTTTAGCAAGTTAAGTACTGCAAATCCATCCATTTCGGGCATTTGTATGTCAAGTAAAATGAGATCGAAATCCGATCCAGCCAGCAAATCCAGCGCCTCGTGCCCATTTGCCGCTATGGCCGAATCGATGCCCAGATCCAGGAGTAACTTGCTTCCCACCAACCGGTTTACCTGGTTATCATCTACTAGTAATACTTTTTTAGGCAATGAGGCTTGTGGAGGCTGATTATCCGACTGTAGTGATTCATTTTCGCTCAGCAAAAGCGGTACCTCAAACCAAAATTCACTACCATGCCCCAGTTCCGATTTCAGGCCTAAATTACCCTTTAGCAGTTGGCAGAGTTCTTTGGCAATGGCTAAGCCCAATCCTGTGCCTTTGAATTGCTTACTGCTTGAGCTGCTAACCTGGGTAAAACTTTGGAAGATCATCTCCTGGTCTTCCTTGGCTATTCCAATTCCGTTATCTACCACCGTGTACCTAAGCACCGCACCTTCATCAGCTAATACTTTTTGCAATTTTACCACAACTTCGCCACCACTATCCGTAAACTTCAGAGCATTAGAAATTAGATTTGATAGGATTTGATGAATCTTATTTCTGTCGCCAATAACGGCTACGGGAATCTGGCCCTCTAGAATATGCTTAAGGCGGATGTTGTTTTCCAAAGCAATAGGGGAGAACAGGGATACAATTTGCTCCAGCCCTTGAGAAGGGTTAAACTCCAGGGGAGATAACTCGGCCATGCCTGCGTTTAACCTCGACATATCCAAAATGTCATTGAGTAACGCCAACAAGGAGTTTGAAGAATTATCAATTATGTCCAGGTATTTCTTTTGTTCTTCTGTGGTACTTGTGCGCTTCATAACGTCAATCATCCCAATAACTCCGTTTAGTGGTGTGCGAATCTCGTGGCTCATATTAGCCAGAAATTGTTCCTTAGCTGCAAGAGATATTTCTAACTCTTCCATTGCCTGGGCAATATCAGCTTTGCCTTGCTCCCTTTCCGTAACATCATTGCCGATACCAGAAATCTCAATTACCTGGTTATTTTGTCCCTCAAGTGGGGTTAAAAATATCTCAAATCGGGAACTGCCGTTTTTGTCTTGCACAATTACCTCCCTGGTTAGAAATTCTCCACGCTTTAGCTTAGCGATACAGTCAATCCACAGTTGATGCACATCTATAGGCCTCCAACTTCCATCCATTGTCAATGTAGAAATTCTGGAATCTGGATTTTTAATGAAAGTGTCGTAATACCTCTGATTAAAAGAAGTGAGTTCTCCCTGGTGGTCAAGTGTCCAGATCAGATGATTGCTACTTTCAAAGACTGCGTTTAGCCGAGCCGTTTGAGTCTTTACATCTGCATCTTTACTAAAATGATTGCAGGCCAGGGAAATCTGTAGGCCGGTGAATTGCAATAGGCTTAGAAGCTCATCGACCTCGGATTGCGAAAATGGCTCATTGCTGGAAACTGTTAACACGCCTAATTGTTGGGTACCAACAAGGATTTTAGTGGCAGACCACATGGTTGGTAAATTGATCTCTCCCTTACCTACTATGCTCATCAGTTCGCCCTCAGTAAAGTGATGTGCAGTGTCTTCGAAATTGAGGTTACCCGCTAGTTGCAGATCTAAGCTTTGTAATTTGGCTAATGGTTGGTTGGGGTTTAGGGATTGAAACAATATTGTATGATAATCTGATTCAGGTGAGTCCTTCCAATGTAAGCCCATGGCGCTAGATGGGAATTTAGCCAGGACTTCTTCAAAAACTAGTGGGGCCAGGTCTTCCAAACCAGAATTGGCAACAATGCTATTCAGCACGTGGCCAGACAGCCTGTGGTAGATGCCAGAAGGGCTAATGGAGGGTTTAGTTCTATTGGGCACGGTATACTACAGGATAATCTCCTAAAAGTTATATCCATTATCAAATTTAAACAAATTCAGCTTGAAGGACATCTAATGGTTAAAATTTTCAGCAAGTGAATTAAAACTGTTTATTGCAGCGATTATATTTATTCTTAGCAAATCAGGTGTGTGGTGGCAAGCAAAAACAAATGGGTTGTAATAATTCTAGGTCCAACTGCTGCGGGTAAAACCGCAATGGCGATCAACCTTGCAAAAGCATTTGGCAGCGTTATACTATCTGCAGATTCACGGCAGATTTACAGGAGACTGGATATTGGAACTGCCAAGCCTACTTCCCAGCAGTTAAAAGATATACAACACTTTTTCATTGATTATAAAGAACCATGGGAGGAGTTTACCGCTGGAGATTTTGAGCGAGAGGCCCTGGATACAATTAGCAGCATTCATGCCAAATCAGATTTGGCCTTTGTTTGTGGAGGAACGGGTTTATACATCGACGCTATTTGCAAGGGGATTGATGAAATGCCGGAAGTGGATAAAAATATAAGAGCTTCCTTAAATGAAAGGCTTAGAGATGAGGGTATCGCTGTTCTAGCTGAGGAGTTACAGCAACTCGATCCTGCGTACTACGCTGAGGTAGACAAGAAGAACCCGCGTAGAGTAATTAGGGCACTTGAGGTTATTCACTCAACCCAGCAGCCGTTTTCTTCCTTTAGAACCGGTAAAGCAGCCAGCAGACCCTTCAAAACCTTAAAAATTGGCCTTGATATAGATAGAGAAACGCTTGCAGAGAGGATAGACACCAGGGTAGACCAGATGATAGAGAATGGCCTTCTGAATGAGGTTGAGGCCCTGCTTGAACATAAGCACCTCAATGCTCTGCAAACGGTGGGTTAC
>JANQPQ010000004.1 GCA_028285445.1 Cyclobacteriaceae bacterium | reverse complement strand
TGGGTAGGGGAACATGTCAAGCACATAATACTTTGGTTTACTACTGTCAACAGAGGCATTGAAAATGTCCTGGTCCTTCCAAAACTGCTGCCACTTACTTTCGGTCTCTTTAAAATTGTAATCCGACATCACCGAGCGATTTTATGAAAGAGCAAAAATAAGTGAAAGATGTTCAATTGTGACCAAGGCTGGCTGACATTATTGGGGCTGATGCCGAGTTCATAAGTAGAGGAGATAAACGAAAAGAAGCAGCTGTATTTAGCTGCTTTTCTTTTTTCGACCTGCTTCCACGAGTGCCTTATTAATTATCCATTCTATTTGCCCGTTGGTGCTGCGGAATTCATCGGCGGCCCATTTCTCAACCGCTTCCAATAATTCCGGACTTATGCGCACGACAAAGGCCTTTTTGTTAGGCATGGTACTGCATTTTAGATTTTATTAATGATGCAAGGTGCCAGTATTCACTACCGGATGCACATCTTTGTCTGCGGTAAGCACAACCATCAGGTTACTAACCATCGATGCCTTACGTTCCTCATCAAGTGTGATTATCTCCTTCTTAGATAGGTCCTCCAAGGCCATTTCCACCATACTCACCGCCCCTTCCACAATCTTATGTCTTGCGGCAACAATGGCAGTGGCCTGTTGCCTCCTAAGCATTGCACTGGCAATTTCGGCCGCATAGGCTAAATATCCAATCCTGGCTTCAATCACGTCAATGCCGGCAATGGCTAACCTATCCTTTAGTTCTTCTTCGAGAGCGTGGTTGACTTCGGAGACCCCCGATCTTAGAGTTATAGCAGCTTGCTCATCATCAAAATTGTCATAAGGATACAGTCCAGCCAGCTTTCGTACAGCCGCATCACTTTGAATTCGTACAAAGCTTTCATAGTCATCTACCTCGAATGCAGCCTTCAATGTGTCACTAACCTGCCAAACCAGAATGACGCCTATGAGAATCGGATTTCCAACTTTGTCATTCACCTTTACCCTGTCGCTGTCGAAGTTGCGGGCTCTCAGAGAGATTTTCCTTTTCATATAAAAGGGGTTGACCCAGAAGAAGCCATTCTTCTTAACGGTCCCTTTGTAATCACCAAATAGTACCAAAACCCTGGAGCCATTTGGGTTCACGAAAAAGAATCCGGGCGATAGTACAACTGCAAGAAAAAGGACTATTAAAGCCAGTGGGGTCTTTAGTGCGAATAAACCAAAGGCTGCAGCACCAAAAAGGATAAGCACAACAGCCAACATGAGATATCCGGAAATGGGGTGATAGTTTTTTTCTTTCATGAGTTCCTGGTTTGTATGTTGAAATGATATTAATATGATATCATATAGATAGTAACGAGATGTCAAATGAAAATGTTACATCGGGCTATAAACAGAGGAATGCTCTTGGTAGCAAACGCTGCCAAAATTTGACTGTAGGCAAGTTTTACCTATTTTTGGGGCAATTCTCCGCCTGCAAGCATGATCAAATACAACCCCAAAGACTGGTTTTCACTGATATTTCACCGGTATAGCCGCCAAACCCTGAAACTGCTATTCCCTTCCCTGGTTTTCATGGGCATTTGGACTATAGGGGTTTGCTATGTGATACTTGACTATTTTGACGTTCCTTTTCAATCAACTACCTCGGTTCATTCCCTATTGGGAATCGTGTTAGGACTTTTCCTTGTTTTCCGCATGAACTCAGCCTATGACCGATGGTGGGAAGGGAGAGTGAGCTGGGGTACGCTTGTTAATGCATCTAGAAATTTTGCAGTTAAGCTGGAATCCCTCTTGGATGACCAGGATGCAGACAACCGAAAATTCTTTTCAACCTGGATACCAGGCTATGCTTTTGCACTTAAAGAACATTTAAGAGATGGAGTAAAGATTGAAGATTTGGGGTTGTCACATCCCGAATATCATGATGAGCTAAGGAAGTCCGATAACGTTCCAACCAAAATCACGGCAGTTATTTATAAGCGCATAAACGCACTAGTAAAGAGTGGCCAAATTTCTGGAGAGGAGCTGCTTGTATTAAATAAGGAAGCCAGTGTGCTCACAGATATCGTTGGATCTTGCGAGAGAATTAAGAATACCCCTATTCCTTATTCTTATAGCATGTACCTGAAGAAGTTCATTTTTACCTACAGTATAACACTACCCCTGGGCTTCGTAACCAGCTTCGGGTACTGGACAGTTCCCATAGTTCTATTTCTATTCTTTATCTTGGTAAGTATAGAACTAATTGCCGAAGAGATTGAAGATCCGTTTGGAAGGGATGTGAATGATCTGCCCACAGACACCATTTCTTCAAAAATCAGGGCTGGTATTCAGGAGGTAATTACCATCCCTTCGTCGGAACCGGTGCTTACTGTCGAAGGCAGGGAGTAGATAGAAAACACCATTTTATTACAACCCATCGGCCTAGCTTGGATTACGGGTATAACCACCTTATCTTTCATTCCCCTTAAATTTCTTTGATGGAAAGTCTCGCAAAGAAGAAAGCTAATTTCGGTACGGCTCCGGTTTTTTTAACAGCAATTTCCACAATTCTCGGAGCAATAATGTTCCTTAGATTTGGATACGCTGTTGGCAACGTGGGATTTCTGGGAACTTTGGGCATTATCTTCTTTGCTCACCTGGTAACTATTCCCACTGCCATGGCTATTGCAGAAATAGCTACTAACCAGAAAGTGGAAGGTGGCGGAGAGTATTACATCATCAGTAGGTCTTTCGGAATTAATGTCGGTGCTGCTATTGGTATTGCACTCTATCTTTCGCAGGCCATCAGTGTGGCATTCTATGTGATAGCCTTTGCGGAAGCCTTCGATCCGGTTTTTCAATTTGTAAACGCAGAATATGGACTGGCATTATCGGATAAGAGAATTGTAAGTATTCCCGCAATATTGCTGTTGAGTTTGCTAATAATATTCAAGGGGTCTGACTTAGGGATGAAGGCTTTGTATGTAGTGGTGGGAATCCTGTTTATTTCACTCATTATGTTCTTTGTTGGAGTGACAGACTATCAACAAGGGATGGACCAATTCAACTTCAACACAACAGTAGCTAATGCTGATAGCTTTTTCTATGTGTTTGCTATTTGCTTTCCTGCGTTTACAGGTATGACGGCAGGAGTGGGGCTTTCCGGAGACTTGAAAGACCCCAAAAAATCAATACCGCTTGGAACATTGTCAGCTACCATTATTGGGGCGGTAATCTACGTGCTTATTGCTTACAAAATGACAATCGCCGCTAGTCCGGAAGAACTGGACGGGGACCAATTGGTAATGTCAAAAATTGCCGTTTGGGGGCCAATCATTCCAATTGGTCTGGCTGCCGCTACAATTTCCTCGGCAATCGGTAGCGTATTGGTGGCTCCAAGAACATTGCAGGCTTTGGCGGGAGACAAAATTGTGCCAGCGCCAGCTTTTACCTCTTGGCTGGCAAAAGGCAAAGGAGAAAAAGGAGAGCCCTTTAATGCCACGATAGTTACCAGTTTGATAGCATTTGTTTTTGTGGCTTTGGGTAATGTAGATTTTGTTGCCCAGGTAATTTCCATGTTTTTCATGGTTACATATGGAGCCATTTGCCTGATCTCCTTCCTTCAACATTTTGCAGCAGATCCATCGTACAGGCCAGATTTCAAATCAAGGTGGTTCATTTCGCTGCTGGGTGCTCTTCTTACAATCTACCTGATGTTTAGAATGAATGGCGTTTACGCGTTCATTTCTATCACAGTGATGGTGCTGATCTACTTTGCTATAACAAACCTCAAGAAAGATAAGGAAGGCATGGCGAAGATATTTCAAGGTGTGATATTTCAACTGAGCAGGAGGTTACAAGTGTTTCTTCAGAAGGCAGAGAAGGAAGATTTTGATAATTGGCGACCATCTGTAATCTGTATTTCCAAGGATTTCTTCCAAAGACCATCGGCGTTTAATCTCATGAGTTGGATTTCGCATCGGTACGGCTTTGGTACCTATATTCATTACCTCGAAGGTTATTATTCCAAAGAAGGCCATGCCATGGCTGGTGAGGAGCTCAAAAGGTTAATAAAGGTAGCAGGTACCAGTGGTAGTAACGTGTACCTCGATACCATGATCTCTCCCTCATTTACTAGCGCAGTTGCACAGGCTATTCAGTTGCCTAGTGTTTCTGGTAAGGAAGTAAACATGGTGATGTTCGAGTACTCCAAAAATGCGCCAGATAACCTTCGGTATATCATCGATAATTTCACTCTGGTCAAATCTGCCGAATTGGATATAGCTATCCTTGGCACTTCAGATAAGGGTTTTGGAGTTAATAGTCATATTCATATCTGGATAACACCCAACGAGATTGAGAATGCCACTTTGATGATTCTCATGGGTTATGTGATTATGGGTCATCCTGAGTGGCGTAAGGCACACATCAAGATCTCTGCTGTTTTTCCTGAAACGGAAATTTCAGAGGTGCAGGGAGTTTTACTGGAGCTAATAAAAACAGGTAGACTGCCAATCTCGCCGAATAATGTGGAGCTGATTCCACAACAGGAGGGAGTAGCTATTAAGGAAATTATTAATCAGAAGTCTAAAGATGCCGATCTTACCATGGTTGGGTTTAGGAGTGAAGCTATCAAGTCACGCGAAATGGAGTTATTTGAAGGCTTCGAGGATATTGGTAACATCCTATTCATCAATACTACAAAAGAAAAGGAAATAGAGTAGTGGCTATTCGTCTTTTGCTGAGAAAGCAAAAACTATGTGGCCGGAAAAATCCGTCATATCTATTGCAACCGATTGCGGGAGTTTGCCCGCTAGTTCTGCATTTGCCACTACCTTGTCGCCGTTTAAGGTCTCTTCGAATATTATCTCCCCATTGCTGTCGGTAATGCGCAAGGTGCCATCTCCTGCCCCGTAGTTACTAATTGTTAGCGATGCAACTACTACATCAGTGCTGAAGTTAAGGTTATCTTGCCTGTTGATATTAGCATCATTCCCAAGTACGGTGAACGTGTATGCGTCTGCGGTATTGGCAACAATTGGGAAGTTGTCAATTGGGGTCTCAATATCTAAGTTATGTATACAACCGGAAACTGAAACAGCAAGGATCAAAGCAGTGATTAATGCTTTCATAACATTTGAGTTTAGCTCAATATAGCAATACTATTCGAGTAAAGCAGCGGTTCTTGGTGTAGAAAGTAGGTTAGCGAATATCTCCCACCTCCTTTCCGGATTGTCTGTAGTTCCACCTTGTTTCTTAATGTAGTCCGCCACCAGGTCTTTGCCAAGATTATAGTTGATGACGTAACTGCGGTATTGATCGAAGAATCTGGTTCGCTGAAGGGCCCTCTCTGGCGATGAGAAATTATATTTTGTGAGCCACGTTGCGGCTTCCTCGCGACTGATATCGCCATCCAGATAAGCCCTGGCAGCTTCATTTCCAGCATAATTCAGTTTGCTCTTCAATGCCTGTACACGAAAGTATAATTCAGCATTAGCCGGATCAATTCCTGCCAGAGGGAATAGTACTTCTTTTTCGTAGTTTAACCTTTCTTCCCCCGGAAAAGCCATTTCAATTCCAAAATTTGCGGAGCCTTCGGCAATCAAAGATTGAGGGCTAAACAGGGGATACACTGAAAATTCAATCCAACCCAATTCTCGCACTAGTGTTTTTTCGAGCAGGACATTATACACATGATGGCCAGGATAACCTTCATGACTGGCTAAATCAATAGCTCGATCAATATAAATAGGAAGGTCTGTGTTGATTTGGATTAGGCTGAAACTGTTACCCTGATACCAGTTATAACCTGACCAAGACTTGTCAGTAACATATTCCAACTTGAAATTTTCGTTGGCTGGTAAGTCAATAAAAGCGGTGGTACGCTGCCGTGCTTCTGCTATGGCAGTACGAAAAACAGTATCCAGCCTGTTTGGAGGAATAATGAACTCCTCACTGAATGACTGATATCTCTCAGCCAAATCACCGCTTCCAGGCAAAATTTGATCAAGTTCTGTTAGCAACTGATCGTAGTATTCTGCACCATTCTTAGGAGATACTGCGTCATATAGCTGCTTGGATTCTTCATCAAATGGTAGCTGATGACCAGAGATCATCATAATTTTTGTCTTGGCTGCAATTATTTGCTTATAGAGGTAATTATATCTCAGCGTTTGTAGTTCGTCCCATTCACCCCGATCAAGTTCTTCCAAAGAATGTAAGAGCTTTGATGTTTTCCACTTCAGTTCGTCGTATGGGAATTCTTCATTACCTGACTGTATTTTCTCCAATCTCCATTCATCAGGCCCATAATAAGCGTCAACATAGTCGTTGTCGTAAAGGCCTATTTCAAGTGATAGCTTTACGTAGGACTCAGCAATGTCATCAATGCCGAATTCGGCAGGGATCTCTTGCTTATTGGATCTACATCCCGACATTAGCAATCCCGTTGCTAACGTCAATGACAGGATTCTGAACATTATTACAAGGTCAAATACTTCGGGTCATACCTAAATAAGTAATTATCAGGTATAACCAAGATATACGGGAATTTACCAGAAAAAGATGTAAGGATGTTAATATCCCGCCTGGGGCTAATTGGTAAATATTACACCAAGAGATATTTCAAGCCCAGTGAAGTCGATTTTGGAATCTGGATAATCAGCGGTAACAGTTTGCAGACCGTTGACTGCGTCACCGCCCACATAACTCCCATTTAGGCCCAGGTCCGCATCGCCAATAAAATAATTACCGCCCAGGGATATCCCAAACTGGTTGGTTACATAGATGATATATTCTGCCCCAAAGTGAATACCCAGACCAAGTTTGCTATCAAACTCGAAATCGGAGTTTACCACTTCCCAATTGTGAAATGTTCTTAGGGCCCTATCTATGTTACCTTCATTCAGTTTATTATCAAAAGTAAGAAAGGCAAACCCGCCTCCCCGAATCCTAAATTCTTGTTTCTGACCAACCAATTGAATTACAGCTTCAGCGGGAATGAGCAGGGTGAAGTTGGGCCCAATTAGTGGTTCCTTTGATTCGAAAGGAATGTCCTTGATGTTCAAGCCTGACATGCGATATAAGGTAAAACCAGTCTCAAGCGCAAAGTATGGTGTGAGATTGGCCCCTAGCCCCCTGAATGAAAATGGACTTATGGGTGTTGAAAAATAGCCATCTTTAGGTAGGAAATATGAGAAGGAAACACCTACTTCTTGTGCCTTGCTATGATTAGTTGATCCCAGCACGGAACCGGCAATTATTAGCGATACCAGGAATCTGTTAAGAGATGATTTCATGATGCTTGGTGGAGACGTCTTAAATTTTGGGTTTAGCAAAAGAACGTTGAAAATGAAATAAATTACAATTATGTTTAAACTTTTAATCCAGAAGGGGTAAGACCCAACCATTCCCATGAAAATAACCAAGCCGCTTAACCGATTTATAGCTATTGCTGTTGCGTTCTTTTGCTATGCCTGCGGGCCACAACAAGAGCCTGCCGATATGGTGATAAAGAACGGTTCTATCTATACAGTTAATGACAGTCAGCCCATGGCTGAAGCTATTGCTGTTTCCAATGGAAGAATTGTCTTCGTGGGGACAAGTGCTGAGGTGGATGCGCATGTGGGAGAGGGTACCGAAGTAATAGATCTTGAAGGAAAAACTCTAACACCAGGACTAATTGAAGGCCATGGGCATATGATGGGACTTGGCTTTAATGAGCTTAACCTGGATCTAAATCAAATAGCGAATTATAATGAGATGGTTGAGATGGTTGCGGAGGCTGTGCGAAATGCCCAACCCGGTGATTGGATAACCGGACGGGGTTGGCATCAAAGTAAATGGGATGAAACTCCGGAGGAGGTTGTTAAGGGTTTTCAAACCCACAAAAAGCTCAGCGAAGTTTCCCCTGATAATCCAGTTTTTCTGCGACATGCCAGTGGCCACGCTGGTTTCGCCAATGCCAAGGCAATGGAAATTGCCGGAGTTAATCAATTGTCTGTTGAAAGTTTCAGCGAGGATTTGGTAGATGGTGGCGAAATAATTACCGACGATCTGGGAAATCCCACAGGAGTTTTCAATGAAAGGGCCATGGGCTTAATAACCAAGTATGTACCAGAGACAACAGAAGAGAGAAACGAGCAGGCCCTTGAATTGGCCATAAAGGCATGCCACCGCAATGGGATTACCAGTTTCCATGATGCCGGTGCCGGCCAGGGTACTATCGACCTAATGAAGAAATTTAAATCTGAGGGTAAGTTGAAAGTTCGCATGTATGTTATGCTAACCGGCAGAGATCCTGAATTGTTGGAGACCTGGTTTGAGAGGGGGCCGGAGTTTGACACAACCGACAACCTACTCACTATCCGCTCTATTAAGCTGAATGCTGATGGCGCATTGGGTTCCAGAGGTGCGTGGTTGCTTGCGGAATACACCGATAGACCAAACCATTTCGGTCACGAGACTATGCCTATGGATTTCGTGCTTGACGTAAGCCAAAAGGGACTAGAGCATGGTTTCCAGGTTTGTACACACGCCATAGGAGACAGAACAAACCAGGAAGTGCTAGACAGATATGAGCAAGCATTTAACGAGAACCCCGAAGGTGCCGCCAATCATCGTTTCAGAATAGAGCACGCTCAGCACCTACATCCGAATGATATTCCACGGTTTGGCCAGCTAAAGGTAATACCTGCCATGCAGGCAATTCATATGGCCTCAGACCGCCCTTGGGCTATCGACAGGCTTGGAGAACAGAGAATTGTTGATGGTGCTTATGTATGGAAAAAGCTACTAGAAAGTGGCGCTATTATCGTTAATGGAACTGATGTACCCGTAGAGCCAATAAACCCAATTCCCTCATTTTACGCATCAGTTTCAAGAAGAACATTGAAAGGCATGCCAGAAGGTGGATTTGAACCTGATCAAAAAATGACAAGGGAGGAAGCACTAAGATCCTATACATTAGATGCGGCCTATGGAGAATTTGCAGAGAATGTGAAAGGATCAATTGAAGTTGGAAAACTAGCAGACTTCACGGTTTTCACCAAAGACATTATGACGGTTAGTGAGGATGAATTGCTTACTACCGAGGTAGCCATGACTATTATTGGTGGTGAGATAGTGTACAAGAATTAGAGGTTAAAAACTAATACTAAATCAAATGAAGAGATCAGTAGTTTGGATTGTCCTGCTTTCAGTGACCATATGCTTCTATGGTTGCGGGGGCAGCAATACCGATGCGGAGTCCGAGGTTGCCGAAAGCGAAGAATCCGCAGAAACAGTTCCTGAAGAGGAAATACCAAGCCCCAGGCGAGAAGCCTCAGGTAATATTGCGGGGGTGAATGTCAAAATAGACTATGGGTCGCCATCAGTGCGTGGCAGGCAGATTTGGGGAGAGCTTGAGGACTTTGGCAAAGTTTGGCGGGCTGGTGCCAATGCTACAACAGCAATAGAGTTTGATGCTAATGTGAAGATTAACGGGGAAGACCTTCCGGCCGGCCGATACGCCCTATTTATGATTCCGGAACAAGACGAGTGGACGGTAATCTTCAACAAAGACTGGGATGAATGGGGAGCTTTCGCTTACGACGCCGCCCAAGACGTATTGAGGTTAACTGTTACCCCAGGCTGGGCCGACGATGTTCAGGAAGAGTTGCTGTATGACGTAACTGACTCAAGTTTAAGTTTCTCCTGGGAAAAAGCCAGACTAGACTTGCAAATTGAAGGATCAGGTGAATAAGAAATAAAGATAAGAGCATAGAATTATCCCGACTCCTTGTCGGGATTTTTGTTAAACAGATGCAAATTACCAGACCCACATTGTTAGTTGACAAGGATAAGGCGCTTGGCAACCTGAAAAATATGGCAGACCGTGCAGCTGCCTTTGGGGTCAAGTTTAGCCCCCATATGAAAAGTCATCAATCACACGATATTGCTAAATGGTACAGGCAATTTGGGGTTGAAAGCATTACTGTTTCTTCGCTGACCATGGCCTCCTACTTCTCCAAAGATGGCTGGAATCAAATAATGGTGGCATTCCCCGTAAATCCTGGAGAAATTGACATCATCAATAATTTGGCCTCAAAGGGTTATTTCACCGTCCTGGTCAATAGCGAAGGTACAGCAGATAAGTTATCAAAGGAGCTTACTGCTGATCTACATTTTTACATTGAAATTGATACGGGTTACCCTCGTACCGGAGTAAGACCTAATGAAACGGAGAGAATACAATCAATTATTTCAAAAGCCCGGCAAAGTCAACACCTTAAGTGGAGGGGCTTTTATTCTCACCCGGGTCATTCCTACGATGCAAGCTCCCTGGAGGAGATAAGACTAATTCACCAAAATACAATTGACTCCTTAATCCAACTCCAGGAAGAATTCTCCACGGGCAATTTCAGGCCAGAACTTTCAATGGGAGACACGCCCACTTGCAGTACCGCCACTCACTTCAATGGCATAGATGAAATAAGACCAGGCAATTTTGTGTTCTACGATTTGAGCCAGGCGCAAATAGGCTCTTGTAAGGAAGAGAATATCTCCATTTGCATGGCCGTGCCGGTGGTTGAGAAAATCGAAAGCAGAAATGAAATAATTGTCCACGGTGGTGCTGTTCATTTCTCAAAAGATTTTCTAATAGAAGATAACATCAAGGTATTTGGAAAGTATGCGGAATTCACCGCTAACGGTTGGAGTGACAGCTTTCCTGGCAATTACCTGAAGTCTGTTTCACAAGAGCATGGCGTATTAGCTGTAACTTCTGAAGTATTTAAAAAACTCAATGTTGGTGATTCAGTTGGCATTCTTCCGGCCCATTCTTGTTTAACTGCCGACCTAATGGGTGGCTTCATTACAACAACCGGGGAGAGCCTAAACCAACTCAGGCAGTTATAGCGAAATAGACGAAGTAATCTTGAAAGCAAAATTGTCTATCGTTTTGTCGAAATCATATGGGCCATAGCGATAGTATACTCCCACACCAAATCCAAGGATGGCGGCCTTGTAAATGTTCTTGATGGTCATTCCAGATTCGTAATATCCCTCTTCCATGGTTTTAAATGGATAGTTTAGGTGCTGTTGCGGGTTCTCCAATTCACCGAACCCGATGTTGGTATTTAGGATGAAAGTGGGTACGCTTTTGCGCCGGTTGATAACAATCTTGCCAATTTCATGGCTGTAATAGAGCGCCACATATCTACTACTTAGAAACTCGTTGAGTTCCATAGTTTGAAAGGTGTTGGCTGACTCCAGAGGGAGAAAGCTTACATTGCTACCATTGCCATTGTATAAGTTTGTGTAAGGAATTGCTCCGGAGGCATAGCCGGCTTTGATGGTAAATGATGGCTTTCCAAAACCTCTCCAGAGAAAAGACTTTTGAAATTTGAAATCGACCTTATAGTAGTCAAACATACCATCTCCAATGTCATCGAAGCCTTTAGTATAATTAACCCATATCACAGGATACTTGGTTCCTAACGATACCTTGTGTCCAAACACTTCCACATACTTTTCCCTAAAAGAATACTTTAGGCCAACTTTCGCTTCTGCAAAATCGAATTGGGTCAGCGTGTTGGCTGGGTCGCCGACATCCGGAAGGAATTGATAGCTGGTTGTTACTTGCTTTTGATTTTGACTGAATGAGGCCTTCACATCAAGGTATTTGAGGAAATAGAAACTCAAACCAAATTCTAGGTTTTCCACTTTGTCGAAGTTGCTAATTAAAAAGCGTCTGTTGGGTTCTGAAGATAGGGGGTTGTTATCGAGGTAGAATTTGGTGCTGGCAGATTCAAGTATATCTTTCGTGTAGAGCGCATGTAACGATATCTCGTTTTTGCGTGTAAGGTCCAATCTAAAATCCCCTCCATACTTAATATCCCCATCACCAAACCCGTAGCCAAAATATCCCCCTAAGGTGAAGATTTTGGAAACCCGTTTGTTGGTATGAAAACCAAGACCAAGCCTTACGTCTTCATAGCGGTTTACGTCAAAGAAACGTTTTATATCCAGGTCTACCGGGCCGACCGGTATTTTACCTGTGGTGATGGCGCTGAATGCGGTTACATATTTGTCAATATTCACTGCTCGGCCCACGCTATCTATATATTGATAGGTGTCTATACCGCGGGCATCAAGGGGAATTGGTCTTTGTTCGGCCCAATAACTGCTGTCTCTTTTATTGGCTCTTGGGTTGAATTCCACCGCTATTCTATCGAACTCCTTCCTCTTCACCTCAGCCAGTAGCTCTACCTCGGATAGGTAGCTTCTGCCAACGCCCATCAACGTGTTTTCCTCGTCAGCATCTTCCTGCGCAAACAGAGAAAAATCGGTATTGAGTTGACTGGGAAACCAGTATTCATCATCAATAAGTTCATACTTTTGTTGAATTCTCACTGAGAAGCTTACTTCCTCCTCTGCCGAACTCTGATCTTCTTCAGCCAGGTCCTCTTCCAATTCTCTTCTTATTTCTTCCTGTAAAAAAGGATTGCCAGCAACATCTTCATCAACTTTTTCAACCTTTGCTTCCGCATTATCAACCAGGTGCCCAATAAGATTGGCAGTTTCAGCAATTACACTTTGCACTGCATATTTTTTGGTATGGATGTAAAGCAGGCCCTTCAAACCATCAAAATTGCGCTTTCGTGGTTCGAAGCTAATGATGTAGATCTTTCCGTTGACATCTTCAATGGAGTCTTGCAGGTTGAAGAAGTATTTTTTAAAGCTGCCCGGACTAATAGGGTTGAGGTAGTTCTTGTTAATTATTGAGATGTAATTGTTGTAAAACGAAAAAGGTTGGAAGGAATTTGCGAGGGTAGTAAAAAGTGGGTTGCGCAACCCGGATACGCGGTTGGCTATAACAATTTCCTTGCTTCTATCGGGGCGCAGGAATTTGCGCTCGGTTATAGACTCCATTAGGAACAAGTATCTCTTCTCCAGGAATTCGGCAGTTTCGTCATCTTCAAGTTCCTCCTCGCTAAGGTCGGCATCAATTAGAAATTTGTTGTATGACTTATACTTGAAGGATTTAATCTTTTCTGGGTTGTTGATTTTTCGATTTTCAACTACTTTCCTGATAATGGGATGTGCGGGGTTTTCGCCGGCATTAAATACTACGCCCCCCAATACCACTGTTTCACGCTGCATTCTTATTATTAATGCTGAACGTTTTTGACTAGGGTTATTGTTGAGATGCTCCTGGAGATCGATGGATAACCGCTTATAACCCACGTAGCTAAGTGTAAGGGATGTTATTTGCAGTCGCGTGTTTATTTGGAATCGGCCATCAATATCTGTGGTGGTCCCGAGCCTGCTGTTGTTTACAATTAAGTGAACGAACGCCAGTGACTCACCAGTTTGCCCATCGACTACCTTTCCCGCCAAAGTAGGGTTTTGTGCATAAGTAGCGCCTACCAGTAGTATATACAGCGTTAGTGAAAGTAGTATGCGCATGAGTTTTCGTCCTATTGTATAGTCCAAATTATGATTAAAATGTTACAGCTAGACGAATACTTTTTTTGGCCGGTTGTATGAGAAGATAACCGCTGAATTATTGGAGGTACTTCTGCACTTTCTTTTTCAGGGAATCGCGATCTGCAGTAATTGAAGGATCACTATAAATCCTGGAAGATAGCTCGGCTATTACCCCTTTTTTGTACCCGAGATTTTCAGCTATTCCTTCGCAAAATTCTATTTCACTCTTGAACACCTGCCCATCAGCCTTCATTAATTGTACAACGTTATAGAGGTATTCGAATTTATCCTCCTCTGAAAGTGCTTCAAGTGATTCAATAGGTTGCGGGTTCTTCAACATTTCCTCAATCTCAGCACTTTCCAGGCCATTTGCCTGGCCTATGGAGTGAATTAGTCTTGACTCCTTTTCAGCAATCATGTTATCACTAATAGCTACTTGAATGAGTACTTTCAATTGTTGTTTGATCATGGGTTTTCCGGGCTGCAGATTTATGATACCAAGATAGGAAAGTATTATCAATGTTTCATTAGGGCCATAAATGCAAAAGGAGGCTCGAAGCCTCCCTGCAGAAATTAATTCAACCTAAACTTAAAAACCTATCTATTTGACCAGTGTAATGCTATTCTGAATGTTATTTGATTCCACTTTCTGGAAATTTGGCAGTGTAGTTGTCATCAAGATTACAACCCCTACTAATATGCCTATTGCTAGTTTTATGCTTTGTCCTTTCATTGTCTTTCCCATTTTCCTTCTGATTTAACTGTAATACCAAGTAATTCTCCAATGGTTACAACCCCCCTCATAATTTTTAATCATTTTCCCTAACTATTTTATCTTTGTGCAACCTTATTGATTAGACCTAGTCTTTAGGGAAAGGTTTAATTTGAGACAATAATCATGAGAAAGTTTGTTATAATTTTTGCCTTATTAGCGCTTGCTAGCGTAGCCTTTGGGCAAAATACCGAGGAGAGATCGCTACGCGCTTTTGAGCGCATTACCGTTGGACAGGCGATTTCTGTGGAGTTGGAAAAAGGGAATAGTGAAAAAGCTGTGGTGGAAGTTCGAGGCGTTGACCTGGACGACGTTATTACCGAAGTTCGAGGGTCAACTTTGAGAATAAAAATGGCTGAAGGAAGGTACCGAAATTTAGATGTAAGGGTAAGAGTAACTTACAAGGAACTTTCATCGGTTTCAGTAAGCTCTGCTGCAGATCTTTATTCCAGGGGTATAATCACAGCAGATAGGTTTGACATTGATGTTTCCAGTGCTGGCGGAGTAGAACTGCAAGTGGATGCACAAAAAATGGAAATAGAGGCTTCCAGTTCAGGACATGCAGAAGTGTCTGGAAAGGCCGGCGACGTGGAGATATCGGCTAGCAGTGCTGGCAGTATTCGCGCCTTTGACTTAGAAGCTGATGAAGTCTACGCAAGAGCAAACAGTGCTGGTTCAGTTAAAATAACCGCGAAAAGAAGTATTGATGCCAGAGCCTCTAGTGGGGGCAGCATCCGGTACAGAGGTAATCCTGACAAAGAATATACCGGATCCAGCAGTGGCGGCTCTGTAAGGAGGTACTAACTAAGCTAAAAGCCTTGGGCAGTTCCCTCTCCTCTTGGATCAGCAGCGCCCTCAAATCCCAGAATTTCTCCTTTTTCGTTGTAATTGATGGTAAGGCCGTGGGCGTTGCCTAAAGCCCTTACCTTCCTGATGTTGTGCCCCATTTCTTCCAGTTTACTACCTATTGAGTCATGAATAGCTTGTTCAATTGCTAAGTCATTCGGTTCAATAAAGCTAACCCGTGGAGCAGACAGGGCATTCTCAATGTCCATCGAAAAGTCAATTAGGTTCATTACCATTTGTGGTACGGTTTGGCCGATGGTATGCCCGCCGGGAGTACCTAATGCAGCCCAGGGCAGACCATCCTTAAATATTATGGTAGGGCAATCGCCAGACAGCTTACGTTGGCCCGGAATGGCATCCATGGGGTTACCCTTCGGCTCATAGGTTGAATAGGCCAGTGAGTTGTTAAGCCATATTCCCGTTCCTTCAGGCATGATTTTGCTTCCAAAGAGATTGCCCAATGTTTGTGTAGCGCTCACGATATTACCCCATTTATCGGCAACCACGAAATGCGTTGTGTTTTTGCTTTCTACGTCGGCTATTCCAGGATATTCAAAGTCTGATGCGTCTTGCGATGAAATCGCCGCCGAAACTACTTCAAAGTAGTTCTCGGATAGGATGCTGTCCAGGGGCGGGGGAGAAACCTCCGGATCGCCAGCGTATTTTAGCCGGCACCAGAAAGCATGCTTAGTTGCTTCAGCAAAACGATGGAGATACTGACTGCCGTTATGTGCTAAGCCTAAGTCAGCGTATTGCTTCATAATTCCCAGCCTGATTAGTGAGGGGAAGGCGTTAGCAGGAGGGGAGGCGGTGTACACCTCATAACCATTGTAATCTATTTTGATGGGCTCCCAGTATTCTGCCCGATCATTTTGTAAATCACTAAGCCGCAGGAAGCTTTCCCGAGCTTGCATCTCTTCATCAATGGCTTTACCAATTTCCCCTTCATAGAAAACACTTTTACCTTCGGAAGCAATTTTTCTTAAAGATGTGGCCAAATCTTTTTGCACCAGCATTGCACCCTTTTGCAGTGGCTGCCCCCCGTTTCCATAAAATGCTTTGGCATGATCAGGGAATTCTTCGAAGCCGATTCCTATTAGTCGCGCAGTACGTTCGCTGATCTCAAAACCATCATTAGCGGCAGCAATGGCGTCATCAAACAGCTCGGCCCAGGCTAATTTGCCATAGTCGCTAGACATGGCGTGCCAGGCGTTTACATTGCCTGGGGTAGAAATAGATTTTGCTCCACGCCGATTTTCGAGATATTCCGGGGTAGGCGGCCGCATCAGATCCGAATTCATAAGCATCGGAATCTTCCCACTAGAGTCCAGGAATCTTGTTTGCTTATTGGTCGCATCGTAAATGAGAATTGTGCCATAACCTCCAACACCCGACATCATTGGTTCAACAACATTGAGTGTGCTGGCTATAGCGACAGCAGCGTCGAAAGCATTACCTCCTTTTTGTAAAATGTTAATTCCAGCCTGTGTGGCAATTGGGTGTGCGCTACTGACAATGCCTTGCGTAAAGCTTTTGCTGTTACTGGCTTGTTGTAAATCACTGTTTGTAGCTGTGCACGAAAATAGGGCTAGTAGAAATATAGTCAGGTATCTCATCAACTACCGGTTTTAGAATTGCACTTCAAAACTCATAGATTCTTCATCTCGTAAGATTTCTACAACTATCTTGTCGCCTTTCTTAAATTGTCCTAGTGCACCCATGTAAGCGTAGATATCGTCAATATCAATTGTGCCCATTTTGATTATAATGTCACCTTTTTGCAGACCAGCTTCCTGTCCAGGTTTGCCTTCGCTCACGCCATCAAGTTTCAAACCCTTGCCATTGTAGATATAGTCTGGAACCACGCCTAATGTAACAGTAAATCGAGGCGCACTACGTGCATTGCTGTCTTGAGTTTTTGAGAATGCTAATTTCTCCGTACCAACGACATTGCTATTAAGATTCAAGATCAAATTGAATATTTTCTCCATACCGCTGACATTTATTTTCTCGGAGTCGTCAGTCGGTTTGTGATAATCTTCGTGGGTTCCAGTGAAGAAACCTAACACGGGAATATCAACCAGGTAAAATGAGGTGTAATCGGAGGGCCCAACTCCTGATTCAGATTGGGTTAATTCCAAACCACTAGTATTAGAGATGTTTATCAAGGAATCCCACGAAGGAGAGGTGCCAGTTCCCATTACGGACATGGCATTGCTGGTACTGTCCAATCTACCAACCATATCCATATTAAACATAAAAGAAGTATTGGTGATATCGTAGGTGGCGTTTTCTACAAAAAACTTTGAGCCAAGTAGCCCTAATTCTTCTCCTGAATATGCCATGAATACATAATTCCGGTCTTTGGGACCATCAGCCAGTGCTCGAGACAATTCTATTACCATTGCTGTACCACTGGCATTGTCGTCGGCTCCATTATGGATCATCTCTTCTTCCCCCCGGTAGAGGCTGCCACCAGATTGCCCATAACCAAGGTGATCGTAATGGGCACCAAAAACCACATAGTTAGTAGCGCCATTGTCAAGCCAGCCCACTACATTTCTTCCGGTTCGGTTATCTTCCGCCAACTCAATCTGCATGGAAGCGGTATTGGATGAGATCAGTGTGTGATCTTTGATAAACAGCACGGGAATATCCAGCGCTGCTATTTTCTGATTATAGTTCTGTTCCGGATCAGCCGCCGTAGGATCGTTGTTGTAGAAGATGACTCCAGCTGCACCTTTTTCCTGGGCTTTGCGCGCCCTGATTTTTAGGTCGTGGTAGGGTAGGTATTTCGAGTGTGGATGGATACCATCGGGCGAAGAAATACTAACCATAAGAATTTTGCCATTGGCATCTTTGCCATTATAATCGCTGTAATTGATTTCTGAGGCTTCTATACCAAATGCAAGATCCAACATATCGCCATTGACGTTTCCGTTACCGGAAAAATTCAATGGAAAGTACAAGCTATCTGCAATTTCAGAATCATCTAACCTTAGCGAGTTGTTAGCTGTTAGTTTACGCGTGGCAAGGAAATCGAACTCTTGATAGAAGGAGTCATTGCCGCCTAAAGGTTGTAAACCATTCTCTTCGAATCGTTCCTTAATATAGCTAGCAGCCATTATTTCACCTTCGGTTCCGGTTGCTCTTCCTTTCAACTCATCAGAGGCCAGGTAATTGATATGTTGTTGCACTCGGTCGGCAAAAGTCTCTGGCTTGTCCTGGCCACAAGATACTGCTAGCCATAGGATGACAAGAAAGCTGATAATTCTGTTCATTATTTGGAGTATTTAGGAAAACGGCAAATTTAGGAAATCATAACCACAATAGGCTGTTTTCGTTAAATAGTGAATGGGTATTGTTTTAAGACAAATACCTTGTTTTACATAGTACTGATTCCTAATTTTATTCACATAACAACATGAATAATATGGTCAACTACTACCGATTAATTGGAGCCGCGTTTATTGCATTCGGAGCAATAGGTATTATTTGCGCCGTTGTACTGCATATTGGTATCACACTAAACTGGATCTGGTATGAGGATTTTAGATTTATAAATGTACCAGCTATTCTGCAGATCGTTTTAATAGTATTTATAGTGCTAATCCCCATCCCTTCTATAGTTGCGGGGTTTGCGATTACCAAAGAGAAGGAATGGGCCAAAAAGGTAATACTGGTGCTTTGCATCTTTTATCTCCTATTTTTCCCGATTGGAACCATCATTAGCATTCTCACCATGTTGATCATATCACGTGAAAGCCAGGAGAATAACTCTTCAATCAACGGTTCTGAAGCTGCTTCAACCAGTTAATAATCATAATATTTAACCGCTTTTTTGCCTTATTGGGCTCATTTGGTGAAATTATTGATGGGGTAAGATAACCGTTCGTAACAGCCATGCCCAAATTCGAATTGAAGGAGGCGATTCTCCTTCTAGCAATCGGCCAGGGAGTATTTTTAGCACTTGTTCTGTTCCTTTTGAAAAGAGGGAGCACCCTTGCCAATCGCCTGCTTTCCATACTTATTCTCACTTTATCCTTTTATCTATTCACCATCTTTGTTTTTTGGACTGGCTTAATCAGATCGTGGCCACACTTTATTATGACCGGCACTTTAGTGTTGCCATTAATCCCGCCCCTATTCTATTTGTACCTCAGGGCGCTAATGGGCTACAAAGTGAGTAGGGGGGCCTACCTGCATTTTCTGCCATTTCTAGTTCAGGCTGTTTATTGGGCACCTTTCTATTTCAGTAGTGTACCTTTCAAAGTAGCATTAGTAACCGGGCAAATAGAGCCGGCTATGTATTCGAAACTAATCGGAAACTTCTTCGAGTATGCCCAATTCTCTCAACATGCGATTTATGTAGCAGTAATTTGGATAGGAACCGGAGTGCGCTATCACAGCAATCTTGATGGTATCACCAGGAACTGGTTGACTTGGGTAAAGCGCTATTTTACATTTTACGCTTTCGTTTTTGTTGTTGGCGATTTGAGCTATAAGCTCTTCGATTTTGGCCTTCCCGATTATGTTTATTTCTACTCAATAGCCTTGTTTCTATACCTTGTAGGCTACTATGGTTATTATCAGCAACATGTCGTTTTTACTGGTCTCCAGGTTATAAAACCCAAGTACAGCTATAGCACATTAACAAGCGAAGACTCTACGGAACTCTTTGCCAAGTTGGTTGCGATTATGGAAGGCGAAAAGCCCTACCTCAATTACAATCTCAAACTGAAAGATATGGCCGACAGGTTACAGCTTTCAGTACACCATTTATCCAGAGTAGTGAATGAAAATTCAGGTCACAACTTCTCCGATTTCATCAATGCCTACAGAGTGAAGGAAGCCAGAAAGATTTTGGAAGACCCAGATAAGATGGATCAGAAGATGCTGGCTGTAGCATTCGACTCTGGTTTTGGCAACAAAGTCTCATTCTATAAGAGCTTCAAGAAGTTCGAAGGCAGTTCTCCGGTGGAATATCGAGGCAGAATTCAGGGTCAAAAAGCCGTTAGTTAGCGAGGAATATTTTTTTCTTGTTAACGATCATGTTCCTTAACCAAATGCCCTTTTGGAGCACATAGTTTGGAGAAAAAACTCAAGCTATGAAAACAAATTACATGCTATTGGGGCTAATTCTCTCGGTTGGCCTCACCTCTTGTGACGACGAATCTAACCCCGGGCCAACACTGCCGGATATTGAGAATAACTACACCGTTAGTACGCTGACCACGGCATTTGACGGCAGCGGTGGTGCGGCAGTTGACACTGAGGGGAATATTTATGTTGCAGACTTTGGTGATTTTATTAATAACGCCAATGGTAAAATTGTTACGAAAGTCACCCCGGATGGCACCTTGTCAATCTTCGCTGATACCCTGAATGGACCCAGTGGCAATGCTTTTGATACACAGGGTAATCTTATTCAGGCTAATATTCGCGGGAATTTTGTTGCGAAGATATCCCCTGATGGCTCATGGACGGAGCTGTCTTCTTCCAACTTGTTGCGCAGTCCGGTAGGTGTGGCAATTGATGCTGACGACAACGCCTATGTTTGTAATTGTGGTGGTGCCTCCATTGCCAAAATTACACCAGATGGTACCACTTCCATTTTTGTACAGAGCAATCTCTTAACCTGCCCAAACGGAATAACCTTTGATGATGAAGGGAATCTCTATCCTGTTAATTTCAATAATGGCGCTGTGCTAAAAATTACTCCTGATGGCACTATCAGTCAATTTGCCACTATCCCCGGTGGTAGCAATGCACACATCACCTTTGCCAACAACCGGTTTTATGTGGTTGCCCGATCGGCAAATCGGATTTATGAAGTTTCGAAGGAAGGCGAGGTTACACTTATTGCCGGAGCTGGCCCAGCAGGAAATAATGATGGTACTTCTGCCGAGGCGACCTTCTTCATTCCAAACGGCATTGCAGCAAGCCCTGATGGCAAGAAGTTATATGTTGTAAGCAGGGTAGTGGGAACCGGGCCCCCGCTAAATCCCGTATTAGTTAGAGTAATAGATCTCAATGAATGATGAAATCAAAGAAAGTATTATTCCTTACCCTGGCCCTTTTGGGGCTAGGGTTTTATTGCTGGGCTCAATCCAGTTCGGCCTATTACGAAAGAATACAGGAATATGAGCCGAGTGACCAATATCCGTTTGGCAGGTTGCACCCTGATGCGCCTTCAGAGACAAGCCAGTTTGATTTCATGGTGGGAATTTGTGATTGCACTGATTCTGTTAGAACAGCTGATGGGTCTTGGTTTGGTTATCCAAGTGTTTGGCGTGCTAAGTATTTTCTCAATGGATATGCTATTCAAGACAACTATTTCCATGGTAAAGGCCATACCAGTAATTTGAGGATCTTCGACCCCAAAACTGAAACCTGGAAGGTCACTTTCATGCAGGTTCTTCCTAACTATTTTACCGGTACCTGGGAAGGGGGCATGGAAGGAAGTGAAATGGTTTTGAGTAGGGAGAGTACAAACTCGAAGGGAATAAAAACCAAAAGTCGATTAACCTTTTATAACATCAGTGAAAAGGGCTACGATTGGAAAGCCGAACAGATACGGGCTGATGGCAGTGCTTACGCGACCTGGAAGCAGTTCTGCAAAAAAAGGAAATGATCTATTCGCATTTGGCGGAGTATTCGACAATTTTCACCTTACCGCCATTATCAGCCTTATTTTTCGCCTGAGTAATTATTGTTTCGGCAAGGCTTTGATCTTGAATATTTCTGAGGACTACATCTGATTTGATTGTCTTGCTTACGTTTTCCTTTATCCACTTCTGAGCGTTTCTCCCAAGTTTTCTGTATTTGGGTGATCTCACGCAACAGGTAACAACAAAAGGTTCGGCACTTACTACCCTGTAATCCTCACCGTCTATTTCGACATAGGTATCAATCCACATGTACCAGGTTTCCTGTTCGTCCTGTGCATAGCCCAAGAATGAAACTAGAAGAAAGAAAGCAAAGAATAGCGATGTTCTTATTCTAAAAGCCATAGGATAAAGATACCGTTAAGTGGCTAGAATCAAAACGGCTATTCCTCCCGAATAGTATCTACAGGGTTTGCTATGGCTGCTTTCAGGGATTTGATGCTTACGGTTAACCACGAAATGCCTAGAGACACTATAATAGCCAGGGCGAATACCGTCCAGCTTACACTGGTGTGGAAGGCAAAGCCATCCAGCCACTGATTCATAATAATATAAGCTAAAGGTGCAGCCAGTATAAAAGATACTATTACTAGTTTGGAGAAGTTGCTGGAGATAAGAATCGCAATACCGGTACTGGAGGCCCCAAGCACCTTACGGATGCCAATCTCCTTTCTTCTTTTTTCAATAATAAATGATGACAGACCGAAAAGTCCGAGGCAGGTTACGAAGATGCTCAAAATGGAGAAGATAGAGACCATGGTGAGCAGACGGTCTTCCAGCGCATACATTTGAGCCATGTCATCGTCTACAAAGAAATACTCAAAGTCTCTGGTTGCTCCAAGAACGTCCCATTTGCTTTCAATAAATTCCAGAGTTTCACTAAACTGATCACTTGAAGTCCGCAGGGTGATGTACCGGTGGGTGCCGTTTGTGGGCACACGATGAAAATGCAGGATTGGCGCTACTTCGGCTTGTAGGGTCTCGTAATTAAAATCTTCAATAAGACCTACTACTTCAACCCTAAATCTACCGCTAGAGCCCAACACGAGTGCTTTATCCGTAATCGTCTCCCAACCAAATGCTTTCATTGCTGCCTGATTTATTACCACTTTCTGCCGTTGATCACCTTCAGTATCGGGTAGAAATCCCGGGCCTTCTATCAGGGAGATTTGATAGGTATTAAAGAACTCCGCATCCAAATAGGTAAATCGCATTCTAAGTGGATTGCCCTCAAAACCTTCGGGCCTTACAAAAGCATTTGAGCCAGACCACCGTCCCGGAACGTGCCTTGAAGTGGTGGTGGCTACCACAGAATTATGCCTACTGATCTCATTTCTGAATGTCTGTATCCTTTCCTGGGCTCCCTCGGTGTCCTCAAAGTCGCCAGCAGATACCGGTATTACCATGAGGTTATCTTTGTTGAATGCCAGGTCGGCACCCTTCATATATTTTATTTGGTCGGCAATAACCATGGTGCCAATTATTAACATAATGGATAAAGTAAACTGCAGCACTACCAATGAGTTCCTCAAATTCACTCCGCCACCCTTACTGAAAAGCCCTTTGATGGCCGATAAGATTTTGAAGTTTGATAGATAGAACGCGGGATAACTTCCACTGAGGAAACCCACAACCAACCCAAAGGCCAGTAAGATGACAATACTAATCGGTTCATCCAGGTAGGGAATCTCCAATTGCATAGCAAACATCTCATTAATGCGCGGTAAAGTCATTTCTGCTGCCAAAACACCCAATATCAAGGCGGTGGTTGTCATTAGCACCGCTTCACTAAGAAATTGTGCAATTAGCTGCTTCCGCTGAGCTCCCATTACCTTACGCATGCCAATTTCTTTGGCTCTTTCCATACTGCGGGCAGTAGATAGATTCATAAAGTTTATGGATGCAATAATGATGATGCCCAATGCGATGTATAATAAAATATAGCTATCGCTATTATCGCCAACGAAGGTATTATACGATTCATGTAGGGGAAGCAATCTGAAGTTAGTCCGTTGTTGTACTTCCTCATCCCACACTGATTTAATGAAGTCTGGAAATTTGGCTTCAAGCGCCATTGGGTCGTAATTAGGTGGAAGCATAATCAGTGTACTGATGAAGGAGCTGCCCCATTGCTCCTGGAATTCCTCGTAGCGGGGAAAGCTCTTGATTGGTACTACAATGCCATTTTCCCAAAAGGCATTAGGTGGGTAGTCGTCAAGAACGCCAGTAACGATGTATGTTACCTGGTGATCTATTTGCAGGCTCTTGCCAATTGGGTCAGCATTCCCAAAGAATTGGGCCGCAAGCTCCTTTGAAATAACAACTGAATTTACGTTAGAGAAAGGTTTGTCATTGTTGCCCTGGGCCAGGGGGAAATCGAATATTTCAAAGTAACCAGGGTCTACGTAATAGATGTTTTCAGTAAAGGTGGTCTCATCGATATTGATGGTTGCTCCTCCATTGAAAAAAATACGAGTGCCATTTTCAATCTCTGGAAAATCAGATTGCATTTGCTCCAGCATAGGCACCCAGGTATCGTAAGTAGGTTGTAATCCGTTAGGGGTTACCCGCTCTTTGTAAACCAGATAAATGTTTTCCGAATTTGTATGGAATTGGTCGTAGGTAAGCTCATACCTGGCAAATAGTACTATAACTATTGTTGCAGCTATTCCAGCTGCCAGACCAACTACATTGATTGTTGAATACACTTTGTGCTTCAGAATATTGCGTACAGCAATGTTGAGGTAGTTCCGTATCATTTAAATTGAGGTTTGCAAAAAGGGCATGCCTTTTTACAATAATTAAAATTGATCGGAAGGTCGCAAAACGACTTGGCCTGAATCGTGGTTATTCTGACTTGAGCTGTTAGAAGTGTGTAGTGAGGAATTGCGGAGGCCTCATAAATGTATGGCTATTTGCTGGCCCGCCTTATGATAAAGAACAGCACCGCCACTACAACTATAATTATTCCGATTTCCCAGAGACCAAAGGCTGCTTCAAGCTTTTGCATGATATGCTAATTTGCCTGTGCCATATCGGCATCTCGCTTTGCCTTGAACTCCGAGCCCTCTTTCCATTGCGGAAACCGATCTTCATTGGCAATTTTTAATCCTATCTGGAAAAAGAGCTCAGCATCTTGCACTATGCCCGACATATCCCAGCTCTCATTGTATTCATCGGCGGCCTTGTGGTAACGATTGGCTGTGTAATCTGCCTGTTGCTCTTTGGTCCACTCTACGCCATTTTCAATGTGTTCATAACCGCCTTTTGCGTATAGAGCTGGTATGCCAACTTTGGCAAAATTGAAATGATCGGATCTGAAAAAATATCCTTTGCCGGGATCTGTGTCAGGTAATATATATCGGCCCTGGGTTGCAGCCGCTTCGGCCGCATAATCATCAAGCTCAGATTGCCCGTGTCCAATAACCGTTACGTCTTTCATTTTACCGATGGCCCTCATGGCATCCATATTTATGTTGGCTACAGTTTTGGTTACGGGATAAATGGGGTTTTCTGCATAGTGGGCAGACCCCAGTAAACCTTGTTCTTCAGCAGTAACAGCCATGAATAGCACTGATCTTTTAGGCTTTTCTTCCAGCCTTGTAAACTCGCGCGCGATTTCAAAAATGGCCGCAATGCCGGTCGCGTTGTCAACCGCGCCATTCCATATTGAGTCTCCTTCCACTGGGGCACCAATACCTAAATGATCCCAGTGGCCAGAGTAGATTATATATTCGTCAGATCTTTCACTTCCTTCATATAGACCAATTACATTATTAGATTCTGACGTTTCCAGCGTATTGCTAAGTGAAACAGACATGGTTTGATTTAGAGAAACTGCGGTAAAGTCTGGTTTGCGAGCCTCGTTATTAAAATAGTAGCCAGGCAAACCGGCATCTGCAAAGAGTTGTGCCGCCGCGTTAGTTGATATCCAACCTTCCACCGCACAACGGCTGGCATTATTATCTTCAGATTTTAAATACAGCTTTGAACCACTCCATCCGTTTTGTACTACCTCCCAAGGGTACCCGGCAGGAATCGTCTCATGAATTATTAGGATACCCTCCGCCCCTTGCCTTGCGGCTTCTTCATATTTGTAAGTCCACCGTCCATAATAAGTCATTGAGTTGCCTTTAAAGAACGTATTATCACCAGTGCCGAAGCCCGGGTCATTCACCAAAACAACTACAGTTTTGCCTGCCACATCCAGTCCTTCGTAGTCATTCCAGTCATATTCAGGTGCGACAATTCCAAAGCCAGCAAATACTATTTCTGAGTCGTTTACCGAAATATCTTCCTGCACTCTTCTGGTAAGGGCTACATAATCCGACCCGAAGGCTAGCTCTTTGGTTCCGCTTCCACTGGTGATAGTCATATTAGTTTCTACCGTGGCATTGATGGACACCAAGGGAACTTTTTGATAATAGCTATCGCCATTGCCTGGCTTAATACCCATTTTTTCAAACTCAGATTTTATATACTCTATAGTTTTCGTTTCCCCGGTTGTGAATGGCTTTCTACCCTCAAATTCATCAGAAGCCAAAATTTTAATGTGGTCTGCTATCGTTTCGCCATTTATGCCGGCAGCTTCAGAAGGGCCTTCCTCGCTTGGTGCATTACACATAGTAAGGGCGAGGATGGTGGCTGTGGAGAATGCAAGAGTCAGCAAATTCGTTTTCATCATTCAGTTCTTTGGGGATTACTTCTTTTTCTTAAAGTATAAAATGTCAATAAAACGCCTACGAAGGCCAAACAAGCTGCAATTAAGGCCAAAATTCTAAAAGTATGAACAAAAGAGAGTTTTACGTTCAATTCGGCAGTATTCCGCTGCTGTTCCGATAGAGTTTCTGGCACAGTGATATCTGCTAATTTCGATGACTGATTCACAATTGATTGTTTGGCTTCGGCTGGTAGATCCAAAACAGTTATTCGCTCGGATAGTGTAGAGGTAAAGTTGGTGATAGCAACCGATCCCATGATGGCGATGGCAAGCACACCGGCCGCGCGAGCCACCGTGTTATTTATACCTGAAGCAATGCCTGAGTATTGCGAGGGGGCGGCACTCATAACCGCCGTTGTTAGCGGAGCTACGGTTAACCCCATTCCTATGCCTACTAATATTATTGCCGGAAAATAGCTGCTCCAATATGCTTCTGGCCCTCCGGTAAGTTCAGGCACAGAGAAAAGATAGAATCCGATGCCGGTTATCAAGGGCCCTATCAGTAGTAATGGTTTTGGTCCCCATTTGTCACTTAAGCTTCCTGAAAGCCTGGAAAGAAAGCCAATTAGTATGGCGAAAGGCAGTAATGTAAATCCAGCAATTTCGGGCGAATACCCCTGCACCTGGATCAGATTTAGGGGGAAGAAGAACAGGAATCCACCCAAGGCGGCGTACAGGACAAGTGTTAGCAAGTTTGTTGACGAGAAATTCCGGGACTTGAACAAAGATAGGGGCATCATGGGGTGCTCAATTTTGGATTCCCTCCACACGAAGGCAATAAGTGCTAAAACACCAATACCAAGTGCCCCGGCAATATTCCATTTTTCAAACCCTTGCTCCGGGGCTTCTATAAACCCATAGGTAATTCCTGCCAAACCGATGGTGGCCATAATTGCCCCTATAACATCAAGCTTACCTTCGGATTCCTCTTTGCTCTCGGCCACTTTCAGCCCTAATACAATAAGTGATACTGCAGCAATCGGGAGGTTGATATAGAAGATTACCCGCCAAAGGCCCATGCCGGCAAGCCAACCCCCAAGCACTGGCCCTATGATGGTTGTGAGGGCACTGAACATTGACCAGGTGCCGATTGCCTTGCCACGCCTCTCAGGCGCAACCAAAGCCGTAATTAGAGACAAGCTGCCCGGCATCATTACTGCGGCCCCTACTCCTTGAAGAATCCTAAAGGCAATTAATGCATTCGTGGTGGGCGCAATGCCACAGAGTAGCGACGAAACGGCGAAAATGCCAATACCATACATAAATACCCTCTTCCTTCCTAAACGATCTGCCAGTGACCCTCCAACTAATAAGAGGGAAGATAACATCAGAGAGTAGGCGTTGACGATCCAGAGTAATCCAGATGCGTTAGCCTGAAGATCTTCTTGCAAAGCCGGTAAAGCAACGTTCAATGCACTAAAATCTATAAAGGCCATGCTTGAAGGCAGAATGGTGCCTATCAATATCCAATTCTCTGATTTTCTTGATGATTCCATAGCTCTTGGTCAGGGCTAGGTTAAAGATAATCGCTGCACGCAAATAACTGTTATTAGTGGCTATAATTCGGACATAATGGATATTGTGTGTTCAGTTATGAACATGGATGGTGGCTACCTGCTGCCTAGATTCCTTCCAATGGAGGATATTTGAAATGGCACGCTGATTGGTTTTATGATTCAGTGTAGAATATTTAAATTACAATTATATAACCTGATATATGACAACTCACAGATTAACACGATCAAGTAACAAAGTAATTGCAGGTGTATGCGGCGGCTTAGCTGACTACCTGGGCTGGGACCCGGTATTGGTTCGGGTGGTGTATTTGCTAGTTTCTATTTTTAGTGCGGCTTTTCCAGGCATATTGGTATACATTATTCTATGGGTGGTGATGCCTGAATAGGATATAGTCTTGGATTATTGCTGGTTCTTTAGATAGATTTTGAAGGTAGTTCCTTCATTGGGAGTACTTTCTACTAGTTCTTTTCCACCTAAAGACTCAACTTGGGTCTTTACCAAATAGAGGCCAAGCCCTTTGCCATCAATCCGGTCATTTACACGGCTGTATAACTCAAATAATTTTTCGCCATATTTTTTCAGGTCGATTCAACTGTTAATAGTTTTTGTATAGTATTAATACCTAATCAATCGAAGAGGTTGTGATTAAACTGATCGGTATGTAAATAGTCCTTTCCTCGCTGACGGTATCTTTTGAAAGATCTGTATCGAAGAGTCGACTGATGCTGTTACCGGCCAAATCTTCCAATCTGCTATCTATGGCTATATTGAATTCCGCCTCTGCCCAGGGTTCTACCGGGGTAAATTGCCAGGTCTTTTCAACATTGGTGATGGATATACTCCCCTCCACCTGCTCATTCTTCTCTGTTAATACCCATATCATCCTTTGCAATAAGGCATGATCAAGTGCCTCACCAAAGTGTAGCTGGATGGGGTCCCGAGTCCCCGCCTTAGGCAGTACCTTTTTCCACTTCTCCGGGTTGGGTGATTCTCTATCAACTGCTACCACTTTAAACTCCTTTACAAATTCTCTTTGCAATGAGTTTCCAAATTGATCTTTCCAACTTTTATCTATAACCAGTCTATAGCTTCTTCCTTCTTGTAAGGGAAGGCCCATTTGCAAATTTGGGGCGAGGTCTCTCTTGATACGACCAGGGTCAAAGAGAACGGTTAGCCTATTACCATTGCTATTCCATAACTCCTGCGGAATTTCCAGGAAAGGTGCTTCAACAGCTTCGCCAGTTGAATGAAAGAGTTGAATGTTGTCGTAGGCTTGACCCTTCTGCATATTTCCGGAAAAGTGG
The DNA here is from genome assembly GCA_028285445.1 of Cyclobacteriaceae bacterium. Taxonomy (GTDB): domain Bacteria; phylum Bacteroidota; class Bacteroidia; order Cytophagales; family Cyclobacteriaceae; genus JANQPQ01. The sequence continues at coordinate 210,197 of JANQPQ010000004.1, read as the reverse complement.
AGGTAGAGCTTCAGTTGATTCATCGGTAGCTCGGAGGAAGTAGGGTAGATCTGGGTTACTCGTGTTGGTGGATGTGAGGTTAGATCATCAATAGTAAAGCTCAGACTTAAGATATCTTTTGAAGGATAAGGCGGCTTTTCAGCAAGCATAGAATAAAGAAGAGGAAAATTAAATTGCGCCTCGTAGGTAAGCCCTGGAACAAATCTAAATCTTGGTGTAAAAATCAAAGAGCTTTCGTCAGTGCTGTAACTACCCAAAATGGCGGGCATATCAGATTGTGTATTCGCAGCTTGCAACATAACTGGAAAAATAGCCTTCCAGTCATCGAAGTCGAACTGCATGGACTGAATACGTTGAATGGAATATAAGTCCACTCCAGCAACTCTTACGCTGCCATAATTCGGACTAGCAGGGTCTTGGATTAACTGCAAAGCTGGCTTTTGCGCTTGAGCCTGTAAAGTGAAAAAGCTGGCAACAACAAGTGTCACCAGCCCAATATTAGCTTTGATTGTACCTGCTACAACCATCTGGTTGGAAATGACCTTAGATCGAGTGATCCATTTGGCATACGTTGTAGTACCAAGACATGGTCTTCATTGAGGTTAGGTTGTCAATTTGCAGAATACCTACACCAGAAAGAGGGACGTAGGGAACTCCGGCTGTGTTTCTATCGTCGACATCTATGGTTAATCCTTCTTTTTGCTTTTCCAGGTCTGCTGGTTCAATTCTCATTAACGACCTGCTTGCATTAGCTATGAGTATACGTTCTTTGCCTTCGCTGCGATAACTGATAATATCCAGTGGAATATTGCCTGCACCAAGTTCAGCCAATGTCTTACTCTTAACATGCTTGCCATTTTGCAATTGCGCAACTGGGATACTTACAAGGGGCGTGCAGGTATAGGCAGCAAGTAGTTGGTCTTGATTGTTTATCTCAAATGGCAAAAGGGTTCTAATTGGCGATTGTGTTTCGTATTTGCCATGGGCCGCATGCCAAATTTCAATTGTACTTGCAGATACGTCGCCTTTAAAGGGGAATGGCATTACGCGAAGGGTAGAAGCAAATTCCTCATTGGATATACCGGCAACATATAGTTTGCCTTTATGATAGGCCATATCGGTGATGGTCTCAGTTCGGTTGTCACTTCCTCTCCAGTTCTTCTCACCTTCGGCTTTAGGATTGGGTAGAACCGCACTGGAATGACTTATGTTCTCCAACGAAACTTCACTGATATTTTTTTCCCAATCGATCTTTAACAAAATGTTGGCGTAGGCCACGTCATTCGGAAGCTTCCAGAATCCAACCTCTTTAGCATTTGCCCGGGATACTGCCAGGTAAATATTCTGAGAAATGGGATTGGCGGCAACATCATGAATGATTACGTTGTCAGCGGTTGTTCCCAGGAAAGCCGCAATCTTTGCCTCAGCATCAGCCAGGTTGAAAGCTTCTTTGGCATTGTTAGGCGATTTGTCATCAACGTCAAGCGCAAACACTTTCGCACTTTTTGAATCTCCCACAAAAAGTATCCCTTCCGGCCCAAAAGTAATGGTACTAAATGAGGCAATGTTCGCTTTAGCCTTGATGAAATTTCCGGTGAGCTCGCTTTCTGAAGCCCATAATGTTGCAGCAGCAAACACCACTGCCATGGTGAAAACCAACTTTCTCATTGTTTTATAGTCTTGAAGTTTTTACTGTCCGTAAATCCAGGTTGCCGTTTGGCATCAGCTGCAGGAATACAACGTTGTTTTTGTCCAGATTGTCCATTTGTTGGACATAAACCTCCGCAATTGCTGCAAAATCAACACCTACGGTGCCATGTCTTTCTTTCAGTGGCTCGGTTAGGCTTTTTTGTGCTGCTATATCGGCAGGTCTAACCCGCATTACATTTCTTTTCGAATTCGCAATTAGAATAAAATCTTCTCCATCCCTTTGGTAAGCAAGTATCTCAACCGGCATATTACGATTTCCGAGCTCTGCCACGGTCTTACCCTTTACATGCTGACCATTTTTCATTTGGCTTACAGGGAAGGTTACCAGCGGGGTGCAGGTATAGCCGGCAATCAACTCCAGGCCATCCTCAAACTCATATGGCTCAAAGGCCGTTACCGGCGCATGGGTTTCGTATTTTCCATGAGAGACGTGGAATATTTCCAAAGTAGAAAATGATTGATCTTCCTTGAAAGGAAAGGGTATTGCCCTAAAGGCGGAGCTAAACTCTTCATTGCTTAAGCCTGCAACGAATAGTTTGTCATCTTTAAAGGCCAAATCAGTAATGGCCAAACGTCTCAGTTTGCGTCCCCTGCGCTCCGCTTCCGTAGAGACAGGGTTATTTAAGGTTATACTGGAGTATAGCACATCTGCCATTGTAAACTCTTCCAGTTTTTCACCAGTAAGTTTAATCAGTACTGATTGGTTATCTCTATTGACAGAAAAATAAACACTTTTGGAAATTGGATTTACGGCCATGTCGGTAATTCTGATTTGCTCAACCGTAGCTCCCAAAAATGCGGCAATCTTTTTGTCAGCTTCTTTCAGTTGTACAGATTCTACCGAAGAAGGGCTGTTGTCTTCAGTACTAATTGCAACAATACTGGCAGTCATGGCATCGCCTACGAATAGAATGCCTTCGGGGCCAAATTCAATCTGGCTGATACTCTGAATATTGGGAGTTCCTCTTTCAAAAGCTTTGGTATAATCTGAGTTGTTGGCAACTGCTAAACCGGCGATACCAACCATAAGCGTGGCAATTATAAACTTCTTCATGATCTGGAGATTAAGTGGTATTGAATTCAACAATAATTTATCTAATAAAGTTGACCGATTCAATGGCTTTTTGCTGAATGGAAAACGGGCGATGACGGATTACTGCTGCAGGTTGACAGACGGAAGGCTAATTGCAGTATCGTCTTACACTTTGGGTGGCGTCAGCGAACTCCAAATCCAGCGCCTGGTTCCAGTCGCGGCAGGAGTAGGCACGATTGCCAGTTGCTAGAAAACTGTTGCCACGCAGAAAGTAGTCTTCGCCATTTTCACGATCGAAGAAGATAGCCCAGTTAAGATCTTTTATTGCCTCTTCGTGATTGCCCATGGCCTGATTTGTAAGCGCCCGGCCGTGATACACTTTGTAGTAAAAGTCAGGGAGCCGCTTAGGGTTTAGCACCAACTCATAAGCACTACCATAAGCGCTGGAAAGTATACGCACCAAACGGTTTCTGGCAATAGTGTAGTAGCGAAGTGATAAACTTAGATCATTGATTTTATCTCGGTAGAGCCGACCCAGCTCCATATTAAGCTCAATGTTCTCATCATCGTTTATGAGCACCAGGTTAAGCACTTCTGCCGCCTCCGTGAACTTGCCTATGTGCTCGTAGCACGTAGCCAGTCTGAAATAAAGGCCCTGGTTAAGCAGATAGGGATCTTCATAAACGGTGGCCAAAGCAAAGTTGTCGGCGGCTTTTTCGTATTGCTGATTTTGAAACTGACTTTCAGCCGTGAACTTGAGTACTTTAAGAAGTTCAGTTTTTTGCTGCCTTAGTTCGAAAACCCCTGGAAATTCTTTGATCAGGACCTGGAATGTGTCCAATGCCGCCTGGTACTTACCAGACCTGAAGTTGACTATGGCAGCTTCCATTTTTTCTTGACGGATTGCCGCAATTCTGGCTTTTTCCTTTTCCTCCAGGTAATTGTAAACACCTTGAAAAGTAAGTACGAAAATGGCTACCACGAAAACAAAGCCAAATGCATACATCTGATGTTTTATATAGGTCCAGCCAAAGTCGTGATGATACTTCTTTGGTTTGGGTCGATGACGATAGGGATTATACTGCGGCTGGGCATAGGGATTGGAGGTAGATGATGTTGAGTACCTCGATGTTGACTCTGAGTAGTTTAAAGTTAAATCGTACCTCGCCTTCTTTTCGGGGTTTGACAGTACATCATAGGCATGGCTGATTTCCTTAAATATCTCTTCCGAAACGGTATCACCAGGATTTTTATCAGGATGATATTTAACCGCGAGCTTTTTAAATGCTTCCTTGATTTGCTCAGCATTGGCGGTTCGAGAAACACCCAAGGTTTGATAAAAATCCTTCACAGGTACAATTTAGGCTTTTCGGATAATAGATGCCAAATGGACCTTTTCATATATCAATGGCCATTTGCTTCCGGTTTTACAAAACATAACGGGCAATAGTCGAAAAGGTGCAGCATTAGCCGGCATAATTTTTAACTTTATTTCCCAAATTCTGTTTCGCACGGATTTTGCGTAAGAACGACCAAATAACCAAAGATGAGTGTAAAGTTCATTCCAGTAGTATTCCTATTGATGCTTGCGCCTCAGAAGGATCGCATCAAATGGGATGCTGATAGACCCCTGAAGTGGTCTGATTTTAAGGGGACTCCAGACCCCAATAGCGAATATGGAGCATTGACATATTCCGGTTTTCGATACAGTTATCAGTATAAGTCGGGGCCAGAGGGCACAGAGGTTTTATTTGATGTGGAGACTTTTTTTGATAAGAACTCATCCTGGGTAAGAAAAGAGACCGATGCCCTGCTGAGGCATGAGCAAATCCATTTCGACATTACTGAGCTTCATGCCCGTAGGCTGCGCAAAGCGTTGCGAGCCTACAAAGTAAAGGGCAGTGAGACGTTCGAAGAGGATATCAAAGAAATTGCAGCCAAGGTAAATCGGGAACGTGATGAGATGCAGAATCTTTATGATAGTGAAACAAATCATTCACTAAATACGGAAGAGCAGCGGAAATGGGAAGGTAAAGTCGCTAAGCTTTTGCAGTCTCATAAAAGGTTTGCCGAGTAAGCCTATCTGGTTAGGCAAAAGCCGTATCACGGTCAACAGCCTTCACAACGGCCTCAGCCTTGTAAAGAAGAACTATCTCCAAAATTATTGCAGGAATAGTAAGGAATAGTCCCAGCAGGAAGGGTATTACCAGGATAAAACAGATGCCGGCAACTATTTCGAGTATGGCTGCAGACTTAGCCACGGAACCAAAATGCTTCTCCAGTCGTGACAACCCAATTCCAAACACCAAGCCGATGACACCCATCAGTAAGGCCTGGGTTACGGTTAGCAGTTCAAATATTAGCTCATCAGGGTGCCAGTAGATTAGGCCAACGCCGTAAGAGATTAAGGTTGCACCCATGAAGAGGTAAGACGCCACCACCACGATGCCATTGTCGAAGCGATAGCCAATAGCTACAAACCCATTCATAAAGAATACTACCGATATCATTACAACTATTGAGGTGAGAAAATAAAAGAAGGTAGATGGTCCATCCAGGCTACCCGTCCAACGCATTACCTCCAGTACCACTTCTGGTATTGTAGTAGTCAGGTAGATTATGCCTCCGACCCAACCCAAAATCAAGTAGCGCCGATAACTCCGCTCATCACTCTGTACCAATGCATTGCTAACTACCAGTGCTTCCCACAATTGTTGTAAGAAGCTCCCATGCTTATTGTCATTGTAGCCGTAGTCGTTTAGATCGAAATCCAATACTTCAGAAATTACCCTTAGGGTGTAAGCACGAGGTTGAACATGCCCGGCTTCTATCCTTTGGAGACTACGTACATTAATGCCGGCTTTCTTGGCAAGCTCTTCCTGACTTAAACCCTTGATATTCCTGATTTCAGCTATTTTTTTACCTAGATCTGATTTATTCGCCATTTTCAAATGTATTTGATTAATGACTTCTTACACGGCATTTCTTGTGGATGTATCCACGGCATATACCCGACATTTCTAAATATGGCCACTTTTTGACCATTTTCAATGGTTTTAACAACAGTTGTTTTACTAACGCCATTGGAAGGCTGAGCTCCTTCCTGCGCTGTTAACATCCTTTAACATCTTTTAACCCTGGTTAACAACAAACGGGTATTGCAACAACCTCCTTTGTATATAACCATAATAAAAGTTTAGAATGAAATACTTATTACCATTATTACTGCTTCTGCCGGTAATGTCTGTGGCAAAGCAAAATTCCGGTCGAATCGTATTCGAAGAGACTCGGAAGATTGAGATTTCACTTAATACTGAAATGTCTGAAGAGATGAAGTCTATGATCCCATCTTCGCAAGTTTCTCAGAAGCTTCTGCTTTTTAATGAAGCAGCCTCAATTTATGAGGATTACGAGAAGGACGACTCCGGAGGAGATGGAACATGGAATGCTACTAGTGAAGGAGGCGGGGGTGTTAGAATTATGATTGCCAAACCTGATGATAAGGTCTACAGAAACCTGAGCAATGGTGAATTGACTGAAAAAAGGGAGTTTATGGGTAAGATTTTCCTTGTGCAAGGCAGCGTTGAGAAACCTAACTGGAAATTCACTGGCAAGAGCAAAGATATATTGGGTTACATGTGCCAACAGGCAACAATCGAGGATTCCACGGGCGTTACCGAAGCTTGGTTTACTCCTCAAATAGTTGCGTCATCAGGGCCCGCAAATTACGGAGGCCTGCCCGGTATGGTGTTGGAAGTGAGCTCCAATGAGAGTAAACACTTGATAACAGCCAAAGACATAGTCTTAGTTGAAATTGCCGCAACCGAAATCAAGGAACCCAAAAAAGGCAAGAAAGTAAATAGGGAGGAATACGAAGCCATTGTTCGGGAGAAAATGGCAGAAATGAAGGAAATGAGCGGCGGTGAGATGAAATTCATAATGAAGCACTAAGTCTTCTAATTCTTCCAATATCTAAAATCCACAACACGTGAAAAGGTCTGTATTCTTATTCATCCTGGGAATAGTGTGTCCAATGGTAGCCTCGTCGCAAACCACAGTAGAAGGTCAGGTAGTTGACAGTGCCCAAACATTTTTACCTGCCGCCACTGTAGTGCTCTTGCAGGCACAAGACTCCGTAATGCATTCTTACACCATCAGTGATGCCAATGGAGGTTTTATTTTCTCCAAAGTGCCTGCTGGTGAATACTTGTTGCAGATTACCTATGTAGGCTACCATAATCATAGTCAAGAAATTACGGTGGCTGGTGAGCCGATACAGCTCGGAAAGATTGCCCTCATAGATCAGAGTCAAATGCTGGATGAAGTGGCCATTAGTGCAGAGCATATCCCCATCATGATCAAGCAAGATACGATTGAATACAATGCTGCTGCATTTAAGACGCAGCCCAATGATGTGGTTGAAGATTTGCTGAAGAAACTACCAGGCGTAGAGGTAGAAAGCGATGGTACTATTAAGGCACAGGGGGAAGAGGTTGAGAAGGTACTAGTAGATGGTAAAGAATTTTTCGGAAATGACACGAAAATTGCCACACAAAACCTGCCCGCTGATGCGGTTGACAAGGTGCAGGTTTTCGACAAGCTTTCAGAAATGTCTGAGTTCACTGGAATTGATGATGGATCCCGCGATAAGACTATCAATCTCGCCCTAAAGGAAGATAAAAAGCAGGGATATTTTGGTAACCTCAGTGGCCACTATGGCACAGACGACCGCTATCAACTAAAGGGCAACATCAACCGGTTTTCCAAAAAGCTGCAGTTTTCGATGTTGGCTGGTGCCAACAACATTAATGAGCAGAACTTCTCCATTAACGACTATATCAGTTTTATGGGAGGGCTGCAAAGTTTAATGAGTGGAGGCCGTGGCATGATTCAATTTGGTTCTGGCGGAGGAACCAGTGGCTTTCTTGGTGGGAATAACAACACTGGCATAACCACATCGCAGGCCGGTGGCGCCAATCTGAACTACGATATTAGTGACAAGACTGAAATCTCTGCTTCCTACTTTTATAACCACATTCGTAACAACATCGAAAGTGAAACTTTCCGGCAAAACTTCCTCGAAGGCTCTACTTTCGATTCAGAAGAGATAAATCAGCAGATCAACGAAAATGACAACCACCGCCTCAACCTAAAAGTTAGGCATGACATTAATGAGAATCAGGATTTGCAGCTGAGGTCCAGTATCTCATTTAATGATGGTAGTGTCCGTGATCGGGGTCAGTCCATGACATTTAACAACCTGGGAGAGTTGGAAAATACGGCAGACCGTAATAACCTCTCAAATGGCGATGGACTGAATCTGGATGCGAATCTGCTTTATCGCTTGAAGTTTACGAAAAAGGGCCGATCATTAGTCACCAACTTTTCAGTAAAAAATAACAACATTGTGAATAACGCCAGTATTACCGCTGCCAATGGGTTCTTGCTCAACCAGCCCGGAATGTCATTCACTGACTTAATCAACCAGAGTCAGTTTCAGCGCACCGACGGTTGGGAATATGGGGCACGAGTTAGTTTTACTGAGCCACTTGGTGGCCGCACGTACCTTGAGCTTAAATATGCTTACCGGCAGAATGACGACGACTTGCAAAAGGATTTTTTCGATATCATCTCTGACCAGCCAGTTTTCAATACCACGCTTAGTAATCTCTATAATAGAGATTACAACTTCAATAGTGGAGGAGCCAACTTTAGAATAGTGAGGAAAAAGTGGAATTGGGTAACGGGAGCTAAAGTACAGAACGCTGATCTAAAGGGAGATCTGGTCACTCAGAACACGGTAGTAAGTAAGAACTTTCTCAACCTGCTGCCAAGTACCAATTTTAGGTACACCTTCACCACAACTAAAAATTTCGATTTCAGTTACAGTACTTCTGTCAGTGAGCCTTCAGTGCAACAGTTGCAACCCCTGGTAGATAACAGCAACCCCATTAGCGTCTATATCGGAAATCCGGACCTGAGGGCCGCCTATAATCACCGGTTCACCTTGCACTATACTGCATTTGATCAGTTCAATTTCCGATCATTCTTTGTGAGTTTGAATGGTACCTATACCAGCAATGCCATCACCAACTCACAAACCATCGATAATCTTTTCAGGCAAACAACTCAGCCAGTAAATGTGGACTATAACTTCTCACTGTCCAATTACCTTTCTTTTGGTACCCCACTGAAGTTTATTGGAAGCAAGGTTAGGATTACCAGCAATACGCTGTTCAATCAGAATATTGTTTTCATAAATGGAACACAGAATGACGTGGATCGCTGGAGTCAGAGCGTAGATATTCGTATTGAAAACAGAAAGAAAAACGTACTCGACGTAATGGTGGGAACCAAGATCACTTACAATCAAACGCAATATTCCGTCAATAAGAACCTCGATCAGAGTTTTATTAACAGATCGTATTATGCAGATATCGCTATAGATTTTGCCAAAACATGGACGTTCAAGGCCGAATTCGATTATCGTTTGTTCAACAGCGATGCCTTTGCCGATAACCAGGAATTCCCATTGTTAAGAGCGTATATCAGCAAAACGATGCTGGAGAGCAAGCGATTGGAGTTGAAACTCTCTGCCTTCGACATACTTAACCAAAACGAGGGAGTTAATAGGTCAAGCGAGTTGAACTACATCCAGGATCAACGCTTTAATGCACTGAGTAGGTATTTCATGTTTGGCTTGTCTTACGCCATTCGAGGTGTTGGCGCACCCAGGCCCGGGATACAAATTATACAAGAGAGGAGGTAGGTTGTTTTGGGCACATCGAATTATTCGAGCTCAAATTCCCTGTTGTGTACCAGGTAAGAGCCAAAAATGCCGTACCCACCCTCTACGTTGGTGTAAACCCTTGTAGGTTCTGCAAAAGGATCATCAAAAACAAAGTTTTGAATGGATTGATGATACTTGTAGTAATGCTCATCAGTGGTAAGCAAGAAAGCATTGACTTTGAGTTGTTCTATTTCGAATTGATTGGAGAAAATGCCAGGGATATCTACTCCTTCAACAACTCGCTCTCCATCTCTATCAAAGTCAGTAAATACCTCAATTGCAAACTGCCTCAAACGAGTTGTATCTTGGCTACCACCAAACGGATTCTGAAAAATAATCTCGGTTTGGCTGGATATACGGTAATAGTTGATTACGTCAGAAATATCTTGCCATTCAAAGCGAAGCTCAATATCCCTGCTAAACTCGCCTGAGGTAAAGCGGTAGGTAGCGTTAGTAGCTATCGCAGCTTCTGAAGGTACTGTGCATTTGGCCGTTGCCTGCAAGCCGGAATTGGCGGTGACACTTAATAAGTAACTTGCTCCAGGATTAATACTATACTCATCCGGTCTTAGCCTGTAGATTTGCTCATCACCGAAATATGGGATTACAGTTTGGCCGCTGCCGTCATCTATAGTCACCTCCGCCGTAGCGACATGGACATAGGGAGGTTCGCCAGAAGCCCTGGTTGTGTTAAAGAGCGGTAATGTTTGAAACAACTGTACTTCAACACTACTATCGGGAGAAATAAATGAGATAATAACCAATCTGGATTCTTCATCCACCAGATCTTTTTTTACTTCATTATCCAGCGTGTATAATCCACAGCTTGATAACAGTAGCAGCAGTGCGAGGCTTAATAATGCTTTCATTAAAACTCAAATTTGTAGCTAATTGATAGTAATAAAGGGAATATGGTTTGTCTTCTCAGTACTTCCCGTACAGTGCCATCATTGTACTGCGAGTCGGTATAATAGAAGAAAGGATTTTTTCTTCCGTAGAGGTTATATACCCCTAATTCCCAAGTTCTTATTCCTTTGGGTTTCTTCTTGTGAAACTGGATACTGATATCAAAACGATGATAAGATTCACCCCGAAAATTACCTCTCTCTCTATATACTCCGGGGTCATTGAAGAAAAATGATCGGGAATCATATATCGAGTGGATATATCCCGGGATACGGGCTACGGGCAATGTGAAGGCCTGCCCTGAGCCAAAAACAAATGCAGCAGAGAGGGTAATACGATTGTTAGGTTTGTAAATACCGACAATAGACAAATCATGTCGTCGGTCGTATTTGGCAAAGAACTCCTGGCCCAGATTTAGCTCATCGAATTTCAGTTTAGTCCATGACAAAGTATAACCTATCCAACCAGTAACTCTTCCGAACTTGCGCTGCGCCAGGAACTCAGCGCCATAACTTCTGCCCTCACCCAGCACAACCTTGTCTTGGAAATCAAACTCGTCGCCATTTTCCAGGTCATCTAAGTCCAGGAAGGTGGCCCCCTCTTTGTAGTTTATTACATTGTCTGACTTCTTATAGTAGGTTTCAATGGAGATTGATAAGTTTCGTGATGGTACATCTTTTGCCAAGCCGAGTGCGATTTGCTGAGATGATTCGGGTTTTACCTGTTTGGTGGATGGCACCCAGAGATCTGTAGGTAGCCCGATGCCAGAGTTGGTGAGCAGGTGCACATATTGGTTCATCCTGGCATAGGAGCCTTTAAGCGCCAGATTGTCCTTCAGTGTGTAGGCCATTGAAATTCTTGGTTCTGGTTTAAATACGGCATCACCGTCCAGCGAGAAGAAAGTAAGCCTTATTCCGGCGTTGACTGAAAGCTTCCGAATCGGCTTAAATTCATCTTCAACGTAGGCAGCCAGCTCCCAATTGTCGAATAAATCATTTGAATCTCGAAAGTCGCTGGTTTGAGTATCTTCCAGGACAAAAGCGCGAGGAGAGAATTGGTGATAAATAGCGTTGGCGCCAGCTTTAATAGTGTGATTGGGATTAGGAAGGTAGTCAACATCGAACTTCAGCGCCATGTCCTCCACTTTCGAAAGGTATTCCATACGGAAGGTATTATCATTAAATCTGTCTTCCTGGTCTATTTTGAATGAGAAGTTGCTGTAGATAAAGGAAGTGTTGGCAAATAGTTTATTGTTGAATAGGTGATTCCACCTTATAGTGCCGGTGCCATTGCCCCATCCTATTCCGGCATTAAATCTATCTCCGTCTTCATACTTCTCCCTACTCCAAAACTTGTCCCGGCCAAAGTAACCGCTTACAAAGAGCCGGTTTTTAGGCCCGAAGTCGTAGTTGTATTTCGCATTAAAGTCGTGAAAAAAATATCCACCTTTACTGTCGGCGGGCAGTAGAGGAGCAAGAAGCAGATCTATGTAAGTACGCCTGCCGGAAATCAGGAAAGATGACTTTTCATTAATGGGTCCCTCAACGGTGACATTTGATGAGATTAAGCCAATGCCAGCTTTACCCTGCACATGTTCTTTGCTACCGTCCTTCATCGTCATATTAATTACCGATGATAGGCGCCCTCCAAACCTCGCTGGGAAACCACCCTTGTATAGCTCAACACTTTTAAGGGCATCGCCATTGAAAACCGAAAAGAAACCGAAAAGATGGCTCGCATTGTAAACTATGGCATCATCAAGAATAATTAAGTTTTGATCAGCACCGCCTCCGCGAACATAAAGGCCACTGCTGCCTTCTGTTCCAGATTGCACCCCAGGCATTAGTTGGAGAGTTTTAAGCACATCCTTTTCTCCCATGAGGGAAGGTATGTCCTGGAATTGTTCCACCGGAATTTTCAGTAAGCTCATCTGAACCTCTTCACTCAACCGCTCGTCTCGTTCAGCATTGATAGTTACTCCCTCCAAAGTCAAATTGGCCTGATTCAGATTGAAGTGAATGGTTTTATCTGTTGATAGATCTATCGTTTGATTTATTAATTCATAGCCAACAAAAGATACTCTCATATCATAGCTACCACCTGGTAATGTGATTGAGTAAAACCCATATAAATTGGTTGTTGTACCGGCCTCAATAGCCGGAAAATAAATTGTTACACCTGGTAATAGCTCCTGACTGCCGGCCTCGCGAACATATCCGCTAAGTGTGTATTCTTCTTGACTGTAGGATAGTATGGGAATAAAAAACAGGGCTATTGTCAGTTGGCGATAGGCGGTGTTAATCATTGTAGTAAGCTTGGTAACTAGTTAACAGGAACAACTGAGTAATATTGTCTTGCAGGCTGATATGAAGAGGGCTGTATTAATGACACATTAATGGGCGAACCAGTTGGAAACAACTTGTTCTTCGAAGAGTTGTATGTCGAAAGTAAGCAGTGTTATAGTCAGTGATTAGCAGCAACCAGGGGATTCCCGGATTTGCGTATTGAGGATTACTAAGGTCAAATGTAATTTGGAATGGCCGAACCAATTTGTTATGCCACGAGTAAAAATACCCACCATTCTGGCAGCTAGCTTTTGCGTACTGATTGCCATTCCAATAAATAAGCTGGCTGCTCAAGATAATAACCCTGGCAACCGTTGGGGCCACGTTTTTGTGCATGATCCGGTTAGAGATGAGATATTACTTTTTGGCGGCGCTCAGGAGCGTGGAAGTTACATCGGAGACACCTGGGTATGGGATGGTAGCAAATGGCATAGGAGGGAGGTAATAGGCCCGGCGCCTCGAGGTTTTGCTGCAATGGCCTTCCACCCAAAAAGAGGTAACATAATAATACATGGTGGCAGGGGAGTTGGCAACATTACTTATTCCGATTCCTGGGAATGGGATGGTACCAGATGGACTCAAATTAGTGTAGACAGCGACTTCCAGGCCGACCATCATCAAATGGTTTATCTACCGCAATCGCAATTATTATTGGCTTACGGTGGTTGGACCGGCGACGGCGTCAGCGGAGAGACATGGCAATGGGATGGAGAGTGGAAGAAATTGACCGGTATTTCGCCTCCCAAAAGGGCCAGTTTCGCTATGTGCTATAACAAGGCCACAGACAAAGTTGAGATGTTTGGCGGATTATGGATCAATGGCCAATATGCAGATATTTGGGAATGGGACAGTGAGGGCTGGCAATCTCGTGGTGGCCCCTATGATAATTCCTCTCTCGATCATCATGCTATGGTCTATGACGAAGAAAGGGGAGCTGTGCTAATTTTTGGCGGTAAGAATTATCGATACGTGCCGCAGGCTAATAGCTTGACCCTGGAAGGTAGTAATGTGAAAAATCTGAATGTGGAGGGCCCATCTGCAAGGCATAGTATCGGGCTAACCTACGACTCAAAGAACAAGGTTTCTTACCTCTATGGAGGAAAGGAATATGTTGATGGAGAGCAGCTTCCCCTGGGTGATTTTTGGCGTTGGGATGGAGAGAAGTGGGAGAGAATAAGGTAAGTGTGAAGTCTAAAGTTTGAAGTCTCAATTTTATCGACCGCAAACTTTAGACCTTAAACTTGAACCCAGCTACTTATTATCAAACGACTTATCCGGATATGCCGGTACTGGAGGTACAGACCTGGGATCTTTTCTAATCAATTCTTGTAAATGCGCTATGGCGGCTTCCAACTGAGCATCTTTACCATTGAATGTAGCGTGTGGCAGATTATCAACTTCAACATCTGGTTCAAATCCATGGTTCTCAATAAGCCATTCACCTTCAGCTCCGTAAACACCAAACATTGGCGCTCGGGCAATGCCACCATCGGTAAGCCGGTTTACACCACTGAGCCAGATTTCGCCGCCCCAGGTTCGCTTACCAATAACCTGCCCCATTTCCAGTCTCCTAAAACCTTCCGCGAAGGCTTCGCCATCAGAAGCGGTATTTTCGTCAACCAAAACCACAATATGGCCACGATAGGCGTACTGCATGTTCCAGTATGGTTCACCAGATCGGCCTTTCCAGTACATCCAGGCTTTGCGCATAAGTTTTTCCAGGATGAAGCTCTCGATGTTGCCACCGCGGTTATGTCTCACATCCACAATCAGCCCAGGTCGGTCAAAAACCGGGTAAAACTCGCGATACCACTGCGACAGATCATTGCTTCCCATAGCTCGTAAATGGACATATCCAATTTGATTGCTCGAGCTACTTTCAACCTGTAGTCGACGTGTATATTCCCAGTCGCGATAGCGCAGATTGAAATCGTTACCCATAGGTTTTACGATTACATCCCGGGATGACTTAGTTGAAACATCCTGGATGTTCAATCGTACTTGCTTGCCTGCTTGGTTTCTGAGAAGTTCACCCAGATCGTTACCAGAAAGTGCATTCAGACCATTTACACTTCTTATAATATCTCCAACCGCTATGTCCAGGTACGGATCGTCTAAGGGAGATTTCTCATTTGGGTAATCAGGGTCTGCCTGGTAGATGTAGTCGATAACATAGCCCCCGGCTCTTTCGTTGCGAGTAAATCTTGCGCCAAGGCTGGCCACCGTAATATCCTGCGGAGAAGACCTTGTATCACCACCTCTCACGCTGGTATGCAATGCTGATAATTCACCAACAAACCGGCCAATCAGGTCTGACAACTCATTACGTGTGGTCACGCGGTCCACTAAAGGCATGTACTTGTCATGCATGGCTTGCCAGTTTACGCCATGCATATTCTGATCATAAAAATAGTCGCGTTCCATGCGCCAGGCATCTGTGAAAATCTGTTTCCAGTCTTCCTTCGGAGTAATGCTGAATTTCCATCCACTAAGACTGATGCGTGAATTCCCGAGATTGCCGACTTTACTGGTACCGGCTGCCACCATGTGGTAATTCCTTCCCTTCCGAACCAATATTTTCTCCCTGTTCTTGGTCATTTCAAATGCGTTGACATCAGAAACCATGGTTTTTAATTCTGAATCATCGCTATCCAGTTTCACAAAAGAAAGATGACTTTTGGCGCCAATGCCGGTTTCTCTTGAAATGGTATAAAGCGCTTTCTTATTCACCGCCAAGCCGCGATAGTTACCAGCCCGCACCGGTACTTCAGCAATTCGTTTCTGAATGTTATTAAGATCGATAGTAATGGCTTCAGAGTTGTTGCCAGCCTTAGCATCAGGGGCAAGCTCGTCGCTGGGTCTGAAAGGAGAGCGGTAGGTTCTTTGCAGGGGCAGATAATAGATCTTGAACTTTCGGTCAAAATAAGGCTCAGGCTGACGTGAGCCCCAAGGTGCCCCTACCAGCGAGCGAAAGTTTCTATCAGAGAGGAAGTATAAGAATCTGCCATCGGGGCTCCACACCGGGCTTATGCTGTTTGCTCGATCAGTGGTAACTGCGGTTAATTGTTTGCTATCTATATTATAGATGTGGATTTGAGCCATGGTGTTGGCAGCAGTCTGTACAAAAGCAAGCCATTTGCTATCCGATGACCACGAGAATTGCCCAATGCCCTCATTGTTTGTTGAGATCTTGGTTGTTCTGCCATTTTGTAGATCAGCTATCCACATATCCTGGTTAAGGTCGTCGAAAGCCAGCCACTTACCATCTGGAGAAGGCATACCCCGGTATCGCAGAATATTGCCATTATTGGTGATTTGTCTCTCGGTGCCAACCGCGGTGGTAGCCTTAGTAACAAATTCAAATTCTCCACTTTCATCGGACAGCGCAATCACTTGACTACCATCGCTTGAAAAGATAGCATCGCGGTATCTTACATTTCTTTTGTCTGACAGCTGCGTAAATCTGCCCTCTTTCACTGGGGCTACAAATACTCGTCCACGGGCTGTAATGGCAATTTTACTCCCATCTGCATTGGGATGAACCGAAGTTATGTAGTTGCCGGGGCTCTCTTCCCATTTTTCTCTCAACTGGTCCAGATCTGAAGCCAGAGTAATAGGTATCTTCTTGCTGTTGTCATTGCCAATATCATAGTGCCAGATGTCTGCTCCTACCTGGTAGACTATATGGCCATTCGCCAGGTCACCATCTCTCACATCGAAACCGGTGTGTTTAGTATGCTGCTTAAGATCACCACCACCTTCATTCATAGACCAGATATTCATGGTGCCATCGCGGTCGGTGATGAAATAGATTCGATTATTCCACCACATGGGATGATGGCTTTCACCAGCATGGCCAGTGGTTAGCAATGTAGCCTCATTGTCTCCTTGGCTGAACTTCCAGATTTGTCTGGCAGTGCCACCTCGGTAGCGTTTAGTTACGTTGCGGTGGTAGCCGGGCCGCACAAAGTACAGGGTGTTTCCTGTGGCGTCGTAGTTAGCTTCGCTAGCCTGGCTCAGTGGAATTCTGGACTTCACTTTGGTGCCTGGGTTTATTGCTACTAATTGCTGATCAGGAAGGGTGGAGTAGTGCGTGGTAGCATATATCACCTGACCATCAGGAGTCCAGGTGTTAGCTGTAGAAAACTGTTCTTCATAAGTCCACCGCACTGGCAAACCACCTGTGGTAGGCATGGTATAGATTTCAGTGGGTCCTTCGTATTGTGCTGAAAAAGCCAAAGTTTGGCCATCGGGGGATATAGTCACATTGGTTTCTTCTCCCGGATGGGAGGTTAGCCGCTGCGCCAACCCGCCGGTAAGCTCCACTTTCCAAATATCGCCTTCAGCCGTAAAGTACACTGTTTGATTATGAATATCTGGAAAACGATAATATCCTTCAAAGCCTTGCGACCAGCCTGAAAATGACACCGCCGCAATGAGCAGAAATAAGATTAGTTGTTTTTTTGGTTGGGAGATGAGAAGCATGATAGATTGATTTTATGACTTTCGATTAAAATAGAAAGAATGCCATTTTCCAGCAAGCGTAATGCTATAAGGGGATCATTAACTTGATAAGGTGCCCAAATAAGTTAAATGCCTCCGTAACTCTAGGCTTCCAGTTTTATAATCAGCGGATTGAAGGCCTTGGATACTACCATTACCTTGTTGCCTTTTTGCAGCTGCGAGGCCTCGTCCTTGGTGGCTATTACCTTGATCAGGTTCCTGTCAACCAGCACGCTTATTATATATACCTCGTCGCTTGGGACGATGTTGACAACAGTACCGGTAAACCTATATTTTCCACTGATTTGCTTATTAGCAAATACTTCTTCTGGTGCGCCAAAGCTGGTTACTGTGCCGTTGTCTATTACAAGCACCTTATCAGCCATTTTGTAGATCTCAGCCAGATCATGACTAACTATGAAGGAGGTAAGGTTGAACTCCTGATGAATTTTCAAGATATAATCCTGAAGTGAAAATCTCATCTCATCGTCAAGGGCTGAGAGAGGTTCATCCAGGAGTAATATTGATGGCTGGCGAATAATGGCTCTGGCTAAAGCTACACGCTGTTGCTGCCCCCCGGAAAGAGAACCCGGCTTCTGCTGTTGTAAGTTTGCAAGCTCCATTAATTCTAAAAGTTCATCAACTTTAGATGTACTTTGCCCTTTGTTCAGAGCGTATTCAAGATTTCCCTTCACTGTGAGATTAGGGAATAGGGCATATTGCTGAGGAACAAAGCCTATGCGCCGTTTTTGGGCGGGAAGGTAGACTTTGGACGAACTGTCAAACCATACTAAATCATCAACCTTGATATATCCTGCATCCGCGATCATTAATCCGGCCAGTATTCGCAACAGTGAAGTTTTTCCTGCACCAGATTGACCGTAGACCGCAATGAGGGATCCGGTCTCAACTTGCAAATCCATATCAAGGGTCATGGAGCCTGTTCCTGAGAGTAATTCCTTCTGTACCTTAATCTCAATCATCTAACCAGACCTTTTAGGTGTTTGCCATTGATAAGATAGACGGCCAGAAGTATCGTGAATGTGAGAGCAAATAGAATAAGCGCATAGTTGTTTGCATTGCCATAGTTTAGCGCTTCCACTTCGTCATAAATAGCTATGGAGGCCACCCTGGTTTCTCCGGGGATATTACCACCAATCATTAGTACCACACCAAATTCCCCTATGGTATGAGCGAAAGTCAATACGATACCTGTAAGCAATGAGGGCTTAATGCTGGGGAGTAAGATGCGTATCAAGGTTTCGAATTTTGACTTTCCTAAAGTGAGCGAAACTTCACGAATTTCTGATGGCAGATTTTGCAAACCCGATTGAATTGGGTGGACCATAAAAGGCAGGCTGTATAGCACTGAGGCAACCACCAATCCCGAAAACGTAAAGATGAGATGAAGGCCTAAGGTGTTGCTGAGAAAACTACCCACCACCGTTGAACCGCTAAATGCTAATAACAGGTAGAAACCCAATACCGTGGGAGGAAGCACCAGTGGCAAACTCACTACAGTCTCTACCAAGGGCTTTATTTTCGACTTAGTAAAGGCAAGCCAGTGTGTTAGGGGAATGGCAATCAGCAGCAAAACAACCGTTGTTAATAGCGCTAGCTTAAAGGTCAATATTATCGGGCCCCATTCCATTTAAGCAGATAGCATGATCTCGTTGATTTTGATTAATGCCACTATATCATCGCCGATGGCTAGTTGCATTTTGTTAAGTGCTGAGGATGAAACAATCGCTTTGATTTCCCCGACTTCAGTTTCGATTGCCACCGTTGATAGGAGCTGAGAGTTACTGATAGATTTTACCTGCCCTGGAATTACGTTTTCTATGCTGATGGAGTCGCTTTGAGATTGAGAGAGAATAACCTCAGTTTCCTTAAAAAGGAGATCAACTTCATTTTCCTTTCTCAAGTAGTCGGTAGCACCTGGCTTCTCAATTACCACAGTCCAAAGCGTAATTCCAGCGACTGTCAGTTTCACCTTGCTTAAGCTGTCAGACAATTCGATATCAGCTATTTTGGCTTTGAGGCGATTCATGGAGTACTATACCCGAAATCTTTCAGAATTTGCTGTGCTTCAACAGAAAATAGAAAGTTATAGAATTGCCTCGCTAATTCCGTGGAGCCGGGGTCGTTTTTCAGCCTAATCACACTTTGAGATATAGGTTCGTACAAGGAGGTATCTACTTCCTGCCAAAAGCCTTCAGTACGCAGTTTTGGTGCCCGAACTACTGCCAGCGCGGTGAAGCCTGCTACAACGGCCTCTGTAAATATCATATTGTTTACCTGCGAGATGCTTTCCCCAAAAACCAGGTTCGCTTCAAGTTCGGAGTAAATATTCAGCGAGTTTAATGCCTGCTCCGCGGCAACACCGTAGGGTGCAAATCTGGGGTTGGCAATGGCAATTCGGCCTAATTCCATGGTCCAATTCTCAAGATTGTCAACCTCCAGTTTTTGGCTTGACCAGATAACGAGCTTACCGTAGGCATATACTTTCGGTACTTCTCCGAAGCCATCTTGGTGCAGATTTCCAGGATATTTGGAGTCTGCGGAAACAAAAATTGCATAAGGCGCTCCTTGCCGGATTTGCGCAGTGAGTTTTCCGGAGGAAGAGACTACGAGGTCGCACTTCGTATTTTCTTGTCGCTCAAAGAGCGCAACAATTTCCTGCATGGCGTATTGTGTGTTAGCCGCGACTGCTATAATTAGAGGGCGCTGTTGTTTTTTCTTACAGGCAATAAGTAATGAGAATGTTAGTAGTAGGGCTATACTACTTCTCAAAACTGCTGCGCATTTCAAATGTCCCGACTTTCTTTTCAGATTCTGTAAAAGCTTCCCCCAGCCGGTCTAGGGTATTGTATTCTTGCTGATTGTCTTCCAGGAATTCTTCGTAGGCCTCCCTCGACTGCCATCGATCTACGGTCACGTACCGAAAGCTATGATCAGTGGTAATCGCCAGTTCAGTACCCAAATAGTCTTCTGACCGGCTGAAAAGCTTCACCCAGGCGCCGGATTGGCCATAAAGCAATTCGAATTTATCGGCGACCTGTGGTTTTACCTGGTACTCATAGATGGCAAGAAACATAGAAGGCGGGTTTATGTACTGGAAATACTGTTTGCACTAATTGCCCCTGAAGTTATGCAGCAAGCGCTAAAGGCCCAAATCAAAAAAGGTATGAAAAAAAATCCGGCCTGAGCCGGATTTTTTCAAACTATGTTTATCCAAATACAACTTTCTCCTTAATAAAGGGCTGCTGGTAAAAGCGTTGCCCTGTAGCAGCGTGAATGGCATTGGCAATGGCGCCGCCCGCTGGAGGTAAAGAAGGTTCGCCCAAACCAGTCGGGTCGTTATTGCTTTCGACGAAATGCACCTCCACATCTGGAACTTCCGATGTTCTGATTAATCGGTACTGATCAAAGTTCTTAGACTGGGGAACCCCGGCTTCAAAAGTGAGTTCGCCATACATAGCGTGGCCGATACCATCAATTACTCCACCCTGAACCTGATTGATTGCACCCATGGGGTTAACAACTATGCCGCAATCAATAGCAGTAATCATCTTTTGAACTTTAGGTGTTCCACCTGACATAACCACCTCAGCTACCTCTGCCACATAGGTGTTATGAGAGTAGTAAGCGCTAAATCCTTTGTATACACCATCTTTCTTTTCCGTCCAGTTTGATTTTTCCGCAGCCAGCTTCACAACCCCCATAAATTTCTCTACATCATATCCTACCTCACCTACGGGATTACTTAGAGCTCTTTCAAATAGGTCCAGCCTGAATTGTACCTGATCTTGTCCCAACTCAATAGCTACTTCATCAATAAAACTTTGCTCGGCAAATGCCAGGAAGTTAGTAATAGGCGCTCGCCAGGCACCAGTGGTAATGTTACTCTGCAAATTATGTGATTCTATCAGATAGTTGTCTAATGAAGCCGCTGGGAAATTATTTTCGCGAGTCGCATTTCGCATATTCACTCCGGCGCCAACCAGGTGATAGCCGGTCATCTGGCCATCTTTGATGCTTGCCCTGAACTTGTATTTTGAGCCTGGCCTGTAGGTGCCAGCAGTCATGTCATCTTCCCGCGTGAATACTACTTTCACCGGTGAATTAATCATCGAAGAGATTTCTGCGGCTTCCAAAGCAAAGTCCCCATAGAGCCTTCTTCCAAAACCACCACCCATTCTGGTCATATCGATACTTACTTCACTTTCTTCACGCTCCAAAAGCTTAGCCACCCGGCTTCGTGTCCATTCGGGAGTCTGAATAGGACCAACTAGTTCTACTTTCTCGGCCGTAACATTGGCAAAGAAGTTCATAGGCTCCATGGTGTTGTGTGGAAGGAAAGGCGCTTCATAAGTGCGTTCAATAACCTTATCAGCCTCGGCGAAGGCCCGCTTCACATTTCCGTCATTTCGCTTGGGTTCTTCCGAAGGAGTATCGAGGAGGTTACGCATGGTTTCGTCATGGTAGGAAGTGCTTTCAAGCTGACCTGACAAATCCCACTCTGGCTTCAAGGCTCTTTGACCCTTAATAGCAGCCCAGGTGGAGGTTGCCAAGACTGCAATCTTATCTCCAAACTGTACCACATCCTGCACGCCATTAACCTGGCGAGTATCGCTATCATCAAAAGATTTGAGCTTGGCGCCAAAGGCTGGTGGTCTCAATACTACCGAATAGAGCATACCATCTACCTTATGGTCCAGGCCAAACAATGGCTGGCCTGTCACTATCTTATTGAGATCTACATTGCGCCTTTCAGTACCGATAATTTTGAAATCCTTGGGGTCTTTCAACTTAACTTCTTCTGGCACGGGCACATTGGCAGCTTCCGCAGCAATTTCACCATAAGTAATTTTCTTGCCATTTCCAGAGATCACACCTTCGGATGCCGTTAGCCCTGAGGGGTCGACACCCCATTGCTTGGCCGCCGCATTGATGAGCATTTGCTTGGCAGTTGCACCTGCCATACGCAAAGAACTCCAACCCTGGCGGATACTTTGGCTACCACCAGCAACCTGACGCTTGAAGGCATCGGTGTCTAGCGGAGCTTGTTCAACAATAACATCTTCCCATTTCACATCCAGCTCTTCAGCAATTATCATTGGCATAGATGTTTTTACATTTTGTCCAATTTCCGGATTTGGTGACATAATAGTAACCATTCCATTGGCGGCTATTTTCAGGAATGCGTTTACGTCAAACCATTCTGATGGAATGGCGCGAACGGCTTCTTGCGGTGTACAGGCCCAGTTAAACCCAAGGACAATCCCCCCGGTACTAAGCGCTGATACTTTTAGAAAAGATCTTCTATCGACTGTGGTTTTTACAATTGACATGACTTCTTAGTTTAGGTGGATTACGCTTGGTCAGCTGCGGTTCTGATAGCAGCCTTGATTTTGAGGTAAGAAGTACAGCGGCAAAGATTACCGTACATCGCAGATTCAATTTCCTGATCTGAAGGAGACGGGTTCTTGCTCAGCAAGGAAGCAGCATTCATAATTTGACCTGCCTGACAATATCCGCATTGTGGGACATCATGTTCTCTCCAAGCCTCTTGCAGCGGATGATCTCCTTTCTCGGAAAGTCCTTCAATGGTGGTAACCGAAGCTTCACCAACTTGTGAGATAGGTACCGAACAAGATCTGGCAGCAGTGCCATCAAGATGGATGGTGCATGCCCCACATTGGGCAATACCACAGCCAAATTTCGTACCTACCAGATCAAGGTTATCTCGCAAAACCCAGAGTATTGGGGTATCGGGATCAACATCTACCTGATGATTTTCCCCATTAACCTTTAAATTGAAAATAGCCATAACGTTTAATTCTCATTTTGAATTAGCTTAATATACCAAGATATGCCAGCAAATCATAAGCGTTTTTTACTTGAAGTAGTGCCAATTGACGGGCGGAGCTTTGGAAAGGTCAGAATGCTTCTTTCAGCCCTTAAATGGTAGTTTTACTTCACAGCAATCACTTGCCCATTGGTGATATCCACTAGTTTTTCTCCTGGAATGGCGAAAACCGAGAATGGCATTCCTGCTGCTGCCCAAACCAGGTCATAGTCAACTAAGCCCTGATCTATGTAGGTGTCAATTACCTCATTGTGGCCAATGGGCGGAACACCTCCAATCGAAAATCCTGTAGAAGCTTTTACGAAGTTGGCATCGGCCTTTTGGAGTTTGATGGCTTGATCTCTTTCGAATACTTGCGTATCTAACTGATTGTCACCGCTAACCAAAATCAGAATAGGATTGACGTCATTTCTGAAGATCAGAGATTTTACGATTTGCCCTACTTGACAGCCAATGGCGGCGGCCGCTTCTTTTGCCGTACGAGTACTGTCAGGCAATTCTAGCACTTTTAGGTCCATGCCGAATCTGCTCAATGCATCCTGAACTTTTTGAGAATGTTTACTTAGTGTCATTTGTCGTCTATCCCAAGTTCCGTCATTAGTTTCAAGCCGTATTCTCGAATAGTATGAATGATGGGGATAACCTCCTTACCTTTTTCCGTAATGCTGTACTCCGTTTTTGGAGGTACAACGGCGTAGACCTTTCGATTTATGATACCATCGGCTTCCAACTCACGTAGTTGTGTGGTAAGCATTTTGTCTGAAATGTGGGAGATGTCTCTTTTGATCTCGCTGTACCTCATCACCCTATCCTTTAGTCGCCATAGAATGGGCATTTTCCAGGTGCCGCCAATTCTATCCATGGCAAATTCCACAGGATTATAATAAAGTTTCTGATTATATCTAAATTCCGGCATGATGTAACTTATTGGTTTTCAGTATACTTTCCTAAAAGTAAGTATCATACTAATCTGTCAGTATATTGATGTAGTAAAGTAAGCTACAGACATTTGTTCAAAAAGAACAAATGAGTAAACATATTTTAATCATTGCGGCCAATCCTACTGTTTCAACAACAACAGGTTGGCCTGTGGGTTACTGGATTTCCGAAGTAGCTCATCCCTATCGTATTTTAAAGGGTGAAGGTTACGAAGTTACCATTGCCAGCCCCAAAGGAGGGAAGCTGGAAATGGATGCCATGAGCGACCCCAATCATGAGAGCGGCTACAGTGCATGGGATACAATTAGTAAAGAAGTGTTGGAAGAATCAGCATTCCAGCAAGCTGTTGAAAATGCACCGGCACTATCAGATGTTTCCATGGATGAATATGATGCCGTAGTGGTGGCGGGAGGTCAGGCGCCGATGTTTAACTTCGAAGACGACCGGGAACTCCAGCAGTTTTTCGCCAACTTTTATCAATCGGGTAAGGTAACAGCAGCACTTTGTCATGGTACGGCTATTCTGCGTTACGCGAAACTTGATGATGGCAAGTTGTTAGTTGAAGGCAAGAAAGTGACCGGCTTTACCAATGGGGAGGAAGATGATGCTGATCAGGCGGCAGGCACTAAAGTGATGCCATGGCGAATAGAAGATGAATTGATTAAGTTGGGAGCTGAATTTCAAAAGGCTGAAAACTGGCAACCGTTTGTGGTTGTTGATGGCAATCTGATTACCGGCCAGCAAAATATGTCAGGAGAAGTGGTAGCCAGGGAAGTAATAAAGCAATTATCATAACAAATGAATATCGCAGTAGTAGGACACGGTAATGTTGGTGGTACGCTGGCTCGTAACTGGGCCAAGGCAGGCCATCAGGTAGTAGTTGGGGCCAGGAATCCGGATGACGAAAAGTTGAAGCCTTTGGCCGAGGTGGGAGTAATGATTTCTTCACTGGAAGATGCAGTCAATGGATCAGAGGTAATTTTAGTTGCAACCCCTCCACAAATAGCTGAAGACCTCAGCAGGCAGTTTGGGGATGTATCTGGCAAGATTATCATTGATGCTACCAACTCCGTAAGAACCAAACCCGATCCTTATCCCACGGCTTTCCACGCTTTTTTAGACTTAACCTCGGCCAAAGTAGTGAAGAGCTTTAACACCACTGGTTTCGAGAATATGCAAGATCCCCAGTATGGAGAATACCGGTTGGAGATGTTTATGGCCGGGGAGGATGACGAAGCTAAGGAGGTTGCCAGAAACTTAGCCAAAGATTGCGGATTTGAGGATTGTATAGATTTTGGAGGAAGCGATAAAGTGGAGCTATTGGAGAAATTCGCCCTGAGCTGGATCAATCTGGCCATTATGCAGGGAGAAGGACGCAATATCGGCTTCAAGTTGCTGCGCAGGTAAGTTTATAGCTTGATATAGATGTTTCTAGACTGTAGCCACTTGGCAGCACCCCAGCACAATATCATAATGAATAGGGCAAATGCCAAGGAACCAAACTTGCCTCCAATCCAGGCGAAAGCGTTTTGGTAGAGTAGGGAGTAGCCGCTTTGGCCATCAACCTTAACAATAAACAGTATTTTCACAATTAGAATTGAAAGCACAAAACTGAAAAGCGGGTTCATACCAAAGGTCTTAAAGAAGCCTAATCGCCAAGGGTTGGCCTTAAACTCCATTACGTAGATGAGCATAGCAACCAACATTGCACTAAGGCCAGTGCTGAGTAACACATAAGAACTGGTCCATATATTTTTATTGATCGGGAACAGTGGGTGCCATAGATATGCGGTAGCTGTTAGGGTAGCGCCAATTAGTAGGAGTTTAGCAAGTTTCTCGTAGTCAATACCTTCTTTAAGGTACTTTCCAATGAGGTAGCCAGCGATCACATTAACCGTTGCCGGGAATGAGCTGAGAATACCTTCCGGCTCAAATGGAACGCCAAGTCCTTGCCACAAGTAAGAGTCGCCTAGCAACCATAAGTCTAGCTTTCGAGCTGTATTGCCTTCCAAAGTGTAGTCGCCAAAGGCAAACAAAATCAACCAGTATCCCAGAAGAATTACCACACTAGTTACAATTGCTGTGCGCTTAGAGGTGAGATAGATAAGCAGCGCTGCGATTAGGTAGCAGACTGCAATGCGCTGGAGCACCCCAAATATCCGTAGGTTAACAATAGATTTAAAAACCCACTCTCCATCCACTAGTCTAAAGAAGGGAAACCACCTGAGGAGGTAGCCAATGGCGAAAATGAGAAAGGCTCTTTTGAAAATGGTCGTAAGCACTTTCGATCTCTCTTGCCCTTCCCATTTGTGTTCTACAAATGCCATGGCGTTGCCAACGGCGAATAAAAATGCAGGAAATACCCAATCGGTTGGAGTGAACCCATGCCAGGGTGCGTGAAGTAACATACCAAATGTGTTGCCCCAATCGCCAGGGGTATTAACGATAATCATAAAGCAAACCGTCATCCCCCGGAAAATATCAAGCGGTTCAAATCGCTTCATAGAGGAAAAATAGGGAATATTGGGGAAATGGAAGGGGTTTTCGAAAGCAGCGAGCAAAGATTGGATTCAAGATGCTTCCATGAACGGCAGCCAGTTCCCACAGCAATAGGCCATTCACAGCATTTACCAATTAATGATTTTTGAGAAACCGTTTAATTGCCTGTGACTGTAACTATTCACAATCCCAGAGGTACTACAAAGTAGTACCTCTCTCGAACCAAAACGTTGATAGATGCTTAAGAATTACATTAAGATTGCACTTAGGGGTGTATTGAAGGAGAAAGCCTTCTCTCTGATTAAAATAGTTGGTCTCGCCTTTGGCTTGGCCGCCTGCCTCATTATAACACTTTTCCTTATCGAAGATTTAAGTTTCGATGGTATGCACAGCAAAAAGAATCGCATTGTGCGGGTGCTCACTATCGATAGTGCCCAGGGAGTGCAAAGTCAGGAGGTAGGGGTTTCCCAACCCGGTATGGCCAAGTCGGCAATTGATGAAATACCAGAGGTGGAAAGTGCAGTTCGCATAATGTCGCCGCAGTCGCTGCCATTACAATATGAGGATAGAGTTTTTAATGCGGAAAATGCCATTTTCAGTGAAAGCGAATTCTTTGAGATATTTGACTTCGAAATAATTGAAGGCCAAACTGAAGACATACTGGATGAACCGCATTCAGTAGTGCTAACTAAGACTTTAGCTGAAAAGATATTTGGCGAAGAAAGCCCGCTGGGGAAGAACTTAGTTCTTAACCAGAATACACTCAACGTTAAGGCAGTGATGGAAGATCCGCCCATTAACTCTCACATTCAGTTTGATATGGTGCGATCAATGGTGGCTCCCGAGGGCAACGAAGGCTGGGCCAATTTTCTACTTAGTTGGCAAGGCATTCAGGTTTTTACCTATCTACTATTGGATGAGCCAAAAACAGACCTCCAACCAACTGTTGAAAAGCTCATAGCGCTGAAAGAGAAGCACGAAGCTTACGAGTTCTTTACTCCCACATTGCAGCGCTTCGAAGATGTGCACCTGCATTCGAAGCATATCCTTTTCGAGTCTAATTTCAACAAAACCGATATCTCAAATATCTACATACTAATCAGCATTGGTGTAATAATTCTGATCCTCGCCGCTGTCAACTTTATTAACCTGGTTACGGCCAGGGCTTCGGCACGGGCCAGGGAAATTGGAGTGCGAAAAGTCATGGGGGGATATAAGAAGCAGCTGGTAATTCAACACCTGATGGAATCTATGCTGGTTGTAACATTCTCTTTCTTACTGGCTGTAGTAATTACCTTGGCGGTTATACCCCTGTTGAATTCCCTATATGGCCGCTACGCTGATATTTTCCAACTTCTAAACCCTATGGTAATTGCCACCATGATTGCGATGGTTGTGGTATTAGGCTTTATTTCCGGTAGTTACCCTGCTTTTTTCCTTTCGTCTTTCAAACCGGTTCAGGTTCTTAAGGGGTCTTTCCAGTCGGGAGGTACCGGCAGCATCGTCAGAAAATCGTTAGTAGTTTTCCAATTTGCTATTTCCATTGCATTAATAATTGGAACGATGGTAGTTTATGAGCAAATGGGCTTTATCCGTAATAGAGACATGGGCTACAACCGGGATCAGGTCATTACACTACCGTTGCCAACCGGACAAATGATACCACAATCAGGTGTTTTTAAAGACGAGTTGAGGCGATTGGCCAATATCAGGGCAGTTGGTTCTTCTTCATCGCAAATTGGTCAACAATTGGGTAGAAGCAGAATTCACCCGGAAGGTTACAGCGACGAAGATAACTTCATCACCAGTGCTATGAATATCGATGATGCCTACTTGCCTGCATTAGGAATGGATATAGTGGCTGGTAGAAATTTTGATAAGGAGATCACGACTGACTCGGCAAGCGCCGTTTTGATAAATGAAGAAATGGCAACCATGCTGCAGTGGGACGACCCCATTGGGAAGATCATTAGGTTGCAGACCGGCAATAACAATGGCGCTCCAACCTACACCGAATTAACAGTAGTTGGTGTGATTCGGAACTTCAATTTTGCAACAGTTCAGCACCAGATAGAACCGCTTTACATTCGTTACCGCAGCAACAACGGAGTAATCTCCATTAAGGCTGCTGAGGCAGGTATGGAAAACACGTTGGCCCAAATAGAGGAGACTTGGAAGAAAGTTTATCCCCAGTACATATTTGAGTACAGCTTTATGGACGATGACTTCGAGAACTTATATAACAACGAACAAGCTTTTGCCTACATGTTTAGTCATCTTACAGGTCTGGCCATTCTAATTGCGGTACTTGGTCTATTTGCGCTTTCGGCATTCACTGCTGAACAAAAAACCAAGGAGATCGGCATTCGCAAAGTATTGGGTGCTAACGTATCAACCATAGTCACTATGCTCTCAAGAGACTTTATGATTCTGATTATTGTGGCTTTTGTACTGGCCGCTCCACTGGCCTGGTTCTTTATGGGGCAATGGCTTGATAGCTTCGTCTATCGCATTGATCAAAATGTCTTAGTATATCTCCTTGCTGGGTTGATTTCTATTTTGGTGGCCCTGCTTACAGTAAGCTGGCAAAGTATCAGGGCCGCTGTGGCAAACCCTATCAAGGCGTTAAGGGATGAATAGCTGCGTTTATATGCTCTTCCCGCGCAACAGTTTTCCTTAGCTTAGGAAAAAGTCATGTTTGTTCATTTCTTTTGCTTGACCAAAAGAAACGAACCAAAGAAAAGTCAAGGCCCCGCCGCGGTTATGAGTACGCGGCCTAGCGGCCGTGGAGCGAAAATGCAAGGCTTGCTTTCGAAAAGCTGGGAAAATCAACTCCCTTCAGATT
Organism: Cyclobacteriaceae bacterium; assembly: GCA_028285445.1. Classification (GTDB taxonomy): domain Bacteria; phylum Bacteroidota; class Bacteroidia; order Cytophagales; family Cyclobacteriaceae; genus JANQPQ01. The sequence continues at coordinate 180,755 of JANQPQ010000004.1, read as the reverse complement.
TATCCTATCTTTACCCTATGAGACTTGCCCTATTTAGCCTAACTATTTTGTTGGTCTCTGCGTGCCAGCAGCAGAATAAGACTCCTTTCGACTACGTAGATCCTTTTATTGGAACTGGGGGCCACGGTCATACCTATCCAGGAGCGTCAATGCCTTTTGGTATGGTACAGCTAAGCCCTGATAGTCGGCTTGAAGGATGGGATGGATGTGGTGGTTATCATTATTCAGATTCGATTCTTTACGGCTTCTCACATACCCATCTTAGTGGTACCGGTATATCGGACTATGCCGACGTTTTATTGATGCCTACCACCGGACCCTTGCGATTAAATAATGGATCCGACGGCTCTGATGGCTATAAGTCAAGTTTTTCACATGATAGAGAAAAGGCTGGTCCTGGGTATTACTCTGTCTTTTTGGATGATTATGAGATTCAGGTTGACCTCACCGTAACAGAAAGAGCTGGCTTTCATCGCTACCATTTTCCATCTGGTGAAAATGCCCAGGTGGTTTTGGATTTGGCTCATCGCGACAAGGTGCTTGATTTCGCTACAGAGTTAGTTGATAGCGTAACTATACGAGGTTATCGCTATTCGCAACAATGGGCTAAAGAGCAGCGCGTTCATTTCTACATGAGATTCTCAGAGCCAATTCAAGAAGTTGTTTATAACGAAGGGTTGAATTTGCAAGCGGGTTTACTCTTTGGGAAGCTAGATAGGCCTTTGCTGATTAAGGTGGGGATTTCAGCTGTCGATGTGGAAGGTGCGGAAAAGAATCTAAATGCAGAAATACCCCACTGGGATTTTGAGAGGACCAAGGAAGAAAGCAAAGTGGCTTGGGAAAAGGAGCTGAACAAAATTCAAGTGCAAGGTGGAAGCGAAGAGGCGAAAACAATATTCTACACTTCATTATACCATAGCTTGCTTAATCCTAATTTGTTTGCTGATGTAGATGGCCGCTATCTGGGCATGGATAAGCAAGTTCACCAACTTGAAGCCGGCCAATCTCATTATACAGTTTTCTCGCTCTGGGATACGTTCCGTGCAACACATCCACTTTTTACTTTGATTCAGCAGCAGCGTACCAATGAATTCATCAAGACCTTCCTACGGCAGTATCAGCAAGGCGGAGAATTACCGATTTGGGAGTTAGCCGGCAACTACACCGGAACCATGATCGGTTACCACGCTATTCCCGTAATCGCCGATGCCTATGTTAAAGGAATTAGGGATTACGATGCCGAGCTAGCATTGCAAGCCATGGTGCATAGCGCGAGGCAAGATAAACTAGGGCTGTCGGCCTACAAAAGTGTGGGATTTATCGCTGCCGATGCAGAATCTGAATCTGTTTCGAAAACGCTGGAGTATGCTTACGACGACTGGTGCATTGCGGTTATGGCTGATTCGCTGGGGCAATCTGACATTGCTGCTGAATTCTACACCCGGGCTCAGTCATACAAAAATCTATATGATCCCGGAACAGGCTTTATGCGTGCCAAGCGCAACAATGGCTGGTTCAAACCTTTTGATCCCGCAGAGGTCAACTTCAACTATACTGAAGCAAATGCCTGGCAGTATTCCCTATTTGTGCCGCAGGATGTGAGCGGGCATGTGGCATTAATGGGTGGAAAAGTCGCGTATGAACAGCATCTCGATAATATGTTTTCAGCTTCCTCCGAAACTACCGGCCGTGACCAGGCTGACATTACCGGTTTAATTGGACAATATGCCCATGGCAATGAGCCAAGTCACCACATGGCCTATTTGTATAGCTACATTGGCAAGCCTGAAAAAACTCAGAAAGTGGTTAGACAGATTATGGATGAGCAATACACAGTTTTACCAGATGGCTTGTCTGGTAATGAAGATTGTGGACAGATGTCGTCGTGGTACGTATTAAGTGCCGCCGGATTCTACTCAGTTACTCCTGGTACAGACTACTATGTAATTGGGACTCCAATGTTCGATAAAGTGGATGTTAATCTGGAGAACGGGAAGACATTTACCGTAAGAAGCTCGGGACTTTCTGACAAAAACATTTATATCCAAGGTGCTCAATTGAATGGAACCGAGTACTCAAAAAGCTTCATTACCCATCAAGATATTATGGAAGGGGGAGAACTACTTCTCGAGATGGGGGCAGAACCGGGAGATTGGGGAAGAGGAGTAGAGGCTTTGCCGGTTTCTTCCATTGCTAACAATTCTCTGGTGCCGGTGCCTTTTTTCGCTTCTTTAGCTCAGACTTTTACCGATACACTATCAGTAAGCATTGGGTCAGTACTTGAAGCTCCAATACATTACACACTTGATGGATCGGAGCCAACGGCAAACAGCGCTATTTATAAATCGCCAATTACACTGCAGAATACCACAACCATTAAGGCTGCCACTTTTACTGATAGTGGTGCTAGCAAAGTGATTGCAGCAACTTACTATCTAATTGATGGGAGTAGGAGTATTGCGGTTAATAGCACTTATGCTAACCAATACGCAGCTGCCGGAGACATTACCCTAATTGATCAACTAAGGGGTGCTAACAACTTTAAGACAGGCGATTGGCAAGGCTATCGGGAAGACCTGGAGGTGATAATTGATCTGGGTGAGCGCAAGCAGATTAGAAAACTCGGGCTAGGTGTATTGCAAGATATCAACTCCTGGATCTGGTATCCGACCCAGGTCGACTTCAGTGTCAGCAATGATGGCCAGTCCTTTAATCTGCTAAGTTCCGTAGAGAACCAATTCACAGATACTACTTATGGGTCATTCGTGCAGGATTTGGTTGTGGATGTTCCTCCAACTACAACTCGATACGTGAAGGTAAATGCCAAGAATTATGGCGTTTGCCCGGACTGGCATCTTGGGGCGGGTGGTGTTACCTGGATTTTCGCCGATGAGGTGATTATCGAGTAGAACCAGGAGCTAAATGCCTGTAAATCGCAGCTTCCTTTCCTCTAAAAGGAACAGTCTTTTCATAGCTTGCCCCAATTGATTCTGCCACTCTGATTGATCCTGTATTCTGAGGGTAGATCAAACTAATGAGATGAATATCTGGCACATGTTTGTCGGCCATGGCCTTTACTGCTGCCGCTGCTTCCCGGGCATAGCCCTTCCTCCAAAATTTCCTGGCAAGTCCCCATTTGATTTCCGGCTCCGGCCATTTGTAGGGAAACCAAAGACCTACCGTTCCCATGACCGTACTAGTTTCTTTTTCCACACAAGCGTATGGCCCATAGCCACGAAGGTGCCAATGCCCTACAATGGTGGCCATTTTGCGCCAACTTTCATCCTGATCTAATGGGCGCCCAACGGTATAGCGCATACATTCCTCATCACGATAATATTCATAGAGGTCTCGCCAATCCTTTTCCTCAAACGTTCTTAGAATTAGTCTTTCAGTCTCTAGTCTTTCGGGTATTATGAAGCTCATTTTTTCTTTTCTGACCACCTAAATGGAGGAATTACTTCCCCAGAAGCGGAGGAATCAATCAGGGTTTGCAGTCTTCTCAATTGCGTTTGTTGCTGTTTCGCGCTCATAATCCAATGCCTGCATTGCTTCTGGTAGCTTGGTGCTTTATTGATGAAGTATTCCCAAGCTTTAGCATTGGACTTGAGTTCTTTCTCATAAGCAGGATTGAAATTTACAACTTTTTGCTCATGGGAAGCTTGCCTTGACTTTTTGGCGTCACGCTTTTTGAAAGCTTCGAGTCCGGCAGGTTGCATTTGGCCCTCTTTAGTGAGCACTTTAACCCGCTTGATATTCACGTCACTCCAATGGCTGGTTGGTCTGCGCGGAGTAAAGCGAATGCGGTAGCTTTCTTCGTCAATGGTTTTGCGGAGGCCATCGATCCAGCCATAGCATAATGCCTGATCGACGGACTCAGGCCAGGTGATGCTTGGTTTGCCTGTTGCTTTTTTGTAGTAGCCTACCCAAAGTTCTGTGGCCTGCTCGTGATTTGCAGCAAGCCATTTCCTGAAATCGTTTGGTGTGGGGAAGAAGGTAGCATCCATAGCCTCAATTGAAAATTCTGAATTCAAAATTCAAAATTTCAAACTTAGAATGAAATGGAATTAGGGTGGATTGGGATAATTAACTTTCCACCAACTCCTTTATACCATTCAGAACAGCGTCCCAACCACCAGCGCCATCATTGTATCTGGTCTCAGCATCGTCAGCCCCATTAAAGTCTTGTGTTACCGAAAGTTGAGTGTGGCCATCCGCTTCGGCTAAATCATAAGTCACCCGCAGGTAGTTTTCAGGTTTATCTTCCAATCCCATATTTGGGTCGAAGGTGGTATAGTGCAATGATTTTCCTGGTTCGATTTTGGTGATATGGCCTTGTACCACGGTCATCCCACCGGCAATCCACAGCAGTTCTGAGCCTAGTTGCCAATCTGAGGAAAGCTCGCACCCAAACATGTATTGCTTGGTCATCTCGGAGTTGGTAAGGGCATCCCAGACCTTATCACTGCTAGCGTTTATAGTAATTTCTTTCCTAATGATTAATTCTTCTGACATGGTCTTTCAGTTTAGGGTGAAAGTAAGAGAGACAGATAAGAGCAAATTGCAAAAAAAGGATTGAAACTAATCAATTGTGGAGGGCTAGCGAAGTTGCGACTTTGGGGCATGCCCAAATTTCTTTTTGAAAGCGTTATTGAAATGCTGCGGTGAGCTGTACCCAAGTTCGAAGGCAATTTCACTGGCTGTTTTTTGTGTTTCCATTATCATTTGTTGGGCAAGCTCCAGGCGCTTGTCGGTGATGTATCCATAAACCGTGTTACCAAAAAGCTCCTTAAACCCCCGTTTCAGTTTATATTGATTGAGACCAATTTCATCAGAAACCTGACTTAAACTAGGTGGAGTGCTTAACTTTCCAAGTACGAACTCTCTCGCCGCCATCAGCTTTTCCTTGTCGGTGGCAGTCTTAACGCTTATTTCACCTTTGTTTTCTATTTGATGATAAGCTTCCGCTTGCAGCACAAGGATTTCAATGCTCTTAGACAATAGGTACAGCCTTTTCATGCCTCCTTCGAAAGGGCAGTTAAGAATCTCCTGGATTTTTTGCTGCAGTTGTCCTTCTATCGGTGCCCACTGTTGGCTTAAAATAACGTTTTGATTTTGCAGCAGCAGCTCTGTGAATCTACTCAGCGTTGGGTTGGCTTCTTCAGTTAGTTTGATAAAAGCTTCCGGCGAAAACTGGATTCCAAAAGTCTCCACCTCATGGTCTTTGCTTTCTACTGTCATGTCGAATCCCTCGGTGTACATCAGGTTGTGTTGCCCATGAGTAAGGTGGTAAGTGTTATTTAGTTGCTGGTGGGTGAAGCTATAATTGCCCCGCAGGCTGAAGTGCAAGCGTACTTTATTATCAGGGTTGGAAAATGAAGTAGGCGCTAACGTTTCAAACTGACTTTTAGCGTGAGAGAGGCGAATGTCATCGAAAAGCCAATTGGTAATTGTGATTTGGCCACCATCCATCGGGCGTGTTGTGGTTTCTTCGGAGAAGGAGTTAGAAAGGAGGGCCATGATGTAAAGGTAGATTTTTTAGAATCATCCCGCTAGCCCCTTCCCCCGTGCTTAACCAGCCCTCAAGGGGAAATCCAATTCTTGACCTCTTTCAATTGGCCTCAGCTTATTCACAGGACGACGCATGCTATTGGAAACCATTTCCGGAGCTATTTATCTCAATATCTGAGCTAGTAATTGAGGTGCATGAAATCGCTTTCTGGCCCTCGTCGATTATGCAAAACTGTTTATTGCCAGACTCGGAGATATTGGTTACCCCATTCCCTCCAATGCTACTAAAACTGCCACTGCTAAATCCGGGCTGGCCATTAGCATCGCCAATCCAATACTTGATAGTGCTGGAAGATAAGTTGCGGAGTGTGAAGGAAATAAGAGACGAAGAAGAGGCGGAGGAGGATGAAGTATCACCATAACCAATGGTTACTTCTTCGGAATATTGGTTGTTTGCGGCGAAGCTACTGGCTTGTTGGCTATTTATTTTGCCATTGCCAATGACTTGGCCATTAATCAAGCGCATTAGTACGTCCTTGAAACCTGTCGATTCTACTACAGCTTGCATTTGCGGAGAATTGAAGTCCACATTAAAAGGAGCACCAAATTGTGAGTTGAGCTCTGTTCTTTCGATGATGAAAGCCTCAGTGCCATTTAGGTCTAAATACTGTTTCTTATTCCCCAAAGAGCCTTTCACTCCTTTTTGAATGAGGATAGCCTTGCCCTGATAGAAGACAGTGTCTTTACTCACTTCAATGGTTCCCTTGCGCAGCGAGCGATCCTTAATTTTTTGATGTTTGGTGGCTTTTTGGGCCCAAGCCAGGGATGAGAGTATTAGTACGGTGTAAATACTTGTAGATATTTTCCTTATCAGCATAATTAATATAATTCTATTTTAAATGGATAAAATTATATTAATTATAACTATAAGTACAGTTATTAATAAAATAGTGAAGAGGTTTATGGAACCGCACTCGAAATTTTGTGTAAACTTCACCCTTTCAACCGCACACTAGGTATCTCTTCGGGACTAATCATAGGCTCTTTATCCATCCAGTTGATTTCAATCATAGGATAGCCAAAATCTTCCACTACCTTCCCGCGTAAGCGGTAAAAACCTTTACCTCGAAAGGGGAACCGCTTTGCAACATTCGGAAAATGGGTGGTGTCGAAAACCATTCCTTCGTTGTCGTAGAAAGTGCCGAAGTGCATGGGCAGGCCATCTTTTGTGGCGGTGTTCTTGGTGGTTACCAGGTAGCCGACAATCTCTACTTTCTTGTTCAGCTTCTTCATCAATTCTTTAGCCTTGATGTTGCCCTGATCTTCGGTTTTCAATAATAAGAATGGATCACAAAGTGGGAAACCGAGCAACTCCAGTTCATCAAAAGCATCTTCATGTGGGTGACGCTCTAACGGAGGTAGCTCAAAGTTTAGCGGCTCGGTTTCAAAAAGGTCGGCGGTAGATTCAACATAATTCTTCTTCTGAATTTTTCCGAAATAGAGGTGGGCATCCCAAAGTAGCTCGCGTTTGCTTTTGCCTGTAAAACGGAAAGCCCCCACTTTAATAAGCAGGCAGATCTGCTCCAGGCTAATCGGCACTCTGCGAATGAAGTTATCGATGTTCTTATAGGCGCCATTAATTGCTCGTTCTTCCGGAATTAAGGCCCCAATCTTAGATTCCAAACTTTTAAGGTGGATGAAGCCCATATAAATGGTGCTATCATAAATGTTGGTGGTGTAATCGCTCATGTTTACGCAAGGCGCTTCTACCTTGGCGCCATTCATGCGCGCTTCATGAAAGTAAAATTCGGTTTTATAGAAGCCGCCGAAGTTGTTGATAACGCCCACCATAAACTCCAGTGGAAAGTGTGCTTTGAGATAAAGACTTTGGTAACTCTCTACAGCATAGCTGGCCGAGTGCCCCTTTGAGAATGAGTATCCCGAAAAGCTTTCGATCTCGTACCAAACCCGGGCTGTTACTTCAGGCGGGTAGCCTTCGACAGTGCAGTTTTCCATAAACTTCTGCTCTACTCTTTTAAACTCGGCCCTAGAACGAAACTTGCCTGACATACCGCGGCGCAAGACATCAGCTTCGGCTAAGCTGAGTTTTGCAAAGTGGTGCGCCACTTTAATTACATCTTCCTGGTAAACCATCACCCCATAGGTTTCCTTCATCAGCTCATCCATTTTTGGGTGGATAGCTTCATAATCATCCGGATGATGATGACGGTAGATATAGGCGCGCATCATGCCGGAGCGCGCTACACCAGGCCTGATGATAGAGCTGGCTGCCACCAAAGTGATATAATCCTGGCAGGAGAGTTTACCCAGCAGCATGCGCATAGCAGGCGACTCCACATAAAAGCAACCCATAGTATGCCCCTTGCTCAACAGCTTCCTGATCTTAGTATCCTTCTTGAATTTTCGAAACTGGGTAATATCTACTTTTTTGCCCTGGTTCTTTTCAGCAAGAGCCACCGCATCTTTAATGTGTCCCAGTCCACGCTGACTAAGAATATCGAACTTATAAATATTGATATCTTCAGCATTGTGCATTTCAAAATGACTGGTTGGGAAACCTTTGGGCGGAAGATTGGTGGCTGTGTATGCGTAAATTGGCTTTTCAGTAATGAGCACCCCACCAGCATGGATAGAAAGGTTAGCTGGCATTTTCAGCATCACTTCAGCATACTGAAAAATTAGTTTAGTGATATGATCTTGGTAGCGATACTGCTGCGGATACTCTACGATGTTGTCGATTTCTGCTTTAGGTAGGCCGAAAACTTTTCCCAACTCGCGCAAGATTGAGCGCCCTTTATAAGTGGTGTGCGTAGCGAGCAAGGCTGTGTGTTTGGTTCCATATTGATCAAAGATGAACTTTGTTACCTCATCGCGATCTTTCCAGGAAAAGTCAATATCGAAATCGGGCGGCGAGCTGCGTTCTGGATTGAGGAAGCGTTCGAAATAGAGATCGAGCTCGATGGGATCTACATTGGTTAGGCCGAGGCAATAGGCCACGATGCTGTTGGCGCCGCTGCCGCGCCCCACATGCTCGAAGTTTTTGTGCTTAGCAAATTGCACGATCTCATTGGTGATGAGGTAGTATGACTCAAAGCCCTTGTTGGAAATTACTTCGAGTTCCTTTTCCAGGCGTCTTTTGGCTTCTTCGTCAGTGGCCTTATAGCGTTCAGGAAATCCTCTCCACGCCAGATCGCGCAACTTTGCTAAGTCTTGTACTTTACTGCCGTTAAGGTTTATCTTATTTTTTTCAGATTGAAAATCGAGGTGGAAATGACAATCGTTGAGAATCTGTTCAGTATTAGCAATGATTTGTGGGTATTGCTCATAATAATGCTTGAGCTGCCCCGGTGGTATCATCACCTCATTGCGATTGGCTTGTGATTCTTCTTCAAGTTTGCTGAGAATAGTATTTTGATCAATAGCCCGCAGCAGCCTGTGAACATTATAGCTGGTTTTGTCTTTAAAAGTTACCGGATGATGCACCACCAGTTTGTGCAGATATTCCTGGTATGGTGACGTGATGATCTTATTGATTTCCTGCAGTCGAACACCAATGAATTCATAAGGTCGAAGAATTTCGGCAGGCTGACTACCCCAGGGATAGATTATATACACATTGTTAAACTCAGGAGCGCGCGATAGGAGGGGGAGCTCAGTATTGTTGTGATAAGAGAGATAGGCATTGATCTCTTCGAAGCCCTCATTGTTGCGGGCGATGGCTATATACAGCGGTTTTTCGTCTCTACGAAATTCGATACCAAGGGCAATCTCCAGCGGGTACTCGAGCTTGCGTTCCTTGCAGATACGAATCATCTCGATATAGCCGCAAGTGTTGTTGATATCAGTAAGTACCAGTTTTTGCACACCACAGCGATACGCTTCTCTAAAGAGGCTGTCGACGGAAAGCGTTCCGTACTTGAAGCTGAAATATGTGTGGCAATTGAGGTACATTTCTTAATTATGAATTGTGAGTTTTGAATTTTGGAGGAGGTGGGTGGCTTTTTTCTTGCTCCGAAACTCCTTCCAACTGTCATCCTGAATTTATTTCAGGATCTGTTTGAGTGTTCTGACAAACCATCACTCACAATTCATAATTCAAAACTCACAACTGAAATAGTTACCCATGAAATACATGGTGCTCCATTCTAATCCTGCTGCTCAAATCCATGGTGTTAGCGCGCACAACCGACTCCGGGCCATACTTCCCTTTGATATGATCCATAGCACTGAGCAGTTTTATTTGCTCTTCGGTATCTTCAAAGAGCCTGATCTGATAATTCCCAGGCACCAGTTTGCTGAATCGTATGCCCACTAATCTCAAGAGCATTCTCCTGGAATAAAGTTGATCGAACAAGTCCATGGCTGTGGCAATTAGAAACTGATCGGATGAGGTATAGGGAATCTGCTTTTGCTTAGAATGCGTATCGAAGTTTGAGTAACGGATCTTCACCGCAATGCAAGCGGTGAGTTTATTATCAGCCCTTAATTGATAGCCTAATTTCTCAATCATGGCTACCAAAATGGTTTTCAGTTTCTTAGTGTCGATAGTGTCTTGGTCGAAAGTACATTCAGTAGAAATTGACTTACGATCAGTGTAGGGAATTACCGGAGAGTTATCGATAGCGTTGGCTTTTTGCCAAAGGCCGGTGCCCACTTTTCCGAATGCACTTTGCAGCATGCGAAGAGGCATTTCGCGCAAAGTGCGTACAGTTTTAATTCCCATATCAACCAGAAACTGGGTGGTTTTATCTCCAATCATGGGAATTTTCTGGATTGGAAGGGGAGCGAGAAAATCGCGCTCAACACCGTTCTTTACATAATGCTGTCCATTAGGTTTGCTTTCATTGGTAGCAACTTTAGAAACCAACTTGTTTACTGAAAGTCCCATTGAAATAGGCAATTCAGTTTCCTTCATGATCTTTTGCCGCAGTTCTCCAGCCCAACGATAGGAGCCAAAGTAGGTGTCCATACCTGTGATGTCTATATAGAACTCATCGATAGAGGCTTTTTCAAAAACCGGCGAAGCTTCACCAATAATTTCAGATACAGCTTTTGAAAACTGACTATAGGCATCCATATCTCCGGAGACAACCAGTAGATCAGGGCAAAGCTGTTTGGCCAGCATCATGGGCATGGCAGCATGAATACCAAACTTGCGTGCTTCATAGCTACATGAGGCCACTACACCCCTTCGACTATTGGCCCCTATGGCTAGTGGAAGGCCTTTTAGCTGCGGATTACGCAATAATTCAACCGACACATAAAAAGCATCTAAATCAAAATGTATGATAGATCTATGTGTTACCGGCTTAATCATTGAGGAGATTTTTGCTAAAATATTTAGTAAAATGTTGGGAGATAAAAATACAAATACTAAATTTACTAGCAAACAATACTAACTATAATAGCAAGTAATTTTTCACTTTTAGATCCGCGAAGAATGACTTTAGACACATCAGATTTAAACTTCAAGCTTAAGCTTAGCAGCAAGAAGCTCTACTCAGGAAAGTACCAGGTTAAATTTCAAGTAAGTGATGGCGATGCAGATAAAATGCATGGCTATGTGCTGACAGAACCTAAGACAAGTCTTAGGGAAGTAGTTGAGCGCATTTTCACTCAGGTGAATAAAATGCAGGAAAAAGACCTTTACTATCATGGTCACCTCTACTCCATGGGAGCAAGTCGACGCAATGAAAACGACTTCTTCATCTTTGATGATAGTATCAACCACGAACGGAAGGCCGGATGATAGCCTATCTCTACCTTTTTGATGGTTTTGCTGACTGGGAGCCTGCTCTCGCGGCAGCAGAAATAAATACCAGCGAGCCTCATGTAATTCAAACTGTTACCAAAGATGGACAGGAAGTTACTTCGCAAGGAGGCCTCAGCATTAAACCGCACCTGTCTCTTTCGGAGATTGATATTGACCAAAGTAATCTGCTTTTACTGCCTGGTGGCGATATGTGGGAAGGTACAGACCCCGATGGACTGGCGGTTATTGTACAGCAGTTTATAGATCACCAAAAATTGGTGGCCGCTATCTGTGGGGCCACATATTACCTTGCGAGATTAGGCCTCCTCAACAACGTTATTCATACCAGCAATGGGTTGAAATATCTGAAGCAGTTTGCTACAGGCTACAGCGGCGATAGCTTCTATATCAACCAATCTTGTGTTTGGGATGCCGGCATTATTACTGCAAATGGCACGGCAAGCGTCGATTTTGCCTTCAATATTTTGAAGGCATTGGAAATTTATAATGAACGCGAACTCAGCGATTGGTACAAGATCTTTAAAATTGGAATCATTGACTAAACCTAACCAGACAGACCACGTGGCAAAACAATCTTTACAATATGTGGAGGAGAATTTCATCACTCTGCCCGAGTTGGCAAAAAGAGCTGGAGTAACTACCGATTACGTGCTTACACTTATCAGGAATGAGATCATTCCCGCGCCTTCATATACTATCAAGAAGCACATCGAAATTAAGTCTCCGCTAAATGACACCGCTCTTATTGAAGAAGAAGTACGTTACTTCCCACTTTCACTTGTGGAAAAGGTAAAAGGGCTTAGGAACCTGGAATTACCAGTAGATGACCTAAAAAGATTGGAGCGAGAGATTTTCGAAGTAGGGATGAGGGACGAACTGGATGGGAATTTTTATAAAAAATACGCATATATGGAGGCACAGAATGAAGAGGGCAGCTTCGAAGAGGATTCGCTTGACCTGGCAATAGCCAGAGAGTGGCGTGCCTATCTGGATGGCATCTACGGCATTTGCACCAAAGAGGCCTCGGTGAAGCAAATAGTAGCGAAGGAAATTGCTGTTAACCGACTTAAAAGTGTAATTCAAACAGAGATGGCCGATAGGCTTACTGCTCGAGAGGAAGCCCTGAAATCTATCGAGGCATTTAACCAAGTTGCCAGTGAATTTGCACCTTATCAAATAAAGAATAGTAGTAGAGGGAAGTACGTAAATAAATTGATCGAAGAATTTCAGTTAGAGGATACCACAAATTCCTCCAGCAATGTTGATCTTTAAACCATAAATTCTAAGTCATGAGCTTAATCAGTGAAAATCTCAAGTACTTACGAAAGCGTGATAAGTTGACTCAGGAAGAGTTGGCCAATCAACTGCAAATCAAGCGTTCCCTGGTGGGAGCCTACGAAGAAGGTAGGGCAGACCCGAGGATTGAAAATCTAAAGCGCATCAGTGAAGTTTTTGGCTTGCCAGTAGACGACCTCATCGGAACTAATCTATCTAAGCTTACCGATGTTGAGTTTGAAAAACTGAAGATGAAACCGGGTGAGAGTAAATTCCAGGTTTTGGCGATTACGGTGGACAAAGAAGAACGGGAGAATATTCATCTGGTACCGCAAAAAGCTGCAGCCGGCTACCTAAATGGTTATGCGGATCCGGAATACATCCAGGATCTGCCCAAATTTCAATTGCCTATGCTGCCTCAGAATGGTTCCTATCGGGCATTTGAAATAACGGGTGATTCTATGTTGCCTGTTGAGCCTGGGTCAGTGATCATTGGCCAATATATGGAGAACTTAGACGAAGTTAAGAATGGCTTCACTTATATACTTGTAACAAGTAAGGAGGGGATCGTCTTCAAGAGAGTGTTCAATTATGTTGAAGAGAAAGGCAAGCTATTTTTGGTTTCAGACAATAAAGCCTATGCGCCCTATGAAGTTGAGGCTGAAGACGTGGTAGAAGTGTGGCAAGCAAAGGCATTTATTAGTGTGAAATTTCCAGAGCCGGGTGATCAGGAGACCCCAAATCTTCAGGAGCTCACAAATATCGTGATGGATTTGAAAGAAGAGATTACAAATCTAAAAGCGAAATAGTCTCTTCCCGTTGAATTTTTCCCGTGGGTGTCTCTACAAACTCAGTTAGGTAATATATTTCTTTTGGCCTTTCATACGTATCCAGGTACTCGGCAAAAAGAATAGTAAGTTCTTCTTTTGTCTCACTTGATATCGATGGCGCCTCCAGAATCAGGGTCACTTTCTCTCCCAGGTTTTGGTCCTCTGTTCCCGCAATTATAAATCTCTCTGGCCGATTTGAGCCTCTGAGTATCTGCCTTATTTTTTTCTCTATTGTCTCGATTTGTAGTTTAATACCACCAGAGTTAATCACATTATCGAATCGGCCAATCCACTCAAATGCATTTTCACCTCGTAGCTCCACCAGATCATTGGATACCAACAACTCATTGTTTGTTAGTGGAGAGAGAATTGTAAGACAGCCCCTTTCGTCCTGTCCCAAGGTAACTTCCCTAAAAGCTCGAAAAGGTTCCTTCTGTACTCCTCCCAATTTCCTAAGTGCGATATGGCTTACGGTCTCAGTCATGCCGAAGGTTTCGTAAATAGTCGGATTCAGGTTTCTGCAGGCTTCATCAAGGTCAATTGAAACTGGGGCTCCTCCCACAATGGCCGTCTTTACCTTATTAAAAGCCTTAAGGGATATCGGATTTCGGAGCGTAGCCTGAAGCTGCATTGGCACCATGGCTACGAAATCAATTTGCTGATTATCAGGTATAAATTGAAATGGATCTAAAACGGGCTCTATGGCCATCAGGTCCATTCCATATTCTATGGCCCGTATCATCATCATTTTTCCAGCAATAAAATCCGGATTGAGGCAAAGCAACGCCGTTCCACTATTAAGCCCTAAGTGGCCCATTGTCAAAGAGGCACTTTTGATCATTTGGTCACGCGAAACTTCTATTGATTTTGGAGCTCCTGAAGAACCAGACGTCTTTTGTGGGATAGACTCAACACCGTGCTGCCACTGCTGCTCAAATGCTACGACCTTTTCCTTAAAATCTATATTACTGGGTGCAATGAAACGGATCATTTCATTAAACTGGAATTGTGACTTGATTTGCTGATGAATGCAATACGGGCAACGAACCTTTGTAGAGTAATTGTAACCAAAATTGACAGGTGCCAGGCAGTTGCCATTTTTATTTCTAAGGCATTATACCGACTTTGTGCCAGTCAAATCATTTGTTGTCAACCAAATTAACCAAACTTATGGAAAACTTAGATGGTATGAGTGCTCTCTTTGGAGCCCTCGGAACCGGTGTTCTCATTTTTTACCTGGTAATTCTTGTCGTGATGATTGCTGCCTATTGGAAGATCTTCGCTAAGGCAGGTAAGCCTGGTTGGGCCGCAATTGTTCCAATCTACAACATCATCGTATTGTTGGAGATTGTGGAGAAGCCAGTATGGTGGATTCTATTGTATTTAATCCCCTTTGTGAACATCGTAATCATGATCATTATTGTCCATCGTTTATCGCTATCCTTTGGTCAGGGAGTGGGTGTTACAATAGGCCTTATTCTCCTGCCATTTATATTTTATCCCTATTTGGGCTTCGGAAGCGCGCAGTATGTTGGAGTAGATGCTGGAACCAATGCAGCCAATAATGCCGAGATATAAGGGAATAATTCTACCCTTTATATAAGAAAGGAGCAATTGCTCCTTTTTTTGTTGCATTTATGGCACTAAATTGGGTAGAATGACCAGAACTAAATTATCTACTATGAGATTTAAACCCTTTTTAGCTGTAATTACTTTGGTATTGTTTGCAACTGTGGCCAATGCCCAATCCAACGCAATTAAGATCAACTTTATTAGCCCGATTTTTCAGACTATTAATGTTCAGTATGAAAATGCTTTCGCGGCTGATAAGAGTGCGCAATTGGGATTTTTCTATACTGGTGCCTCAGTTTCTGATACCAAGTTCACTGGCATTGGGATTACACCGGAAGTAAGGTTCTACCTTTCTGATACCGATGCTCCCGACGGCTTTTTCGTAGCACCATTTCTACGTTATCAGAATTTCACACTTGAAGAAGAAATTACGGGAGATGAGGCGGAGCTCTCTACCTTTGGTGGAGGATTAATAGTTGGTAGACAATGGCTTTTCAAAGAGAAAATCACATTTGAAGCCTTTCTCGGACCAAGCTACGCAAGTGGAGATATTAAAGTCACGTCTGGTACTGATTCTTTCGACACAGGAGCTTTTGATGGCTTTGGTTTGAGGATTGGTTTTACCATCGGTTTAGCTTTCTAAGACTAGAAAAAAGTAATTTTAAGAATCCATCTCGGTTTCGGGGTGGATTTTTTTATTGTACTGAACTAATACCTAAGCAAGTTTACTTATTCTCTTCTTGAACTCCTGGAAAACTCGTTTGTTGGAGTTATTGTTTGTCTCTATCTCCAACACCTTAGGCCCACTGCCAGATTCAAAAAAGCCGGCTAGGCTAGTGGCTAAAGACTCGGCATCGGGGCAAAAGTAGTATTCTAAATCAAACTCTTCACAAAGATGTTTAGCAGTAAGTGCTTGCTTTGTCTCAAAATATTCCTCCAATTCCGGATGATCACTTGGTCCGTCAATTACGCCGAATATCCCCCCAGCATGATTATTGAGTAATACAATTCTCAGATTCTCTATTCGGTAATTGTGCCAAAAAGCATTTCGATCGTAAAAGAAGGCCATATCTCCGGTTAATAATACAACCAGTTTTTCAGTGACAAAACTTGCCCCAACAGCAGTGCTGGTGCAGCCATCTATTCCGCTAGTACCACGATTGGAATAGATTTCAGTTCTGGAGTTCTGCATTCCTACGAAGTTAGCTAGCCTGACTGGCATGCTGTTAGCGAGATGTAGTTTACAGTCCGGCAAGTTTGCCAACACTTCTGCGGTAGCTTTGAATTCGCCCCATTCGCAATTTTTGGTGAATTCCTGTACCAAGTCGCTAGCTGCTTTCTCTCTATCTTGCCACAATTCAAAATAGTCTTTCTGTTCCGAAGATGGACTTGCTGCCCTCTTGACTAACTCAGATAAAAAGGCACTAGGTAAAATTGGTAAGTGTTTGGTTATTGATTGAAATGGGTCAGGAGGGAAATCTCCGGTTTGAATGTGCCAGTGCTCCTCAATCTCACAACTACGAAGGAAGAGTTTTAGGTTCTTAGAAATGGTAGAATCACCAATGGTTATCAGCAAATTTGGTGGCAGAGAAGGATCATTATCCTTTACCCAGGGGAGCAAAAACACATCGGGGTTCTTAACAGCTTTCGGGCAGCCATGCAGGTTGGTTAGTATATCGGCAACTAATGGCACAGAATGCTCCTCTGTAACAGTACAAAGGATGGAAATCAGGAGGTTGTCAGTTTTTCCCTGACCAGCAACAATTAGCTTTCTATTGTTGTTATTCCATTTTTCGAGTATTTCGCCCCATTCACTATCTGATAGCTCATGGTTTTCTTCATGTATTGATGCAGGAGTAGGATTTTCGTAAATCAACTTGTCATCAGGGCTTGGATAAAACGGCTCTCGAAATGGAATATTAATATGCACAGGCCCAGGTTGGGCGATTTGAGCTACGGACAATGCTTCTGAAATTGTTTGCTGAACCTGCTTACGGACGCTGGGCTGGTCTCTTTCGGTAGGAAGGTTTGCACTAAACTTTACATGTTTGCCAAATACATTATCCTGATAAATAGTTTGACCATCCTGCTGCCCAATCCACTCTGGTGGTCTGTCGGCAGTAAGAACTACCAGCGGTATTCGCTTAAAAAATGCTTCGGCGACGGCTGGTCCGTAATTAAGTACGGCGGTTCCAGAAGTACATATTAATACTACTGGCTTGTCACTCTCTGCTGCCATACCCAACGCGATGAAAGCTGCTGAACGCTCATCGGAAATTGTCCTTGTTCTTATGTTAGGGTGCCTAACAAAAGCGATGGTTAATGGAGCACATCGAGAACCTGGGGAAAGTATGGCGTTCTCTACCCCGGCCTTTGCACAAAGAGATGCGATATCGGCGATAGGCTGTATACTCAATTTTTCAATTGATATTCAACAGCAATAATAAGATATGATTGAGAATAAACCGGTCTGATCAACCTAACTCTGGTGATTGTGAGAAAATTGAGATAGAATATCCAGTAGAGTATTGCACTTCATTTCAGTCTCTTCCCACTCTTTTTCTGGACTTGAGTAGGAGGTAACACCGGCACCAGCATATATAACGGCGTTGATTTCCGAGACTTGCATTGACCTAAGATTTACGTAGAGTTGGGTTTGTCGTCCTAGATTTACAGGCCCCAAATATCCACTATAAAATTCTCTTTCGAAGCCTTCATTATCTTCAATGAATTCCATGGCTGGCGCCATTGGCATGCCACAAATAGCCGATGTTGGATGTAGCAACCCTAACATCACCGAACCCAGATTTGGAAAATTGGTGGCTTTCATATCCACTTGGAAAGTTGTTTTTAAGTGAACCAGATTGCCGGCTTTGACAGTTTTTGGCCCATCTTCTTCAAACTCCCGTAGCCGTATAGTCTTAAAGCAATTAATAATGTATCTGCTTACCATGGCTTGTTCTTCAATCTCCTTTTGAGTCCATGGCATTTCCACCAAGGATTTATCTATGTCTAAAGGCTGCGTGCCTGCCAAAGAAGATGTTACAAACAAGTCGTTTTCATCAGTACTTAGTAGTAACTCTGGGGTGGCCCCAATCCATGTCCCGACTTCCGGAATAGCCACCAGAGATACGAAGGCATTGGGATACTTCTCCGCCAGATCCTCAAAAACTGCGATCAAATCTATATCTGGATTAAGTTGAGCCAATTTGTAACGGGCCGGAACTATCTTTTGGAATGTACCTCGCTTAATTTGGTTTATACAATCTTCAACGTAGTTCAGGTAATCTTGCCTGGAGCACGAATCCTTGCTAAAGGTCTTTGCGGATTTTGGAAATGGAGCTAGAGATTGGTTCGAACTCCAACCTCTGAGAAAATCATTAATTGATTCATTTACTTCCAATTGGCCTGCAGTGGTATGATAGTGTTTATCAGCACTGCAAAAGCTAATGTTGGCATTAATAAACCGCTTATCTCCCTTGGGAGAAAAAGGTGAAAACAAAAACCCTCCTAACAAATCTTCAAGATCTTCTTCCTCGATTATTGCGGATCCTGAGGTATCGATTATGAGATTGCTATTTGTGCTGTTTGGCGAGCGCCACAAGGCAACCGCCATAGCGTTGGTATTAGCATAAGAGGAGAGAGCCCTGATAACTTCCTTAGGCTGAAGATCTTCTGTGGCTAGGGTTTGTTGCTGCATGGATATCTTGAAATCAAGATTTGCGATCTATAACGGCCAATGTTAGTCTACTAACGCTAATCAGGGTGCCATCGTTTTCCGCCTCTATGCGAATTTCCCAGACTTGGGTGCGTCCGCCGATATGAATGGGTCTGGTGGTACCCACGACATAACCGTTCTTAATACTCTTGATATGATTGACATTGATTTCCAGGCCCACACACAGTTTTTCTTCCGGATTGATGGTACAAGTCGCTCCAACACTACCCAGTGTTTCCGCCAGCGTGGCACTTGCACCGCCATGAAGCAAACCGAAAGGTTGCTGTGTACGGTGGTCTACTGGCATGCGGGCGGTAATGTAATCAGAACCTATTTCAAGAAACTCTATTCCCAGGTGTTCTACCATTGAGCCCTTTCCCAAATTTTGCAGGAACTGAGTGGTGACTGATTCGGGAAACATAGGTATGGGGAATTGTATTAGTTTTGCGGTGCGGACAAAAATAGCCGAAAATTGAGTATCAAAAAAATATACCTGGTAAGGCACGGAGAAACTGATTTCAATAAAATCGGGGTGGTTCAGGGCAGTGGCGTTGACTCAGACTTGAATGAGACGGGCAGACTACAGGCGCAGCTGTTCTTTGATGCGTACTCTGATTTGAAGCCATCTAAGGTTTATACCTCCCAGCTAAGGCGAAGCATTCAGTCCGTAGAGCCCTTTTTGAACCAAGGCCATCCACATAAGCCCCTGGCTGGTTTAAATGAAATCGATTGGGGCGAACGGGAAGGAAAGGCTTTCAGCGAGTTTGACGATAACTATTACGAGGAAGTACTCGGCCGCTGGCAGGCAGGGGAGGTGACCTACGCTATTGAGGGGGGTGAAAGTCCTGAGGATGTCTCTGCACGTCAGGCTGAAGCGTTAAAGGAGATTATGTCAAAGGATGATGAAAAGACGGTATTAATATGTATGCATGGCCGCGCTATGCGTATTTTACTGTGCCAATTGCTGGGCTATCCCCTTGCGAGAATGGATGTATTTGATCACCAAAACTTAGGCCTTTATGTATTGCACTATACTGGGTCTATGTTTAGGATCACCACTTTTAATGATACGAAGCACCTTGAAAAGTGGAACTAATAATTCCAAGATTTTATGAGATGCTGTTAGTGGGCAATTTCTCCAGAATCACAGCTTTTTCTTAATTGATCTCAAAGCAGTCCTTGCTTTGTTCTCAATGCTACGTTGATACTCATGGTTACGATAAGAGATAGCCGCTTTAAAACTTACTTCAGCTTCGGCAAAATCACCCTCATTCATATGCAAGTAGCCAAGCTGAAGGGCGGAGTTTGCAGGAAAATACCAATTATTGTTTCCGGCACTTTCGATAGTTTGTTGGTAAAGCTCCTTTGCAGCTTCAACCTGCCCTCTTTTGTGTGCTAAACGGGCTTGACGATAAGCAAACTCCACACCGTCTTTTTCTTTGGTAAACCTCTGCATTGAAGCCCTCAAAATAAGGGAATCGGCCATGGCGTAAAATCCGCCATCCGTTGCCAGCCTGATTTTCATAATAATGGTACTTGGAAATTCATCGCTTTGCAATGATCGGTGAGCGTGCTTATCGGCCTCCGAATTGGTTGTAGGTATCCTTTTCGCCATTTGGAATTGCTCCTTAGCTTGATTCTCCAGGCCCGCCAGGTGATAACCTAAGAACAGTTTGTAGTGGGCATCTTTAATATAGCTCTCTCCCTGATGGTTTTGAATGAAGTCCCTGAAGGCGCTTCTGGCTTGCTCGTAGTTACCTTGTTGTAGGTAGATTTCGCCCTTTAAATATGAAAGTGAGTGAAAAGCCAGATAGCCCAAGGGATTAGGTTCAGCACTTTCTAACAAGGGCAACGCCAATGCTGATTGATTATTTTTCATGAGCAATAATGCAAATACGTAGCGCATTAGCAGGCTTTCGGGGTTGTCTTGATAGACTTCATTTGCACGAGAAACCGCTTGTGCAGGCTGCTGTAAGATGTAACCTTCTATGAAGCTTATTAATAATTTGGCTTCGGTGGTAAATATGTTGTTGCCCTTTGCGACAATTTCCAACTCGGCCAGCCCTTGCTCTATACTTCCTTCCAGCCCCAGCAGTGCAAGTATCCAACCATACTTGCTGGGTACCGAGCCGATCATAGCGTGAAGCAGCCCCATTGTTTTGTGGTTAGCTACGAAGTCCGGATATTCCTTTTGATTCTCAGATATCTGCCTATATGCCCTTCGTATTTTCCAGGCCGCGGCAAACTCCTCTCCAAATTGCAATCGCACCAACCCCGATTGCAATTCGATTTCGCTGCTATATAGTAGAAGATGGGGATCATCCGATTTTGTTTGGTCTAGAATATCCAAATGAGTGTCCACCAAGCTGTCGTAAGGAGAAAGTAGTGTTTTGTCGCCTGATATTAGTATTTCTAAAGTAGCGGCAAGTGTAGAGAGGTAGAGGTCGGAGTAATTGGATATGGCTTCGGGGTTATCGAGGCGCAGTTGCGACCTGGCATCGTCAATTTGCAAATTTAAGATTGAGCGATAGGTTTGGAGAGCTGTTTGATCAAAGGCCCAACTTTGCCCAAAACTCTTGAATTGGGTACATAGTAAGAATAAAATAAAAAAGGGATAAGCATAGCTTATCCCTTGATATTTATGCCTTTGAAACAACTTTAAGCCTTTTTTCTTCTGGTTGTGCGTTTGGGCTTAACTTCTTCAACCTCAACTACCTCTACATCTGCAAGGATTCTGCCACAGTGCTCGCAGACGATTAACTTTTTCCGGTCTTTGATATCTGCTTGTCGCTGTGGGGGAACTTCGTTAAAGCAGCCCCCGCAGGCTCCTCTTTTTACAGAAACTACTGCTAACCCGTTTCGGGCGTTAAGCCTTATTCTATCGTAAGAGATAAGTAGTCTTTCCTCGACGCTGGATGCTGCTTTTGCTCTTTCCTTCTTAAGTTTTTTCTCCTCTGTTTCGCTCTCTTTTGTTAGTACATCAAGCTCTTCCTTCTTGCTGTCCAGGTCTTTTTTGCGTTCCTTAAGCGTTGATTGTGTTTCTTTTATTTCTTCTTTCTTACCCTCAATTCTACCTTCCGCTTCCTTTATCTTTTTCTCAGAGATTTGGATTTCCAATTGCTGAAGTTCAACCTCCTTTGTGATAGCATCATACTCACGGTTATTGCGCACATTCATCTGCTGCTCCTCGTACTTCTTAATAAGCTTCTCAGAGTCCTTGATGGCGGTTTTCTTGTCGGAAATTTCTTGGTTACACTCGTCAACTTCCTGGTTGAACTTGTCGACTCTTGTTTGGTAGCCTGCTATTTCATCTTCCAGATCTCTAACCTCGTCAGGCAGCGCTCCTCTAACTTTTACAATGTCGTTAAGTTTTGAATCTATGCTCTGTAGTTTCGTTAGGGCTTCTAACTTCTGCGGTACTGTAGTTTCCATTAAATTTTAATAGTAATTGATAGGATTTGTAACAGTTTCGGACAAATTGACTGCAAAGCTATTAAATTTTTCTCTTAATAGGTCGGAAATCAATTCTTTTGTAAACGCCTCACTTTCATAATGTCCAATGTCTGCAATCACTATTTTCCCGTCCGCATCAAAGAACTCGTGGTATTTGAAATCCGAAGTGATAAAAATATCGGCATTACACCTTACCGCATCTGGAAGCAGGAACCTACCAGCGCCGCCGCACACCGCAACGGTCTTAATTGGAGCAATTAAGTTTGTATGGCGAATCACTTTGAGGTTCATCCTATTTTTTAAGTAGGATAAAAAGTCTTCAGGCTGCATTTCCTCTTTCAAATTCCCTACCATGCCAGAGCCAACTTCGTCATTGGTGTTTCGCAGAGATTGTAGGTAATAAGCAACTTCCTCATATGGGTGTGCGGCCTTAAGAGCCGCAACTATTTGGCTTTCAAGATGAGAAGGAAGCAAAACTTCAACCCGATTCTCTTTTACAGTTTCCTGATTTCCAATGGAGCCAACGGATGGGTTAGCGCTTGTGGAGGGCTTGAAAGTTCCCTCACCCAAAATCTTGAAGCTACAATTATGATATTCCCCAACGTTTCCAGCACCGACATTGTGCATGGCCTCCAGTACTTTTTCGGTGTCGTCAACGGGTATGAAAGTGACCAACTTTGACAATGTCCCTTCTTTGGGCCTAAGAATTTTTACCTTCTCTAGGTCCAGTATGTCACAGATCTTCTTATTTACCCCTTGGGAGATGTTATCTAAGTTGGTATGGATGGCGTATATGGCTATATCATTTTTAATGGCTTTAATGATGGTTCGCTCAACGTAATTGCGCCCGGTTATCTTTTTCAATCCCTGGAAAACTATTGGGTGATGTGCTACCACCATATTACACTCCTTGGCAATCGCCTCATCAATTACATGCTCTATGGCGTCCAGAGTAATCATAACTCCAGAAACTTCCCATTCTCGATCACCGGTTATAAGCCCACTGTTGTCATAGCCCTCTTGGTAACTCACGGGAGCGATGGATTCCAAATGGGTTACGACATCTTTTATTTTAGCCATTAAAGTCGATCTTTGTGTAGTTTCAAATTTAGATAAATTATTAAGAAGCTTTCTTGATGGGTATTGTAGGCATATTGCTTTTGCCGATCACCTTCCTTTACGACCTCGCCACACGGTTTCGGAATCATCTCTATAACATTGGACATAAGAAATCATTCCAATTCGAAACAAACGTTGTTGGTGTCGGAAATTTAGCAGTTGGAGGGGCAGGAAAATCGCCAATGGTGGAGTACCTGGTGATGCTACTAAGAGAAGACTACCAGGTAGCAACCTTAAGCCGTGGATACAAAAGAAAGACTAAGGGGTTTATTCTAGCTGGCAATGAAGATACTGCTGCTACCCTCGGGGATGAGCCTTATCAATTTTACACGAAATTTGGCAATGACATTACGGTGGCTGTAGGAGAGGAGCGCGCCTGGGCAATTCCAAATATCCTGTTAGAGCGACCGGCGACCAACGTTATATTGCTCGATGATGCATTCCAACATCGAGCCGTCAGGCCTAATGTTAATATATTGGTTACAGAATATCACCGCCCCTTCTGCAGTGATTATGTAATGCCATCGGGAAGGCTACGGGAAGCGCGATCTAACGCCAAACGGGCTGATGCGGTGGTTATTACAAAATGTCCGGGTGATTTAGATGAAAGTAAAATGAGGGAAATAGAATTGTGCCTGAGACCCTACGTAAGGCCGGATGTGGCGGTTTATTTTAGTGAGATCAGTTATCAGAGGCCATTGCCAGTTTTTGGTAGGGGTGGCGAAGTTGCAAATAACGTGCTGCTGGTTTCGGGTATAGCTAATGCTACGCCATTGGAGCAGTATGTTGAAAAGGAGTATAACCTGATCGACTCCATTCGCTTCCCGGACCATCATATGTATACAAGAAATGACCTGGAGAAGATACTGCAGAAATTTGCACCGATAGCTCCTGGAGATACCTCAATACTCACCACCGAGAAGGATGCCGTTAAGTGGCGTAGTAGTGATTTCGGCCTTGATTTTTCAGAACATTCAATATTCTACCTGCCAATAGAACAGAGGTTTATCAGAAATGGCAAAGCATTTGATGACTTTATATTGAGCAACCTGAGATAGGTGCCGTTTCTAGTAAATTTCATTATTTTCGCGCTGTGTTGAAGAGGCTAAAATCATTAGTTTTCGTGGGATTGGCCCTGTTTTCAGGGAGTGCCTATGGTCAAATCGTGGATGATACCACCCGATCGGTTTATGGACCTACTACTACTCGTTATCACTTCGAATCTAGCCTAAAGGACAATCAGCTGACCTGGCATTTTGTGGATACCACCCTATTGGATGTACATCGATTTAACTTTGTTGACCGCAGCGGATACCTATATCAAGACCTGGGAATAATTGGGACTGCAATTCGACCAATATTTTTTCAATTGCCTGAAACAATTGGGGCCACAACTGGTATCAACGTTTTTGATCACTATTTCTTCTCCCCATCGGAAATCAGGTATTATGATACCAAGTCACCACACATAAAACTTGATATAGTTTTTGCCGGCAATGGGCGCTCTACCACCAATGTGTTGTTTACCCGAAACGTTAATCCTAACGTTAATATTGGATTTCATTATAGGCGGCTTGGAATTGATAAGCAAATAGGAGCTACTGCTGTTCGAGGTGATCGGCGGGTTCTTTCAAATAGCTACGAGTTTTTCGGCAGCGCTAAATCAAGGAATGATCGCTACAAGCTGCTGGCCAATTTCTCTCGCATAAAGCACTTTGTTTTTGAATCAGGAGGAATTGACACTGAACTCTTTTCACAAGGAGCATTTCCCTCAATATATAGCGAGGAGGCCTTACCATGGCTCAGCAATGCTGAAAGTGTTGAGCTACGAAGGAATTCTCACGTCTATCAGCAATTTGAATTGAAGCCTGCGCTTCAGATATATCACAGCTTCGATTGGTTTTTGCAGGTCAATGATTTCATCCATTTACAACTATCTCAAGCTGGTTCATACTTTGATAATTTCTTCGTCAATAACGATTCCACCGAGGAGAGGCAGGAGATGAGTTATATACAGAACGAGGCCGGAGTAAAGGGCGAGTTAGGAGGCCTCTTTTACCGGGCTTACTTAAAGCGGAAGGATATTGACTTTACTTATAAATATCGGGACAGCCTCGATATTTCGTTTCCTACAAATTTTGCAGAAAATTATTTCGGATTTAGTGCTCGCTACAACTTCGATTCTACCATGCAGGTTGGAGGCAGCGGGGAATTTCTGGACAATGGTAATTTCAAACTGCGAGGAACGTTACAAACTCCAATTTTTACCGGAGGCATTGAGTCTGCCAAGTACGAACCATCCTTTATTCAGAAGGCCTATTTTGGAAACCACGATGCGTGGAACAACTCACGAGGAGACTCAGCTTTCACTGCGCCGTCAGCAATCAGGATATTTGGCGAGAGCAGTTTCAGAATTGGCAAATTGCACCTACAGCCAAAACTCGCTCTAACGCAACTCAGTAATCATATTCATTTCAGAGATACCATTCCAGTGCAGGCAAAGGATAACCTCCAGATGGTTTCTCCATCGCTTGGATTGCGCTACACATTCCTCAAAAGGTTTCACCTTGATGGAGAGGCTACTTATACACTAACAACTACCAAAGATAGCATTGACTACTTCCCAGTTCCTGAACTGATGCTTTCTGGTAAATTATATTATTTCAAAGCATTTAGTGAACAGCTGGAGCTGGCCGTTGGTTTCGATATGAATTGGAAATCTGGTTATGTACCCTTCAATTATTATCCAGTGCTTCAACAGTATTATGCGCAGGCTTCAATAACGAAGGTGCGGTTGCCTTATGCTTTTTCCGCCGATTTCTTCTTAGATGTAAGGATGAACCGAGGTAAAATTTTCTTCAAGCTTATTAACTTGAGACAAATGGCTACCGGCGAGGGCTTTATGACCGCCCCGTTCTATGTTGGGCAACGTAATGTCTTTGATTTCGGTTTTAATTGGATATTCTTCGACTGATTTATGGCTTCATTTAAACTAGGACTTAAACTGCCTACCGATCCCAGATGGGTTGATATTGCCGAAAAAAACATCGAAGATATACTGGTCGATCACGCTTATTGTGAGCAAAAAGCGGCTTCATCCTGTATTTCATTGATTGTCCAGTTTCCTGAAAAGAAGAAGATGGTAGAGGTGCTGGCGCCGGTTGTGGCAGAAGAATGGAGCCATTTTGAAAGTGTACTGGATCACCTTAAGAAAAGAGGTTTCACTCTCGGAAGGCAACGAACAGATGAGTATGTAAAGGCTTTAAATGCTGCAACGAAAAAGGGGGGAAGCAGGGAAGAGCAATTAATGGAAAAACTGTTGATAAATGCACTGATAGAAGCCAGAAGCTGTGAACGGTTCAGGTTGTTGTGGAAGCATATTTCCGATGAGGAACTGAGTCAATTCTATTATGATCTAATGGTTTCGGAAGCAGGCCACTATAAAAACTTTATTAGCCTGGCCAGGGAGTACATGCCAAAAGAGCAGGTTGAAAATAGGTGGCAAGAACTTCTCCAGATAGAGGCCGACATAATGCTGAACCTAGCACCGAGGGCTGATCGAATGCACTGAGTTTACAGTATGGATTCCTTGAAAAATAAACTCAGGTTTTTTGTTTCTTTTTCTTCGCCGCCGGAAATAAGATATTATTCAGGATCAGCCTATATCCCGGAGAGTTAGGGTGTAAATTCAGATCGGTCGGCTTCTCATTTACCAGGTGTTGGTAATCCTCGGGGTCGTGGCCACCGTAAAAAGTCCAGAAGCCTTTTCCAAAGACGCCGTGTAGGTACTTGGCTTCATTAATAGACTTGTTTTCACCCATTACTACCACATCAGGCTTGACCAGTCGCTTTTTGTAAGCTGTGGTCTGACCCATAAATCCTTTAATAATCAAAGTGTGATTCTGAGTGAGCATGGTCGGTATGGGGTCCCATTTGGCGCTGAATTCAAAAAGTTGAAAAAAGTCGTTACGTTGTGTCAGGCCCCTTTCACGCTGCTGATTGTCAATATTGCTAAATTCGTACTCAAACGGATCCCTGGAAATTCTAAAGTT
Source organism: Cyclobacteriaceae bacterium (assembly GCA_028285445.1). GTDB lineage: Bacteria > Bacteroidota > Bacteroidia > Cytophagales > Cyclobacteriaceae > JANQPQ01. Next base: position 153,431 of record JANQPQ010000004.1, on the reverse strand, counting down.
CTCAAAGGCGAAGGTGTTCTCGTAGTTGAGTTTTTGTTGTCCACGTGGATCTTGCGGATCTCCATCAAACATCCAATCTACAATGTCCACGCCATCAGAAGCTAGTGCGATATCGTAGGTATCAGTGGCGGAGCACATGGCAAATAAGAAACCACCTCCACTTACGAATTCCCGTATTTTTTTAGTTACCGCCAGCTTCATCTCAGAAACTTTATCAAACCCATGCTTACGAGCTGACTGCTCAAACTCACGTTGCTGATTGATGTACCAAGGAGCATTTCTAAAAGTCCGGTAAAATTTGCCGTATTGCCCGGTGAAATCTTCGTGATGTAGGTGCAGCCAGTCATACTTAGGTAGGTCCGTCGCCATAACCTCATCGTCAAAGACCACATCGTAGGGTATTTCGGCATAGGTAAGTACCAGTGTAACGGCGTCGTCCCAGGGCTGTTTACTCTTGGGAGAATAGACGGCAATTTTCGGATGTTTTTCTAATTTCATCACATCCATATTTGACGACGGGCTGGCAATTAGCTTCAGAATTTGGCCAGCATGAGCATCTGAAATTACCTCGTAGCCTACACCCCTGATAACTAGTTCATTCTCAAACTTCTGGTAATATTTAACCATGAAGCTGCCTCCCTTGTAGTTCAAAAGCCAGTCAACGTTTATTTCATTCTGCAACATCCAGTAAGCAATTCCATAAGCTTTGAGATGGTTGCTCTGCGTTTCATCCATAGGTATGAACAAATAGCTAGCAACGGCGTTGATATTAACAGTGACTAGGAGGATGAGGCCAATTATCAGATTTTTCATATGCATTCTTTTGCAGCAATTCCAGCGCCAAATTCGACCGATTACCTTAAGTATAACGAAATTTAAATAATTATAGGCGTAGGTAGCGTCCAAAAAATTTACTTTAGCCTATCGAATTCTGCAGTTAATGAACCTAGGTGAAAACATAAGAGAAGGAGTAAGATCGATTCATGCCAATCTGCTGAGGTCAGTGCTTACGGCATTAATAGTAGCGATTGGAATTACTTCATTGGTAGGTATTCTAACCGCCATTGATGGTATCCAATCATCAATAAATGAGAGCTTTTCTACGCTTGGCGCTAACTCATTTCAAATCAGGAGTAAGAGAAACCGGGGAAGAAATCAAGGTGTGGAAGAGAAGAATTACCCACCTGTGACGTATAAGGAGGCAAAAAAATTTCAAGACCTTTTTAATTACCCATCTGATATCAGTGTGCGGGCTTCGGTTACTGGGATCGCTGAGATTAAGCGATTAGCCAAAAAGACAAACCCTAATGTGTGGGTATTAGGTGCCAACGACAAATACTTGGCGATTAAAGGCCTTGAAGTAGAGGAAGGTAGAAATTTTTCAAGCATTGAGAATCAGTACGGTTCCAATGTGGTAATACTTGGCTCCAGCTTAAGGGAAGTGCTGTTTGAGAATAATGAAGAACCCATCAACGAGCAGATCTCAGTGCTGGGTACTAAGTTTAAAATTGTGGGGGTGCTTAAAGAACAAGGTAACCTCGGTGGCGGAGGAGGTACCGACAGATCGGTGATTATCCCAATTCAAAGTGCTACCCGTTTATCCTCTGGTAGAGTATTGCAGTATGAACTGGAAGTGGGTATATCGGACCCAACGGAGATGGATTTTGTTATGGGCCAGGCCACAGGGTTGATGAGAAACATCAGACGTGATCCTATTGGCGAGAATGATTCCTTTGAAATTAGGAGAAGTAGAAGTCTGGCAGAACGACTGGAAGAGATTACGAGTTACTTGAGGATGGGAGGCTTTGGAATCGGCTTCGTGACACTTATTGGCGCCTCTATTGGCTTAATGAATATCATGATGGTGTCGGTAACTGAAAGAACTCGCGAAATTGGAGTGCGAAAGGCCTTGGGAGCAACGCCATTAAAAATACGACAGCAATTCTTGATTGAGGCTATTTTAGTTTGCCAGTTGGGGGGGCTGCTCGGTGTATTACTAGGTATACTCGTCGGAAATGTCGTCTCCAGTTTTATCGCATCAGGAAGTTTCATAATTCCATGGATGTGGATCTTCGTAGCATTCTCAATTGGCGTTATTGTCGGATTGATTTCAGGTTACTACCCCGCATTTAAAGCGTCGAAACTTGATCCCATCGAATCGCTAAGGTTTGAGTAGTTAGGCTGTAACCAGTTCTGGCTCGACCACTTCAACCAGGCCGTCTCTATTAATATTAACCAGCTTTAAATCCTTACATTCATTTACCAGGGCAGGATCGTACTTCGTAACTACTCTAATGTAGTTCTCCGTGAATCCCTCTATCTTCCCATCTTGAACGTCGTTCTCGAAAAGTACCCTGGTCAGGGTGTGCAGATTTTTTTCATAGAAATGCCGCTTCTTCTTCTCAGAAAGGGTTCTAAGCATTTTACTTCTGCGATTACGTTCCTTGATTGGAACTACCCCATCCATTGCAGCAGCCGGGGTGTTGCTTCTTTCCGAGTAGGTAAATACGTGGAGGTAGCTAACATCCAGTTCATTTAAGAAATTGTAAGTTTCGAGAAAGTCCTTTTCGGTTTCTCCGGGAAAACCTACTATTACATCCACTCCAATAGCGCAGTTTGGCATTTTGCGTTTTATGGAGGCTACTCTGCCTTGGTAGAGCGCTTTTCTATAGCGGCGCCTCATCAACTTCAGGATGTTGTCAGACCCTGACTGCATTGGGACGTGAAAATGCGGAACGAACCTTTGAGACTTAGAAACGAAATCGATGATTTCTTCTGAAAGTAGGTTGGGTTCAATTGATGATATTCTGAACCGGTCTATCGTTTTGATCTCATCCAAGGCCTTGATCAGATCAAGGAAGCGCTCTTTTCTTCTCCCATTTTGAATACCGAAGTCGCCAGTGTTTACCCCGGTTAGCACAATTTCCTTCACCTCCGTGTTGCCAATAGCTTTGGCCTGCTCTACTATATTTGCTATAGTATCGCTTCTGCTTTTTCCCCGAGCTAATGGAATGGTGCAAAAAGAACAATTGTAGTTACAACCATCCTGCACTTTTAGAAATGTTCGTGTTCTGTCGTGTATGGAGTAGGAGGTGTTGAACTCGTTTGTTGCAGAGATCTCTTGGGCTATTACTTTCGCTGATTCCGGCTTAACGAAATCATCAAGAAGTTCGTGTAATCTGAATTTTTCGGCAGCACCTAGTACTGCATCCACCCCTGGTATTTCAGCTATCTCTTTTGGCTTCAGTTGAGCGTAACAACCAATAATGGCAATGTAGGCATCAGGAGAGATCTGCTGGGCCTCTCTGACGATCTTTCTGCACCTCTTGTCGGCGTTGTCTGTAACAGAGCAGGTATTAATAATGAATATGTCGGGCCTTTCGTGAAATTCCACACGCCGGTAACCTTTCTCGGCAAAACTTCGGGCAATGGTAGAAGTTTCCGAAAAATTAAGCTTGCAACCCAAGGTATAGAATGCTACTGATCTCACAATTCAACCCAAAAACATGGAACCGCAAAGGTACCCAAAACCGCCGTCAGCGGCAAAATCTCCTTTAGTGTTGTGCCTACTTACTGCTGCGAAGATTCAACGGAGGCAGAATCAGCTTCTATCGTGGACTCCTCCACAGGATCCGCTGCTAGCTCGTTCAGTAATTCCTCGACATTTGCAATGAAAATGGAGCCTGCCAGGTCTGAATTATTTGCGACTTCTTGCAGTGCTTTCAACTTCTCCTCCGGATTCTCCACAGCCATTGCCTGCTGAACAAATTTGGCAGCAGCAAGATCGACATCATTGTAAGACAGGTTTTCCGATTTCACCCAACCATTATCTATCCATTTTCCTTCCTTTCGTTTTCCATTAACCGCAGCCCAGCCATCTTCTCCTTTATCTTCAACAGCCACAATATCCATAACACTAAACTGCTTATCAGACTTGGTGAGTAAGTCAGGCCGATTGTATAGATCTGAGTTAGAAACAAATACAGCAGGCCTTGATTCCGGAATTATAAAATCGTCTCTACTCCAACCTTCTGTTCCGTCAGTAAGCTTAATTTTCAAGTAGGTGCGGTCATTGGCCGAATCGACCTCAGAGATATTAGTGTAGGTTACTTTTTCTCCAATACTAAGTGACGTAATCCACTTTCCTTTTTCGTTTGGTGTCTCTCGTACGGAAACCTTATCCCAAATACACACGGACGCAATTTCTTTCACTTCCGGTGTGGGTTCACTAGTTGTAGATTCGGTTGTCTCTTCACCTCCGCCAGAAGCGCAGCCTAAAATAAAGAGGGGAATAGTTAGGGTCAGGAAGGTTAGGTTTTTCATAGGATTATATTCTAAATAAGATTCAAGTATAATAAGCAATAATTAAGTTGTAAAGCGCAGTGTCACAAAGTTTACAGGCTCTTGCGTTTATTGCAAATTGGCCCAGCCTGTTACCCATCGCTATTGGTGTTTAGCAATGCCGAAAGTAGTTCATCCGTAGAGTTGATTAGCATATTTGGTTTTGCTGATTCCAGGGTGGTGACGGAATTATAGCCCCATGTAACTGCAATTATTTCTATGCCACAAGCTCTGGCTGCTTCTATGTCTCGGGCTTCATCTCCTATATACACTACTGCTGAGGCTTGCAACTTGTATTTCTTCAAAAATGCCCTCAGCGAACAACTTTTACCAAAGATGTTAGTTACGGAATGTAGGTAGCTAAACTTGTCAACAATGCTTTGTGCTTCCAAAAACATTCTAACGTTGTCTTTTGAATTCGAAGTGAGTATTCCCAGTTCATGGCCATGTCTGTGAAGATCGTTTACCATGTTGATCACTCCTGGGAAAGCCTGTACCAGCGGCATATATTCACGTACTTTTTCTTTCACCGATTTTACTATAGCCGGCACTTTCAGAGGAGGCACCTGCAGTTCTTTTATCAGCCCCGGAATGGTTTTATTTCTTAGTTCTGAAACGGCAGATTTCTCTATTTCTTTGTACCCATAGGCTGGTGCAAGTTCATTTGCCACTTTGATGGTTACTGCAAGCGTGTCGGCTAGCGTACCGTCAAAGTCGAAAAGTATCACCCTTTTAGCCTGTATAGAGTCTGCCATCAACTTTTTATTAGGAGAGGCTAATATGATAAAAAAACCTATATTACTCAGTTTTTAGCCTATGACTAACCTTTCGAAACATGCATGAGACCAGAGAAGTCCTAATAACAAACGATGCCATTGTTATTGGAATCCTAATGGTGATTCTGGCAGTGATCTTTAAAACTGCTTCTACTGATACACCATTTTGGAAGAAGTTCTACACCTACGTTCCCATGGTGCTGGTTTGTTACTTTCTTCCTTCGGTATTGAATACGTTAGATATCTATGATGGAGAGGCCTCGAATATGTATTTCGTTTCCTCGCGATATTTGCTTCCCACTACTTTGGTTCTGCTTACCTTAAGCATTGACTTAAAGGAGGTTGCCAAACTAGGAAAAAAAGCGGTGATTATGTTTTTGGCTGGCACCGTGGGTATAGTTGTTGGAGGGCCAATTGCAATTTTGATCATGTCAGCGATTTCGCCAGATGTGGTAGGTGGAGCCGGACCAGAGGCAGTTTGGCGAGGGATGGCCACGATTGCTGGTAGTTGGATTGGAGGTAGCGCTAATCAGACGGCAATGTTAGAAGTTTTTGGAGCCAGCCCGACGCTCTTTTCCAAGATGATTGCTGTTGATGTGATTGTAGCTAATGTTTGGATGGCCTTTCTACTCTACGGTGCAGGCCGATCAGCAAAAATTGACAAGTTTTTTAATGCTGATGCTTCAGCGATCGAAGATGTGAAAAACAGAATTGAGAAGTTTAGGTTGAGCGTTGCGAAGATTCCTAGCCTGACTGATACCATGATAATTCTAGGTATTGGATTTGGTGCCACTTCATTCTCTCATGTCGTTGCCAACTTCATCGCCCCGTTAATAAAGGAGTCTATGCCGGCATTGGAGAAGTTCAGTCTAACCTCTACATTTTTCTGGTTGGTCGTGGTAGCCACCACCATTGGCCTGGCGTTATCATTTACCAAGGCCCGAAATCTGGAAGGAGCAGGCGCTTCGAGGCTGGGTACGGCCATGCTCTATGTGCTGATAGCGTCTGTTGGAATGAGGATGGATATTAGTGCCGTGTTAGATAACCCAGGAATATTTGTAGTCGGCTTGATATGGATGACTATTCACGTATCAATTTTGTTATTAGTAGCTAAACTAATAAGAGCTCCCTTCTTTTTTACAGCGGTTGGTAGTCAGGCCAATGTGGGAGGAGCCGCATCCGCCCCAATAGTAGCGGCCGCATTTAACCCTGCTTTGGCTCCGGTAGGGGTATTATTGGCCGTACTTGGCTATGCCCTTGGCACCTACGGTGCCTGGCTTTGTGGAATATTAATGCAAACTGTTTCGCAGTAAATGAAATTAAAGAATGGGGAAGAAAAGTGTTGAGGAGTTTGTGTTCGTTTGCTCAGGCAAGGATTGTAAAAAGAACGGCAGTAAGAAGTTACACAAGGCCTTAGAGGTTTACATAAAAGAAAAGAAGCTAAAGAATAAGGTTGGGTTAGTTAAAATGAAGTGCACCGGCAATTGTCATGAAGGCCCTACAGTGATTCACAACAATATTATGATAGCCAAGGCCAAGGCCAAACATATTGTAAGTAAGCTAGATAAGAAATAGCACTATTGCATGTCGGGGGAGGTCTCAGGCCCGCTTTCTTCAGCGAAATTTTCCAGCTTCCCAATTTCCTGATCAATGGTCCATAGGCCGATGCCATCTTCACCAATTATATCAAAAAGCTCCACGGCTCTACGAGCAAGAGTTTCCTCTTCCCGTTGTTCGGTAACATACCATTGTAGAAAATTGAAAGTGGTAAAATCCTTGATACCAAAGCAGTGGTCTACAATTTTGTTGATTGACTTAGTCACCTCGATCTCATGGGCAAGAATAAGCTCGAAAACCTCCTTGAGTGAGTTAAATGTATGCCTAATGTCAGTGATTTCCGGTTGAAGGGCATGACCACCCGCATCGTTGATATAGCCGAAAAGTTTCAACATATGCTGCCGCTCCTCCTCAGAATGCTTATAAAGAAACTGAGCGGAATTGACATACCCCTCCGTATCGCACCACGAGGCCATAGATAGATAGTAGGCGGAAGATTTACCTTCCATCAATATCTGTTCATTCAACATCGATTCTGTTTCTGTAGTCAAGGATCTTTTCGGTGTAATCATTTGCTTGTTTTGCTTCGATTGGGCTGTTTTTTTGGCCATTCCAAAGATTTTTTCAAATATATACCTTTTGCAGCAAGTAATTAAGAGGAATACTGGTATCATTCTAATCTGATAGCAGCAGTTTTTCGTAGTGTTGCTTTAGATTTGTACCACTTAAGGTTTGTCTACACCTACTGCAAATTGCCTGAACTATAGACAACGGAAAGTGTTATTATGTTAAGAAAGTAACTCATTAGTATTGAAGATCAATCCAGAGACTTTTAACGATTTTTTTCAAAATTTCAAGCATACAGTTGAGCTAGCGGGTGCTGAATCTCAGGCTGCATTTCGACATAGCACTATCGGAGGCGATTTTGGCTTCATTCAAATCGATTCCACCAAAGAATTTAATCTGCAATTAGAAATTCCCAGGGAAGCCATCATCTTCAGCTTCGTTATGGAAGGAGAGGTCAAGCATCTGTCGAATGCGGAGGACACGGAACAGATACAAACTGCTGCAGAAATACTTATGATGACCTACCCGTTTAGCCAGTGGAAATGGGAAATGAAAATGGCAGGAGGCAGTTCTATGTTACTACTGGCATTGTCAGTGGCAAAACTGCATGAATTTTTTAACAAGGAAGTGGCAAAGGAGGGGAGTGGCATGGATGCCGTGCTGCAAAGTTACAAGTTGAAGAGGTTGTTTACAGTTAGAAGGATGACTCCTTCCATATCAGTCTTGACGCGGCAGATTTTTGGGAATCAGGTTAGCGATTCATTTAGAAAACTTTTCCACCAGGCGAAAGCGCTGGAATTTATATCGTTGTTCATGGATAGCCAGGAGGCCAGCGAAGTTAGTATTGAAAGCTGTCCCTATATCAGTGGCAATCTTGACTTGGAAAAAATCCGCAAGGCGAGAGATATTGTGACAGACAGTGTAGCCAATCCACCAAAGATTAGCGAATTAGCAAGAGTCGTAGGTACAAACGAGTTCAAACTTAAAGTAGGATTTAAGCAATTATTCGGAACCACCGTTTACGGTTATCTCAACAACTACCGCATGGACCTCGCCATGGACATTCTACAAAAAGGTGATTTACAAATAAAGGAGGTTGCCTACCAGGTTGGCTATACCAATCCAAGTCATTTTATTAGTGCCTTCAAACGTAAGTTTGGAGTTACTCCCAAACAATACCTACTGGACCTGCGCTAGGCCTAGCGCCGATTATACTTAATATTTGTTGTTTTGCTCTTAGTGCCTGGCCTTTCGGCCGTAGGATTCTGCGAGGTTTTGCATGACGCCACTAAGACGATCAGCATTATGATGCACCCAAGCCTGGTTCGGTTAATAGTCACCAATCCTAACTGCCGGATTCCTGCTGCTTTATTAGATTAAGCGCCGATCCAGCCTTGTACCATTCGATTTGACCAGCATTATACGTGTGGTTGGCTACAATCATGTCTTCCGAACCATCACTATGTGTAACTTTCAACGTTAGAGGCCTACCAGGTGTAAATTCATTAAGATCTACAAAATCGAAGGTGTCGTCTTCTTGAATTTTATCATAGTCTGCTTCATTCGCGAAAGTCAAGCCAAGCATTCCCTGCTTCTTCAGGTTAGTCTCGTGAATACGAGCGAATGATTTAACAAGCACGACTCTTACACCCAAGTGCCTAGGTTGCATGGCTGCATGTTCCCGCGAAGATCCTTCACCATAGTTATGATCACCAACTACGATAGTTGGAATACCCGCCTCTTTGTAAGCACGCTGAGTTGCAGGAACTGCTCCGTATTCCCCGGTAAGTTGGCTCTTTACACTATCAGCAGTATCGTTGAAATAGTTGATTGCTCCTGTAAGCGTGTTATCGGATATATTGTCGAGGTGGCCTCTGAATCTTAACCATGGGCCAGCCATGGAAATGTGGTCCGTTGTACATTTGCCTTTCGCCTTCACCAACAGACGCATGCCGGTAATATTATCTCCATTCCAAGGATCAAATGGAGTCAACCGCTGCAATCTTTTCGAATCGGAGTCAATAACCACTTCCACAGAGCCGCCATCTTCAGCTGGCGCCTTATATCCATTATCCTCAACATCGAATCCCTTGATCGGCATTTCAATACCTTCGGGCTCGTCTAGTTTTACCTGTTCGCCATTTTCATTGGTGAGGGTGTCTGTCAGCGGATTAAAAGTCATATCGCCTGCAATGGCCATCGCTGTTACCATTTCTGGTGACGCCACAAAGGAGTGGGTATTGGGATTGCCATCATTTCTCTTGGCAAAATTCCTGTTGAAGGAGGTTATGATAGAGTTTTTCTTATCAGGATCATTAGTATGGCGTGCCCACTGCCCAATGCATGGTCCACAGGCATTGGCTAAAACAACTCCTCCAATGTCTTCAAACTTTTGCAAGTATCCATCGCGTTCTACTGTGTAACGCACTTGTTCAGAGCCTGGAGTTACGGTGTAATCTGCCTTAACCTTTAGGTTTTTATCTTTTGCTTGCTGCGCAACCGATGCCGCTCTTGTGATATCTTCATAGGAAGAGTTAGTGCAGGAGCCTATCAATCCCACCTCCAACTCCTGAGGCCAGCCATTAGCTCTCACTTCCTCAGCGAATTCGGAGATAGGAGTTGCTCTGTCAGGTGTATATGGCCCATTTATGTGCGGTTCAAGTTCTGATAGATTTATCTCTATAACCTGGTCAAAGTACTGCTCAGGATTCGCATAGACCTCATCGTCTCCCGTGAGGTGTTCTTTTACTGAATCGGCAAGGTCGGCGACATCGGCCCGGTCTGTACCTCTTAAATATTCAGCCATCTTCTCATCGTAGCCGAAGGTAGAAGTTGTAGCACCGATTTCGGCGCCCATATTACAAATGGTGCCTTTGCCAGTACATGATAACGATCTTGCGCCGTCTCCAAAGTATTCGACGATAGCACCGGTACCGCCCTTCACTGTGAGGATTCCAGCCACTTTCAGAATAACGTCTTTTGAGGAAGTCCATCCATTGAGTCTGCCAGTCAACTTTACGCCAATTAGCTTAGGAAACTTAAGTTCCCAGGGCATTCCCGCCATAACATCTACTGCATCGGCGCCACCAACACCCACAGCTACCATTCCAAGCCCGCCTGCATTTACGGTGTGCGAGTCTGTGCCAATCATCATTCCTCCCGGAAAGGCGTAATTTTCTAGCACTACCTGGTGTATAATTCCAGCGCCAGGTTTCCAGAAACCGATTCCGTATTTGCTGGAGACCGATTCCAGAAAATCAAATACCTCTTTGCTGGTATTAATTGAATTACGAAGATCTTCCGCGGCTCCGGACTTGGCCAGAATTAGATGATCGCAATGAACGGTACTCGGGACAGCCGCAGTTTTCTTGCCTGCTTGCATAAACTGAAGCAAAGCCATTTGGGCGGTGGCATCTTGCATGGCTACTCTGTCTGGGGCAAAATCTACATATGACTTTCCTCTTTCAAATGGCTCCGAAGGTAATGCCGTAAATAGGTGTGAATATAGAATCTTCTCAGAGAGAGTTAATGGTTTATTGAGTAGAGCTTTTGCTGCTTCAATTCTTGTTCCCAGTCCCTCGTAAACTCCCTTAATCATGTCAATATCAAATGCCATATGATGTTATCGTTTTAATTGAAATCCCTAAAAGTACCAAGATTGTAAAGGTAGCATTTTAGCAGATTTTACACAGATTTTGATTTCATAATGCTGAGAATACACTTCAAGTTGAAATAATGCCAAATTAATTCTATTAGAAGGCTGATAATAAGGCGATTATGAATGAGCGATTTAAAAATATTAAAATTGTTCAATTTCATCTCAAATATTACTTGTTACAGAAATGCTTCCTTTTATGGGCTAAAATCAAGTGCCATCTTGGCATTTTTATATGTCTTCAGCTAATAAACCGCAACGCTAAACCCATGAAGACCCAAGGCAGCCTAAACAATGAATGCAAATCTAACTGTAGAATTAGGTGGTAACACTTTGAAGGGTATCTTACTGCTTACCCTATCATTTCTGGCGTATTTCCCTTCCCTGGCTCAATGCCCGAAGCCCGCTGAGGTTGAGGTTGTTGTAAAGAGCGAAGGTGAATTGGCCTTTCATTTCAAATCATCCGATTTGAAAAATGCAAAGAAGATTGAATTGGTAAAAATGGGAGCAGGCATTCAGAGAGATAGGCGTCCTTCCATCAGTAAAAACATTCTCACTTATACCAATTTACCCGGTGGTGAGTATATGCTAAGAATTACGGGGCAGGATGGATGCTCCGCCATAATCGGTACCAGGCCCAAGTTCAAGGGCATTGAGGTTGTCAATAAGAATTAGTGAAAGGCCTATTTATACATAGCACTCTAACCTTTCTCCTGGTAATTGGTCTTTCAATGAAGACCGCGGCCCAGGATTGCCCAAGCACAGATCTTAGTCAAACAATACATGATTATACCGTCACTGATGAAACATGCTTAGGAGCCAACGATGGTACCATTTCCGTGGTATTTAATGATGGTAACCCGCCGTTTGCCCAGTACACCTTATTTGAAGTAGGATTGGGAGCTATAGCATTTGATTTTTCAGGGGGTAATAGTGTCTCCTTTACCGGCATCCCTCCTGGGGAATATGCAATTAGAATTGACCACGTTAGTGGTTGTCAATCGATTGTGGGTTTTGATGCGACCTTCAAGGGACTGATAGTAAACCCTGGGCCTCCCATGGATGAAAACATCGTTGAAGCAGGTAATCAAGCCCTATGTGCCGGCGATGTGCAATCCGTTAACATTGCTAGTTCCGAAGTGGGAACCAACTACGAAATTTTATTAGATGGTGCCAATACCGGTATGATAACTGCGGGTACCGGGGCTGCCTTATTTCTCGGTAACGTCACAGGATTAACTCCCGCCGGCAGTCCTTATGTAATACAGGTGGAATCCAGCAGAAGCTCATGCACGCTTATAATGACGGATCAAATCGACGTCACAGTTGATGCTATTCCTACTCCTTCAATATCAGGTTCGGGCAATGTGTGCGAATTTGATACTGGTGAAGTGTATAGCACAACCAACAATGGTCATAGTTATACCTGGACAGTAGTCGGTGGGTCAATTGTGGCTGGTGCCGGGACCAACAGCATCACAGTAGATTGGGGGGCAAGCGGTGCGGGTTCCGTACAAGTTACCGAAGCCATTGTGGCATCTGGATGCTCCGCTACAACGCCACCTTTCGCTGTATTAATTGACCCCATCCCCACGCCGAATATTTCAGGGGATGTAGATGTCTGTGAAAATGAAACCGCCGTTGCATACTCCACTCCAGCTGTTGGTGGTAATACCTATGTCTGGAATGTTACCGGAGGAGCCATAGCATCAGGAGCTGGAACAAACAGTATAACGGTAGATTGGGGAGGACCAGGGGGTGGATCTGTTGAGGTAACAGAATCTATAATAGCCACCGGATGTACTAATGTTTTTAATCTCCCGGTAACAATCCACGTTCAGCCCACTCCCGTCGTTTCAGGGACGGCAGATGTGTGTGAATTTGATACTGGGGTGGTCTATTCAACACCCGCTGTGGCCGGTAATACCTACTCTTGGACAGTTGTAGGTGGTGCAATCGTATCTGGCATTGGAACTAATAGTATCACTGTAGACTGGGCAGGGGCAGGAGCCGGTATTGTCAGGGTGCAGGAATCCGTTCCTGTGGCCGGTTGTGTTACCTTATCGACAGACTTTGCAGTAACCATTAATCCATTGCCAACTCCGGTTATTACTGGCCCCGTTATGGTATGTGAAACGGCTACGGGGGTAAACTATTCAACGCTATTAGTCGGCGGTAATACATATACGTGGACAATCTCAGGTGGAACAATTACTGCTGGAGCCGGAACAAACTCAATAACAGTTGATTGGGGTATCGCTGGTCCGGGTTCATTGACACTGCTTGAAGTCAATCCGGCGTCAGGTTGCCAGCAAACGACATTACCATTAGCAGTAACAATCGATCCCATACCAACACCATCAATCACAGGAGCAACAGATGTTTGTGCAGGAGAAACGGGGGTTACTTATTCTACCACCGATGTGCCCGGAAACAGTTATAGTTGGAACGTAGTAGGAGGAGTAATATCTGGGGGTGCAGGTACCAGCAGTATTACAGTGGATTGGGGCGCCGCCGGAGCAGGTACAGTTTCCGTTACCGAAGAGATTACCGCCACTGGCTGCCAGGTAACTACCCCCGATCTTAATGTGACTATTTATTTGACTCCCACACCTACGGTTACCGGACAAGCGAGTGTTTGCGAGTTTACAACCGGGGTAAACTATACTACCCCTAATGTTGCGGGTAATACTTATGCATGGACAGTAACTGGTGGTACAATTACATCAGGAGATGGTACCAACAGTATAATGGTTGATTGGGGTAGCGCAGGAGCGGGAACGGTAAGTGTACAGGAAACGGTAACAGCCGCAAGCTGCGTGGTGCTTTCTGCACCACTTCCGGTTTCGGTAGATGCTAACCCCGCACCAGCGGTAGCTGGTGTTGTGGAAGTTTGCGAGAATGAATTGGGTGTAATTTACTCTACGCCAAACGTTCCTGGTAATAATTACTTATGGACTGTTGTTGGGGGAGCTATTGTATCTGGGGCTGGAACAAATAGCATAACAGTGGATTGGGGCGCTGCCGGTGCAGGCTCAATTCAGGTGGAAGAAACAAACCCACTTACGACTTGCATATTTACTACGACCCCACAGGCCATTAACATAAACAGTACTCCTGCACCTGCTATTGCTGGTTCAGCTGACGTTTGCGCAAATCAAAGCGGAGTGGTATACACTACTCCACTTGTAGCAGGCAATAACTATAACTGGAACATAACAGGAGGTACCATAACCTCAGGGCTTGGTACAAACAGCATAACTGTTGATTGGGGATCGGCTGGCGCTGGTACTTTATCAGTAATGGAATCAGTAATTACGGCTGGCTGCGATGTAACCACCCCTTTGTTCAATATTACCATTAACTCAATTCCAACTCCATCTATAACTGGAACCTTAACCGTTTGCGAAAACGAAACCGGAGTTGGTTATTCAACACTCGCAGTGGCGGGCAATAGCTATTTATGGACTGTGACCGGGGGTACAATCGTATCAGGCCAAAACACTGATGCAATTGTGGTAGACTGGGGTTCGGGACCCACAGGCACAGTGCAGGTAGAAGAGACTGTAACTGCTGCCGGCTGCGTAACAACAACTGGGGTTACCAATATTACCATTGATCCCTCCACTCAAAACCCTCCAACAACAAGTAGTGTTACAATTTGCCTTAATGACCCCATACCTACGCTAACCGCTGTCGGGACTAACATAGTTTGGTACGACGACGCAGGATTGCTGCCAGGAAATCAGGTAGGTACTGGTCCGAACTTTACACCTGGCCCAGCACAGTTGGATGTTTCAACTTTGGGTACAACGACTTTCTTTGTAACCCATGACCTCGGATGCGGTGAGTCTCCGGCGGCGCAAGTGGACATCAACGTGGTAGACCTTAGCCCCGCACCAATAGTATCAAGTCCATTGGAGCTTTGTGTAAATAGCGCGGCCCCAACTTTATCTACAACAGGTGTAGGCATCATATGGTACAGCGATGCTGGCCTAAGTACACAGGTTGGTACCGGCACCAATTTCACGCCAGGCCCCTCAGAGCTTGATTTGACAACCCCGGGTACAACTTCATTCTTTGTTACTCAAAATATTGGCTGTAATGAAAGCCCGGCTTCAGAGTTGCAAGTTGTAGTTACTGCAGAGCCTATTGCTCCCGGTGTAGCCATACCCATTGTAGCCCTTTGCCTCGGAGATGCTATCCCCACTTTGGACGCAACTGGAAGTAATTTAGTTTGGTTCGATGATATGGCTCTTACCAACCAGGTAGCTACTGGTGGAAGCTTTACACCTTCGGCAGCACAAGTGGATGTTAACACGGTGGGGAAGACGACTTTCTACATTGCAGAAGTAAACATTTGTGGCAATGGTCCAGTTGCTACGATAGATATTAACGTTTCCGATTGTAGTATTCCCTGCTTTACTCATACGTCAACCGTAGCAGATGCTGACTGCAATGGTCAAAATGGATCAATTACATTTAATATCTCCGGGGGGGTAGCACCATTCACCTTCACACTTAGTGGTCCAAATGGCGCCGTAACACAATCAAGCCCAGACTTCCAGAATTTGGATGTAGGTACATACGGCTACCTAATAGAAGATGCTAACGTCTGTTTTGCGGGTGGCAATATTGATATTGTGTCTTTTAATACCACAATAGACGCCCAGGTGAGCCAAATAGTAGGTGCCCTTTGCTTCGAAGACAACAACGGTGGTAGCGCGGTGATTACCGTGAATGGCGGGGCAGATCCTTATGAATACTCTATGGACGGAGCGGTGTGGACAAGTTTTAACAGCGGAGACATGCTTACAAATCTTCCGGTTGGGACAAACAACATTATGTTTAGAAACGATTTGAACGATGTGTGTCCGGATTCCGAGTCGATAACCATCGGCAAACCGGCCAACCCGCTCAGTGCCCAGGTAAGTACTATTACGGAATCTTTTACTGATGAAGCGACTGGGTCAA
This sequence comes from Cyclobacteriaceae bacterium, assembly GCA_028285445.1. Classification (GTDB taxonomy): domain Bacteria; phylum Bacteroidota; class Bacteroidia; order Cytophagales; family Cyclobacteriaceae; genus JANQPQ01. The sequence goes on along the minus strand of JANQPQ010000004.1, from coordinate 137,561 downwards.
TCTTAATTGATAATATCAGCGGCGGCACCGGCCCCTACACTGTCTCTGCAGAGTTGGTGACACCCGTTTTCAATAACCCTCAGCCCGACACGAGCCCCTTGCCGGCCAGTTTTGACCCGCAGTCGCAGACCACTAAGATATTGTTAGAGAACTTGTACGCTGGAGAGTATCGCATAACTGTGGAGGATGATAATCAATGCCAGATTGTGCTGAATGCGGATGTGCCATTTGATGATCAACTAATTTTCCCTAATATATTCACCCCCAATGATGACGGTTATAACGATACCTTCTTTATACGTAATCTGCCAGATTCACAAACAAGCTTAATGATTTCAAGTAGGTGGGGTAGGTTGATACATGAAGCTAAAGACTATCAGAATGACTGGCGAGCTGATGGGGTTTCTGAAGGAATCTATTATTACACACTAGTAATTGCGGGAAGGGAGTACACCGGATGGGTGGAAATCTTACGAGGCGAATAGTTTAGTTGACACTGAGGCGGTTTAGAAACTGCATAGTATCTACATTGTCGGCGTAGTCTTGCAACTCTGGCTGTTGAGCCTTGCCAAAGTCAATGCTATTACCAAACCAACCATCTTTGCCAATTACACATTGGATCTTATCTTCTTGTGATGCCAACTCCCGTTCCAGTGCAGGTAAGCTATCATAATACTGGTAGTAGAGTGTGGCAATGGGAGAAACCATTTCTTCACTATTTGTCAACAGCAGCGACCCATTGTCAAAATGCTCCCGACCGTTAACCAGCATAATTGCTTTATTATAATCGTAGTTATTTGCGTACTTGTGATGGTCCATGTTCGTGTTTTCAGCAGCCAGTACTTCTAGTAACTCATTAAAGCCAAAATCTCTGGGAACATAGACCTTAGATACATTTCGACAGCCTAAGCCAAAATACTGACATACATCTTTTGACAATGCCTCAAAGTCACTTCTCTTTTCCGAGCCGTTCAATACCGCAACAGACGTCCGGTTTTTTCTAATAAGATTTGGGTACTTTGAGAAATAGAAGTCGAATTGCCTGGCGGAGTTGTCACTTCCGGTGGCGATTACAGCCTCTATATTCTGAAGCTTAGACACTATCTCTATCCGTGCCGCCGCCTCTTGGTTTATTTCTACAAATTCCCGCAAGAGCCATTCAATTAAAGCGCTATCCTTGCTACTAGTTTTAACAACCGCCAGGTTGCCACTTAGCAGTACGCAGAGTAAATCGTGAAAACCTACCAGGGGAATATTGCCTGCCATGATAATCCCCACACGGCTTGGGTTATTGCAATAAGTGTAAGACTTAAGCCATCCCTTTACCTTTTCTTCATGCAGATATTTTCTAATTCCTTCGATGGCTAAGGCTACATTTTCAGCAGTGAACCAGGGGTTTTCTGCCAGAGCCATGGCTTCAATATCTTCCGTCTTTTCGCGGGTGAGATTCTCAAGCCGTTCTCCCAACTGAACAAATGAATCTACAATTTGTTGTTGTATCATTGGCAATTGCTAATTCTTTGTCAAATGGCACCATTTGACCTAATTTTGAATAGGAACAAAGATAATCAACTAATAAGAGAGGGAGAGAAATGGCTATAATGATTACTGATGATTGTATAAATTGTGGAGCATGCGAACCAGAATGCCCCAATACGGCAATTTATGAGGGGGGAGTAGAATGGTCATGGTCTGGGGGCACAAAGTTGGATGGTCACATTACAACACTTAAAGGAGTGCAGGTGGACTCCAAGCAAGATCAGGAACCAGGTTCCGAAGACTTCTACTATATCGTTACAGATAAGTGTACTGAGTGCGTTGGCTTTCACGATGAGCCCCAATGTGCGGCTGTTTGCCCTGTTGACTGCTGTATTGCTGACCCCACCAATGTAGAGACAGAGGAAGAGCTCAAAAAGAAGCAAACCTTTATGCATGGTGGCTGAATAACCACCTTCCTACCTCATTTTAGCTCTTTTTACCAAGTATGAATTAAGAATGTGATTGTAATCGCTGCGGATGTCTGCCTCTATCAGATCAATTTTCAGCTGACCGCAACGCACTTTTAGATTATGGTAGTAATCTCCCACCTGGTCTCGATAGCTATCTTTTATCTGTGATGGCTGAATTTTGAGCTTTTCGCCACTTTCAAGGTCAATAAATTCGTAAGGCCTTTCTTCAAAATCGAAATGATATTCAGTCTGATGATCTGTTACATGAAATAAAAGCACTTCATGCTTATTATGCTTAAGATGTTGTAGTGCTTTAAAAATCTCCGCCAAATCACTCTGCTGGTCAAACATGTCGGAAAAAATTATGATCAGCGATCTTTTGTGGATTTTCTCAGCTATTTCGTGTAAAACTGGTGCTACGTTGGTGCTTTTGGCCTCTCCAGGGTTCTGGAGAAGGTTTTCTAGGGTAATGAACACCTTATTGAGGTGGGAGGAGGTAGATTTAATCGGAGTCTGGTGTTCTATTTGGTCTGAAAATGTGGTGAGCCCCACTGCATCTCGCTGTTTTTGAAGAAGATAGGCCAAGGCAGCGGCTCCATAGATACTGAATTGTAACTTTCCGTTCGACTCCTTAGGATATCTCATGGATGAGGAGTTGTCTACCACTATTTGGCACCTAAGATTAGTTTCCTCCTCATATCGCTTTACGAACAATTTATCAGTCTTGGCATATACTTTCCAGTCAATGTGCCTGGTGCTTTCTCCTGTATTGTATAATCGGTGTTCAGCAAATTCTACGGAAAAGCCGTGATATGGCGACTTGTGAAGGCCGGTTATGAAGCCCTCAACTAGTTGTTTTGCTAAGAACTCAATGTTAACAAATTCCCGAACCTGATTGAGATCTACTTTCATGAATTACTACCTTGTTCTGCCTCTGACTAGACTAACGTATTTTCTTTGGTATTGGAGTGGGAAATCTCCGTTAATTAGCCCTAGGGGCAAAAAAATTAGCAACGAAAATTGCCTCCAAATGTTGTGCAAATAACCAATTATCATTTGCAATAATCTGATTTATTATACTATATTTAACCGGAATTTTGTGTAAAAAATCAAGAATTTAACTAAAACTTAAAGGATCGTGGAAGAGAATAATGGTGCCGAAAGGCAGGAAATTTTTTCGGAAAGAGTCAGGGCAGGTAAGCGTACTTATTTCTTTGATGTGAAGGCAACGCGTTCGAATGACTACTACTTAACAATCACTGAAAGCAAAAGAAGGTATAAGGATGATGGCTACAGCTACGAGAAGCATAAGATTTTCCTGTACAAAGAAGATTTTGACAAATTCGTTAATGCCCTCAATAATACCGTTAATCACGTGAAAGATGAATTGATGCCCGAAGTGGATTTTAGTCAATTTGAGAAAAGCTCTGTAGAATTTGAGTCTGCTCCGGCAAGCGTCACAGATCCATCACCTGAAGCTGAGACTCCGGCAACAGAGGAAGCAGTTGCAGAGGCCCCTGAGGACACAACACCTACTGAAGAAACAGAGACCGTTGAGGCTGAAGCTCAAGACGAAGAATCAGGAATAGATAGCGAGCTCAAATGGGAGTAAGCTCTACATAAACTCATTCAAAGGCTCTTGTTGTTGCAAGGGCCTTTTTTTATTTTAACCATATGATAAACCGCAACCTGGTATATATCATCTTGGCAGTTGTGGCCATAGGCCTCTTGGCTTGGCTGTTCTCTAACATCTTTTTCTATTTCGTCATCTCCATAGTTATTTCATCTATACTAAAGCCAATAACCAACTACATTGACAGAACCCAGTTCTTTAAAATCAGAACCCCAAGAATCGTTGCCGTACTTATATCATTTTGGATCTTTATCCTGGTAATTGGTCTGTTCCTAAATCTATTTAGCCCAGTTGTTTCCGACCAGGTTGAAGTTTTGAGCGGCATCAATTATGACCGATTGATTGTGAAGATGGCAGGCCCCTTAAAGGCTATAGAAGATTTTATGATTTCTTATAACCTTACAGATCAGAAGGAAGGCTTCCTGGCTATTCAGCTCCAGGAAGGCTTAGTGGGACTGATCCAGGAATTAAACTTTGGAAGCATAATAAATGTACTACTATCACTTACTGGCAGCTTCTTTATCGGATTAGTCGCTGTTACTTTTATAACTTTCTTCCTCCTCTACGAGATGGGCCCAATGCGAAAGAGATTGATTGCATTAATACCCAATCGATATTTTGAAGTAAGCATTTCCGCATTCAGCAAAATTGATAAGCTCTTCTCCAACTATCTGGCCGGGTTACTGCTGCAGATGTTTGCAATATTTAGCCTGGCTGCTATTGGCCTAAGTATTTTAGGAATTAAGTACGCGCTAACCATCGCTGTTTTCGCTGCTGTTGCCAATTTAATTCCCTACCTGGGCCCGTTGCTGGGCGCACTTTTTGGAATAGCGATCGGGGTTTCGGCAGGTATAGGTGTCAATGATAGCCAAACCTTGCTTTTCCTGGTCTTTAAGATTATAGCAGTTTTCAGTACAGTTCAACTTGCAGACAATCTACTCTTTCAACCACTGATATTTTCGAAAAGTGTAAAAGCACATCCATTGGAGATTTTTGTTGTTATCTTTGCCGGCGCAACGCTGGGCAAACTGATGTTAGGAGGGCTAGTTGGCGGTATGTTTGGAATGATCTCCGCAATTCCTTTCTACACCATACTCAGGGTTTCGAGTTTAGAGCTATATCGTGGCTTTAGACAATATAGAGTTTTCAGGAATTAAATTAATCACTATTAGTGGCACTAAAATCAGGTATTGTTGGCTTACCAAATGTGGGTAAATCAACACTTTTCAATGCGCTATCCAGCGCGAAAGCTGAAGCAGCAAACTTCCCTTTTTGTACAATCGAACCTAATGTAGGAGTAGTTTCCGTCCCAGATTCAAGATTGGAAACACTTACAGAATTAGTTTCTCCAGAAAAGGTAATTCCTACCACAATGGAGTTTGTTGACATTGCTGGCCTCGTAAAGGGCGCAAGTAAGGGGGAAGGACTTGGCAATCAATTTCTTGCCAATATTAGAGAGGTTGATGCCATCATACATGTATTGCGTTGCTTCGATGATGAAAACGTCGTTCATGTTGATGGCAAAGTGAACCCGGTCTTTGACAAGGAGATCATTGACGCGGAGCTGCAATTGAAAGATCTGGAAACAATTGAAAAGAAAATAGAGCGAGTAGCAAAGATTGCCAAATCGGGAGATGCTGCCGCAAAGAAAGAGATGGAAGTCTTCACCTTGTTAAAAGAGACATTAGAACAAGGTAAGAACATCAGAAATGCTGAGCTTAGCGATAATGACAAAAAAGTGGTTGCCGATCTTCAGCTTCTTACTGCCAAGCCAGTAATTTACGTGGCTAATGTAGATGAAGCCTCTCTGCAATCTGGAAATAGCCATGTTGACGCGCTCCGGGAATCAATCAAAGATGAGGATGCCCAGCTCATCATAGTCTCGGCATCTATTGAATCTCAAATTGCCGAACTTGAAGACCCGGAGGAAAGGGAGGTGTTTCTGCAGGAATATGGATTAGAAGAATCGGGGCTCAACAAATTAATTAGAGCAACATACGACCTACTGCGTCTAATTACCTATTTCACCGCCGGCCCAAAGGAAGTGCGGGCCTGGACCATTCGAAGGGGCTGGAAAGCCCCACAAGCAGCCGGGGTAATTCATACAGACTTCGAAAAAGGTTTTATTAAGGCTGAAGTAATCAAGTTAGCTGACTATGAGACTTACAAAACCGAGCTAGCCTGCAAGGAAGCTGGCAAGATGGCGATAGAAGGCAAGGAGTATGAAGTGCTGGACGGTGATGTCATGCACTTTAGGTTTAATGTTTGATTCTTCCTTGGTTATCAAATTGCAATCCTGCCTTCTCAACTAGAACTAGTTGTTGAATGCCATTTCAAGAGATAGCCCGATTTGCCCGTAACGTACCTTTTCTGACCCTAACTCCCTAGTAGGAATGCTAATGTAAGGCTGAAGTAGGACATCTCTATTAAATATCGGTCTGTGGAATCCTATTTGTGCAGTAATATGACTTACTGGTTGAAATTTATTGAAGCGATAACTTTTGGTATTACTGGTTATCAATATGCTTTGAGCTTCGTCCACCTCAAATTGCCTTAACTTCTCACTTGCAAATAGCGAATTAGATAACCCCAATGATACCTGGTAGAGCCACTTGTGACCAAAGTCAAGGTGATAATTTACACGCACTGGAATGTTTACTACATAGGAATTGAGTTCTGTAATTCGTCTGGCATCATTCCAAAGTCTTCCCAGGGAATTTTCTCTACGCTCAAGTCGTTGAAAATCCAACTCTAAGCCAGACGTAGCCGATAGTTTGGTACTAAGCGGTTTTGTGATAGTTGCCCCAACAGCAAATCCCCATGCCCAATCGCTGCTGTAGTTGAAATACCTCACCGCCGTGTTTCTCAGGCTGGGGTCGTAGTCTGGAGTGGTTTTGGCGAAGTTTACATTTCCCCTGGTAACAAGTGCTAGCTTAATGCCATTGATCTTCGTGTTAGTAGTGACCACCTCACTTTCTCGCCCGTTTGAGCTTGATCCAGAGGCAATCGATTTGGAAAAATCACTTAGCGAAGTTGCCATTGGAGTTAGATGCCAATCATTAAAAGGTAATGGCTTCGGAGACAATTTGGATGGTAATGACTCAGTATATATAAATCCGTCTGCTGATACCCCCGCGAGGCGTCCAGAAAGTGATTCATAGGCAGCCTGGCTTTGGTTAGGGTTGCTGTCTGAGGATTCTGAATGATCTTCATCTGATATCAGGACAATGCCTCGTTTTTGATTGGCCACAAGTTGATTTTGCGGTTGGATGGTTGGCAAGTTCGGAATAGCGGCTTCGGAAGCTGGCAAACTGTAATCCAGTTTTGCAACTAAAGGAAATGGAATGACTCGTTCGGAATCAGGTGTGATTTCAACCATAACCACTTCTTTTCCGCTAATATCTTGCAAGGCTGCAATTAGAAATTTCTCTAATACACCCTTTACGTTCTCAGACTTCATTGCGTACAAGGTAGCTGTCGAAAGAAATAGTATTATTCCAATCGCAGCGTAGCCTGCCTTGTTTCTTTTTTTGTGGGTTTTCGCAAGTCGTTTCCGCAGTGCAATCCATTCTTGCTCCGTTGGTTCTGGAGAATAAGCCTCCAGGTTCTCCTTGATGAACTCAATAGCTTCCTTTTCGCCGTATTCTTTCATCTCTTTTCATGGTTTTGTTCAAAATATCTTTAAGTATTTTTCGGCCTCGACTAAGCAAAGCGCGGGATGAGCTCTCACCAATGCCTAGCATACTGCCAATTTCCTGGTGGCTATAGCCTTCGAATTCGTGGAGGTTAATAACTAACCGGTAGCGCTCTGGAAGTAGTCGAAGCATTCTCAGCACATCGACATTATGTAAGGAGCTTACAGCCTGGTTTTCGGTGCTCAGTTGTGTTTCGGCATGAGCAAGGTCTTTATAAATATAACCGCCAGTACTACGTTCTTTGTCGATGGCTGTGTTGGCGACTATTTTACCAAACCAGGCTTTAAAATTGGTATTAATCTTATAGGTATGAAGCTTTTGAAACACCTTTAGAAAACTATCGCTTAATACTTCCTTCGCTGTCTCCTCATTTGTGCAATACCTCATCGCCACCACTAACCCATAACCATAGTACATCCGAAACAACTTCTCCTGGGCTCTCTCATCTTGATCTAAGCATCCCTGTACCAGTTCTTGCTCGGAGTACAATTTGATAACTGTCATTTCTATTTCGAATGAGAAGGGTACTAGTTTCGATACCGGATTTTGATAATTTGATCGATGCCTCCATTCCTGATGTGTGTAACAATGCCAGGAGCACCGCAATTATTAAGCTGATACTGCCATCCTCCGCGCGGGCTCTTTAATGCTGAGTTGTCTGTGGTAAATGTGGTAACATGTAGGCCCTCTAGAACTTTTGGAGATTGGAAGCCCGTATTTTGTACCGAGATTCCACTGGCTTGGCCCCAATACCAATCTACGAGGGGAATACCATGGAGCACTGCTGGTTTTGAGAATCTACTTTGTGCCAATGGTAACAAGCCTCCAAAGAGTTTATTGTTGGGGCTTACTTTGAAAGGATTGTTATGATTGGAATACTCGTAGCTGAATATAGTGGTTTCAACAATCTGCCCTTTGGTTTCCACCAAGTGCACAGTCTCTTCAAGCAGGTTGCCTTCATCATCAAAAGTGGTAAACGCAAATTGGAATAGCTGTTCATTATTATCCTCGTCAACATACTTGAATAATACCCTCTCAGGAAGCCCGTCGCTGTCGTATTGAATTTCCTGGATGCTCTCAATTTCATCAACCTCAGTAATATTGCCGTTGACGATTTTCGCTACCAGCCGTGTCGCTGTGACCCTGGTTACCTGTTTGCTTTCATTACGGCTAAAAACAAGAGTGAATGGATTTTTAACAGAACTTCGCTTTATCTGCATTAACATACCATCGTCGTCATACGTGTATTCATCCGAGTACGGAAGGCGGTATCCGCTGTCACTCCCGCTGTAGGTTACAAGCGATATAAGTTCGTTTTGATATTCGATTTGTATCTCTCCCTCTCCAGCTCCTAATTCTACTTTATCAATGATAAATGACTGATCGCAGTCAATATTGACATTGAGATACTGGGCATTGCTGAAGTCGTCTGGGTCCACATTATCGCAGGCGTGGAATAGTAGGCTTGTCAAGCAAAGTGGGGCAATGACTCTTCTAAATTTCATCGTGGAGTTTTTGAGTTTTTAATCATTTCAACCCTAGAACGGCTGAGGTGAGAATAACGCTGCACGAGAAATGTTATTTTTTTAAGAATAAACTATAACTACGGGGGGGGATTGTGAAATACAGCTAGCGATTGCGGCTGTTCACTCCAAATGCGTAGTAGCCAACCAATAAGTCGATACGACGATTGATGTCGTAATAGTAGGCAAAGATCTCATACTGGTTTTCTGTCCCAAAATGGCTGCCCTCATAGTGGTACGATTTAAGAGAATCTCCTCGAATTTCATACTGATAATCATACCAACCCTGTTTCAGCTTGAGAACACTGCGATAGCCACCAAATAGAGAATCATAGGTCATCGGATTCTGATGTCGCCAATTGCTGAGGGCACCATAAACAAACACCTGACCTCCAGTTGGCTCCGTTTGCAGGGTGAAAGTTATGTCTACATAATCACCATCTAAATTGCCATCTCCAGTATCGGCATTGGCCACAATGAAATTACCGTTGAGATCATTGTTCTGAGCATAGGCTTGTCCGGTTCGGGGTAGATCAACCAGGATTCTGGCCTTTACATCGGTTGGCCCAATTCTCACGGCATCCACATTTTGACCAAAATGTTGCAGGGACCGCAAATCAAAAAAGCGGAACTCATTACCACCGGGAAAATTATTTTCAAGATTGAAGTGACGATATTCCAGTACTTGTTGTCCTTCGCGAATGAAAGACGGTTTCAACTCGGTAATGGCGTTGTCCCACCGCTGGTTTTGCCGTATAACCACCGCAATGTTTTGCAAGGGGTTGCGAATGTCAAGACCGCTATTCGCATAACTCAAATCAAAAGATATCTGTTGATTAGTTCTGATTACTGAATTCAGTGCCGACAATGATTGGTCGGAATTGATCTGTATTGCATTATCGAAGATCATAAATCGCCTGGTGAGGACAACATCGGCTTCATTACTGCGATATACCTTAAGCAAATAGTTTCCTGGTAACTTTACCCTTGGCAACGCCAGTTTGTAATGAACATAGGGGGTGCGAGTATTTACAGAGAAGTCATAATCGTTAATAGGAAACTCGTTGTACTCATCAAGAAATTCCAAGTCATTTAATTGTGAAGGCTGCCAGTTTCGGTTGCAATGGATGATTTTGGCGTAGTAATTGTCTATTTCTTCAACCAAATCGTCGAATGCCAGGACCAACAGAGATTCCTGGCTAAGAGGAAGTACAGCTGGTTGTAATGTATTGTTTTGAACCTGAAGATTTGGATAGAGTTGAACAGTCTTTATTTCATATTCATAATTAAAATCTTCGTAAACCAATCTCTTGCGATTGTTGCCATCACCGGATCCACTTTGATCTAGTGGCACACAAGCCATTGATAAATAGAGGATTAGTATAATTTTGGGCAATCGGATAAGCATACAAGAATAACTGTGATGGCAATATTCGGAATTAACTTCGTATTTATATAACCACTTCCAACCAATTTCATTGTGGTAGTGTCAAATAAGTACAACGTTGGACTCAACATCACATAGCAAGATCTCAGAGAAGGAGGCCGTGATAATAGACGGCTGTGCCCGCGGAGACCGTAAGGCTCAACGGGAATTATATGATCTTTTTTCGAAGAAGTTATTGGTAGTGGCCTTGCGCTATTGCAAGTCGCAGTTAGAGGCAGAAGATGTTCTGCAAGAGGCCTTCATTAAAATATTCAGAAGTATAAAGTCATTTGAAGGCAAGGCAAAGCTCGAAACATGGATGAGAAAAATTCTTGTCAATACGGCGTTGAATCACCAACGAAGCAAGCTGTATCTCTTTCCAATGTCTGATGTTTATGAGATGCAAATGCCAGATGCAGGTGATATACCTATACGGGAGTATCACTTCACTGAATTACTTAAGATGATTCAAGAACTGCCAACAGGATGCCAGGTGATCTTTAACCTTTATGCTATCGAAGGTTACAATCATAATGAGATTGCCAAGAAACTTGATATCAGTGTTGGAACTTCCAAGTCTCAGTATGCAAGAGCGAAAATGTTGCTGAGAGAAATGATTGAGAAAGCTGAAAGTGTAAACTATGGACAAGCTTAATAGAAATTTTGAAGAGCAATTCCAGGATGCGTTTGAAGGGGCGGAGATAACACCCTCCGAGCAAGTATGGAATAAGGTTGACGCCTCCTTAACAAGTGGTGACTCCGGTAAATTCCGGAAGCGTTTGCTCGTATTACAGCTAATGACTGCCGCATCATTGGCCCTGGCCATTGGAGTAGGTGGAGTCAATATCTTTTGGGATCGCTCAAACCCAACTGAATCACAAGTGGCACAACAGCCATCGACCAGGAATGATGAAGAAAGGCTCCCAGATCAATCGCAATTGCCAAAAGAATCAAATAGTGAATCAATAGCAAGTACGGAGACAGAGACTGATGAGAAGGCTGACCTTTTGGAGACGCAATCTCAAAATGCTGGGAATGAAACGGAAGAGAACGCAAATACCTTAGCAGCTGATATGGAAGATAATGCAATTGACCGCCTAGCTAACATTAATGAGGAGGAGGCTGATTCAGATAATAGCGCAGCCATCCAAGACGCTGCGGATAGTGAAGTTTTGGCTGATAGAGCAGTAGCAAGAATGCCACTGATGTCGATTGCCTCAAATATTGATTGGCTTCCAGATGCAAACATCACTACCCTAAGTCCTGGTATTTACAGCATTCCTGTGCTGCCCGAAATTGAAGAAGAAGAGGAAGAGAATAACGGACTATGGGCTGGGCTGGGTATGTCTGCCAATAGCTTCGATCCTAACTTTGGCCCAAGCAATGGATTACAAAGTGAAGCCCAACTGAATAGCGGTCCGGGTGATATCAATACTAGTCGTGCTGACAATGACCTCAGACAGGATCCTGCTTTCTCCTATGCCATGGGTTTTAGCGTAGGTAAGCAAGTTTCACGGAAATGGATTCTGCAGGGAGGACTGCAGTATTCAGTGCAAAATGCAGATGCCAGTAGCACAGTTATTGCCGCAAATGCCGCTTCTGGTTTGAGAGCACCATTATTTTTCTATAATGCCAATTTCGATGAAAATACCCAGGCTCTATCTAGTCCAGAGCCGATCGACCTTAATAACACTTTTGAATTTATAAGCTTTCCGGTGGAGGTAGGCTACGTCTTAATCAATGGTAGATTCAGTTGGGCAATAAATACTGGTCTGTCCACAAGGTTTCTCCTGAAGAATACTATCAGCGATGATCAAGGCTCATTTGATGCGATCGAAGTGAGACCGGGTGCCGATGCCCCCTTCAGAGCTGTACACATAAATGGCCTCATTGGAACAGAATTAATCTACAAACTGGGTGGCAATTATATGATCTCCATAGAGCCGAACTTTCAACATTCTATCAGTGCTCTTACTAAACCCGGGCAGAGCTTCGGCAGCCGACCTAGATCCTTGGGCCTTGGCGTAAGGTTGAAATATATATTCGATTAATTTCTCTCCACGTTCCAACGGTTTTTAATTATGCTGGGTCCAACAAGAGAGCTGAACCCAGATAGATCAAAATGAAGAACCTAATGACCAAGTATTTCAGTAAACAAGCACTTTCGTTCCAGATTGTTGCATTCGTAGCCTTACTACTTTTCCTAAGCGTAGTATTAAACAGCTGCACTGATAAGTGCGAAACGGTTGTGAAGTATACTTACTTCGAGCCTGTATATGCCTCCATGACGGACGTCAGAAATTCATTTGCCACGGAGGCTCCACGAGACCTTGAAGTGCCGGGAAAGATATACATCTATGGCGACTACCTCCTGGTTGGCGATGCAGGTAAAGGAATTCACATTTATGACAATCGCAATGTAAAATCTCCGCAACCACTGGCATTTGTTAACATTCCAGGCAACTTCGACATGGCTGTGAAAGAAAACATCTTATATGCAGATAGCTATGTAGACCTTGTAGCTATTGATATTGGTGATATTAACAACATTAAACTAGTTGATAGGATTGAGGACGCCTTTCCGCTTTTCAATACTGTTAGAGGTTTTGCCGCGTCCGATGGGATGGTGATTACGGATTGGGTTGAAAAAGAGGCAGTGGACATTAATGAAGATTGTAGCGGCGGATTTGGTGGAGTGGTGTTTTTTGCCGGAGGCGTGGCAGTGGCCGAGGCTGCATCATTTGATGCTATGAGAAATAACTCCGGTAACAATTCTTCCCCACAGGGTATAGCTGGTTCTATGGCGCGATTCGCTATTTATGAACAAAATCTCTATGCAGTTGATTTTAGCACCATGCATGTTTTTGACGTGGCAACTGCCGAGAATCCAATCAAGGCCTCAACCGTAGATTTGCCCTGGGGAATCGAAACGATTTTTCCATATGAGGACTTCCTGTTTATTGGGGCCCAAAATGGTATGCACATCTACGACAACCAAAATCCAGCCGAACCAACTTTCCGATCAACATTCCAACATGCCACAACTTGTGATCCCGTTATCGTTGATGGCGAGTTGGCTTATATAACTCTTCGGTCCGGCAATGAATGCCAAGGCTTTACCAATCAGTTAGATGTAATTGACATATCGAACATCGACAACCCGACACTGGTCAGTACTTACCCAATGCAAAACCCTCATGGGTTGGGCAAAGATGGCGACTTGCTATTCATTACAGAGGGGGATTTCGGACTCAAGGTTTTTGACGCTAACGACCCTAATGCTATTAGCAGTAACCTGGTTTTTGAGCAGAATGATATTCACGGATTTGATGTAATACCTTTCAATAACGTGTTGATCCTTATTGGTGAAGACGGTCTCCATCAATTCAATTATATCGACCCAACGAACATCACATTGTGTAGCACCATACCTATTGTTGGTGCCCAATAATTATCGATATGAAAAGGATTCTGGTCATACTTCTGCTGTTTTCTGCGACAGCTGCATTCACCCAAAATGTTTACAACGACAAGGTTAAGTTAAAGAATGGAAGCGTTATCTATGGAATTATTACCGCCAACAAACCAGGCGAGTATATTGAACTGCTGATTAGCGGCCGGGAGCAAGTGAGGTTTTACTATGACGAGGTGTATTCCATAAAAGACAAAGCCAAAATGCTGCATTTCGAAGCTCCGGAAACCAATGGTTATTTTAACACCACCGAGTTTGGTTTTACATTAAACAAGGTTGAGAACGTTTGGTGGGACGTTCAGGATCATTACACAGAAGTGTTCTTTTCTATTCACACTATCAATGGTTACAAGTTTAACCGATTGCTACATACTGGGGTGGGTATTGGCTTGGATTATTATGGAGATAGCAAGGTGATGCCACTTTATGCCAGTGTGGTTGGTGATCTGCTTAAGTCCCGCATTACTCCCTTTTATCGCGCTAATCTAGGCTGGGGCTTTGCATTTGACAGGGAGTGGAGCCGCTGGGATAAATCGGTTGGTGGTGTGTTCTTTAACCCAGCCCTGGGCCTGCGTGTGAATAAGAGGAGGGGAGCGTTCATATTTTTATGGGGCTACAGACACCAGCGAGTTAAGCTTGAAGTAACCGAGTTTGAGACCTTTACTCAAGAGACACGTCTACATAGGAACTTTACTTTCACAATGGGATTGGAATTTTAATACTACTTAATTATTGTGATTAAAAAAGCCACCTTATAGGTGGCTTTTTTGTAATTAAGATTTTCTAGTGTTTATGGTACACTTTGGCAACTATTTTCCATCCGCTGTCAAATTTTAAAAGCGAGAGGTAGTCGGTGTAAACCAGTTTGCCATCTTTAGACAATTCGATTTTTGCTGTGGCAGATCCACCGGTAACATCGATGTTGGCGAACTTATGACCCCACTGATTCTTAGCCGCGTCAAATTCCGGGCTGCTTTTACGTTTCTCAACTCCGTCAGCCCAGACGCCAATAGGGTAGCGATTAATATCTTCACCTTTTGCTGAAAAGATGGCAAAATCGGGGTGGAAACCAGACCTCATGGCATCTGCATCTAATCCATTGAAAGCTCCGTTTATATAAGCCTTCAATATTAGTTCCTTTACTTCTTCAGCGGCCCTGGCATCCTCATCAGATACTCGCTCAGAGTTGTAGGTAAAGGCAAACAGAAACGCAACGGCCAGATTGACAATAACGATTGTAGCAATTTTATACTTCATAGGGTTATTTGTTTGATGAACGTAGATAGGCTATTAAACGGGAGGTCTGGCGTAGTAGATTCAGGAAGTGCTGGCTATTTTGGAAGAAGAGCTCATCCTAGCGTCCTTTGGCCCGCTTATAGATCTTTCGGGGTATTACCAGAAATAATGATAATTCAAAGTACTGCGATGGGTCAGCGTCTACATCGATGATGCTATCTCTCCTTCTTTTACCCAGTTCAGAAATAAAGATGTTCAATGGCTGTCGATGACCAGCGGAAACGGAGAACCAGAGAAAGTCATAAATCTCGCGTTCTAGTTTAGCTCTAAAGAAAATACCTGACTGTC
This sequence comes from Cyclobacteriaceae bacterium, assembly GCA_028285445.1. Classification (GTDB taxonomy): domain Bacteria; phylum Bacteroidota; class Bacteroidia; order Cytophagales; family Cyclobacteriaceae; genus JANQPQ01. The sequence goes on along the minus strand of JANQPQ010000004.1, from coordinate 122,279 downwards.
TAAACTCTACATTTTCGAATCCAGAAACGGGGTTGTTCTGCATGTGGTAGCTGGCGCCACCAGCCTTAACTCCCGCATACAAATACATCTTTTCAGAAAAAGTGTATCTAAAATCAAACTTCTTCGGGAGTAGAGACAACAAAGACAAACGATTGCTAAAATCGTGGTTATAAATGATGGCTGGAAAGTAAACCGGCCTACCAAACTGAAAGCCGAAGCCAGCACCAAAGCCAAATTCTGTATGGGGATTCTTCCTAACGTTATAAACTATTGAGAAAGTAGTCTTCAGTTGATTCTGAATATTCTCGAACTGGATCTTATCGCTGTTTAATGAGCCTTGTACATATGCGAAAAGGTACTTGTTTTCAGCAAGTGTTTTACGGAAAATCAATTCCATGGAAGCAGCTTTTAGATTTCTATTTTCTAGCCGCTGATAAAGGTCGTAATTGGTCTCCCTGATATCATCGAAACTGAATGATTCTCTGCTGTACCTAAATCCGCCAAATAGTTGTGTCTTATCCTTTAAAAGAATGGGAAACTTCATCTTAAATCTAACGGTGTTGTTCTTGTCAACATCGGCTTGGCTATTTCCCTGGCTTTCAGATGTAGACATAGCTGGGAATCGTTGTACTAAGATGTAGTCCAGTTCTATAATCTTTGGTCTTGGCTTATCAAAATCGGCCTTTTTGCTAAGTGGATTCTGCTTGCGTATAGTAACTTCTTCATCCTCCTCCTGTGCAAACGCGGAGAAAGACAATAGCAATAGCATCAGCCAAAATGAAAGTTTATTCCTCATTGCTATTTACTCCACTAGCCCCCATTAACCGAACCAAAATAGTAGCTTCCGGAAATTGCGTAAGTATAACTTTTACCAATACCAGGAGCGGTACAGATAGTATCATTCCTGTAATACCCCAGATGTAGCCCCAGAAGACCAGGCCTAAAATCACTGCCACGGTATTAAGCGACAGACTGGAGCCCATGAGCCTCGGCTCTACGATATTTCCAAAAATAACCTGGATTAACGCCAAAATTGCCAAAAGCAAAAATACTACTCCCGTGCCATCTAGTTGAACCAACCCCAGTGCGATTGGTGGAATGGTAGCCATGATCGAACCAACTGTTGGAATAAAATTCAGAATGAAGGCCAAAAAGCCCCAAAAGATGGCAAAGTTGATTCCGAATAACCAGCAGGCTAAGGCAAACCCCAGACCGGTGAGAAAACTCACAAAAAATTTAATCTTAATGTATGTGGTAATCGAAGTCTTAACTTGCTCAAAGCTTTGTAGAAGATTATCCTGCTTACTGGCATTTCCTTCTTCAAGGTACCGTATGTATTGCTCATACTTAAGTATTCCACCGAGGAATGCGATCAGGTAAAGAGCAGTCATGAAGAAGGTTCCGGTGAAATCTCCCAAGATGCCTGCGAATACTCCTGAGGATTTCAGCAACCAGTCACTGGAAATGATATTGGTGAACATTTCCGTAAACTGTTCAGCTTTGAGATCAATACCAGGCAGAGAGTTTACCCAGGCAAAAATGCCGTCTAGCTTTGTGTTGATCTGAGCCAACAGCACATCTTTCTCCTCGGCAATGCTGAGGCCTGTCTGGTAAAAGATTGTACCGAATAGTGCCAGGAATGAAAGTGTGGTGATGGAAATGGCGGTGAGACTGAGGCTGAATGGCCAGCGTTTTCTTTCAAACCAGGCGAGAATTGGCTGGAGTAAAATTGCAATGAACAACGCCAGAGCCAGCGGTATCAGGAGCGTAGCAAGGATGTGTAGTAAGTAAACGATTACGATTCCACCAAAGATGAGCAATATTACTTTGATGGTTCTAAGATCTCTTTCCATTAACAAAAGCTAGGGCTATTGCTTTGAACAAGATCATAATTTAGCAAAAACACGAAGAAAGGGGAGGGTTTAGAGCAGGTTTTCCAACACCTTCATTACGGTGTTTGCAACGATTTTCTGCCCTTCAGGATTTGGGTGTATGCCATCAGGCAGGTTTAGGGTGGGATCGCCAGCGACTCCCTCTAAAAGAAAGGGAATTAAATCAGCATCATTCTGTCTAGCGATTTCCGGAAAAATTGATATAAACTCCGAAGCGTAGGATTCTCCCATGTTTGGAGGCACCATCATACCAGCTACTACTACCTTAACTCCAGGGTTCTTGGCTTTGACGCGATCAATTATCCCCTGTAGATTCTCCCTGGTTTGAGTCAAAGGCAGTCCTCGCAAACCGTCATTGGCTCCCAACTCAAGAATGAATATGTCCACCGGCTGATTTAACACCCAGTTGATCCTTGATAGACCGCCGGCACTTGTTTCACCACTAACACCAGCGTTCACCACTTTGTAGTTGTGCCCCTTTTCGCCCAGATATTTCTCCACTAAAGCCGGGAAAGCTTGCTCTGGTGTAAGACCATATCCCGCTGTTAAACTATCTCCGTAAAATATTATGGTCTTCTCTTCGTCCAAGAAGGTAAATGAGGCCAACAGTAGCAGACATATAACGTACAATGACGTATAAACTCGTCGAAGATTTACCTTTAATAAGCTTAACTTACTCATAATAAAGAACAAACTCTTTTGTAAAATTGTTACGCTAATCCTTTAGCGTTGTTTCGAAAAAATTATGCCGGAAATACTTGAAGTTCAAAATTTAGTAAAAAAGTTTAAATCAGCTAAGAACGAGCTGACTGTGATCGATGATATCAGCTTTGCCGTTGAAGAAAAGTCATCAGTTGCTATAGTAGGTCCTTCCGGTAGTGGTAAAACTACACTTCTTGGACTTTGTGCCGGGCTGGATTTGCCTTCTGAAGGTACAATTTCATTGGTAGGTATAAAATTGAACGCTCTTGATGAGGATGATAGAGCCTACGTCCGAAACCATAATGTGGGTTTCGTCTTTCAGAATTTTCAGCTGTTGGCCACACTAACAGCCTTAGAAAATGTAATGATTCCCCTGGAATTGCGCGGCGAAAAAGGCATAGCCGCCAAAGCCAAAGAGTTGCTGGGTAGGGTAGGTCTGGGAGACAGGATTACCCACTATCCATCGCAGCTTTCCGGGGGAGAACAGCAACGAGTGGCCATCGCCCGGGCTTTTATCTCTTCACCCAAGATATTATTCGCAGATGAGCCAACTGGCAACCTCGATGAGGAAACTGCCAACACAGTAACAGACTTGCTTTTTGATATAAATAAGGAAGAAGGAACCACACTGGTTATGGTGACCCATAACATGGCCTTGGCGGAGAATACTAATCGCATTATTCAACTCAAAGGAGGTAAGTTGGTCGCAGATCAAAAACTAGCCAAAGCACTATAGTGGAGTATATCATTAGAATTAAAAAGAAGAAAAGAAACATACTTAACGATAAGTGGGTATGGAAAATGGCATGGCGAGATGCTCGTAAGAACTTCTCTCGCCTATTCTTATTCATTTCTTCCATCATTATTGGCATTGCCGCCCTGGTAGCGATCAATTCGTTCAATGACAATCTCCAATCTGATATAAATTCTCAGGCAAAGGAATTGCTGGGAGCTGATTTCGTGGTTAATACAAACAAAGGGTTCGATTCTACGGTAATTGCCATGTTCGACACTATCCAGGTGCCTCAAGCCACCGATGCCCGAATGGCTTCCATGGTGCTATTTCTCAGTGATGCTGGTGGCACCAGGCTGGTACAGATAATAGCAGTGGATGGTGATTTTCCCTTCTATGGCGAAGTAGAAACAGTGCCCGAAGATGCCTTTTCAAAGGTAAAAGATGGTTTCTACACCGTACTTGATGAAAACATAGCCACGCAGTATGAAGTTAGTTCAGGAGACTCGATTAGGGTAGGAACTTTGGCATTTCCGGTAGCTGGCATTGTGAAGGCAATTCCCGGTACGGGTAGTTTGTCATCTACATTTGCACCCTCGGTCTATATCCCTATGAAATACTTGCGGGAAACTGGTCTGGTTCAATATGGAAGTAGGGTTAACTACAAAAGATATTTTAAGACGGAGACCACTGCCCAGGCCGATGAGATCATAAAGCAAATTAGGCCCACCTTGAGGAAGTACGGCTATGGTTATGATGATGTGGCTGAAAGGAAGGAGGAGCTAGGCCAGAGTTTTGAGAACCTATACCGCTTTTTTAATCTGCTTGGCTTTGTAGCGCTGATCTTGGGGTGTATCGGGGTTGCCAGTTCGGTACACATTTATGTGCAGGAAAAGAAGGAGTCTGTAGCGGTGTTACGGTGCATGGGTGCCAGCGGTTGGCAATCCTTCAATATATTCTTCGTTCAGGCCGTGATCATAGGACTGATAGGGAGTATGTTAGGTGCATTTCTGGGTGTGGTGGTACAATATTTTGCCCCGCTGCTCCTTAGCGACCTCATTCCACTTGATATTACACTTGCCATATCCTGGAGTGCCATACTCGAGGGTGTGCTACTTGGTTTAGTAATCTCAATTCTTTTCTCATTCTTGCCTCTGACTAATGTAAGGACCATCCCTCCATTAACAGTATTGAGAACAGGTTTTGAGAAGATCAAGCGCTTTTCGAAGGTGAGACTGAGTATAATTTTACTCACCCTGATTTTCCCATTGACATTTGCCATCTATCAAACAGAAAGTGCATTCAATGGTAGTACCTTCTTCTTAACCCTCATAGCAGCCTTCTTGTTGCTTACAGCGGTAGCAAAGGGGCTTATCTATCTAGTTAAGAGATTTTTTCCACACAGTTGGGGGTTTGTATGGCGCCAAAGTTTAGCCAATCTTTTCAGACCCAATAATCAAACGACGGTATTAGTGGTGGTAATTGGGCTTGGGGCTTTCCTGGTTTCAACTCTCAGCCTGGTGCAAAATAGTCTTCTCAATCAGGTTGAATTTGTGGGGTCGGGTACTCGATCTAACACGGTACTATTTGATATTCAGCCTCATCAGAAAGATGGGATAGTGGCACTTACCAATGATAACAATCTTGAGGTGCAACAGCTGGTACCGATTGTTACTATGCGGATTCAAAGTATTAAGGGCAAGACAGTAAGGGAGATACAGCAGGATACAACCGATAATGTTTCCAACTGGGCAATAACCAGGGAATACAGAGTTACCTATCGGGACTCTCTCATTGACTCTGAGACATTGTTAAAAGGGGAGATCATGCCTGAAGTTATCAACCCTGATGATTCAATATTTGTGTCCATCAGCGAAAGCATGTTAGACAACCTTGAGGTGGATATTGGAGATGAAGTAATCTTTGATGTACAGGGCGTGCAGATAAAAACCTACATCGGTAGCTACCGTGATATTGACTGGCAACGTATTCAGACTAATTTCATCTTCGTGTTTCCAAACGGTGTACTGGAACAAGCCCCGCAGTTTTTCGTCTTGATGACCAAAACCGATGACAAGCAGCAGGCTTCAAAATATCAACGTGAGTTGGTTGCGGCTTATCCGAATGTATCTGTAATTGACTTAAGTCTTATCCTTAGCACCCTTGATGATTTTATGAGTAAGATTGCTTTCGTAATTCAGTTTATGGCCTTATTCAGTATTGGAACGGGGTTAGTGGTATTGGCTGGAGCGGTTATTAATAGCAAGTATTTAAGGCTCAAAGAAAACGTATTGCTAAGAACAATCGGTGCTCTAAAAAACCAGATCGTTAAGATGACGCTCATTGAGTATGGTTATTTGGGCCTCTTTGCAGGATTGACCGGAATTATTCTCTCCCTGGCTGCAGGTTGGGGGCTTTCGGTATTCTTCTTTAATATCATATTCTTTCCAGATCTTATAACCCTAGGCATCATTTGGGGTGGTGTAGCCGCATTAACCATGATTGTTGGTTGGGTGAATACCCGAGGAATAATCAGCCGATCACCACTGGAGGTATTGAGAAAAGAAGTTTAGTTTTCAGCCCCATCTTTGCTGTTAGGAAGGTTAATCAGGAAGGTGGTGCCCACTCCTAATTCAGACTTTACATCAATTACCCCATTAAGTTTCTCAACTGTCTCTTTCACAATATAGAGGCCAAGTCCTGATCCGGTAGAGCTTTCGTTTCCACGGTAGAAGATGTTAAAGATCTTATCAAGATTTGCTTCACCAATTCCTTGCCCGTTATCAGAGATTTCCAATTGAGACGAATGCGGTTTGTTTTCTATGTTGATTGAGATAAACGAGTCTTTGCGATTGGGAACATGATACTTGATAGCGTTAGAGATTATGTTGTTAAGAATTATCTCCACCCTTCCCTTGTCGCTAAAGAAGCCACCATTTTCGTTGATGTTTATTTTCTTGGTAATATCAGAGGCACCACTTAAGTAGTTGTGATTATCAAAAATGCGAGCTATCAATTCCTCAAAATCGATTTTTTCAGCCATAATACTCAACCTTGAGTTCCTGGAGTAATCAATTACCTCCTGGATAAAGTCATCCAGCTTAACAACACTTTTTTCTATAAGCCCGAGATATTTGTAAAGCTCTTCTTCACCAGGCTTCATTTTGGCCAGCTCAATTAGCCCAAGTACAGAAGTTAGAGGAGCCCTTAAATCGTGGGCGGCGCTGTAAACGAATTTGTCAAGCTCTCTATTTGTTTTTTCCAGCTCTAAATTCTTATCTCGCAATAAGTCCTCGGTCTTCTTGATTTGCTCTATTTCCACTACCTGGGCTATGCAGAATTTGATTTCCCTATCCTCCGAAATTCCAGATACCTGCTCTAGCACATTGATTTCGTTGCCATCCTTGTGTCTATATCGGGTTTCCCTTCTATACTGGTCAATCTCAAAGTCCAAAATCTTCTGAAACTCCTCCAGGGTAGTTTTTGCTTCTTCAGCAGGTGAGATATCACTAAATTGAGTACCACTAAGTTCGCTTTCTTCAAAGCCAGTAGTTCTGCAAAAAGATTCGTTCACACTTAGTATTTTGCCTTCACTGGAGATTAAGGCCATTCCAATGGGCGACTCCTGAAAAACGTTTCGGAAGCGCATTTCTGATTTTTCCAGAGACTGGAGAGCTGTCTTTCTTTTTGTAATCTCCAAACCCGTGAACAGGACACCCTGCACTTCCCCGCCTTCGCTCTTTACGGGTATGTGCTTTATCTCATACCATCGGGAGTATTTTTTCTCATTGAACAAATGCTTTTCTACAATCGTAGTTTCACCCTTGAGTGCCTTGTTGAAACTGGCGATAAAGTGCTTCTTCTCTTCATCGAAAATGTAAGCCAGCATATTATCGCCCTCCTTAGGAGACCTGCCAATAAGGTGGCTGGCACCATCAGCACCTTTTACATTAAACTTATTGATGGTTAGATCCCTATTTATGAAGAATATGGATTCTTCTGTACTGTCAAGCAATGCTCGAAAGTCGTTGTTGCTTACTTGTAACTGTTTTCCAATTCTAATGAAGTAGCTTATAACGAAATAGGTAATAAAAATGGTAGGGAAATAGAGCGCTAGCATGATGTTTTTGGGCATCACCGGACTTTCAACTGCCAGCACAGTAGCCACCACTAGCAGGGTGGTGCCAGCTATATATATGCGCAAGTGATGGGTGTCATCAAAGCCAAGTGATATAGCCATGAAAGCTACAAAAAGCAATAAACTGTAAACTGGTTGCAAGGAGTTAGAGTATAGCAGGAAGCAAATCCAGGGGATGATAGCGAGTACAAACAACCAGAAAATGCGATCGAAATTTGTTTTTACCGGCTGATAGCGAAAACTCAAGAATACCACTGCCAAGGCTGGAATACCAATAATCAGTCGTAGAATGATGGGATCATAAAACTCTGGGCTTAGAATATTGGCAATTAAACCAGCCAAAGGAATGAAGATACCACCAGTAAGAAAAAGTCCACGAAGGATAGTGGTGCGAACATTAATGTCGCTATGCAATCTCATTGAGGAACGTTGGGGGTTTAGTGACTAGCTAAGCAATATATAACTTATGAAGTTCCCCACATTTTCGCAAGCCGTTGTGAATCAAATGTTAAGCTAGATATAGCCTACTACCTTGTACATAATCATCCCGACCAGTTCCTTGATTAAGATATTCCATTTTAATAATGCCCCGGTACTCGGTATAATGATCACATCTGGCGTGAATTCTCTTTCGTGGCTATAGAGGTCGGTGCTGAAGGTGTCCACTTCCAAACCGGCTTTTACAAAGCAGGCTTCGGCTCTGGGCAGGTGGAAGGCGGATGATACCACTAAATACCGCATACCGGGGAATTGCCTCCCTATTATCTCATTGGAAAATTTTGCGTTCTCATAAGTGTTCCTGGATTTTGTTTCCAGCACTATATCCTCATCAGGAACTCCGTAAAGAACGAAGGCTTTCTTGATAATATCAGCTTCTCTGGGGCCATCAGATGATATGCGTCCACTGCCTCCGCTTATTAGTACCTTCTTAACCAGGCCGAGTTTGTACAAGTAGATAGTGTGAATTACACGGTCGGCCCCGCGGCCGAAATGTACTCTATCCCGGGGTTTTTGCTTTGTGTGAGTTACGCCAGCCAGTAAAATGGCAACATCATATGGCTGACTGATTTCGGTAAATGGCATCGGCTTTTCCTCCCATAGTAAGTACAATTCATTTATGATGAATTCATTAGTGAAAAAGAGGAGAAGCACCAAAGCAGCAACTCTCAGACGTTTTTTCCAGATTTTCGACTTTAGGAGAAATGAAAGGCCAGTAATTACAATTACAATATTGAGTGGCTGGATGAGGAATATCAATAGCTTGCTGAGCAGAAAAAACATGTTGGCTTATTAAGGGCCTGACTCAAAGCAGGCATACAATAACTAAATCAAGGAGAAAGCAATAAGGTGGTTTTAAAGATATTTTTCAAGCGGAGCGAGCTGTAAACTTGAGATTGCCTGCAAATTCCAGCACCTTTCTCAAGAGGTCCACATAAAGGGTGAAGTAGAGGATGATACTCATTATCCAGATTACAATTAAGTTGAACGTAAGCGTATCATACACATTGCCAAAAACGGATTTCTCGGGAACATAAAACTGAGATCGGAATTTGAAAGCATTGCTTCTATCAGGTGTCATGAAGATGGGATAGATTTTTTGGACGAGCCCACCATCTTCTTCGATAATACGTTCGGCTTGTCCCACGTTTTTCACAACATCTTCAATGCGCTCATTTTGATAGAGATTTCGTAAGTTCTCATAGGCCAACTGTTTTTCCGGGCTACTTACCATCTCTCTTATAATCTTATCCTTTGCACCGTTTGCCTTGTTGAAGCGGATGGAGTAAAAACGCCTTAGGATTTCCAGGAACTCCGAGGTTTCTTTATAAAGATCCTCATTAAAAGTTGCTACAGTTAGTTGTTCAGTTTTATTAAACTTGTCTCCACCAACAACCTTTAACTCCTTGGATATTTCATTCCTTAAAAGGGCGAAATTGGCATTCATAGTGACAATGGCATCAGCCAAAGTGTCGTCGATATGATTGCGATTGTAGTCAAGTTTAGACAGTAGGGCAGGAATATAGTAGGTTTTCTTATAGTCGGCATTGCCCATGGTGCGATCATAATCGTAGAAAATTGCCTGGAATCTATTGTTCTTGTATTGGTCAACAATGGTCGCTTCCATGGCCCATCTGGAAGCCATAAATTCACCGACCAATGGTACTTTGTTGGCGCTGCTTAAAGTTGGGTTGAGGTTATCAAAGCTAACTACCACTCCACTGAGCAAGAGCTGTGGAATCAAGAGAATCGGTATAAGGATATAGATAGTAACTGCCGAGTTAAACGCAGATGAGATGTTGAGCCCCAGGAGGTTGGCCAGGCAAGAGGTTGAAAACAAAACCAACCAGTAGGTCAAAGTCATGTCTTTGATCTCCAGGATGAAGTTACCGATAAGTACAAAAAGAAGTGTTTGTACCGCAGAAATGCTAAAGAGCAGCAGGAGCTTCGAGAATAAATAACTACTGCGGCTAAGATTGAGAAACTGCTCCCTCTTTAGAATTTTTCTATCCTTAATTATCTCTTCGGCGCTAACAGTGAGTCCCATGAATAAGGCCACGATTATACTCATGAAGATATAGGCCGGTATGTTTACGTTTTTGGCAAATATGTATTCACTCCCTTCCATCTTGCCAGAGAATTTTACGATATATGCCAGGATGAATGCCAGCAGTGGAGCCTCCAGGAGGTTAATAAGCATGTATTGCCGATTTGAAATTTTAGACAACAAATCGCGTGTTGTAAAGATTCTAAGCTGCTTAAAGAAATTAGGAATAGTGAGCGATTTCTCTGGAAGTCCCTGTACGCTTTTAATCTCAGGCAGCGAGATTCGTTCTTGGTAAAACTGATGCCACTGTTGGGGCGTGATCTTCCTTTCGGTGGTGAAGCGGCCATATTCATCCATTACCTTTGTTTCGATAATGTTGAAGATTTGCTCAGGGTTTACATTCCCACATTCAATGCACTCTCCCTGTTCAGAGTTGATTAGCTCGATTATTTCCTTGAAATAAGTCACTGCTTCCAGTGGATTACCATAGAATATCTGGTAGCCACCAACATCAAGAATAACCATCTTATCAAACATCTTGAAGATGTCTGACGATGGCTGGTGTATTACTACAAAAATCAATTTGCCCTTTAGGGATAACTCCTTAAGCAGATCCATAATGTTTTCCGAGTCCCTCGACGACAAGCCAGAAGTAGGCTCATCTACGAAGAGGATTGCTGGCTCTCGGAGTAATTCAAGCCCGATGTTGAGTCTTTTTCTCTGTCCTCCACTTATGGTCTTTTCAAGTGGGGAACCAACTTTCAGACTTTTGGCTTCGAGTAAGCCCAGGCTGGTTAAGGTCTTTATTACGAGGTCATCTATTCCTGCTTCATTTAAATTGCTAAAGCACAATTTCGCGGCATAGAAAAGGTTCTGATAAACGGAGAGTTCTTCAATCAGCAAGTCGTCTTGAGGCACATATCCTATAATTCCTTCTATGTCAGAATTCTTTGAATAGATGTCAATGCCGTTAATTTCTACCGTGCCATCAGCCGGAGCCTCGTTTCCATTCAGAACACTAAGCAGCGTTGATTTACCAGCGCCACTTGCACCCATTAGTCCTACTAAGCTTCCCGATTCCTCAGAAATATTTATGTCTCTTAGTCCGATGGCGCCATTTCGGAACTTGTAGGTAACGTTTTTTGCTTGAAACGATATTGCATTGTCACCCTGCGACCGCTGAAACCGACTAGCTATATCGCTATAATACACGGGTTTCATCTTATCAGATCGCAAAGCACTTCCAACCGGTAGTGGTTTAATTGTTCCCGTTCTTAGAGGCACCCCGTTTAAATAGAGGTTGGTGTTGCCGAGGTATTTGATAAAGTAGAACTGCGCTGATTGCAGCATTAACACAGAAGCAAACCCTTTAATATTTGGCCTGTTAATATGCAGCTGGCCATTGGTATTCTGGTTAGCGCTTATTAGCAGAACCTCCTCGGATTTAAGCTCTTCTGTGGTATTACCCTGGGCAAAGGAAATCAATTGATTAATCTCGACCTCGGGCACTTTAAAACTGGCACCAATTTCCTTCACCAAAACATCTTCTTGTTCGGAGATATAACCATCGGCCAGAATTAGCATTACTAGCTGCTGAATAAGAATTATTTTCTGGCGATAGGAGAGATCGAAATTAATTCGCCTGCAGATTTCGCGAACCTCTTCCAGTTCATTGCTATTACCGCTTTCGCGATCCTGGGCTACCAGTACTTCAGCAATTTCGTCAAACTTATTAAGGTATGATTTGGCTGTTGCCTCGTTAAGATTCTCTTTTAGAAATGAAGCGATTTGATCCCGTTCACTTTCAGTAACATCGTCTTCCTTGGCCACAATTGCAAATAGCTCTATGATTGCATTGAGCAATGCTTCACTCATAGGTTAGTCTGGGTTGATAGTGCAGGGCTAATATAATGCGCGAGAAGCGATTTTCAAGGTTTGAATAGGTAGCAAAAAGAAAGGGCTGAATAAATTCAGCCCCTTACAGTTTAGGTAAGTTTAGAGTTAACTAGTGATACTGGTACGAATCTGCTCCACCTTGGAGTAGATAGCGTCTAGCGTTTCATCGGTCAAAACCAGATCAGATCGATTCTGACTGATTTTCTCTTGAATATTCAATTCTTCGTAAGAGGCCTTTAACGCCTTAAGGTCTTCTAAAAGTGCTGCTGAATCTTCGTCTAACTCCAGAGAATCCAGCATGGCAATAAGATCTTCAAGTGGCTTTTCCTGGTCGAGGATTACCCGAATCAATGGAGTGAGAATTAGTATTCGGCTATCATCGGGAAGAATATCTTTAGGATAGGACTTAACCAGGCTGCAAGAAATGTGAAGCCCTTCAATGAAGCTTCCGGTAAGCACCATGGCGGCAATTTTGCTTCTTTCGTCAGTTCGCAGATAATCTTCAGTCTTAGTAATTGACTCATTAATGATGGTCGATAGCGAATCTCTATCGCCGAGATTATCTTCAAAGCGTTGTAATAATGCCAGATCAAAAGCTCCAATAACTCCAATATGATCTGCCAACTTCTTAGAAGTATTTAGATAGTTGAGGGCCTCTTGAGTTTTTTCGTACGAACTCAGGTACCCTATATCTGCTGCATAGATACCCAGGTTTAGGGCTGATTTATCATTAGTAGACCGGTAAGAGTCGGCCTTGCTGATATCATTAACCACATCTCCATTGTAGTCTGCACCGGTAGCTTCCAAAAGGAATGGAATTTCAGAAGGTGGGGGCATCTCCCGGATTACCTCCTCAATTTGCTCTTTCAATTCAGCTTCTGCTTCATCAAATTCTTTTGAAGCATTCTCATCGCTTTGGTTTTCCCCTCCACATGAAGCAACGAAAACAACCAAAACCAAGGGCAATAGCTTGATTAAAAGATCTTTGATTTTCATTAGTTAGTAGGTTTAAGAATGATCCTGAAAAATTTTATGCAAGATAGTATTATCTCAGTTTTGTCCAAAGAATAAAGCCCTTTCCTGCCTGATTTTGGTACTTGAGAGCAATTGCAGGCCTATTTGTGTAATTATCACTTTCAATCCCATGGCTGCTAACAGAATTGTACCATCGGGGCCAGTGGACTTTCTTAAGTGGTCTGTAGACTGGCTACAGCTTGGAGCAAATGAGTTTAATGCAACCGTAAAATGATATTTAGATCGAACTACTGGTTTACCTCGAAAGAAGCTACAATGGAAGGAATTGGCAATCTTTTCCTATCTTTGGCACATCGTTCGCCTGTGACCACACCCCGCAAGGGCTGATAGGGGAATGACTTAAACACACAATATGGAAAGTAGTATAGCTGCCCCTGCGCAATCAACTGCCACAGGGGCCTCCAAGATTAGATTCAATAAAACCAGGTTAGCCGATTTCTATCCTGAAGTAAAGAGGAGGGTAGACGAGTATTTCGAAAGCCGCCAAATATCAAAGCATGCCAATGGTGCTATGGTGGCAAAGACATTATTTATCCTCACAATGTTTGTGGGAACTTATGTATTGATTATTTCGAATCTTTTCGCGCCCTGGGTAGTATTGTTGCTAGCAATAGTAAATGGATTCTTCACTGCACTTATTGGACTTAACATCGCCCATGATGCTATACATGGCTCCTTTTCCTCGAATCACTATGTGAATAGAGCAGTGGCGCTCTGGTTTAATATCATCGGAGCTAACGACTACATGTGGAAGATCACTCATAATATCGTCCACCATACTTATACTAATATTCCCCATCATGATGAGGATATAGAGTTAGTTCCAATTCTAAGATTGAACCCGGAGCAAGAGCGTTGGAATATTCATAAGTACCAGCATATTTATGCCTTTCTACTATATCCACTTACATCACTATCGTGGGTCTTTCTAAAGGACTATCGAAAGTACTTTCAAACTAAGATTGGGAACTACGATAACACGAGGCATCCTAAATGGGAACTATTCAGGCTAATCGGTTTCAAGCTTGTTTATTATACTTTGTTCATCGTTATACCTTTTACTGTAATCAATTTGCCTTGGTATTATATCCTAATGGGCTTTCTGATAATGCACATTGTTGAAGGTATCACGCTAGCTTTGGTATTTCAGTTGGCGCATACTGTTGAAGGAACGGATTTTCCTTCGCCGGATGAGAATGGTGAAATTGATAATTCATGGGCCGCGCATCAGATGTATACAACTGCCGACTTTGCCCGAAAGAATCCTGTGGCCAATTTCCTGTTTGGTGGACTGAACTTTCAAATTGAGCACCACCTCTTCCCTAAGGTTTGTCATATCCACTACAGCAAAATCTCACCAATTGTAGAGCAAACTGCTAAAGACTTTAATTTGCCCTATATCGAGAATGAAACTTTTATAGGGGCTATCAAGTCGCACGTTAGAATTCTCAAGGCTTTCGGAAGAGCCTAAGGTTTAATTTCTGGACATATGTTTAGTTACGGCATCTGCCAGCCGGTCAGCAGTTGTGGGGTACAGCCTAAACCACATTTCAGGTTCTATTAATTCCAATTCTACCAGGCATAGCCTGCCTTGGTTATCATTGATAATGTCTACGCGAGCATAAACCGGAACTTCATCACAGGCCTCTAGCACCTGCCTGCCGAAATCGATTTCATTTTCACTCGCTTCGTAGAGCGCCACTGATCCACCAAAATCACTTTGCACACGAAATTCCCCCTTTTTGGCAACTTTTAATGTGGCATGGCTGAATCTTCCATCAATAAACATCAGGGCTTTTTCTCCCTGGGTGATAACTTCATTTTGGAAGGGCTGCACTAGCATGGTTTCATTATCGGCCAACTGCCTGAAATTTTTCTCAAAGTTTTTGGCGTCTTTGCCTTCGACCAGATAGGTATCTCTACCTGAGGCCGAGATGGCGGGTTTCACTACAACTTTGTCCCAGCCGTTATCATTAATGATATCACTTAGCGATTGCTGCCCTGTAATGTCTGTGAAAATAGTGGGAGGAATATTAATGCCCTTCTTGCCAAGATCCCTTAGGTATGTCTTGTCAAGGTTCCACTGGATTTGATGGTATGGATTTATGAAAGAGGTTAGTGTTGACGTTTTTTGCAACCACCGCTGAAAAAGTTGAATCTTTTGAAAATAGTCCCAGGTCGTTCGAAATAGTGCATAAGACGCCGTTGACCAATCAAAGTAGGAGTGGTTCCAATCAACACGTGCCACTTTCAAACCCCGTTTCTCCAAAGCGTTTGAAACAAGGCCATCTTCAGCAAGTACATCCTTTATATATGGAGTTAATACTGAGGGTGCTTCGTAACGAGATTCGGTTAATAAGACAACGTCGTACATGGGAAAGCCAGAGTCGGCAATACTAAAGCAAACAGGTTCCGTTTACAAAACGGAAAGGGTAGAATTTGAGCTCTTTCCCAAATCTCTTTTTGTAAAGGTTAGAAGCCACGGCTTGAAAGTCTGATAGAGATGCTGATTGCACTACGTTTAAGGTACAGCCACCAAAGCCTCCACCCATCATCCTGGCGCCAGCCACTGAATCCAGTGGCTCTGTAAGCTCCACCAGGAAATCCATTTCATCACAGCTTACTTCATAATTAACACTGAGGCCCCAATGACTTTCATAGAGAAGTTCTCCAAACTCAGTAATAGCACCCCGCTTTAGCGCTTCCCTGGCCAGTAGCACTCGGCGATTTTCAGCCAGGACATACTTGCAGCGATCATATTCGATCTCCGAAAGTAGATGTTGTTTTTCCTCAAGCTCCGAAGTATCAAGGTCTCGTAATGACTTTAATTCTAAGTCGGCCTCTTGCAATGAAGACATTGCCGACTGGCATTCCAGCTTACGCCTATTATATAATGAACTAGCCAAAGAGTGCGTTACACCTGAATCAGCAAGAAGGAAGGTATACGTACCCAGATCTATTTCTAACTCTTCGGCTGTATTCGACTGACAATCGAGCAGAAGCGCTTTGCCTTTTCTACCCATCATGCTGGCGTATTGGTCCAGAATACCGCATTCAACTTTGGCAAAATCGTGCTCCGCTTTATGCGAAATGCTAATCATATTCTCGCGGCTGTGCTTCAAACCAAAGTATTCATTAAGAGCAAATACAAAACAATTTTCCAAAGCAGCAGATGATGATAGGCCAGCTCCAATCGGTATGTTCCCTGAAAAGGCAAAATGAAATTGTTCGAGGTTTGGTTGCTGTTCAGTAATCTGTGACAAAACACCAAGCAGGTAATTGGCCCAATGCCCTTTGGGTTGAGGTTGAATGCTCTCTATGGGCACCGTAAAAGACTCATTGAGATCCAATGCATGCAATTCCGTTTTATTATTTGGACTAGGTATTATTCCGCCAACAATGGTTTTGTCGATTGCTGCTGGCATGGCGAGCCCCAGGTTATAATCTGTGTGCTCTCCAATCAGATTTACCCTGCCCGGAGACCGTACAATGACAATAGGCTCTTCATTACTTATACTAAAGTAGCTTCTGATTCTCCGGGATAGAGCTATTTCTTCACCAGAAGATTGCATAGATGGCAGCCAATATGGCGGAGATAATAATTGTTAAAATATTGAATAACGGAGTGGTTTTGAACATTCCGGGTTCGTTCGAAAGGGCTTTTGGATCTTCACTCTTATTCTCTATTAAGGAGATGATAGCAATCACTGCCGATAGCAGCAGGAAACTTATTCCCATCCGGTCCATGAATGGAAATGTTGGAAAGAGATATTTTATTCCCGCGGAAAGCGGAATGGCCAATAATACAACCCAGAAGGCTGCATTTGCTGAAGTACGTTTCCAGAAAAACCCAAAGAGGAATATCACCACCACCCCGGGACTTATGAATCCCGTATACTCTTGGATATATTGGAATACTTGATCAAGATTGCCAAGAAGTGGAGCAACCACAATCCCCAAGATTAGGAAGACGGCGGAAACGCGCTTCCCTACGGCTACAAGATGCTTCTCTAAATCGTCACGTTGCCTTTTACCTTTTACCGCAATTGGCTTGTAAATATCCAGGGTGAAAATAGTTGCAGCACTGTTAACCATTGAACTTAGCGATGACCCAATGGCTGAAATTAAGGCAGCAAAGGCAATACCTTTAAACCCCACTGTAACATAATTACTGATGACCCAGGGGTAGGCTTCATCAGGTTTTGATATTTCTGCTCCAAGTACAAAAGCGGCTATGCCGGGAACCACCACAATAATTGGCAATAGTGCTTTGAGGAAGGCCGCGAAGAGAGTGCCCAATTGCGCTTCCTTGAGGTTCTTTGCCGCCAGGGCTCGCTGAATGATATACTGATTGTTTCCCCAGTAATAGATGTTGGCAATCCACATACCACCAATCAACACACTAATACCGGGTAGATTGATGTACTCCGGATGCGATTTGGCCAGGATCATATCGAATTTCTCCGGGGCCTTTTCAATAAGCGTATTAAATCCTGAAATAGCATTACCATCAATGGCTTGCAAGACCAGGATACTTGCAGTGAGGCCACCGAGTACCAATACCACCACTTGAATCACATCCGTCCACACAACAGCCTTAAGCCCACCAAATATCGAAAATGTTGCTGCGAACAATGCCAGACCAATTATGCCGTAGATTAGTTCTATACCCATGATAGTCTCCAGTGCCAATCCACCCAAATACAAAACCGTTGTAATATTCACGAACACAAACAACATTACCCAGAATATTGCCAGCCCCGTTCTTACCCTACTATCAAACCTATGCTCAAGAAACTGAGGCATGGTAGAAATGTTATTCTTCAGAAAGATTGGCAGGAAATATTTGGCTACCAGCACCAGCGTTAATGCAGCCATAAGTTCATAAGATGCAATAGCCATTCCTACCACGTAGCCGGAGCCTGACATACCGATAAATTGCTCGGCAGAAATATTTGAAGCGATTAAGGAACCACCCACCGCCCACCAGGGCAAAGATTTACTAGCCAGGAAATACCCCTCAGCGTTTTTGTGTTTGCTCCTGGCTGATAGCCATACTCCAATTCCAGCGATTACCAGGATATATCCAATGAAAAGAATTAAATCTATGCCAGAAAAATTCATTAGTTAGTTGTTTCTATTACTAGCCAGAAGCTAAATCTACGAGGAATGGGTGGGATGCTATATTCTGCATGAACTGGACGCCCCCATGAGTTGTCACCGCCAACTCCCATTTGTAAATGATCAATATTCCAGGTCACAAGAGGCTCCAAGGTAATTTCTGCTCCATGTTTAGACGTGATGGGAACCAGACCAGATGCAGATTCGCTTCCGGCTGCCGCTGGCTTGAAATCCAGTACCTCTGCTGAAAAGGGCCATGCGCTACCTGAGATTAGGTTATCATCAGTAGCAAGAACTTTGATACTGTGGCTATCGCTCCGTAATTCCATCCAGCGCAAATCTGTTTTGTTGCCAGTTTCTTGCGGCCTGGAATAGCGATGGAATTGAGTTGCGATTGGAGCGGTCCAAATCCCTACTTCGCCAGACAATTTTCGATCCCAATAAGTTTCATGCGGGCCGCGGCCGTACCATCGCATTGTTTTGAAATCATGATTCAGCGCCAGTCTAAAACCAAGCCTGGGAAGTTTTGGTAGGTCCTCCCGTTTTGGCTTAAACTCAGCTTCAACTTTTAGGGCACCGGCAGGTACCATTGTAAATGTCGTAAGCATTTCAGCAACCTCAGTGGTATAAAGCACCTCATAAGTTACTTGCCCATCGATTATAGTGGGAGCCTTGACGAGTTTGCTTAGGACAGAATCAGTAGCTTGTTTCCAAACTGCAGCCCATTGATGCAAATTGTTCCCCAAGTCGTTGTCGGTAGGGGGGCGCCAGAAATTTGGGAGTAATGGTTGGTTAATTATAGCTGCTCCCGAAGATTCCCAATTGACTATTCCCCCGGAAATGGCGTGAATAGTTAGTTTGTTAGATCCAACCTGCACAACGAAGCTAGTTTCGGTTTTAGTAATTGAGAGCTTATCGACATCAGGTGCAGGCTCGAATGTCACGGTGGGCGTAAGTTGAAATTGTTCCCAGGCCACCACATGGCCAACTGGTAATAGATCACTTTGTCCACTGACTCTTAATTCAACTTTAAGGTGGTACTCAGCTTCGCTGTCTATAGCAAATTTATGCGGAATGGTAAGGGACACTTTTTCGCGAGGACCTGCAGTAATTTCCGCCAGTTTTGCTTTTTCAACCTCTTCTCCATTGCGGGTGAGCACATAGAAGGGCTGTAGTCCTTCCAGACCTTTAAAGAAGTTTTTGTTGAAAACTTCTACTTCTAATCTGGAGGGATTGACTAATTCAAACTCAACAGGCTGGTAAACCTTCTTAACCTCCGACAAATGAGGGTGAGGGTTGCGATAGGGATCTACCAAACCATTATTTAGAAAATTGCCATCAGTTGGTAGGTCAGGATGATAGTCGTGACCATAGGCAAGATAAGACTGTCCATTGGAGTTCGTGTATTCCAAAGATTGATCTACCCAATCCCAGATGAAGCCGCCCTGCAGGCTGGGGTAGGTGTCAATTACCTTCCAGTAGTCTGCTAGGTTTCCAACCGAGTTACCCATGGCATGGGCATACTCAATCATAACGGCCGGCTTGGATGGTTGTGAAGCGCCATAGTCCTCAAGAGTTTTAAAGCGCGGATACATGGGGCAGAAGATATCAGTGTAATCTGCAGTGCCAGCCGGTTCATACTGTACCGGCCGCGTTTGGTCAACCGATTTTAGCCAGCCATAGGTAGCTTCGAAGACCGTGCCATGCCCTGCTTCATTTCCTAATGACCAGATAATTATAGATGGGTGATTCTTATCACGCTCATACATTCTTTGGGTACGATCGAGGTGTGCTGGCAACCAGGATTGCTCATTACCAATCTGCAGACTATCGTAGTTGGCCAAAGGGTGACTTTCGATATTGGCTTCATCAATTACATATAGACCGTAGCGATCGCATAAGTTATACCAGTAAGGATGGTTAGGGTAATGGCTGGAACGGACGGCATTGATATTATTCCGTTTCATGAGCTGAACGTCCTTCAGCATCGAGGCTATCGAAATTACATGACCACGGTGTGGATCGGTTTCGTGTCTGTTCACTCCTCGAATTTCAATTGGTTTGCCGTTCAGTAGTAATTGGGAGTTCTTAATCTCCACAGTTCTGAAGCCTACGTTTTGAGAGATATGTTGCGATATATCTGGCTTGTCATCAGCCTGAAAACCTAATAAAAGAGTGTAGAGATTTGGGTCCTCAGCTGACCACGGCCTGGCATTATTTAGTTCGTAACTAAACTCTGCTGAAGTAGCCTCGCCTCGTTTAATTTCGATCTCCTTAGTCTCGGAGTATATGGCCGTTAAATTATGATCGAGCAAGGTTGCGTTGACTTGGCCACCTACGGTTTCATCGTAACTGTTTAGCAGATCTACTGACACTTTCAGGTGACCATTTACATATTCGTCAATCAAACTGGCTTCCACGGTGAAATCTATAATTCCCGCTTTAGGTTGACTGTAGAGGTAAACTTCGCGCTCAATGCCTGAAAGTCGAAGCATATCCTGACTTTCTACGTAGCTAGCGTCACTCCATCGGTACATTTCTATTGCCAGTAAATTTTCGCCAGCATTGAGATAGTTACTAATCTCAAACTCTGCCGGAGTTTTTGAGCCTTGCGAATAACCAATAAAACTTCCATTTAGATATAGGTACATAGCCGATTTGGCGCCAGCAAAATGGAGGTAGATATTATGTCCCGCCCAGTCTTCGGGCACTGTAAAGCTGTGACGATAATTCCCTACCGGGTTGTAGTCATCAGGAGCATCAGGCCATTGGGTTGTAAATGGGTATTTTTCGTCGAGATATATTGGCCTGCCGAAACCATGCACTTCCCAGTTTCCTGGAACCGGTATTTCAGTCCAATCACTATCGTCGTAATCTGTCAGTTGAAATGATTCAGGCTTGTTCTGAGGTGTCCTTGTCCAATGAAATTTCCAAAAGCCACTTAGGGACTTGTATCTCTTTGAAACGTCAGGATTGTCTTTCAGCGCAAGCCTTTCATTCTCATAGGGGAAGAAGCTGGCATGCGGGGTTTCTTTGCCGATACTGAAAACAGTATGGTCTTCATGAAAAGGTTTTTCACTTTGCGCTAATCCCGTAAGTACCGAAAGCAGCAATGGAAATACCAGAAGTAGATTTGAAGATGATGGCATCCTATTCATCGATCAAGAGTAAGAGGTAATGCGCTGCTGACCAGCTGAAATTTTTAGCCTCCAGGCCGGCCCCATTCGTAGGATTGTAATTCTCCCGAATTGGCATCCCCGGTTGCAATACACCTTCCGCATTGTGAAATAGCTTACCGGCTGCTTCGGTTGCCTCTTCGTCATAGCCATAGAGTTGCAAACCCTTCACAGCGAAATAGGCCTGATCAAGCCATACCGGTCCGCGCCAATATCCACCATCAGGTTTAAACCCGGAATTGTCCGCTGAAACAGTGGGGAAGGGGAGGTGAGTGTAGAACTTAGTGCTATCCATCATAGTTTGTACTACCCTGGCTGCCTGCTTGCTGGTAGCTACCTTACACCATAGTGGAATCCAGCCCTCGGCTCCCATTGCTTCAATGTGGTTCGCTCCACCAATATCCGTGTCGTGGAACCAGCCAGTGCTTTCATTCCAGAACTGGCTTTGAATTTTTTCTGCCAAGCTTGCAGCCTCTTTTCGATAGAGCTGGCTGTCGCCTTCATGTCCCAGGATTGTCGCCAAAACACTGAGATGAACTTTCTCCCTATACAGATAGCTATTTAGGTCGACGCTCTCCTGATTCAATGACCAGGCACTGTCGGTATTAAATAGGATCTGGCTACTATCAAATCTCACAGCATTGTCCATACCACTTTCCCATTTGGCAGCAATCAGCGATCCATCAGTAGAACCATATTCACATAAGCCATCCTGGTCGTGGTCTCGGTAGTTGTACCACCACTGATGATACTTCTTGAGCTTGGGATAAAGCTCTTGGAGGAAGGCCGTGTCTTGCGAGTGCTTGAATACCTCTGAAATAGCCCAGCCACTAAGAGGAGGTTTGGTGTCTCGATAATTGTTAGCCTCAATGGTAGTGTCACGGTACACAACGTCTGCGATAAAGCCCAAGTCATTTTGGAAATCGTACATAGCCCGGATCTGGTCCTTGGCTAGCTCTTTATTAAAGTGAACCAGGGCCACGGCATGTTTCCAGCTATCCCAAGACCAAAAGCCATTAAACCACTTATAATGGTAGCTGGGGAATAACCCCTGGTGATAAAGACCGCCGGCCGGCTGTCGCCAGTTGTTTTGCAAGGTCAGCATGAGCTTGGCCGCAAGCATTTCGTTACCAGCGAATTCCGAATTAGCTGGTATCTTAGAAACTAGTGCTTCGATTTGCTCGGTTTTTTCTTGAATGCGCTGATTAAGTAATTCATCATAACTTTCCGTAACAGAATTGATTAGGGCCAGTTCCCTATTTAAGTCGTGACCGGGGAAATAGAATGATTGAGTGGCATAGAAATTTACAGTTTCATTCCCGGGGATCACCCGCAAACTTTCTATTGTTTTGTAGCTGGTGTGGTCAACAGAAGCGATAGGAAATTCCATGAGTGTAAGATCACCCACTGCATCACTCTTTTCAGATTCTACTCGAATTACCGTATCAAGTTCCGAAGGGGTCAGGTTACTATTCATTAGGGCTCCACTCCACTTTGCAACTAATTTTATTTCGTTGCTAGTCAAGTTTTCGACTCCAACTTTTATTGCTGCGGTAGCCTCTGATAAAAAGAAAAGGTTCAGTTTAATATTGAGATCCTCAGAAGTCCAGTTTTGGAACAAGTGGCTGGCAGTGCCAGCCTGCGTTACTGAAAACGAGTTTAGGTCTATAGGCCGCCTCTCCCCAAAAAGCTCGACACGTTCAAGAAGCAGTTGCGTAAGATTTGCGCTAGCCCAAACTCCATTCTCTTGCGTCATCAGAAATGGGCCGGCAAAACCCAAGTGTGTTTCAGTTGAATCAGGTAGGCTATAAGCAAACCAAGCCCCGCGATCAGAAAACATTAGCATGCTGCGGTCGGTAACATGGGATGGGCTTCCGACATAATGCAAAGGAGCAACAGCATTTTCACCAATGCCTTTTTTACTTTCCACCGAGCAGGACAAAAAGCTAAACGCGGACACAATTATAGCCAGGAAACCTGAGGCTAAAGACTTGGGATGGGTCATCGGGAAATTCTGCTCAAAGTTAGCCAGCTAATCTATGGATTATTATCCCAATATTAAAACCGGCCTGGAAGGCCCGTAATAGGGTTTAACAATGGCTAAAAAAAGTTGCAATTTTGTTTGACCCTAACGTTACGTAATAGCATTTCTTTGCCATCGGTTGTCCGAAAAGATGAGTAATTACAGTGTAAAGGAGCTTTCTAAACTGGCAGGTGTAAGTGTACGCACATTGCACTACTATGATCAGATTGGCCTTCTAAGCCCCAGACAGCGTACGTCTGCTGGGTACAGGCAGTATGGAAAACGTGAGCTGACCCGATTGCAACAGATCATGTTCTTCAGAGAGCTCAATTTTCCACTTCGGTCTATCAAAGAAATTCTGGATAAGCCGGGATTTGACCTTTTGGAGTCCCTGGAGTTTCATCTGGCTGAGATGGAGTCGGAGATTGACAGGCTCAAAACGCTTACGAGTACCATCAGGCGGACTATTGATCAACTTAAAAAGAAAAAGGAAATGCTTACAGATGATGAAATGTACAAGGGCTTCTCCAAAGAGGAAAAGGAAGTGTACCGCAAGGAAGTGGTTGAAAAATGGGGAGAAGACCAACTCCTTGCAAGCGAGGAAAAGCTACGCCAGTTGACCACCGGTGAATTTGACGACATTCAGGCTAAAGGGGAAGCCGTAAACGAGCTACTGGCGGAAATTGCCAATCAGGATCCGGCCTCAAGATTGGTGCAATCTGCCATTAATGAACACCGCCAATACCTTGAGAATTTCACTGAAATCAATAAGGAAAGGTACCTTGGCCTTGCCAGGATGTATACTACCGACGAACGTTTCCGGGGATACTACGATAAGTACCGGAAAGGTTTGGCTGATTTCATGCTTGTGGCAATCGAAATCTATTGTGAAAACGAAATGCGTGTATTGGGTAGATAACTTCCCAAAATTAACCTCAGGTTAGGGAAAGGTTCTGCGTCTTTTAATTAATGAGGCTGCGTTGCTTGCTAGGCAATTCAATTTTATATTGAATGCCTAAATTACAACGCCTTGAAAAAACAAAGTCGAAGAACCTTTCTTGATTTCCTTGGAAAAAGTGTGGTAGGTACTGCAGTACTACCGCCGGCCCTTATTGCTTGCGCGCCAGAGGAAAATACCAAAAGAGTAGCCGAAACTAACTGGAAGTTTAACGGTATCGAGCCTAGCGATGCCGATGAGGTGATCGTTGCGGAAGGACTGGAGTGGGATCTGCTGGTAAAGTGGGAAGACCAAATATCTGACAATGATAAGTTTGGCAGTCACAACGATTACCTGGCATTTCTGCCTGATGAGAATAATCCCGATGAAGGTTTGCTCTGGGTAAACAACGAGCATTTCAGCCCCCGGCTTTCCACGGCCTTTGATGGAGAAATAGAGCGCACGAAGGAAGATGTTGATTTTGAAATGTACCAAGTCGGCGGCTCGATTATCAAGGTAAAGAAGAATCAGGCTGGCAAATGGGAAATGGTAGTGAACGATTCACACAATAGACGTTTAACGGCGCATACTGAAATCCCATTCAATTGGTCTGAACAAATATATGGCAGTAATACAGCCATAGGCACCAATGGAAATTGTGCTGGGGGAATTACCCCTTGGGGTACAATATTTACCTGTGAAGAGAACTATCATAACTACTGGGGTGAGCGGGACCTGGAAACCGGGGAACGGACGAACAGCTGGTTAAAATGGCATCATATCTATGATTATCCTCCCGAACATTATGGTTGGGTAGTTGAAGTGGACCCGAGAACCGGCGATGCTAAGAAGCACGTGGCATTAGGTCGTTGCGCCCATGAATGCGCAACCATAGTCGTGCTTGACGATGGTAGGTTTGTGGTTTACACTGGAGACGATAAAAGGGGGGAGTGTCTTTACAAATTCATCTCCTCAGAACCAGGGTCGTTAGAAAATGGTACGCTTTACGTTGCCAATACGGATGAAGGCCGATGGATATCGCTGGACTATGACACGCAAGAAGTCCTGCAGCAGAATTTCAAGAATCAAACTGAGGTATTGACCTATCTCCGAAAAGCGGCAAAGCTGGTGGGCGGCAGCCCCTTAGATCGGCCCGAGGATATAGAGATAGACCCATTGACTGGTAATGTGTTGGTAGCGCTAACAAAGAACTACCCCGCCGGTAATTATTATGGTCAAATAATGAAGGTCGAAGAGGGTGAAGGCAAATATGACTCTTTATCATTTACATCAGAAGCTTTCCTGGCTGGCGGAGAGGAGACAGGCTTTGCCGCACCGGATAACATGGAATTTGACAAGGCCGGCAATTTGTGGTTTACCTGCGATGTGCCCGGTGGCCATATGAACAATGAGGAGATACCTCAATATTTGCCCTTTAAGAATAATGCACTATTCGTGCTGATGCGAAATGGCCCTCAATCGGGGGAAGTAATTAGAGTGGCCAGCGCACCCACTGATGCCGAATTCACCGGCCCTTTCTTTTCTCCTGATGGTAAAACGCTTTTCCTAAGTGTGCAACATCCCGGAGAAAGATCAAGATCAAAGGATGAACTTACCAGTCACTGGCCCGAGGGCGGGGACGCTTTACCCAGATCCGGGGTAATCACATTGCAAGGAGAAACCCTTGAGAAAATCCAGGGGTTGGCCTAGTTCACAGTGACTACGATGCTGTTATAGTAGAGGGTGGTTGTGGCTTCGAATCCGGAATCTGTTCCTAAGATCAGCCAAACTTCTCCATCTTCATTGGCTGTTACCGATACTGGTGAATCAGCATTATTCCTGTTAACCAGCCTGTAAATAAACTTCGTATCTCCATTGGCTACATTACCAATGGCGATCATATCGGTACCTCCATTAGATTGGTTACCCTTATCGATATTCATCCGGTAGTCATTGCCATCAGTTATTTTTTCTGGCTCAATACCAGATGCTCCAACCTTAACATACACACTTTCAGCCGGACTGCCGCCAACGCCAATTGAACCATTGGGGGCGTCAGAGGCAAATTCAACCTGAAATGTGATTCGCAACTGTTGATGAGGTAAAAAGCCTGTCACCTTTCGCTTTATAAACATGAAAAGATCGTCACTATGGTTGTTTCCGGTGATCATTAGTGCACCCTGGCTGCCGTCAAGTGGATTCGGCAACGTATCGTGTCCGGAATTCAATTCGTAAAACTGCTCCTCGCCAACTGGGTAATCAGCGAAGTCTGCAATCCAGCCATTCATGTCGTTTTCAAAGGAATAACTAAACTGTTGCGGGAAATTATCGTTCCCGACCTCGTCATCGCAAGACATAAACGACAGCACAAAAAGAAACAAAAAAGTTTTATCCATAATCAATTTTGAGTTTTAGACCTTTGTTTCATGACCCCACCTGACAGTAAATGGTTGGAAGCAGGCAAATTGGGCATTCTGGTGTAGGTGTATTTCACATCACCGGTGAAATTGATTATCTTTCTTTTTCAACCTTAATGGGCCCGGCGCCCTTTGCATTGAACCCTTATAGCTAAACCTTAAAACTGAATCCTGATGAGAAGAATACTGGGTATGGTACTGCTAGCCTGTACGCTCTGTTTGTATATCACACCGGTGCAGGCACAAATCAAAAAACCGAAAATCAAGCTCAATAAGAATAAGCTACTGAAAGGCATACTTGGTGAGGACGAAGCTGAGAAGCCCAAAGAAGCAGATAAGACTGCTACAGGCAAGAAAAAAATGAGTTCTGAGATGGAGCCCATTGACGTAAATGCCAACATCTCCGACGCGTCCAGATTCTATGATAGCAAGCAATATGGAGAGTCTCGATTTGCTATTCAGCAGGCTATTGTGGGCATTGAAGTTGAAATTGGTCACAAGGTTCTGGATGCACTTCCCGGCACAGTGCAGGGTATGGGCTTTAGCCAAGATGATGACCAGGTGGTTAGTACGGGAATGGGTTTTGTTGGATTGCTGATAAGTAGAAGGTACGAAGAGGGAGGCAATTTCATTGCCACGCAGATAGCTAATAATGCAGCCATGGTATCTGCCGCTAATTTGTATATAAGTAATCCGGCTTATGCTTCGCAGGGCGACACCAACGTAAAAGTAGTGAGGGTAAATGGAGAGCGGGCAGTAGTTGAACTCACTAGCAACGATCATTTCAAGATCAGTATGCCATTTGGGCAATCTTCCATTATTATGATGGATTGCAACTATTGTGAAACGGAGAAGGTAGCCATTGCTGCTTTAGAGCAGGTTGATATGGTTAAGGTTAAATCTTATTTAGGAGAACAATAAGCGCAAGATGATGAGAACGAAAATTCAAGTACTGATATTGGTATTAAGCACACTAGCAACATACGCTGTTGCGCAGGACAAGGTGAAAGAAAATCTTAGCTCAGCGCAGGGCTCCTACGGCTCTGGAGATCTGGAAGATGCTCGCTTTAAATTGCAACAGACTCTTGCCGAGTTGGATGTAGTAATTGGCAAGGAGATTTTGAAGATTCTTCCAACCAAAATGGGTGACATGGAAGGGGCAAAAGATGATGAACCAGTTAGTGGAAGCTCTGTAGGGTTTGCCGGTCTTTTTGTTGGCCGCGATTATAAAAACGAAACTGATCCGGAAACATCCATTCGGGTGGAAGTAGCTAATAATTCACCAATGCTAAGTATGGTGAATACTTTCTTAAGCTCTACATTACTGACGGCAATGGTTAGGAATGAAAATCAGAAAGTAGTGAAAGTTGATGGATACAAGTCAATGCTCCAACTTGATAAAGATGAAGAGACGGGCAAAACCAGGTGCACCATTAGTGTTCCTTTCGGCAATTCACTGATGACCTTTACCTATGAGAATATGTCAAGCGAATCGGAGGCTGTAGCACTAGCCAATACCGTGAATGTTAAGGAGATAGAGAGAATAGCTAGGTAAGTATCTAGTTCCAAGTCTCAAGCCCCAAGTCGTGTATACTTGAAACTAGAATCCTTAATTTCTTTGCTCAATCGAACAACTGCATTTGCCCGCTTGCACTAGCACCCGGAGGTATTGCCGGGCCATCAACAGTCATTCCCCCGTATTTGTATGATTCAGCTCTTTCTTTGGCCACAACTTTGTTGAAGTTGGTATTTGGTTGAAAGGAATCCTCGAGTTTGGCGGCAACCTGCGATAATTTCTTAACTGCTCTCTGCTTGTCGTAATGTCCTATTTTGGCATCATTAATAGACTTCCGCATCATGCGGATTGTCTCATCGTAAACGGTTAGCGGGACAGGGAAGGGGTGACCATCTTTTCCGCCATGAGCGAAAGAGAATCTGGCTGGGTCTGTGAAACGCGTGGGGGTGCCATGAATTACT
Source organism: Cyclobacteriaceae bacterium (assembly GCA_028285445.1). Classification (GTDB taxonomy): domain Bacteria; phylum Bacteroidota; class Bacteroidia; order Cytophagales; family Cyclobacteriaceae; genus JANQPQ01. Next base: position 93,687 of record JANQPQ010000004.1, on the reverse strand, counting down.
TCACTTACCAATACCAAAGATTGGAGCGTTCGCGGTCCCAAGCCTTCAAGTAAAATCAGTGATTCAAAATCCTTAACGTCTCTTTCTCGTGAGAGGGCCAACACTGTACCTAGTCGCTTCAGATTTACATCTTTGGCGCGAACATCGTGATGCCTTGGCATCAATATCTTCCGAACCTCTGGTAGCATTCTTCCTGGTTCTTCCTTAGTAAGTTCCAAAACTGATTGTCGAGTTTTACCGGCTTCATTAGCCACCAGGTTCATAATTTTGCCCTGGTTAATGCCGCAGACTGCACTGTGAGGCTCATTAACAAAAGAACCAAATTGACCAGAGTGCCAGTGATATCTCCTAGCCATACCGGAAGTGCCGTTCATACCTTGTTGAACTACAACCCAGTTGCCTTCGGCACTTACTACAAAGGAGTGCAGGTAGAGCTGGAAGCCATCCTGGATGGCAGTATTGTCGATCTTCGCGCTGAGCTTGCTACATCGAACCAGATAGTCACCGTCAAATCCCACTTTGTCTGCTAGTAGAATTAGCTCATCGGGTGTTTGCCTGGAATGCTTACCTCTGCCACCGCAGATGTAAATCCCCAGATCGGCTGCCACTGGGTTTAATGATTTCTTCAGAGCACCCATAACGGAGGTGGTAATTCCTGAGGAATGCCAATCCATACCCAGAACGCAACCCAAAGATTGAAACCAGAGCGGGTCACTGAGCCTACGCATTACCTCATCGCGCCCGTAATTAAGAATAATAGACTCGACTATGGCTTTTCCCAAAGTACTCATGCGCTGTGCCAGCCACAAGGGAACTCTACCATTATGAAGGGGTAAGTCGGCGTAACCAGAATTTTTCATTACTAATTATATTAGTAAATATACTAAAATAATTAGATAGAGGGCTGAGGGAATTTGAAGGTTCGACTTGGATCTATATTTTCTTGATTCCGCGCGACAGGCCTACTTTCTGGTATAATTGCTCTATTTCCTCAATGGTTTCTGTTTTGAGGGCAATATTGGTGGTAATAAATCTGTCGGCGCCATGAATTATCCCCAATTCCCCGGTTCTATTCTTAATGACAATTCTGTGCAGAATGAGGTTTAGTAGTTCTATTTCCCTTGAGTTCAATTCGACTTCCATGGCAAATTGCTTGTTTGGATGCGTTGTTGAAATCAAGATAGCAAAAGTTGGCCACTTGGAGGCCAACAAAGCATTTGAAGACTGACTGTTGTCTTACAAGCCAAGATATTTCACCATCTTTTTACGAGCCGCAATGTCAGGTAATTTACCCATGCCAGCACCCATGTTGTCGATGATATGCTTTGGTTTTGAGGTGCCCGGTATAACGCAGGTTACTGCTGGATGAGAAAGAATATATTTCAGGAAGTACTGCCCCCAACTGTTAATGTCGAACTCCTGGGCCCAATCTGGTAACTCCATACCTCTTGTTTGCCTGAATAATGAGCCACCTTCATAAGGTCTGTTGATGAGCACTGCTACGCCATTGTCGGCGGCTGCAGCCAACAGGTTGTTCTCGGCGTGGCGTCCGGCAATGGAGTAATTACATTGCACAAAGTCGATTTTCTCTGATTCGATTATCCGTTTTAGATTTTGGTGTGAAGAGTTAGTGTAGTGTGTAATTCCGATGTATCTAACTTTGCCATCTTCTTTCCAGCCTCGTAAAGTATCAAGATGAGTCTGCCAGTCAACAAGGTTGTGAACTTGCATCAAATCCATGCTTTTCCTCCGCATCTTGCGCATGGAGGATGTCATTTGCTCAATACCGGCAGATCGCCCGGAGGTCCATACTTTGGTTGCATAGAAGAAATGATCGGGGTTGGAGAGTTTTGAGGTAAGGTCTCCAACCACAGTTTCAGCTGAACCGTACATGGGAGAAGAATCTACCACCTTGACTCCTTGCTTAAGCATTTCGTTGAGCACCCTAGTAAGCTGTTGCCTTTCTGATGCAGAGTTACCCACATCGAATTGTATCCAGGTGCCAAGACCTACCACCGGAATAGCTTCTCCACTTGATGGAATAACACGGGTTATCACGTTATTGTTTGCCCAAAGGGACTGGGGGCTTAAGACGCAAGTGGCGGCAAGAGCGCCTATGTTTTTTAGAGTCTGTCTGCGCTGCAAATCCATATTCGCTTTGTTAAGTTATTACTTTTTGGCTGATTATGGGCCCATGATCAACATCCTGATGCGTTCTGTTCTGTTGCAAGCCAAGCTTCCCTAAACCATATCCTGCAGCCATCCACGTCAGGCTGATGATGGCGGCAATGAAGGCCAATGCCGATAGCCCCAACCCAAGGGATAGCAACCCGGCAAATGCCCAACCGGTTACGGCATCACCACCACGGTAAACTACAGTGTCAACAAAGTTTTTGGCTTTGTATCGTTGTTCCATGGTTACTGAAGTAAATAGTATTTCTCTGCCGGGCCTAAGCAATGAAAAATTTCCTGCGCGGTGAACTATTTGTAATGCAATCACTACCGGCAGGGCTGTGGTAAGACTAAGAGTAAAGAATCCCAGGGCTACAAGCAATGGTACCAAAGCCAATGTAAGGGCTAAACCAAGCTTAAGCATTACCCTGGAGGTCAAAAACAACTGCGCGCTAATGGCAATTACGTTGGTTGCCAGGTCTATTCCGGCAAAAAGCTGTGTACGCTTGGCTGAGGTCAAGCTGGCCTGATCGATGAGGTGAGCCTGTTCAAAATAGAGGAAAGTTGATACTGTGGTGTACAACACTATGAAAAGGCCAATTCCTCCCAGGTATCTGGATTTAAAAGTAGCCTGCAAACCACTCCAAATAGAACCACCAATGGGTTGACTAAATGAACGCCCATTTTGAGACAACTTTACTTTGCCAGTCTCTTTGAGCTTCCATTTGCACAAAAGATTGATACAATAAGTCGAAATCAATAGAATGCCGGCTGAGAGCGGAAGAAGATGTGTGGGTTGCAAAAACTCAACGAAAATTGCCGCTATAAGAGGACCACAAATCGCTCCCGCACTGCCACCGGCAGCAATAAAGCCAAATAGCCTTTTCGACTGTTTGTGAGAAAATAGGTCTGTCATAAAACTCCAAAAAATGGAGACGACGAACATGTTAAAAACACTAAGCCAGATAAAAAAGGCTATGGCGATTGCCTGGTTATATATTTCAAATTGAAATAGGGTAAAGAAAATCGCGATGTTCAGGATGAAGAAGAGATAGATAGCTGGTAAGAATTTGAGCCTGCTAAAGCGGGTGGTAACATATCCGAAAATCGGCACTGCCAGTGCTATTACTACAAAAGTACCTGTAAATAGCCACTGCATCTTATTTACCCCTGCGGTTATTCCCATTTCATCCCGAAGAGGGCGCATCATATAGTAGCCGGTAAACAGCGTGAAGAAATAAACAAAAGACAGCAGGGCCGGCCTCACCTCTACTTCTTTTATTTTCAATGCCTTTTCAACATAGTTGTAAATCAATCCTTGAGTCTTTGACATAAGTATGCAGAACAATTGCCGCAACCTAGCGACCCAGTTATTCCTCTCCCGAGTTATTCACTAATCGCAACTACAGATTAATTAATTAAGCAGGCCTACTGTACGGGGTGAAACTTATTGCGGTATTGAGAGGGAGTTGTTCCGGCGATTTTCTTAAAAGCTGTATTAAAAGCCGACATGGAATTAAATCCGCAATCGTAGGCCACGCTGGCTATTTTTAAGTGATTGTTACCTGGATCTTCCAGCCGTTCCCTGGCCTCAGCAATACGGTAAGAGTTGATGAATTCAGAATAATTCGTCTTGATCTCATCATTTATAACATGAGAGAGAATATGGGAGGGGATAGCGACCAATTCTGATAGTTTGGTCAGTGTAAAGTCAGCATCCAGATATGGTTTCGACTGGTCCATTGCTGACAGGATCTTCTCCTTGTATTGGGAAAGTTGCGATCTGGAAAGCTTCAGATTGCTGTATTTGCTGCTCTTTTTCTTGAATATATCTTGATGGCGCAAAGCATAAAAACTCAACACATAGATCACTACTGAATAGAGAACTGGTCCCAGCAGATAAGAAGTGATTCCAACCACGTAATTGAGGAAGTATGCCAATCCCCAGGTTGTTATTCCCAACCAAAGATTACCAACCCATAAAAGCGACTTTTTCGGAATGGCTTTTAGTCCTTTATTCTGGTAGGCTATAAGGCCGATCAGCAAAGCAGACAAGCCCATATACACCAGTTGATGATAAAGCAGTGCCGTATAGCCACCTACATACCAAAAATTACCCAATTGGATCTCTGTCATTAAGAAAAGAACCAACAACGAGGGGATTAAGTGTACAAAATTCCACTTTACCAGCTTAGCCTTTAAATCGAGCTGAAGCATGGTATAGAGCAGAAATAATGGCCCCACAGCTAAATGAGCCGCAAATCCAATGTTGATAAGCCACAACGGGGCTGCATCCCAAAAAGCCCACAGCACTGACTTGCTTACTCTAATGGCCAGGAAGAAAAAAATCAATCCTACTATAATGTTCTTTAGCTGGTCCTTCCGGGCAATGCTAAATGAGTAGAATGCCATAAAGAAGCTTTGGATGGCGCCAATGCTGCAAATAACAATAAGAACGGGGAGGGGGATGGCAGAGAGACTGATAACTAATTCAATTATGGTTTAGTTATTTTACTGGATACTGCCACTTTGGGTTTCGGTTTATTCTCGGGCAGGGTGGTGCCTTTACTTGCTGTAGGAAGAGGCAAAACGACCATTAACCGGTAAGAACCACCCGCTTAACGTTTACTTTGGCCTGGAACAAACCAAGGCGGTTATATTCGGGGTTTACTTAAAGCAATATGGAAAAAGGACTCTTAGATAAAACAGGGAAGCCACTGGCCGAGTGGATAACCATTGTAAAAGGGACAGGCATTGAGAAGCATGGTGAGATAATAAAGTACCTGAAGGAAAACCATGCCTTCACCCATGGCTATGCCAATTTTGTGGCTATGAAAACGCGGAGTGCGGATGCAGCTTCCCACGATAATGACGAACTGGTTTCAACCCAGTACAAGGGCAAGGAGGCATTACTCCCAATTTATAAGGGACTGCTTGCGGAAGTAAAGAAGCTTGGTGAAGATGTAGAAGTGGTACCAAAGAAAGCGTCGGTAAGTCTTCGCAGAAAAAGACAGTTTTTGCTCATTCAACCATCTACCAAAACCAGGATTGATCTGGGCTTGAAATTCAATGATAGGCCTGTGGCTGGACGCCTGGAATCTTCTGGTCCTTTTGGTAGTATGTGTACTCACCGCGTACAGATTACTGATAACGCTGACGTTGATGCAGAAGTACTAGGCTGGATAAAAGAAGCCTACGAAGAGGCTGGTTAGCTTTGATTTGAAGTAGACCGGAGTAGGCCAATTGGCGCCACCGCTACATTTCTAGATTTCAATTTCTTAAGAGGGCTGGTATATTGCTGGCGTATTCCCCAATCAATAAACCAACCCAGATGAGACTTTCGATTCTCTTTATAGCTGTTTTACTACTGTGCAGTTCGGCAAGAGCCCAACATGTGGGCTGCGATTTTACCAAAACCGGTTCTCGAAATGCGGCCTGGTCACCAGATGGCACTTCCCTGGTTTTTGACTCAAAGCGTGATGGCCCCAACCAACTCTATATGATGAATGCCGATGGAAGCGATGTTTGGAGAGTAACTAAAGATACCCTCAATTACTACTATCCATTCTTTTCCCCGGATGGTGGCCAGGTAGCCGCCTTTTCCTATGGCAATAGCTCAAGTGTAATTCATGTAATAGATCTTAATGATGGCAGCAATAAGGCTATCACACCAGCGAGTAAATCCAATTTAGACCCCTATTATTCACCTGATGGTAAGCATATTACCTACTTCTCTCAGGATGATGGTAATGATAATATCTATATAATGAATGTAGATGGAAGCAATCCTCAACGCATTACAAATGACGAAGCATCAGACATCGCGCCAACCTGGTCTCCTGACGGCGAGCGTATAGTATTTATGTCGAATAGGACCGGTAACTACGAAATTTTTGTAATGAACAAAGATGGAAGCAACCAGGTGAATATTACCAACCACCCCTGGAATGACTTCGTGCCACGCTGGCACCCTAATAGTGAAAGTATAATCTTTTATCGCCGTAAACCTTCACCCGCGGGCTCAAGCCGCGAAGAGCGAAACCTGGCCTGGGCAGGAGCAGAGCTATTCATGATAAAGGCCGATGGTACCGGGATTAAACAGTTAACTGACAATGACGTCCTTGACCAGTCACCAATGATTTCACCAGATGGTAAGAAGATAGCTTTCACATCCTGCAGAGATGGTGGCCGGGAGATATACATAATGGATATTGATGGCAAGAATGTAAAGCGCCTCACCTTTACAGAATAAAAGAGAGGCGGAGCTACCTCAGTGCAATGCTAGCTAGTATGCATTCCACGCTTTTCTTAAGCTTTTTTTCTTTCTGAAGGTAATTTACAACCAGCAAGAGATTTTTGCTATTCCAGGTAGTGCCGTATACCACTTCCTCTAGTTGGCTGTCAAAAATTCTTTCCAACACCTGCGATTGTCTTCCAGTCCATTGGTTCTCACTAAACTGGGCAGTAACTTCCTCCTGGCTCACTATTTCATAGTGGAGCCCCGTCATTTCTTCAAGGTAAAACTTCCGTGAGAAGTCCTTCGCTGCTTGCTCAATACCGCCTTCCAGCCCCGAGACATCAATTATCTGTAGTAGCACGTTGGCAAGCACTTTGGGTTCCTTGCCCTTGCTAACCGTAGTTATAGAAAACCCACTCTGATGTTCCTGAAACTGCCAATTCTTAGGCCAGGATATTTCTATACCATGTAACTCTCTTTGGCCCTCATATTTGCATCCGCTTTGAGCCTGGGAATGCAGGCTTATGGCGGCAAGCAGGAATATGAGAATTGATGGTTTCAAATATTATTAGTTGATATACAAAAAAAGCCCGGAAATGGGGGTTGTGCAAATTTTGCCCAGGTCCTCGCATAATTAATATATTGTAGTTCCAATTGTAGGTGTTGTAATCTATCTCCTGCTGAATGAAGAAGTTCTCAAAGTACATCTTTGAAGTTTTAGCAATATTTATTGGGATAACTGCGTCCTTCCTGGTAGATGAATGGAGGGAAGAACATGAACTCTCAAAGAGACTCTTCGAGAACCTGAAGGCAATAAGACAGGAGTTAGTTCAAGATACAATAAACATAAACCAGAAGTTGGCTCTCTTTGATTCAACTGCTGCAACGCTATATCAAATTTTACAGAGGGGATATGTTGAATTCTCAAATGAAAGAGAGGTAGGGCGCACGCTTAACAGTATTGTATGGATAGGTGTTCGTGCCCAGAGAAGCGATGCTTCCTTTAGGACATTGATAAGCAGCCCACATGTTAATGTGATTCGGGACGTAGATCTCAAATTGAAACTCTCGAATTACTATGAGAACATTAGGTATGATATCTTAAACCAAGAGGACGATCATGAGAGAATTGCGCAAGAATGTGAGCAAATGATTCTTGACCACTGCAGAACTTCTGCATTTGGATCAGCCCTGAACTCAGGAAGCCAAGAACAGCTAGAGTTAGCAATAGACAATCTAAGCGACGACTTCAATGCACTTTTGAAGAATAACTCATTCATTAACAGAATGGAGATCAGGATTCAAACAATGCAAGCCTTTGCAGATGAGGAAGAGTTAGGGGAGAAATCTTTACCGGCTTATAAGAAATACGTGGTATTACTTATTGAACTTATTGATCGAGAACTGGAGAGATAAATTGAGCATGCCAGGTCGATAGTAGCTTCTAAGGGTTCATTCTATTGACAGAAGGTGATAATCGTCAATCTTCTGTAGTCTGTTTACAACCATTTCTAGCCTTAGAACGTTATTAAGTCAATATCTTCGCTAAATGGTACTATTCGTCATTTTGGCGGGCTTTTTGCTTTAATACACTTGATATAACTATTGCATTTATTGCAAAATAATTGTTTCTTACAGTCAGAATAGAACGTTATGGAAGTTAGAATGAAAGGCGGCGGAAGCGGCATATAGTCACCAAGACCATCGTACATCGTAGTTCCTTTTTGTGTCAAGATGGAACAAGTTCAGAGACAACTTATACTTGCTATCCCTAATTGAAAGTAGAGCTTTGTGATCAAGTAGCTCGACTTCACTTTTGTCTTTTTCGATTGCAACAACCCTAAAATTTCGAGGAATCCGAGAATGAGGGAAAGTAAATACTAGTTCAAATCGATTAGTGAGACTGTCCAATTCCAACCCCCAACTTTCATCCTTTGCTGGGAAACAGTTATCTATCTGTGTGCTAAAACCATAGTATAACTTTTGGTCGAAAATCCTATTGATTGGATCCGCCTTCTGCTTTCGATAAGACACTCTCAAATAATTTTTAGCCGCATTCTCGATTATTGTGCAATTCTTTGTTCTGGTTTCAGATGATTCAATTTTGCCATCTACACTGAGCCAGGAGGTATACTGATCCTTGAGTTCACCAATTCGTTTAAAGAATACCTCTTCCTTGTAATTCGTGATTAATCCCTCTGCATCCAAAATATTTACCTCAATTCTTTTATAGTCGATAACGACACCCCGTAGCAAGTTCTCTCGTGATATTTTTAGGTCTACTACTAATTGTCGCAATCGATCTTCAAAAACCAAGAATATAGTCAGAGCCAATAAGCCCGTAAAGGCGACAAGCCAGAAAGTTTCAAATGGAATTTCTTCTCCATAGAATTTTCCATCATTAAAGCGATATACTGATATGACAAATAGAGTAATTATCGCTCCAAAAATTGATATACTTTTATGTAAACGATCCATAGTGTTGGTTATTAGAAATTGTCCGGAAACTGATCTCTATTGCGTGGCCATAATAAAAAAAGCCAAAGTGACTGTCGTCACTCTGGCTTTGTCTCTGACAAGATAGAAAAAAATACATCCACCTCAAACTTGCCTATTTGGATAAAGTCTACGCGTGGGTAATGCATGTAGACCGCATCATTTCGTTTAAGTATTTATATTTACCTCCACAAACAGTCGCTCGGCTGACGCCGAGTGATAAGTATTTGGCATAGGCTCCAGCCAACAGAAGGGTAAGTAAAGGAACCAATGTTCGTACGCGTTTGTAACGCGAGCGGCCGAGTCTCCGAGCTTATCGTCCCAGTTGAATAGAGCCCAATTATTCACCAGAAGGTTTCTGCGCTACGCTGGTTCCTAGAACTTCGCCAGTTTCCCAGTTTCTTTTAAGGGCAGTCCAATACCACGCTTTTATCGTTCTGTCGTCTTGGTAAAGTCCACCTAATTCTCGAGCCTGCTTCTTCACATTTTTGGGTATAGAGCCTACCTTCACACCTAATCTTAGGTTACGATATGAACCATAGTTTCGATAGACACCAATGGTTGCGGTATCCGATGCCTGCTGAGGGGTCAGTTGAAAATCGAGAGCATTAACCAGAGAGCTGAAACTTTGTTGTCTAAGGTGGTTGCCAATGCAAGAAAACGCAATGATAGGCCTGCCTTTCAAAAACACCATACCTGGATTAGTCCCTTCCGGCAGCCTGTTCCCAGCGCCAGCTCTCATGATCTCCTGTTGTTGGAAAGTGGCTGGGTCTGGAATGGAAACACCATCCACAAATATTCCGTTTGCTCCCCAATTAAAGGTATTCACACTGTGAAGCAAGGCAACCATATTGCCCCATCGATCGGTAGCCACCACCGCGGCAGAATGCTTGCCATTGTATTTTGAGGATGGTATTTTGACTTCTTCCGCATCCGAAGCCATTTTGTCCCAGCTCTTTTTAGCTTCGTCATCCGACAAGCTCTGGTCGTACTCTTCGTAATCGTCATACCAAACCTTATTGTTTCCCTTCAAAATAACGAACATCTTGAATAAGCTCTCTGGAGAAGTAGCGTAGTGTCCGCTTTCACTTAGTTCTGCAGCTTCAGCAATTTTAAGTAGTTCAAGCAGGCGACCACCACCCCAAGCAGGGTAACCGTGCGCAAATACATCATACCCGCGATAATTGATATGCGCAGGCTCTGACCAGATCACGTCATAATTAGTCATATCTGCCATCGTAACCTTCCCACCTTTCTCCTGCACCGATCGTACGAACTTTTGGGCCCATGGGCCTCCATACATATAGTCGATGCCTTCGCTTACAACGGCCCGTAATGTAGCTGCCAGTTGCGGTTGAACAAACTTATCGCCAACTTCATAAAAGGAGCCATCGGCCTTTGTAAAAACTTCCCTTGTTTCTGGATACTCCAACAGGATGTTTTTCCAATTGAGAAACGCATTCTGATCAGTTTGGTCCCAAATCACTCCGGTGTCTGCGATACTAATGGCATGTTCAAAAACCTTTGCCAAGGAAAGTCTCCCAAATCTAGCGTGGGCCCTGCCCACTCCTTTCATGAAGCCGGGGACTAGAACTGTTCTGCCATCAACTCTCCCATAAGTCCTGATAGAATCTACGGTGTATCTTGTAAGTTGAATAGTAAGTGGATTAGTTTCCTTTTGAGGGATAGACCATGCTGCGTTCATGTTGAATACCTTACCTGTTTCAGCCTCATAGTAAAGCAATGTCATCATACCTCCTAAGCTCACATACTTACCCCCAGTTAAAACACTTTGGGCTAACGCTACGGACAGGGCAGCATCCATTGCCGTACCTCCTTCAGCCATTAGTTGATTCCCCACACCAACCGCATTCGCCCCAAACGTACTGGTGATAAAGGATTCCAGCGTGTCTGCCTGAATTGATGTTTGTTGCCAGTTAGGAATTGTATTATTTCCGCATGCTACTGCAAACAATGTCGCTGCGGTAACAAAGAAACTTGGTAGTATCTTCATGCAGTCAATTTAAATAGTACGCTGATAATTCGCCAGCTCTCAGCTCGCGCTCGTTTGCCTGGCTTGCGGTGGTGCATTGGGGTTTATAATCCTCTATACCAATCGCAGCCCCTCCCATAATCTCCTTTCACGACCTTGAATACAAGGTAGTTATCAAAAGTTACGTTTAATTTATCTGGTGTAATACAATTCTCTCGACCGCCGCCGGTCAGTACCTATATCAGTCCGGGGGCGACTCCCCATTATTTGCACCTTTTGTTCAGAACTTGCATTAGAGTATTCATTCCCTTTTAGCATTTTGACTACATTGTTATGGATTGATACCTAACGCCCATCCTAAATTGAAAACCATGAGAACGATTGTTTGCCTATCAGCTCTAGTGTTAATTGCCTGTGGTGGTAATAAATCTGATGAATCCAATCAAGAAACGTCGATAGAAACCAGGGCTGAGGAACCTGTGTCATCCCAAGGCTTCTCATTCTTCAGTGAAATCAGCGAAAAGCTTCCAATATATTTTCCAAATGATTCTATTGAAGACCCAACTAGCCAATTTGTCGATGAGACCCTGCTTAGGGCGGAAGAATCCAATGGCAACTACCTGTGTATAACTAAATCGGAAGACCCCACCAGCGGAGATACCATCTATTTTCTCAAGGTGTTTGGCAATAGCGGTAGGTCTTTAATTAGTACTCAGCTATACGGTGAAGACAGCGGAGATGAATATGAGTTTATAGAAAACAGTGTGCTCAAAATCACAAACGCAGGTAGTTCCACGAATATGTACTACGCCGTTTCAAAAGGTGGTGAACTGATCAAGTCTATAAATGCCGAACCCAAGAGAGGATTTATTCAAGAAATTACTGATGCTGAATTCGCATCAGCCGAAAGTATCAAACCGGAATACAGCTTCGGAAATCTATTCCCTCAAGATCAGAACCTCACCAGGGAGGAAGTGCTTGCTGCTGAACTCCTTCTTCTTAACAATACAGAATTAGCCCAGCGTGATCAAGACGATTTGATAATTGGTGATATTCGCCATACTAATGCCCCACAAAACGAATACTGGTTTCAAGGGATAACCTCAATGGATTTCATGGTTGTGCTAAACCGCAGTGTAGTAGATGGTATCGAAAAGAAGGATATCTCCGTCTATAGTCCCGACGGAGCACAACCAACTCATTTGCCGAATACTCACCAGCTCTATCAGTTGGAAGATGGAAGGTTGATCCAGCTGTTTAGCCTTCCCACTCCTGGCAGGCCAAATGGGAAAATTAAAGTATGGCAAGTTCAGGATAGCCGGGCCTTAACGGAAATTAGAGAGATTCATTTGCCCGATACTCGCCCCACTGACGTTAGACTACTTGACGAAACTACCATACTGGTAAGAGTGGCACCTGATGATACCGGGGAAAGCCCGGCTCAATACATTCGAGTTTCAATCTAAACCCGAGCTCCCACCAATCCATACCATCATTTTTTCGACCACTGCTTATCCAGTCGTTTATCCAGTCGTTCTAAGGCTTTAGTCAACTCCTCGTCAATGCCATTGTAGTACTCCTCAATTGATGCAGCCACTGCTTCATCGATATCCGGGTACTCAAGTCCTTCTCCATATTCAATTGAGCCACCACCAACGGTGGCACCTTTTTGACAGTGTACCTTTACTTTCCAGTTGCCCTTGGCATTTTTTTCCATTAACGATATGAAGAACTTATTTCCGAAGTTTAGCTTACCCACACCATCGGGCAGCATATTGCCAAAGTAATCGTAGGTCAGCCCCATGCCGTTCCGGTGCGATGACCCTCCAGTTCCCATTACAATAACAAAGTTGCCCTCATGGTTGGCAAGGTCGAATTCATCAGAGGCTTTAACAATTTTATCGTCCCCCAGCTTATCGCTGAGATAGGCTATTACCCTGTCATTTATTTCTTGCTCTTGACTTTTATCAAATACCTCCTTGAGTACAAAGTTTTGATCGGGCTTTCTGTATTCAATAAATACTACCTCATCTCCAACCGAAGCACTTTCAATATCCTTCTTGGAATTTGGTACAGGAACGTTGAAGTCGCTGGTTTCTGTAAGAAACAATTTGGGTCCCTTATAAGGGATTACATATATTTTCTCTTCATTAGCCAGACGATCGCCAAATGTCTGACTGACCGCCAAGTTTACATTGAAGCCCAGAACGAAAAATACGCCGAGCAATGTGGTGGTAAGTGTTCTCATGATTAAGGGTTTATTTAGACATATCATTTATTTTCCAATAAGTACAAAGGGCGCCCAATAATATGGGTCTGAATATTCTGCGTTCGCTATCATGGTCAGTTTCGCCTCCTGCAGGGCCGATGAGTAATCTTTTCCTTCGGATAGAAATTCTTCGTAGAATTTTAAGATCAACTCAGTAGTAGCCTCGTCAGACACCTTCCAGAAAGAAATGAGCTGGTTCTTGGCACCGGCATAGACAAATGCCCTGGATAGACCCAAAACACCTTCTCCTGCCTGCACTCTACCGAGACCTGTTTCACAAGCTGAAAGTACCACCAGGTCAGCATTGAGTTCTAGCGAATAAATCTCTCCTGTGTAAAGAATCCCATCCTCACCGGTATCCTTTACCGGAGCCAGCACCAGCCCTGATAGGTCAGGATTCTCTTCATTGACAAAACCATGTGTGGCAAAGTGTATTATTTCATACTGTTGTAGAACCTCGCTCTTAAGACTTCCTTCTGAGGCATCCGCGTGCATCAGCCTCGTCACAGTCCTGCCCTTATCCGAAAGCAGCCGGTTCAACTCATTGATTTCTTCTTCAGTGCCAGGAATGGCACTTACATAGGAGCCGTCCAGCAGGAAAGCTCGCGTGCCAGTCGTGTCAAGTTTTACGAATTGCTCCAGGGAATTTGCCGTGGCCGTGGTAGTTTCAACTTCATCACGAAAAACCGGGGCCAAGGCTAGCACTTTTCTACTAACGTTCTTAGACCTCAATCGCTGGTTTCTCCAGATTGTGCTGGAGAAGGCGTAGCTCACCGCATAGTTATGGATGAGATACCGGAAATCGCTGTCAGCTCTTGCATCTTTCTTCGCCCGCTCGGCAATTAAAGCCTCAAAAGGAAGGCTATTTAAGCTCCCGGTCGGAATAATGACCAGGTTAGTAACATTCGCCGGAAGCTTGGGAATAAGAGATCGATAGAGTTCCCGCCCGGTTTCATAGATATTGTCAGTTACCCGATAAAGAATGGCATTGCGATATCCCTTTATCGTTTTGTCCAGGTCTTCAATTTTACGGTCAAGCCTTCTCAGCTCTCTTATCTCAAAATTGTTTTTTGTGATGATGAACACCTTATCGACTGTGAAATACTCAAGCACTGCCGTTTCCGGATCAAGCAGCTGCTGAATATCCTCTATGGATGCTACATTAGGACTGAAGAGGGTAGGGGATCTTTCATTTCCAGCGATGGAGCTGAGGTTAGCCAATTGCTCCCTTGCTTGCTGCAAGCTATCGGCATATGCATCCCTTAGGCCCGCATTCCTTGACATTACACTAACGTTTTCATAGTGCCTGATCTTAAATAGCAGGCTTTGATAATTTCGGAGGTTAAGGCCGTCGGTCTGAGCCTGATTGATCTTTTCTAAATCAGAAAGCAGTATCAAGGATTTGGTCTTCTCCCGAATGCGGAATGCATCCGCTTCCATGTTAGCGGCTAAATACAGGTCGCTGGCCGTAATTCTGTCTTCAATAGCATTTTGTGCTACTACAAACTGATCTTCTTGATTCTCCAGGGATTGTATCAAGAGGTCAAGATGGTTATCATAAGCCTCCAGGCTTTCCTTAAGCATGGGATTGTCGAAGCTTAGGGAATAACGAGCTTTCAGGAATAGCGTCTCGTGAAAGATCTTATTGGAAAAGCAAAAGACTCCATCGCCAGTTAACTGCACCGGTGTAACCTCCGGCGTTACAGAGGGTTCATCATCATTAAATGACACAATATTGGCCACCAGTGCCTGCTGAATAGTGCCTGAAATTTGGTTCGGCCATTGCGGAGCATTGCGTTGATAGAAATCAATATTCTCATTTACTGCCCTAATCATTTGTGCTTCTTCATCCGAACTGGCTGGTGGCCTTCCATCAATCCAGCTAGTAAGCTCTTTGAGGTGAAGTAAGCTATAGAAGTGGAAAGATCTTACCAGTCTGGCCTTGTGCAGGTAAACCCTGGCCAACTCTTGATTCTTCGGCCCCAGGTTTGTTTGATAGATGGAGGCAGCTTTACCAAAATAATCGAGTGACCGTTGGAAGGATTCAATGTCAGGCATCTTGTCCACCTCACGACTGTAAGCCTTATCAAGAAGTAACTTGGCTATGTTTCTCTCGAAACTACGAAACTCCAATAACCCCAGGCTATAGTAGTAAAGAGCTATATCAATATGTTCCCGCCCCAGGATTTCAGCGGTGTAGTAGATTAGGGTCTTGAGAAACAATTCACCTTGTTCTCGATGATCAATCGGAATACTGATTTCATTCAAGCCCTCGCTCAAGTACCCATCTCCAAGCTCAGGATGTTTATTGGTTAGGTAGTTTATTTGGTCGGATAGGCCCTTCTCAATGCCTTCCCAAGCTAGCTGCAATTGCTTTTGCCGTTTGCTATCGTCACGCAAGGCCAGCAACAAGAACAGCTTCTTCTGCTCAGATGGTGTCGTCCGGTAAAGGTAATCGCGAAGGTTGGCTATTTTTAATTTTAACCGATTCAGGGCAATTCGGCTGCCACTACGTCTATAGCGATCCTCGGCAAGTTGCCAGTATTCAAATGCTTCATTATAGTTACCAGTTTCGTATTCGATGTCTCCCAATTTTTCGGCGCTTGAAGCCTTCAAACTTTTCAAGCGGCTAAAGCTTTCATTATCTTCCAGAGTTTGGTATCTACGTCTGGCCTTAGTGTATCGCCCTTGTGCTAGCATTATTTCTCCCTCGTAGAATGCTAATTCACTCCTAGCTTTGGGGTTGGCATCCGTTAACAGTGGTTCTAACACCTGCTTGGCTTTGGCAAATCGTCTTAGTCTCAAAAAAGCCCTGCCGTTTTGCAGCTGCAGTTGAGTGTGTCGGCTGCCATCTCCAACTTTTTCATTTAAGTCAGCCGCCCTACTATAGAGCTCCTGCGCTTCCAATACATTGCCCTGGCTAAAAAAGAGGTCAGCTAGTGCTATAGCCATATCAAGCTCATGTTTATTCTGTGATAGCAGCTTGGCGATTCCAAGTCCGCCTGTAAGCTCGATTTGTGCAGCACCGATTTCCATTTGGGATGACAAGGCTGAGGCTAATTGCTTTTTATTCGTGAAATATTGATCCCATTCTTTGCTCTTTGCATAAGAAGCACCCAAGTCCCGCAACTTTCTCAATTGCTGTTCCCATGCATTCAAACCAGCATTTTGCCTTAGGTAGTTGCTGTTGTAACGATCTACTATCCGCTGCACTTCCTCAAGGTAAAGATCTGTACTGAGCGCTCGAACAGAATCAGAAACAGGCTCATTATCCGCTATAAGATCTGCAAGTCTCGACCAGGTCACTTTGTCAGCAGATAGTGCACTACCATCCTGTTTGAGCCAGTATTTCTTTGTTTTGAAACTGGTGAGATTGGTTTCGTCTTTATTGTTAAGATTGGTTGCATCTAGCGCATTACTATATGATTCTACAGAACTAATGGGCCCTTCATTCCGAACCACTACAAACCTACTTTTGAACTCGTTAGGAATTCTCAATAGCCCATCAATCATATACCCATCGATGTCTTCAGCCTTATATCTTCTTTCTCCCCATATGCTTTTGAAAACAATTCCCCTTTGCATTTCAATGGGTGTATCGTAGAAGATATATCCATACAACCAATTACCCTTGTTGTCCAGCACCAAACCCTCTTGAAAACCATGGCGGTTAGGGGAATACCAATCTTGGCTCAGAGTGGGAATAGATTGAAACAATAGTAATATGAAACAAAGGAGTCGCATGCTGCTACTGCTTTTGGTAATTGATATATGTTGGTTCCTGATTCGATTGTGTAAAGGCGATAACTTCCTCTTTGCTCATCACCTTTGCGCTGCTTTCCGCAATTCCTATTTCAACGCTCAGGTCGCTTACGTTGCGGAATTTGAAAGCAAAATACTGGCCCGCCATGACGTTTGAAACATCAATTCCGTCAACCTCCGCCCGATCCACTTTAATAGCAATGAAGTTGGTGCCGGACAGCTCATTATCAATTGATCCGGCAAGTAGAACTTTATCCCCGGATAATTGCTCATAAACAACCTTCGAATCACTTATACCAAGGTTGGCAGCTATGCTCTTCCATGTACCAGGCAGAGTTTCGGGTATTATCTCATTGTTGGTCTCCGTGTTAGAAGCAAAAGTAGGAGCTGTTGCCAACTGCCCAGCATTCTTTCGCCTGTAGTCAATCATACCCTTAACTTCGTTATGAAGATTGTAAAGTGACACCCATGTTAATTTGGGCCTGACCAAGCTTTCTTCAGCTTTGTCTAAGTCATTAAGCCATAGATAACAGTGGGCAATATTAAGCCCAAAGATGGCTGGTAGTTTTCTTTCCTTCTTATCCCAGGTTTGTACTTCGGCAGCAATAAAATATTCAAGAGATTTCTGCATCTGGCCTTCAAGCACCTCATAGTTTCTATTCTTTACATATTCATTCATTGCATCAATAGCTTCCTTAACAACTACCGAATATTCAGTGAAGTTCGATTTCTTGGATTCTGGCAGAACCATAGCTGAAGACCACGGTATGCTGGTGGGAGTGTAGTCAGCAAAAACTCCTCGCAGGTCAAAGTTGATAGATAGCACTATATCATTCTTATGATCCTCCAGATAAGCAGCCAAATACTTGTCGGTAGGGTTGTTGGTCAGGCCCTCCCACGGTTCTGCGAACAATACCACTTCCTGGGTTCTTGGCTGGTGGTTTCTGATCTGCTTTCCACCAAAATCAATAACCTCCATAGTCGCCGGCATCCGATAGCGGATTTGATACTCCACGGCAGTATCATAGCGATATTCAGCAATCTCCAGTGAAAGACCATCTTCTTCGTTAGTGGTTTCGACCTTCACCTTATTTACCACCTCCACCACGCCATGATCTACAACTTCAAATTCTCCAAGATGTATATTGAAAGTTACATCAGCTGTGGCTCGGTCTCTTGCTAAGTGCTCCAGGTTGTCATAATCTGGTTCATCGAATATCCGCGTGGCAATATTGCCAAAAGAGGAATCAGCAACTGTAGTTACAATATTGTAAGTTTTGGTGTTTGTTGGTAGACTAAGTTTTGCAGGAATAATAAAATCAAGAGTAGCCGAACTGACCGTGCTAATTTTTTGCGCCCAGATGTACTTAGGACAAGTACTAAGCATGACCAATATGAAGATTACTTTTAGCTGAGCCATCTGGGTTTAGTTTAGGTGGACTAGCAAAACAAAGAAGTAACTACTTTAGGTTCAACCTATTGAGATAAGTAACAACTTGAATATATTAATTTAACCCTCTGGGTTGAAACTCATTTCTGTAAATGGGTATTTATACGTATTCCGTAATTAGCGGTCAATTATGTTTGTGTCAAGACCATATCACCAAATCCTCGCTCCGCTTGGTACTTAATTTAGTTCTGAATAATTACCGACTTACCCAATCCTATCTCCTCATTACTCTATTCCTATGTTTTTGGCCCCATGTAGTCAGAGCCCTAAAAACTGGATCCAGGGATCTGCCATAGTCAGTTAACTCGTATTCTACGGTTATTGGAGAGGTGTCCTTAATAGTTCTGGAAACAATATCATGTGCCTCCAGGAATTTTAAGTCTAACGAAAGTGCCCTTCCTGTAATTCGTGGGATGTTACCTCTTAGCTCGTTAAAGCGCATTGTTCCCCCTACGTATAAGGCCGTCATGATAATTATTCGCCACCTTCCACTTAGTAACTCCATGGTATCCATTACTGGTAGAAGTTTCTTTGCGATTTCAGATTTCTTATCCATACTATTTTCTTTGCTGCTTATTCAGGAGTAAGTATACTTATTTATACTAGTATATAAATGTATACTGTTATACTTTTTATACTATCAACATCATATCATTGAGTTAGCAAAACAAGACGATATGAAGATAATGTTATTTAATGCGACCGGGATGCAAGGCGCTACTACAGCGAATCAACTAAAGTCACTTGAGCACCAAGTCGTGGCACCTGCCAGGTCTTTGGAGAAAGCGCAGGCGTTGCAAAGCCAGGGCATAACTTCTTTTGAGACCGACTTTTCCGTGATCTCGCTAGCTCCACAAATGGAGCGTGTTGACGCCATAATTGCGCAAATTCCGGCTCAAGTTTCACCTCATCAAATGGTAACACTAACTTCCAGTTATGCAGAGGCTATTTTACAGGCAGGCTATCCCCCAACCGTCTTTGTTATTAGTAGCACCCTGCCTGATACGAAAGTGGGTGTACCAAGCGTTGATGCCAGGGTGGAGATGAAAGATCTGGTGCTTGACAAATTACCACAAACACCAATTCTAAGCGCTACCGAATACCTGGAGAACTTCTCTACAGCCTATCGCACTGCTATTGAGTCTGATGGTATCATTCCTCAAACGATACCCGCCAACTTTCCTGTAAATTATTTATCATGGGCCGATCTAGCCCAATACGTAATAGCAGCTCTGTTCACTAATAGGTTGAAAGGTGGACTTTACAGAATTGGTGGAAGAGAAGGAATTACCGGTAACGACCTGGCCCTAAGGCTCGGTAAGGCTATTGGTGGCAACTTACGGTACCAGCCGATAACCCATGAGCAACTGGAAGGATTCCTCACACCAATACTTGGCGAAAGTATTGCCAAGGATTATGCAGAATTCTATGAATATCAGGATACCCAGGGCCAATCACTTTTAAACCCAGATACCACGCAGATCAGGGAAATGTTAGGACTAACCCTACCCACCTTGGAAGAGTGGGCAGCAACAGCCTTTACGAGCTAGAAGACTGCCTCCGTAATCATGCTTTGCAGCTAGTTGCTAGAGATGTATTACTAAATCCGATGCCGAAATTGTCTGGAAGCCCTTAACCTGTGGAAAGAAAAGATCAAATGGCTAATCGTTTTCTGGCTAGTCCAAATGGCAAGTACGATTGTCATTATTAAATTTATACGCTAGTTCTTAGTTCTTAAAACGCTCTTTCCAATAAGCAATCCAACCTAACATAATTAGATTCCATATTTAATGACCCGATACTTCCTCATACTAATTCCAATTTTGGTCGTATTTGGCTGTTCAAATACCAAAAGTCCGGAAGAGCCCAAGGGATCAATTCAAACCGACCAGAATGAGGAGGGAGCCGTATCAACTTCTTTTCAATTCAAAATCAATACTGACCTGACTGGAGACGAACAAATTCATAGGCAATATATGCCCGAAACTAGTGACTTGTCCCCGAAATTGATTGAGTCTGTTAAGTTCGACCTCGACAAGGATGGAACGAAAGACAAAATTGAATTTTTCAAATTTGATGAATATTCAGGTGATCCAGGGGAGTTTGATAGGATAAGGATTGAACTCGCAAATGGTGCCATTTTAGATGAATTCAACTTAGGAATAAGGAATAACAAAAATAAGCCGGATGAAAATGAAGTAGAATCTGATCTGATAACGATCGTGGAATTCAATGGGCAGTATTTGCTAATAACATTTGGTTGGTACTTCGCCAATAACCCATCGGAAATGACAATTTTTGAGTTTTCAACTGGAAAACCCAGAAGGCTTTTCGCCATGAGTTTTGCTTTGGAAAGCATTAATCCAGACGATAATACTATTCTGTCCGGCTATCGGACGCTAAAGAATCCCGAGTCTCAAACTGGTCCCTCAATCTATTCTTTGATCGTTGAAGGGCAAAAACCTGTATTGAAGAGAGGCTCCTAGCAACACCCGCCTGATGCTCATCTACCGGCCGGCCGATAAGTTGTAAAGCGGCTTATCAGCCTCTCAGTAAGGGCTAAATAAAATCTTTTTCCAATAAAGCTCCCTTTTGGTGTATACGTTTTCGTCTGTTTGAGACTAAGGGGTACAAACACACGAAACGAAATCACCTATGTACACCCTTTTAAGACAACTTACTCTGAGGAAAATAGCACTGGAGCAACTACCTGTCCTGGCCGCCTCCTTTCTTACCGCTGAAATGTTTTATCACTTCCGCAGCTTCAGTCTGGAATGCCTGGCCTTTCTGGGCACCTGGTATCTGTTTGATAGAGTGCTGCAATGGACCAAAGCCTTGCGTAGCTAGACATAGTACTAAACCATAAATAAAGATGGCCGCACTACGAAGATTCCTGCGATTGCTTCCTCAAATGCCAGTGGTAGTTTTAGTAGCCCTGGTTCGTGCCCTGGTGGTACTACTTCTGCTTATTCTCTACATCTTCTATTGGTTTGTGAAACTGTTTAAGCCAAGAAAAGACAAGGAAACCCACAAGCCGATTGAATGTGATAAGCTTCCCATACATGTTCGACGGAAGCCAAACCCATGCATTTATAGTCAATTCTATCGCATGAGCCAGGGCCTTTCTGTAACATGGGATAACCCCGATATTGAGATCACACATCCCGATGGGTCACCTGCTGATTCCTTAAATCTTACAGCAAATACACACTACATTCTCAAAGCCAAAATCTCAAATTCTTCATTTGACCCGGCTTTGGCCACAGTAGTAAGGTGCTTCTATAATCCTTATAGTTTCAACCACCCAAATAAGGAGCCAATTGAGAAAAATCCGGATGGCACTCCAAAAGTCCATCACTTAGATATTGCACCTTGGTCATCTGAAATTGCTGAATTCAATTGGATTACACCGGACGAACCTTATGGACATTATTGTATTCAAGTAGAATGCTTCCATCCTGATGATATCAATCCCGATAATAATCTTGGTCAGGAAAATACCAATGTGTTTTCAGTAGCACCTGGAGAGACTATTGATACGCAAGCTATACTTCACAACACCATGGATTATGATCGGGACTTTACCATTTACGCCGACACCTACCAGATTCCCACAGAGGGTGCAGACCTAAAATTAATCACCCAACAAATTCCACTACGCAGGAAAACCCCTTTCTCTAGAGTAGATAACTACTTGATTACAACCAATGCAAAAACCGGCAAAATCGTAACCCAAGATCAAAACGTTCCAAAGTACACTCACTACAAATATCAAGGATGGGAGAACTTCAAGGAAAAACACAGAAGGGGGAATTTTCCCATTCCTAAAGAGTGGCAACTCCAGGTAGGAGGGTCCGATTACGATGCCATAACCCCAACCCGAATAACTGCGAATGGATCTAAGAGTATAGAAATCGCATTGAAAGTACCACCCAAAGCCGAAAAAGGTACAACGATGCACTTCAATGTGGTGGCTGTTACTTCCACCGCCAAAATTGCAGGGGGGATTACACTAATTGTTAACGTTAACTAGCCACTGTTATGCCACGCAACCTAAAACACTTTACTAACTGTGCTCCACCAGAAACCGCGAGATCGATTTGGGGCCCTGGAGAGATCTATTTTCATATAGGCTTAAGTACCATGAGTGCCTTGGCGGCAGCACTTATTATTCATGAATTGCTGAAGCTTTGGCCAGCAACTAATGCCAATGGCTACTGTACCGGATTTGCAATAGCACTAGCCTATAGCACTTACATTTGGCAATTAGTGAAAGACTGGTATAACAATCTTCGGCTAATGTGTATTAAGAAAGATAAGTGCGCCGTGGGAACTGTCACTCATCCACCAGAGTTTTTCAGAGATGGCGATAGGAAAATAAACCTTCATCTCGCTCCATTTTCCCCAGCTGGTGCAGAAACAAAGATGATAGAACTGCTAAATGACATGCGGGGAGAATTGCCAAACGTGCCCCCATTGATTGAGTTACAAGAACGCAAAAAGCTAGTAGAATACTTGAACAACTTAGATGGTGTGCAAAGCGACAAGTTCTACATTAGGCTCATTGATGAAAGGCTTATGAATGACCCGGAGGTAGCATTTCAGAGGCATTTTTATCGTAGGGATAAGGATATCATGGGTGATCGGGCCTACAATCATACCAAAAGCGATTTATTAACTGATGAAAAACCAAATATTCAATTCAGAGTTGACGGTAGCGGGAATGTAAAAGTACCTTACTTTCATACCGAAGTTGAAGGTGACACCTTCCAAAGATTCTGGGATAATTTATGGGCTTCGGTAGTGGCCGGCTTAGCGGTGGCATTAGGACTTTGCATTACCTGCGTTGCTATCGGTGGGACAAGTTTTATTTGTGAAACGGCAGGGCAGTTCTTAGCCCCCTTGCTCTCATTTTTGCTATTCATCCTCCTTAGTCTCTTCAACAATCCAGGGCAGGGGAGGGCAGACATGATTGATGTCGACGTTGAAGGCAGTGATGTGGAGGATCGTCTCGGACAAGGGACAAACAAATTTGGGGATCTGGTATTGACCTTTGGCGATTGGATAATGGATACGCAACACGACTACTTCGAAATACACCCCGTTAAGTCTTACTATCTACTTTGCAGGGAAGGTAATCTGCCAAATATCTGGAATTTGACGGAAGAAGTAGATCACGTTAATTGCGACCTGCACCCCTCAAATATCAAAAGCAGTGACCTGGATAGGATGTGCAAGATTGTGTCGGCCGCTGAAACACAAGATCCCGAGGAAACCCTGCACGTTCCCGTTGAGGCAGCGATGGCAATGATGCCATAGTTGATGTCCAATCAATAACGCGTGCGGTTGAGTTTTGGAAATTATATACCCAAAACAGTCGCTAGGTCACAACCTCATATTTCCCAGTTATGAAAAATGTAGGTTTTAGGCCTAATCCATGCTGTGAGGATTTTGAAATTGGACTAAAGGCATACTCATTGGTTTCTGGAATACTACTAAATAGCTTCACATTAATACGTTAGTTCCGGATAAACATAACGCCGTTCTCACCCCCAATAGCCACTTTGGTGGCGAGTCCGCTAGCATCTCTATAGAAGACAACATCCTCTCCGGAATAAAGACCGGAATGAGAAAACCGAAACCTGCTGTCTGATACTTTGATAAGTTTATAAATATGAAAATACTCGATGTGGACATATAGATCTCCCTCGTGTTCGTAGAATGATAGAGGGTTATGATCAAATCCGAATTTTCCTGTTAGCCCACCGAGCCCTTTCGTCGATCCAGATTTCCCAGTGGTTCCTTCCAAAGTTTTTATTGCTTCGATCAGTCTTCTATTAGACATGTTGGTCGCTTTGAACTCAGGGAGTGGGTTGCTATGTTCCACGGCTAGCATCATTCTTAGTGCGGTATTTGATATGTTGCTAATTACGTCACTGATAGAACCCTTAGAGGAGAGAATTGCCACCCCTAGGTTGTCTTCAGGTAACATTGACAACTCTGCCGAAAAGCCGTAAATGCCCCCTCCGTGTCTGGCTCTAAGTCTTCCGGCGAAATCTGAACGTAAAGAAAAACCAATCCCTGTACCGGTTTTCCACTTGGAAGCAGCATCCACAAACTGAGGTACCAACATGGCCTTGAAGGTCTCAGGTCTTACCAGGTTACTTTCTTCTCCACTAGTAATTTTTAACAATGCCGACATGAACAATCCCAAATCACCAACTGTAGAGTACATACTTCCAGCAGGAGACTCGCCGAGCTCAAACTTCGGGGCTGTAAATTCTTTGCCATCGATTGTCCACATTATGCCCTTTGCTAAATGTGGTTCAAATCGATCCTCAAAGGTGAACGAGCTTGAAGACATTTGAAGTGGTGCCAATATTTCGTCACTCAAAATGTTCGGAAAAGGTCTGTTCTCCAGGATTTCCAGCATATAGCCCAGAACAGCAACTCCAGCATTTGAGTATTTCGTTTTTGATCCCGGCTCATAAACGAGTTTTGTCTTGTTTATGCTTGCCACCGTCTGTGAAAGCCCGGGTTCTGTGGCGTCAAAATAACTGCCAATTGGTGGTTCTCTTACGAGGCCTGATCGATGAGTAATTAAATGACGAACAGTTATCTTTTTATCATAAGGATTCTCAACAGCAAAATTCTCTAACAGGCTGTTAATCGGCATGTCAAGGTCCAAAACTCCTGACTCCACCCTTTGCATGATAGCAATAGCCGTAAATAGCTTTGAAATGGACCCGACGCGATACACCGTGTTAAGACTTGCCGGTTTTTGGGTTACCTGATCGGAGTAGCCAAAGGCCGATGACCAAACAACCTGGTCACCTTTTACTAAGGTAATTGTTATTGATGGTATGCTATTATCTGTCATTTCCTGATTGATAATACTCTTTAACTCTTGTATAGCGGCGGAATACGTTGACTGCAAGTCATTGTTTACATATTCGTCGTGAATTTGCGCTCTTAAGACACCTTGGTGGAATGCCAGACATAAGAATATGGAAGCGAAAAAACAGTTATTCTTCATAACGCCGTAAATTGATAGGTTTTGATAGCGTTTTCATAAATACTCTTGCCACCGTACAAATCTTTCCAGTTGATATTTCAGCTGATGCCGGCTGCATGATTTATTATGAACGGTTAAAACAACAGACTAAAAACGGGATAGCTAACCCAATTTCGCCAGATCAGTATTTATCTGGACCCAAATGGGATTTGTGCTGGATGAAATTGCAGTGCGAAAGTTTGAATTTCCCCAATGTGGTCTCACACTCCTCCACGATACCTCCTGATCAATGCGGCCCACAACCTATTCTCGAATCAGTATGGAGCTAACAAAACGCTGAGTAATACTCATAATGGATATATTAGTATTACGATTAATGATATGCCAACACTGGAAGGCTGAATATCACCAGTAAACGGAATGACCTACCACCAGCAGCTTATTGACTACATCAGAAACTTTGTCTCATTGTCAACCGATGAAGCTACTGAGTTCGCTTCGTATTTTAAGGAGGTCAGAGTAAAGAAGAGGCAATTCATCGTTCAACCCAACTTCACAAACAAGCATAGATCGTTTGTGGTTGAAGGGGCATTTAGAAGCTATGCAATAGCAGGTGATGGTCAGGAACATACCCTTCAATTTGCCATTGAAAATTGGTGGGTGTCAGATTTCAACAGCTACATCTATCAACATCCAGCAACTTTATTCATTATTGCTTTAGAAGACAGCATCATCTTGCAAATAGATTACGAGAAAGAGCAAGAACTAAAAATGGCCAATCATAAATTTGAAACCTTCTTCAGAATAATGGCTGAAAAGGGACTTGCTTTTGAACATCGTAGAATCCTTTTTGACCTAACGCATGATGCTGAGGCACGGTATGAAAACTTCTTACTGAATTTTCCCAATTTCATACAAAGAGTTCCGCAATACGCGTTAGCCTCTTATCTGGGAATGACACCAGTTTTTCTATCCCAAATTAGAAACAAGAGAGCGAAAAAGCCTTAAACTACTTTAACCGAATTTCTAATTATACTTTATCGAAAGTCAGGTGGTGGAGCCTGCAATTTTGTAATGTCAATTTTGACATAAAACAATTCAATTAAAGTAAAAATGGGAAACTCGTTAAACGAAATCCTTTCTGCCAAAAATGAGATGGTTAAGAGAGGACAAATTGTTGAAGCTACTGAAAAGTATTTTACTGCAGATGCAAAAACCATCGACTTCGATGGCACTGTTACCAACAATAAATCAGAAATGCTGGAAAAAATGCAGGGATTTGCAGGCGCCATTGCCAATGTTAATGGGATCAAGCTGCATAACACCTCCTTAGGTGGCAATGTCTCATTTGCAGAATTCACTTTCGACTTTGACATGAAGGACGGAAGTAAAATCCTGTGGCATGAGATTCTTCGAACCGTTTGGGAGAACGGACAAATAGTTGAAGAACAATATTTTAAAGCTTAGGGAAATGAGAATCGTAACCAAACAAATACATGCCTTACTGGATTATCCGGTGGCAGTGGCCCTAATCGCATTGCCTTTTATCCTGGGTTTAGGAGCATCCAATCCAGTGGCATTACAACTATCCGTCGTAACAGGCATCGCGGCTTTGGTCCTTACCCTATTAACAGATCATCAGCTGGGAGTATGGAAAGTAATTCCTTATAAAGGCCACTTGCTGGTAGATGGCCTTGTTGGGATCGTATTCGTTCTTGCCCCTTTCGTCTTTTCTTTCAAAGGGCTAGATGCTTACTTCTACTGGATAAATGGTGCTGCCGTTTTGATTGTGGTAAGTTTACATAAATCTGAAGTAGCAATTCAGAATTAATCGTATCACCTATTTAGCAACTTAAATCGTATCAGGAAATCAACACTTGGGGAATGGACCTCAAGTGTTTTTTATGCCTAAGATCTACCCCTTTCCCTTAAGCAATCGCTGGCTCCACCCTTGGGGTTCAGGGCTTTGTAGTCATGTATGCAGGTATCAATTAATCTTGTAATCTTATTATCTTTAACAAAGACTCGATCATGAAGTGCTACCTCATCCCGTTAGTTGCTTTGAGCTTTATGTATTGTTCATCTCCAAAATCCCCGGAAGATGCAAATTCAGACACACAGGCAAGTGACCCCGAACCCATCGAATCTCAGGATGTAGTGGAAGCAGATTCTATGGTAGCCGACCAAGAAATACCTCCAGCTCCTGCCGATGCTTATTGGGAGCTCATCAAAGCCATTCCCTCGAAAAGGCCTTTCTTTGATGATCGCATAAAATATGAGGTCAGGTTTGCGATGGCGGCAGATACAGCAAGGGAAGATGAAGGTCGAAGAATTATTAGAGGGCTGTTAAGTTGGAACCTTGATGAAAAGTACAGGCCAGTCACTGCCTACCTAAGTGTTACAGAAAGATTTATTGACAATAGTGATGAAGACTACGAAAGTAGTGGGGTGCCATTTATGGTGACGATATACTACGACACTGCACAGAACATCGAACATGTTGACTATAATGGCTTATTAGCCGACAACACCAGTGCTACATTTTGGGCTAAAATCGACAACAAAACTGCCCTTCCAATTGATTTGAAGATGGAAGCACCCGACATTCAGAAGACCTTCAATGCTATGGAGACCGGGTCTATGTCGTACACTCGGGATGAAAGAAATCGACTCCATGACATAATGATTACTGAAGCTTCTGCTCCAGGCGTTAACTCATCAGCCCAATCAATCTTGAAAAAGTACTTAGCAATAGCTGATAGCCTGGCTGCTGAAGAAGCATATTCTAGTTGGTTTGAGGGTAGACTTTACTACCAACAAGATGTTCCAGCGAAAGACATATATTTTGAGGAGGGTAATGGGGAATTTCGTGCACTAGACAAGGATCGCAATCTGCTTGGTTTGTTAGACAATGTATTGCTGCAAACTGGAGAAGTAAAGGCTGCTTCAGCGGATACCATTCACTGGTACTACAAAACCAATGACAGTGGTAAACAGGTTCAGGCAAAATCAGTCTGGCCTTTAGTAACTATTGGGGACCAACAATGGATAGCCGTAAATTATGGGTATAAATATCCTCAGGACATTTTAGGATCACGCTATGGTTTCAATGCCATTGACGACCTTTGCCCTGATGAGTGGCACGTGCCGTCTCAGGAAGATTGGCTCACTTTATTTGAGTTTCTTGGGGGCATTGAGCAGGCCCCAAAAGAACTAATTTCAGACAACCCCATGTATTGGAAATATTCTGGCAAGGCCTACAACTCCACTGGCTTCAATATTATTCAAAATACAGTTATGTCCACCAGCGCAACCTTCCTCACATCCACCGCGAGTTCAGAAGGAAATATGTACGTTGTTAAGTTTTCACAAGCTAGCGGAGACGAGGCTCCCCAAGTAACCTTCAATGAGTTGCCCCAATCCGCATTTGTTCCTTGCCGTTGCGTTAGGCAAATCAACTGAATAGGTCGAGAAGTGCTTCCAGAACCTGCGATGTTTTCAGAAAAGACTGGCAATAAAAAAGCCCTTCTCGATTTGAGAAAGGCTTCTGAGATCATAATACGGCTATTTCGTTCCGTTTTCACTGTGGGCCCACCAGGGCTCGAACCTGGGACCACCTGATTATGAGTCAGGTGCTCTAACCAACTGAGCTATGGGCCCTTCCTTAAACTCAATTCCAAACTACCGATTTTAAGCAGTAGCGTTTTAATCGTAATTCGAATAACTGCTGCTTCCAGCTTCCCTCTAACAGTCTGTTGAAAAGAGGCATAACGAAGTTATATATTCTAAACTTTTACATCGCTTCCTACGTATAATTAAGACTTTTTCTATTTTACAGAAAAAGTCTTAATTTGGCTCAAAAGCGCTAAAATGACACCAATTACGAGAACTGAAGAAATGCTTCTATTAATGGTTTGTAAACTCCAGGATGAAGCATATGCGATGCAAATCAGGGAGGAAGTACAAAAGGTTACAGGCAAGTTATATTCCATTGGGGGCATTTATGTTCCACTTGACCGATTGGTTCACAAGGGCTACCTGGAAATGCAGGACATCGAAACTTCTGCTGATAGAATGGGTCGGCCAAGGAGAAAATTTAGTGTTACATCAGCAGGGTTGAGTATCCTGAAGGAGACCCAACTCATGGAAAAGGCCATGTGGGATTTACCAAAATCAGTTCTTGAGAAAATCAAATTGGTATGAGAAATACTAAAGATCGAATTCCCAGACTTGGTGAAAAACTGCTGGAATGGATAGTGCCGGATGATAGGAAAAATTTACTAATCGGGGATTTCGAAGAACACTTCATTAAAAACTGTAAGGAGAAAGGTAGAGTAAAAGCCAAGTTCCACTTCTGGGTTCAATTGTTTGCCTCGGCACCCTGGTTTGTTAGGCAATCGTTGGTTTTCAAGGTGCTTCTACTGCGACATTCCCTCTCCATCGCCTTTAGAAATTTTCGTCGACATCTGGGGTATTCTCTACTTAACTTATTCGGATTGGCTGTTGGCATTGCCTGTTTTGTTATGATTCTCCTATTCGTTCAGGATGAAAAGTCTTATGATCGATTTCATGACAATGCAGATAGAATCTATCGAGTGCTTGATTTTAGGAAGGTAAATGGAGTCGGGGAGGAATCTTCAAGTACCCCTACTCTTCTTGCCGAGAGGATGCTTTTAGATTATCCCGATCAAATAGAATCCATAGTTCGGTTTTTCAATTTTCAGGCCCCAACATTGGCGTTGGCTTATGACGATGGATCGAGCATTCGTCAATTCAATGAGTCACGACTTTTTTTCGTTGACAAGTCATTCTTTGATGTATTTGATTTCCCGCTAGCTGAGGGGAATCCATCGACCGCTTTGGAGGGGCCAAACAAGGTGATCATTACTCCGGAGATGGCAAAGAAATATTTCGATTATGATGATCCCATTGGCAAGGTCCTGCGCTTTGAAGACAAGCATGAATTTGTAGTCTCCGGAGTTTTGGATCAAGTACCTTCCAATTCACACTTTAAATTTGATTTCCTGGTTTCATTCGAAACGTTGGATAACCCTGAAGTGCTTCGGCCGGGTTTACGTCGACATTGGATCTGGAATCCGACCTGGACCTACCTATTGCTCAAGGATGGAGTTCAGCCGAAAGCTTTTGAGGCTCAACTTCCGAATTTTGTCATCAAGCATTATCCTGAAAATCGGCACGATAGAGTTAAGCTGTACTTACAACCACTGGTCGACATCCATTTACATTCAAAGTTAGACTTTGAGATGGGTCCGAACAGCAATGTCGTTTATGTCTATATTTTCTCCACGATTGCCGTTTTTATCATTGTCATTTCTTGCATCAACTTTATGAATTTGGTGATGGCCAGGGCAAATATGCGTTTTAGGGAATTTGGAGTTCGGAAGGTGCTGGGTGGAGACAAGCAACAAATAATTACTCAATTACTGACTGAGTCATATTTTACCAGTTTTGTGGCCATTCTAATTGCTATGCCCATTGTCTGGGCCGCTACGCCTTTCCTCAATCGTCTGACCGGAAAGGATCTCTTTTTTAATCCGATTCAAGATCCCAGCGTAGTGCTATTGCTCGTAATTGCTTTTTTCATGGTAGGCCTCTTGGCTGGAATATACCCTGCCCATTTTCTCTCTTCTTCCCGGCCAGCGGAGGCCATCAAAGGGAATCGGAATTCTATGGGGGTATCCGGGGCATTCTTTCGGAAGGTGATGGTGGTTGGGCAATTTTGCCTTTCAATTGTGCTGATAACCGGAACGATCGTAGCTACGAAACAGTTTGAATATCTTCAAAACAGAGATCTCGGCTTTGACGATGACAAGGTGGTGTTACTGCCAACGCTGCGCTCACCGCTCATGCTCAAGTACCAGGCATTCAAAGGTGCGTTGTTGCAACATAGTGATATAAAAGCTTTGACGACTGTTGAAGACATTCCTGGGATGAAATACCAGACAGGATCATATGGGGCTGAGGGGTCAACGGTCGATCACCAATTTCCTAGGCTGGAGGTACATGACGACTTTGCTAAAACAATGGGAATCGAGATGGCAGCAGGTAGGGATTACAACCAGAAACATCCGTCAGACGAGGATGACGCCATCGTCATCAATGAAGCCGTGGTACGGGCGATTGGATGGGAATCGGCGGAGCAGGCGATAGGAAGAACTTTTGATGACGAAGTGGTCATTGGGGTTCTCAAGGATTTTCACTTTGCTTCATTGCACAATCCGATTGGACCCTTCGTTTTGGAGCGGGTTTCGAATGATGATGAATCGCTTGCATTTTCTGCCCGCTACATTGCTGTTCGAATAGACGGTGGTAGAACTCAGGAAGCCTTGGCATTCATAGAGGATCAATGGCACTCATTTGTTCCAAACGCTCCTTATGAGTACAAACTACTGAACAGCCTACTGGCCACACAATACCAATCAGAAGCTACACTAGGTAAACTCTCCTGGATTTTTTCCGGGCTTTCGATTTTGATTGCCAGTATGGGATTGTTTGGTGTGGCCTCCTTTACAGCCGCACGTAGAATTAAGGAAGTTGGTATTCGAAAAGTGCTGGGAGCGTCCATTTCAGGGCTGGTACTTATGCTGTCCTCCTCATTTATTAAGCTGGTGGGCATCGCAGTACTATTTGCATGGCCAATCGCTTATGTTTCACTGAATGGATGGCTTCAAGATTTTGCATACAAAACGGATTTGAATATATGGCCATTTCTGATTTCAGGGGCACTAGCAACTGCAATTGTCTTCCTCACTGTGAGCTATCATTCACTGAGGGCTTCACTTACGAACCCCACCAAAACACTTCGAAATGAATAAAAGAAAAGATTATGAAAAATATACTCTCAATCTACATCCTAATTTTTTTAGCCTACGTGGCACCGCTATCTTCCAATGCTCAATCTAATGAGGACAAAGAAGCGATAAAAAGAGCGGTACTGGATTACGTTGAAGGACTCTACAATGCTGACTCAACGCTTATATATAGAGGGGTAAGTCGCGGGGTGGCGAAGATGGGCGTTGGAGGCAACTCAAAGGAAACAACTTCAATTTCAGATGATCGATTGGATTTTCAGGGGCTGGTAAATTTAGCCAATAACTGGAATAAGGATAAGGAGGTGAACCCGAAGACAGCTAGGAAAGAAGTTATTTTCTATGAGGTTTTGCCCTATTCTGCGTCCGTGAAGTTAGTAGCTTCATGGGGGACAGACTACATGCACCTAGCCAAATATGAGGGCAAATGGAAAGTTGTGAATGTGCTTTGGCAAGGGCATCCGGATTAGCAAGGAAATAAAAAGAGAGTGTTTCAAAACACTTAGTCGTAGGGCAAGCCTTGTCAATAATCGGAATATCACGCAGTTGACGCCACATTTTTACGCGCAAAGTACGTGCAAATAAAAAAAGAGCTCCCTGTTTTTGGGAGCTCCCTGGGGTGGGCCCACCAGGGCTCGAACCTGGGACCACCTGATTATGAGTCAGGTGCTCTAACCAACTGAGCTATGGGCCCTTCCTTAAATTCAAGTCCAAATTACTGATTTTAAGCAGTTGCCTTTTAATCGTAATTCGAATAAGTGCTGCTTCTAGCTTTTGAAAAAGGAGTGCAATGTTACATATTTGCCCCATATTCTACAAGAGAGAAATCTGTTTTGGACCTGCGCGGAATAGAAAATGTAATCTTTGATTTAGGGGGCGTAATTGTAGAGGTTGATTACCGCCTATCATTAGAGGAATCCTTGAAGCTTAGCCACGATCGTGACGCCTTGACCTACGAAGATTTCTTTACCGACTCCTTCCTCACCGAGTTTGAGCGCGGTGCAATTTCTGAACAGGAATTCTTTGCAAGCTTCCGCCATCATTTGCAGAGTCAGGCTTCAGATCAACAAATTACCAATGCCTGGAATGCCATGATTATTGGTATCCCAAGTTACGGGATTGAATTACTGCGCAGCCTCAAGAACCGTTTCAGAACTTTCGTTTTAAGCAACACCAACTCATTACATATTTCATTCGTTGATAGTATTCTGCAGAATCAGCATGGTGTTAGCAGCTTTAGTGATTTAACAGAGCAAGTCTACTATAGCCATGATATGAAAATGAGAAAGCCCGAAACCCAGATTTACCTGGAGTTGTTAAATAGGGAGGGGCTTGAGAAGACCACAACCCTTTTTATTGATGACAACAGAGACAATATAGAAGCTGCAGAGAGCTTGGGAATAAAGACAGTTCACCTAACGGAGATGGAGAACCTTAAATTAGTATTTGAGTATGCAGAATGATCTGCCAAAGCCACCACAAGAATCGAAACCAAGATATGTTATACATATCCTGCTCTTTCTGATTACTTTGACTACCACCACCTTGGCTGGTGCAGAATGGATGTTTGGCAGGCCCACATTACTTTCAACAACAGGTATTATCTGGTCTGATGTAGCAGCTGGACTCTATTTCTCAATACCATTTTTAGGCATTCTGACTGTGCATGAATTTGGACATTACCTCACCGCCCGGTACCACAAGGTAAAGGTTACGCTGCCATATTATATCCCGTTCATTCCAGTTTTTCCTTCAATTGGCACCATGGGGGCGGTAATTCGCATCAAAGAGGCCATCCATTCTCGAAGCCAGAATTTTGATGTTGGTGTGGCAGGTCCATTGGCGGGTTTTGTAGTGGCCTTGGCCGTTCTATTTTACGGATTCACCAACCTGCCAGAAAAGGAGTATATTTTTGAAATACATCCGGAGTACCAGTACTTTGGCTTAGACTATGAGCAATATGTCTATGACACGGACACCTCCTTCCTGGCTGCGGATGTGCCGGGCGATTTAGATTTACAGTTCTACCCAGATACTATCACATTATTTAAAGATGGTCCTCGAATTTCTCTTGGCAACAACCTTACTTTCATGTTCTTTGAAAACTATGTTGTGCCAGACAAATCACTGATTCCCAATCGGTATGAGATGATGCACTACCCGTGGATTTTTGCTGGATTTCTGGCGTTATTTTTTACCGCATTAAATCTAATGCCTATTGGCCAACTGGACGGTGGCCATGTAATCTATGGCATGGTGGGCCCAAAAATGCACAAGTATATATCTTCAACAGTATTCGTTGGGTTTGTATTCTACGCGGGGCTGGGGGTAATTAATCCACATGACCCCAACCAAGATTTCTATGATACCATAAAATGGGTTCCGCTGTACGTTCTTTTCTTGTACATACTTTTTAGAGGCTTAAGTAAAAACTGGAGAGACAGACTGTTGGTTGCGGTATCAGTATTTGCCGCCCAATATGCTATCTCTTTTACTTATCCTGGCATTGAAGGATACTCAGGCTGGCTGGTCTTCGCCTTTATCGTGGGAAGATTTCTGGGTATAAACCACCCGCCCGCGCTTATAGAGACCCCAATCGGAAGGAATAGACAAATAATTGGCTGGATCGCGCTAATTGTTTTTGTAATTTCTTTTAGCCCCAGGCCGTTGATTGTGGCTGGCTTCTAGCTTTCGTTATATGCAGTGATGCCTCCCAATAGGTTACGAACTTTGTTGTAGCCTTTCTGTTCCAAAAACTTCTTCGCCTGGCCACTACGACCCCCTGTTTTGCAATGAACGATAATCTCGCTGTCCTCATTGCCGGCTAGTTCTTCTAAACGGAAGGGGAGGTCACCCAGGGGGATCAACTTGGTGCCATCAATACTGGCTTCTTCGTGTTCCCACTCTTCTCTGACGTCTATGATTAACAGGTTCTCATTGTTGGCCTGACGGGATTTTAATTCATCAATTGTAATATCTTCCATGGTTAATCAATTAGGATTTTATGTGTCTGGATCTTTTTGTCTTTGAATGTGCGAAGAAGATATAAACCCGTTTTGACATTTTCAAGTTCAACAATCGTCAGGTCGCTTTCTTTTCGCATCCGCAATGGTATGTTCCTGCCAATCAAGTCAGTACATTCGATATCATCGAAATGTCCTTCAATAGTAAGTCTTCCATCGGGTGCTGGGTTGGGATAAATTCTTAATCGACTTAAACTAGGGATTTCATCTTCCACGCTGGTAATTATTGCCGAACCGAACTTGGGTCTTATCATCAAACTTCCAGTAACCTCTTCGCTGGGAACCCAGCCCCCACCAATATTCAGAAAAATTTTATTGCTGGAGTCGGTATTGCGGTCCAGGCCTATCGGTAGAAAGCCATCAGTAGTTTGCCTGTAACCGATGTAGAAAGTGGTATCTACTACAATGGCAGGTGTTAAAGCGTACGATTTCAGTTCATCAATGTTGTTAGCCTGAATTGTAACAGTTTGACGATGAATCTCGGATTCTTCGCTGTCAAGGGTGTCTTTTAATATGAACAGTGTAATGGGCGTACCTGCTACCTGACTGCCAATGTTGGGAAAGTGCATAAGTACCTCCACAAGCGTGTCTTTCTTGAAAGTCCTAAACTCGTATGCTATGCGATTTCCAGGGCTTTTCAGGCCAGCCCCAAATTCAGCCGAGCCGTCATCGTACGCGTAATAATCCTTAAGCAGGTAACTTCTGGAGATGGTATCGTTTGACTTGTAATTGTAAGTGTTAAAGTAGGTTGTGTCTTGAGTGACTGGATCTATTCTGTCAATAAGGGTGTCAAATGATTGGATAAAGTAATCGAACTTCAAAGCAAGTGAATCCTCCCCGTTATCGACTGCAGTTTGAATTAAATTGAAGTCAGGTGGGTCGGCGCTAAGCGTTATTGTGCCCTTAGAGCTAATTATTTTGGCGTCACCAGGAACATCAAGACTGCCAACCTGGTTGCCACTGGCTTCATCGGTAATATTTACATTAAAGCCTACCGTGGTTACCACCACGCTCAAAGCTTCATGGTTAAACACTTCGATATAAGTGCTATCGGCAAGAAGCGTATCAGCATTGTCAAGATGATCAATCGGAACAGATGTTAGTCCTTTGAAAATTGAATTGGGCGGCGCGATTATCGATCGATCGAGGTAATCGAAGTCCTGGTTGTCGCGAGCCATGTCCAGATAAATATAGTCTATATTCCAAGAGTCGAATGGGCCTGATTGCCGCCCGATGGCAACAAATCGGAATTGAAAGCTATCGTGTAGCAAGCTGTCGTGTACCTGAACGATTTCCTGTGTGAAAGAAGTGACATCATTAGATAGCGTGGCAGGATTTTCGGGCCATACTTGTATCCAACCGCTGCTGGGAGTCAAAAACTCAAGTTGAATCAGATCGTCATCATCTGGCAATTCACCGTTACCCGCCTTTTGGTAAAAGAAACTTAAATAGACGGTGTTCTGGAGATTGGCCGGCACCAGGCTCAAATCTATGGGTTTTGAGACCAGGCTATCAGTAATTCCAACGGCACTCTGATCTAGACTATAAGGGTTGCCATTGGCATCCAGTCCATCGAAGGTTGCCACGTTTAAGGATGGGGAATTTAACCCTTGCCCATCGTTAATTCTGACATTACTGCTATTTACCCAAATTCCAGTATCAGGTACATTAAATGAAGTGGAGAAATCGTCCCACACTGGTAGAGACAAAACTGCGGTGGTTAGTTTGGAACTCTTGTTTGATTTTGAGGTAAAGCTGGTTTTGGGTATAGGAACCACCTTCAATTGCCCGAATGCGGCGCAACTGAATAAAAGGATAAGGGCTGCAACGGGTATTCTGTATCTAGTTATTATCATTCTCCTCTCCATCCAACAATTCGGCTTGAGGCTGGTTGTTATTTACGCTGTCCTTGTGGATTACCCAGAGGTCAACTGCCTGACCAAGGCGAATAGTATTGCCAGCAGCAGGAACATGACGTTCTACCACCCAGTTCTCATCAATTGTATCAGCTTGATTAAGGACTACCCCAAGCCGATAGCGGGCTGCTGTTATATAATACTTGGCATCATCTAGTGGATAGCCCACCAAATCTTCCATAGGACTACCACCGCCCCCACGACCATTGCCAACCAACAGGTCTATTTCGGAGCCTTTCGGAACAGTATCTCCAACTTGTAAGGTTTCACCTTGATATCTCATTTCAATTACCCAGTTGTGATCAGGGAAGGGGACATAATGTATTTTACCCATCTTTAGTTCATAACTAGCCAAAACAGCTTCTGCATTAAGTACTGATCCCGACAAATCCGGTACACCTATAGTTGGTGCGGTGCTGCGATTTATCGTTAGGTATATCTTTCGCCCCTCCTTCACTGTAGCCCCTGATTTTGGGAACTGCCTTAGTACTGCCCTGGCAGGGTACTGCTCAGAATATGTGGAGTCAGCAATCTCATAACGTAAACTCCGCCTAATTAGTACTTGTTCCAGATCATCCAGCGCAATACCTTCCAAATCCGGTACGGTAATACTTTCACCATGATTAGTGGTACTAGGAAGGTAGATATAGAAGAAAAAGAGCAACAGGATAGAACCAATAGCAGCAATAATTGCAAAGTGCTTTAAAAGGTTCAATGGAGAATTCGACCCTAAGTTAAGCTTCATGCTAGTCCAGTTTGGATTCGTAGTTGGTTGTAATCATTTGCTGCTTGCTGAACCTTTCCTTCGC
This sequence comes from Cyclobacteriaceae bacterium, assembly GCA_028285445.1. Lineage (GTDB taxonomy): Bacteria > Bacteroidota > Bacteroidia > Cytophagales > Cyclobacteriaceae > JANQPQ01. The sequence goes on along the minus strand of JANQPQ010000004.1, from coordinate 55,715 downwards.
TAGATTAATAAGATCTGAGATCAACTCGGTAAAGCCAATTCCATCATTGGCCCATAACATGGGGAACATACTGGAGTTAGTAAATCCCGGTATGGTATTGATCTCATTTATAAAGATGTCGCCGTTTTCTTTCAAGAACAAGTCGATGCGGGCATAGTCCTCACAACGAAGAGCTTGATAGGAACGTATTGAAAGTGATTTAATTTCCTCAGCTATATCCTGATCTACCACGGCTGGAATCACAATGTCAACAGCATCGGGATCGACATATTTTGCATCGAAGGAATAGAATTCATAGTTGGAACCGATTACAATTTCTCCGGGGGCCGAGGCTTTGGGGCTATCATTACCCATCACCGCGCACTCCAGTTCCCTACCTTCAATACACTCCTCAACCAAAATCAGGTTATCGTAACTCAAGGTGTCTTCAATAGCCACCCGCAATTCTTCTTCGTTTCTTACCTTGCTAACACCCACAGAGGACCCAAGGGCAATTGGCTTAACTATTACCGGAAGCCCAAGCGCCTTTTCTACTTTTTCTAAAGTGATGTCAGCTTGCTGCTCCCTTGTAAAAATCAGATACTTAGCAACGGGGATCCCACTGGCCTCAAGTAATCGCTTCGAAACGAGTTTATCCATTGCCATAGCAGAGCCGAGTACTCCACTACCTACCGTAGGCAGGTTAAGCACTTTGATCAGCCCCTGGATGCTACCATCTTCTCCATCAGTTCCGTGCAATACTGGAAAGATGGCATCAAGGACAAATTCAGATGTATTGGTTCGGAATTTAGGCTTTGTTGCATTGAGGTCTAGATGTAAGGGTTGGCCATTGTTGATATTCTTTACAACATCCTCAGTTTGATACCAATTTCCCGTTTTGTCAATACCAATGAGCTTGACATCAAATGCTTCCTTATCGATGAATTGGAAGATGTTTGTTGCTGAATTTATGGAGATTTGGTGCTCAACCGATTTACCTCCGTATACTATTCCAACGGTTGTTTTTATGGCCATTGAGAGTTGCGAATCCCCGCAAATATAACGGATTTACCCTAGGTTGAAGTTTAATTCCCGCCGTTAATTCTTGATTACGAAACGCTCAATTGTGCGAAAATTTGGGCCAACCACCTGCATCAGGTAGAGACCAGAAGCGTTGCCGGTAAGATCAAACTGATAAGTTTGGTTAAGTGTGTTGTTAAAAGTTTCCTGGTACAGCGGCCTCCCGATTCGGTCTAGTATGGTGACTACCACGTCTTGTCTGTCAGCCAGATTCAAGGTCAAATTAAAGCGAGAATTTTCAGCTGGATTTGGAAATATCCTTAAAGTGCCCTCGGTAATTTGCAACGGATCGTTATCGTTTGATTGAAAGAATTCGATGTTATCGATATAAAGATTGTTCCCACCGTTATTCTCAAACTCAAATACTACCCGAACCTCAGCGTTGCCGGTGTAGTTACTGAGGTCAACAAACTCCCTTCTCCAGTCGGTGTCAAGCGTGGGTAGCCATGAACTCTCTGAGGTTGTAACTGCTAAATTGCCCCCCGACTTGCTGTAGACCTCGGTAAAGCTGTCGCCACAATTAGTAGTTACAAGCACCCTAAGGATATCGTCTACGGATTGCCTGTTGGCATATGATACGTCAAAAAGAAGAGCAGCCTCGGTAAATGCCGTTAAATCCAAAACCGGGCTGATTAAGTAGTCCAATGTGCCACTTACACTTAAGCCGAATTGCCCGATTTGTGCGGAAAAGTTGGACTCCCCATTTCTATCGGCAGTAACTATATTCCAGGCCACGCCCTCATCAGGATTTACCTCAGACCACTCGGTTTCAGCAAAACTAGTGGTTAGAAATCTCTCCCGCAGGGGTATGGTGTTTACAGTATTATCGACAAGAATTTTGTGCGATATTTCATTATTCTCCGGAGTAACATCGGGAAATCCATTGGGGTCTGTTAGCGTAAGATTCAGGGTAGATTCCCCAGCTGGAAAATTTTGAATTGGTAGGTCAACAACAACAGCACTACCAGGCAGAATGTTTAAGTTATCTACCGGGATAATAGTCTGGCTTCCGTTTAGGTCCAACACCACACTTACCGAGGTCAGAATCTCCGTTCCATTGTTGGCAACCGTTAATGCCACTGGTTGTTGGTTGGTGCAAGTAACAAAGCTTGGAGCTGCGACGGCGACGGCCGCCACATCTGGTATCTCCTCAGTTTGCAACTGGATGTTATCAATGTACAGGTTATTGCCAAATCCATTTTGGGCAATGAAGGCGATTTGAACTTGTGTTTCACCGATAAAAGAGTTGAGATCCACAATCTCCTGGCGCCAATCCACAACTGAACTGGGTGTAAATCGTGCTGAGGTAGGATCGACAGTAGCAAGATCTGATGCGAATTTGTTGTAAAGTATTGATGAAAAGTTATTTCCGCAGTCGGTTGATAGGGCCACCATTAACCCGTCCTCTGTTTGGCCGGGGAACTGGGCATAGGCCACCTCAAAGAAAAGCTTAGCTCTTTCTAACCCGGTAAAGTCGAGTACTGGTGATATAAAGTAATCCACCTCGCCAAGCCCGTTTTCATAATCGAAGAAATTGATGAATAAGCTGTTATTTGTTGGTTCTTCATTTGGTGCATTGGCAATTTCCCAGGTGAAACTGGCATCGCTGTTATTTATCGTCCAGTTAACTGGAAGAGAGGTTAGACCTTCAGAAAATGGCAGGCTACCAGATTCTGGTTTTGTAATAGAAAGGTTGCTAACATTGTTTAAGGCATTGCCATCGGTAGTACCATTAGTGGCTGTTATTTCAAATTCAAGGTTGTACTCTCCTGGGTTGGGTATTCCAATTGCGCTGAATGTAACGATTGCCGTTTCCTGTGGATTGAGGTTGAGAGTGGGGGTGAGCGTCTCTACCATAGATCCTCCAAACCTAACATCAATAGTAGCATCAGTAACGAGGTTATCACCATAATTGCGAACTTCAATTTGGGGAGTAATGCTGGTGTTGCAAACCCCGGCCTGGGGTGAAATTATTTGTCTTATGCCAGCATCGTTAGCTACAATGATTGGGTCTTCATCCCCAACGGAGGCAGCGAGGCTGGCTCTTCTGGGACTGAATTCCATCACTGTGCGCATTCTGTCTTTTTGACAAGTTGTGAACAGATTCATGCAAGCATCATCTGAGAAATCCATGAAGTTTTGGTACATATCATCAGAGCCACAGGTGCTTTTAGAGCTGGGACACCCGGTGGCGGGTCCGCTGGCATTTGGTGTGTCGGTGCAGAAATCGTCATCGTCACAATCGCCGTCCCCCCAAATGTGTCTCAGTCCCAGGAAGTGGCCAACTTCATGGCTGGCAGTTCTACCCAAATCAAACCGACTGGAGAGGTTAGCTGTAGGGTCTTTGTCAATTGAGCCAAAGGCAGTGGGCGTAACCACAACTCCGTCAGTTAATGCATTATTTGAGGATTGTTCGAGGCCCTCCAGGTTTGATACTGGAAATTGGGCGAACCCCAAAAGTCCACCACCTAAAGGCGCAACCCAGATGTTGAGATAATTTTCGGCAGGCCAATAGCTATGAGCCTTTAGCGTCAAATTGTTGCCAATGCCCCACAAGGTTTGAGATCCCTGGGTGCGCAGAATGCCAGTAGTGGGCAGCCCTTCAGGGTCTTGTTTGGCCAGCACAAATTCAATCTCTATGTCAGAAGCCACTGGCAGGAACTGCGCGGGAGTGTTTGAGGCATCAGCATTCATCCGTCTAAAGTCCTCGTTCAGAACCTCTATTTGGGAGAGGATTTGGGAATCGGAAATGTTGGAGCCAGTTCCTATTGCTTCGCCATTATGAATTACATGAACTACAACGGGAACCGTTAGCACCTCTGCAGTTACTTTGAATGTTTGTTGAGTGCCTTGCCTTAGCTTTCGCTCTTGATTTTTTTGTTTTAGCCAGTTCTCAAAGAACTCATTATCTTCAAGGAATCGATTCTTGGCATGCCTGATCTGCTCCAACTCCACCGTTGCACAGCGGTGTTGCGCCTGAGTGGGGACAACATACAATAGTCCTACACCCAGGGTTGATGCCCACAACAGTAACTTCTTCGCAAGATTCAGTGACATGGTTATAGATTACCTCATCATGTTTTCAGGTAACCTGGCGTCTGGGTCATCAGCGGAGGTGAGATTGATACAATCAACAGCTTTTATTTCTGGAATTGCGCGCTTAATAGATTCCTCTACGCCAGCCTTTAATGTCATGCTAGACATAGGACAGGATCCGCAAGCGCCCACAAATTCGATGGTAAGCACCATATCATCGCTTAACTCCAGCACCTTGGCATCACCTCCATCTGCCTCTAAATAGGGCCTAATGGTATCTAATGCTGCCTCAATGCGCTTTCTTAGTTCCGGAGTTAGTTTCGATGACATTGGCTATTCCTTTAAACGTTAATTTCTACCTTTTTAGTTTGCTCCTGGCTGGCATTTCTGATAGCCACGCGTTGAGCAACAACTTCGGCGACTTCTGCAAAGGCCTCCGCGATTGGGCCCTCTTTTAATACAGCTGGATGTCCGCTGTCCCCACCTTCTCTTACAATTTGCTCTAATGGAATTTCGCCAAGGAAAGGAACTTCAGCCTTTTCTGCCAAGTCCTTTCCCCCATCTTGTCCAAACAAGTAGTACTTCTTATCTGGTAATTCCGGAGGTGAGAAGTATGACATATTCTCGATAATGCCTAACACCGGAACATTGATTTGGGGTTGCTTGAACATCTGCAAACCCTTAATGGCATCTGCCAAGGCTACTTTTTGCGGAGTAGTGACCACGATTGCACCAGTTACCGGTACAGTTTGTACCATGGTAAGATGAATATCGCTGGTTCCTGGAGGAAGGTCAATGAACAGGTAGTCTAATGGGCCCCATTCCACATCGCTCATAAATTGTTTCAAAGCTGAACTGGCCATTGGTCCACGCCAAACCACGGCATTGTCTGGAGGAGTAAGGAAGCCAATAGAGATCAGCTTTACACCGTATTGTTCCAGGGGAACAATGAAATTCTTTTCGCCTACCTTCTTTATGTTAGGTTGCTCTTTTTCACAATTAAACATGGTAGGTATAGAAGGCCCAAAGATATCAGCATCAATAACTCCGACGGAGGCGCCTCGTGCGGCCAACGCAACTGCTAAATTTGCAGTCACCGTAGATTTACCTACACCGCCTTTTCCGGAGGCTACAGCAACGATGTTCTTCACTTCCGGGAGAACAGGAGTATTGTCCCTCACGGTAGTCACATTGGAAGTCATCTCAATATCGATAGTGACCTCTTCTCCAACTTGTTTGTGAATTGCCTCAATGCAGTTATTCTTGATAAGCTCCTTAAGTGGACACGCTGGAGTGGTTAAAACCACGGAGAACTTTATGTGATTTCCTTCCACAGTTAGCCCTTTGATCATGTTTAGGCTAACCAGATCCTTCTTCAAGTCAGGATCCTCCACTGTTGTGAGGGCCTGGTAAATATCTTTATTGGTAAATCCCACTGGTTATCAATTAGACTTCGGAAACAAATTTAAGTTTAATCACTGATTTTTTGGGTAGTAAATCTCTTTATCTGGAAGCATAGTGTTAAATGATATCCCATTCTTAACCAATTTCGTAAAAGAAGCCATGTATTGGCGATTTGCTCTTTTTGTCGTCTTCCTATATAGTTCGTGTAGTACGGACCGATCCATAGATGCGGCCTCAGAAGAGGACCTTTTGACTTTAGAGCAATTCCTAAGCCTGGATAATGGCTCGATGGTAAAAATTGGCTCTGAAGACGAACCAGGAGAAATACTCAAATTGTGCATTTCCTTAATAAACAAAAACGATGGTAAGCCGGTTTCCGGACAGTCTATTTATTTCTACCAAACCGATGTCAATGGAAATTACCAGATGGCAATACCCGGTAATGAGAGCAGCGCGAGGCTCAATGGAGAGGGAGTAACAAACGCTAGTGGTGAAATCTATGTTGAAACTATGCTACCTGGAGATTATGGCTCGTCGGAGGACAACCGCCATATTCATACTACCGTAAAGGGAGCTGCTCCAGAGGCTTACGATATTCATTTTAAGCAATATGCTTCCTTTATGTTAATCCGCTTTGTGCAGGGCAGCGATCAACATTTTCTGGCAGATTTGAAACGGCTGCCAGATGGTTCATTGTTTGCCGAGCTGATAATTTGGGCTAAGTACAGGTAGTCTATTTGCTAGCTAGCTGCTTGCGGTATTTCTCAGCTCTGGAGGTCATTTTCTTCTGGATTTCCTCCAAAGTGGCGGGCTTTAGTCTCTTGGTTCCCATAAATGAAGTAATCACCTCATCATTCTCAGAGTTGACAATGATATTGAAGCGATAGGTGATCAGTGGACTAGACGTGTAGTAATTTATGTTTCTCCAATAATAGCTACTTGGATCCTTTGTCTTTCGCCTTAAGTCTATTTCTTCCTGGGTTACAAATTTGTATTTGCTAACTGTCCATTTCTTTGTCGCTTCCTGTAAATCTTGGTAACGTTCCTCTGCTTTTTTTCCAGTTGGTTGAGGAATCAGGAATGTTTTAGAGTCAATGTTGTTGTAGAATTCTAAGAAGTTCTCTTTGTATTTACTCTTAGCTCCTTTTAGGTTTTTAGCGTCTTCATCTTCTAATTCCATGGCCATGTTAAGCGATTGATTGAGAAGATTGAACATTAGCCTCACATCATTGACTTCGGAAAGGTCGAGGCCATTTATTAGGGTGGCCGCAATAACCCGTCGTTTTGGGTTGTTTATCCACAGTTGAGCTGTGGTATTTTCAGTTTTTCCACTGGTGATGTAAACCAGATAGATCTTACTCTGGTCTTTGGATTTATAGACATCCTTCATGCTGATATCGGCAAATTCGTACGCGGTAGCATCATAAGAGGACTGCGCAATGCCATCTCTCAATACTTGATTGGTAAAAATTACACTGCTCTCGATGTTCTTCGCAGCCTTTTTGTCACCCTTCTTATTTGCTTTTCGAAGAGCCCTTGCTATTCTCTCTGATTCCTCTGTCCACTTTGGTAGAACCAGTGTTTTTCCTTCCAAAAGAGTGTAGTCAAATTTCTTGATAGCGGCCATCTGGGTAAAACCGACACTGGTTGTTAGTGTTAGAATTGATAGTGCTGCCAGAGCAACGGTGATGTTCCTTGTTGTCATGGGTTTGTAGTTTAGATCAAATGTAGATAGACGTATTGAAATGGGGAAAATCCGAATAACTAATATAGCGGATTTGTTCTAAATGAATATACTGATTTACAGCAAGTTATGGAAATTCCTGTGGATACCCAGACCCATCAAATGATGTTATTCATATTGGGCATCGCATCAATATATTCCTTAACTTATTCTCATGGATAAGCGCAATTTTCTTAAAAACCTATCGCTGATGAGCGTTGGTGTACCCTTGTCATTGGCAAGCATTGATGAGCTCATGGCCAATCATCGCAACGTGTCGCCAAGGAAGTTAGCCGCAGATGAGGATTTCTGGATGCAGATTAGAAATGGCTATCGTCTTAAGGAAGATTACATAAATCTGGAGAATGGTTACTACTGTTTCCAACCGCAAGAAACACTCGAGAACTTCATTAGCCATGTAAGAGAAGTGAACTATCAGGGTTCTTGGTACATGCGCACCGTGCAGTGGGAAAATAAGAAGAAAAGTGTGCAGCGGTTGGCCGCGATGCTGGGCTGCAATGAAGATGAATTAATTATAACCAGAAACACAACAGAATCGCTTGATACAGTTATAGCCGGAGTAAGCTGGAAGGAGGGGGACGAAGCCGTTATGGCCGAACAAGATTACGGAGCTATGTTAAACCAATTCACTCTTATGGAGAGGCGGTATGGCATAATATCGAAAAGAATATCCCTGCCGAATCATCCTAAAAATGATGAAGAAATTGTAGACCTGTATGCTTCCGCCATAACCGATAAAACCCGCCTTTTGATGGTCTGTCATTTGGTGAATATTAGTGGTCAAGTGCTGCCCATCCGCAAGATCTGCGATATGGCTCATGAAAGGGGAGTGGAGGTGATGGTTGATGGTGCTCACGCTTTTGCTCATCTAGATTTCAACATAAATGACCTGGATTGTGACTATTATGGCACTAGCTTGCACAAGTGGTTGAGCGTGCCTTTGGGTGCAGGTTTCTTATATGTAAAGAAGGGAAAGGCCTCCAATATATGGCCTGTATTTGCAGAAGGGGAAAGAGACCCCGATGACATTACCAGGCTAAATCACACTGGAACGCATCCGGTGCATACTGACCTGGCCATTATTAATGCCATCGATTTTCATAATAAGATTGGAACGAAACGAAAAGAGGCCAGATTAAAGTATTTGCAAAACTACTGGACCTCCAGGGTTAGAGATTTGCCTAGGGTAATAGTCAATACACCAAAAGAAATGGAGCGACATGGTGCCATTGGCAATGTAGGTATCGAAGGTATTGAACCTGGCGATTTGGCGAAGCGCTTATTGGATGAGCACAAGATCTGGACGGTGTCTATTAATCGTATTAATGTGAAAGGAGTGCGCATTACTCCTAATGTTTATACCACCACTGAGGAACTTGATGCTTTTGTGCAAGCACTGAAAGTGCTGAGTGGGAACGCCTAGGTGTAATTCTGAATTTCAAGTTTTGAATTTTGAATTGCGTCATCCTGAACTTGTTTCAGGATCTAGTGGAAACTATTCTGGAGATCCTGAAATGAATTCAGGATGACTTTTATTCCCAACTCCCAACTTAAAACCCATAACTCAAAACCCATCAATTGTACATCGGCAGCACCCAAACTACAGTTTGCGATGCTGCCAATTTTGTACAACCAAAAGTCTTAGTTCACAGCCTCTATTCTCGTTACAAACCAGCTTTGGTCCGTGTTTCCCGTGAGTGATTTCATATCCAAGTCATCGTCCAGGGCGAAATTGGCTCCATAGTTATCATTCTTCAGTAGAAATTCTTCGGGGCTACTGAGGCCGTCAGATTCAGTTTCAGTCAAAGTCCAGGAGCGAATTTCCTCCGAAGGCGTGCCGCCAGGGTCGACACTAAAGTCAGTACTTATAAGCCGCAGGTTGTCTGTGGTTAGCACATTGTCAGTGCCGAACTTCTTGGTAGATATCCAGTAGCTTCCACTAGGCCGCTTTATAAATCGCCACAGCTGGTCGTCATTGTCGTTGGCAGCAGATAGCGCCACGTTGGTAGGGGACACATCCGGTGCAGTTAGAACCACGTTGTCGCCAGCCAAGTTATTAGTGAGGCGGTAGTAGAAGTTCTCACTTACTAGTTCTGTTGTGAAATCGAATGTCTTCGCTGTGCCCAATACATTTCCGTCTACATCTTCAATTCCATCCGCCGATAGTGTAATCTGATAGTTCGTTAGCTTTTCAATCAGCACATCGTTTGGTGTAAAGGTTACCGAAGCACCATTGGTTTGATATGTTCCGTCAATATCAGAGCTAACACCGGAAGTCTTGGTGACTTTGAAACTGGTACTGTTCACGGTGAAATCTTTGATGTCTTTTGAAAAAGTGATAGTGATGGACTCATCAATTTTGATATCCTCTGCTCCTTCCGGGTGAGTGTTGTCAATTATCGTTACTGGTATATTTTCAGTAGTGATAATCCTGCTGCTTGAAAAATTCAGTCGGTTGCCTGCCAGGTCAGTGACGTCAGTAGACACGTTGACTGAGTATTGGCTATTGCCTTGCATCGTTTCCATCGGTGTTGCTATGACATCGTTTCCGGAGACTTGATAGTTCATATCTTCGAAAACAGTGGTGCCTATCCTTCTAATGGTAATGTTTCCTGGAAAACTGGCCGCATCCATTGGCTCAGAAAAGGTAATCGTAAAGCTGGCATCAACAGCTATATTGGTTTCTCCGTTAGATACAGACCACGAGACCACCGATGGGGCCTCGTTATCTAAAGTGGCGGTGGTAAACGTCGATTCAAAAGATTCAAGACCATTTCCCGCCAGGTCCTTAACTCCATCGTTAAGCTTAATGGTATATTCAACATTTTCCATCAAATCGGAAGCTGGATCGTAAGTGTAGGTATTGCCAGAGAATGATCCCGTGCCGGTAATCAGTCCACTTTCACCGGTAACATGTATTTCAAGGGAACTTGCTGAAATCGAAGATGATTCAATCTCTTCAGAAAAGGTGATAGAGATGTTCACATCCGGCTGAACATTGGTTGTCCCATCTTCAGGGCTCACTGCTGTAACTGTCGGTGCCACATTGTCCGGCATAACTTCCGTGGTAAAAGATATTGTAGTGCTGCTGGTAAGACTGTTTCCAGCCAAGTCTTCGATACCATCATCAATTAATAACCGAAACTCTGTTTCATAATCCAGAGAAGCAGACTGCGTGAAAGTGATAGTTCTGCCATTAACTGAAATCGAACCACTTACTAAACCAGCTGCCGCCGTTGGTTTTAGGTTGAAATTTGCACTGGTTACAGTGTTAGCGTTGACTTCCTCCGAGAAAGTTACAGAGATAGCCACATCTACGGAGACATCAGTAGCTCCATTAATTATAGATGTAGTGGAAATAGTAGGAGCAGTAGTGTCCTGATCCATTGGCTCTACACCGTCTTCAGCGCAGCTAAAACAAATGATTGAAAGCACCAAAAGGATTACTTTCTGAAGCGATCTTAAAGTTTTCATTACTCATTTTTTTGGTCATACAAAGAGTGGCTATTGCCACAGTACGATCGCAAAGTATGGTGCAGCAAATCCCCAAAATTGACTATGTACGTGAGTTGCAATCTGGTTGTCGTGACTGGTAACTTCTTGGCAGTAAGGATTTAACTAAGCGCTTAGATTATTATCTTCAATACTTAAACTATACCCGATGTTACGATTAGCAGCCATGTGCTTATCTGCGGTTCTTAGCCTCAGTAGCACTTTCGCCTTTCAAAACACCATCGATAGTCTAAAACGCTACGAGCCCAATGCCAAACCAGGATGGGATCAGATTGACTTGGCTATGGCCTTAGGGCGAGCATATATTAATGCTGGAGAATACGACAGTGGTAAAGCGCAAATTGCAAGAGTCAGGGAACTTTGGCAGGAGCACAATATTCCAGAAGCAGAAGCCTATGCGCTGATTATGGAAAATACCATTGCCTATTTGCATGAGTACGATGCCGACAAGGCTATAAGACTTTGTGAAGAGGCAATAGCTGTCGCTAAGCAATACAATAATAAAGATGCGGAGGTGTATGCGGGGTTTCAGCTTGGCGAGAATTACATGTGGGAAAAGGGGGATGTTAAGAAGGGGGAGGAAATCCTTTTAGGGCTATTGCCAGAATTGACTGGCAATGTAAATCAAAAGAATAAAGCCAATGTATTTAAAGATCTGGGTACCGTTTACAGTAGGCTAGGTGATTTCGAAAAGGCGTTTGACTATAACAGCCAAGCCTTGGCCACTTTCAGAGAGATGGCCGCAAACCCTGAAGTCGATCCGAGGCTAGGCCGACCTTCATACCAGCTAATCGACCCTGAGTTTCACTTGGGTAACCTCCTGGATAACATGGGTGACCTCTATTTTAATATGGGCAATTCCAGCAAAGCACTAGAAAGCAAGATTGAAGCACTTACAATATTTGAGCAAAGAGGAGTGAAGGCGGATATCGCCTGGATCAACTCGAATCTTGGTATCCTCTATTCTTCCTTGGGCCGATATCAGGAATCTCTTCAACACTTACAGACAGGTAGATTAATGTTTGAGGAATTGGGACTTCAAAATGACGTGGCAAGAGCGAATAATACCATGATCAGTCTTTTCATTAACCTTGAAGATTATGAGACTGCCGAGAAGTATGTGGAAGAAAACCTAATCTATTACAAGCAGATTAATCGTTCTGTCTGGCATTTCAATACCGGGCTGCAAAACCTTAATATTCAGCTTAAGAAGGAGAACCTCGCTGGGGCTAAGCATATTATTGACGACTCTTTACTGGCTTTGGATTCAATAGAAGATAAGAATTCAAAAGCGTGGTTTTATAGGCTTCAGGGAACTTACGAAGGCAAAGTTGGAGATATGGAGGCGGCTGAAGGCTATTTTCGCAAATCACTTGGACTTTACACCCAGGTAAATCAACTATTCAATATTGCCAACTGCGAATACAATTTGGCCGAGATTTTCTTCTACCGAGAGAACTATGACTCCGCCTTGTATTATGTAGAGTCGGGTTTGCAAAAAGTGAAAAACACAAAGGACATAACACTGGCTAAAAACAGTTTCTACCTACTCAGTAAGATTTATGATGGGATGGGAGAATACAAGCAGGCTTATGAGAACCACCAAGCTTATTACAACTATACAGACAGCATTTACACGGCCGATGCTCAGGCAAAATTAAAAGAGGAACAGGTAAGGCAGGAAGTGGTGGGGTTTCAAAAGGAGAAAGAACTGGCTCAGCAAAACGCCCAATTGCTGGCCGACCGCAATCAACTTTATATCATTATTGGAGTTGTACTGGTTGTGATTCTTGTAATGATGGGCTACCTCTACACCAACTTACGGTCAGTAAAGGCAAAAACAGAGGCCCAGAATGTTCAGCTAACGCAGCTTAATCAAACAAAGGACAAATTCTTCGGCATTATTGCCCATGATTTGCGCAGCCCTCTGTTAGGCTTACAAAGTGTGGGAGATCAGATTCACTATCACCTGGAAAAACAACAGCCGGAGAAACTGGAGAAATTGTCTGGGGAGATTGAGGGTACCACCAAAAAGCTAACTGATTTGCTAGACAATCTCTTGAACTGGGCCTTGTTGCAAAATGGTATGATTCCTTATCATCCGGAGGAGGTCGATCTTAGAAATGCGACAGCAGAGGTCGTTGATTTACTGACACCAGTTGCAAGCCTGAAAGGTGTATCCTTGATCAATAATATTGGAGATAACAATCTTGCTTATGCTGATAATAAGGCCGTGCAAACTATCCTGAGGAACATAATAGCCAATGCCATTAAGTATACTGATGCTGGTGGGGAGGTGGTTGTTGATGTGTCCACGGAGAGTGAGAAATCAGTAATTAAAATAAATGACAATGGCACTGGAATAGCAGCCGACAGATTGCCCAAGCTATTCGATCTTAGTACAAAAAGTGAGGTTGGAACAAAGGGCGAAAAGGGTTCAGGACTGGGGCTTATATTATGCAAAGAGCTTGTCGAACTTAATAAGGGCTCAATCAGTGTTAATAGTGATCTGGGTAAGGGCTCTTCTTTTACTTTCGATTTACCTCGTCACGTGGAAGCTGCTTAAATGGCCAATATATCTATCTACATAATTGAAGATGAGGAGCTCTTTGCCAACCAGCTCGAGATTCTTGTGGAAAAGTTGGATTATGAGCTGGCTGGTAGATCAGATAACAGCGACACCGCCAAGGTTGAAATAGAGAAGTTAAGCCCTGATTTGCTTTTGGCTGATATCAACATCAATGGCACCATGGATGGCATAGAGCTGGTAGACTCACTTGAAACCAAATTGCCTACCATCTTCATTACTTCTCTCTCTGATGATGAGACCTTTGCCAGGGCACGCGAGGTTGGACCACATGCTTTTCTGACCAAGCCCTTCGATGACAAGGCATTACAAAGAGCAATAGAACTAGCAATATCAGATAAGGGGACTAGCGGTGACAATAGCGCAGAGTGGAGTGAAGACAGATCCTTTGGGCATTCATTCTTTATTAAGAATAGAAGCAAGTTGGAAAAGGTAAATGTGGATGAAATTGTTTACCTGGAAGTGGAGGATAGATACAGCACCATTTTTACTGAAGATGGCCGAAAGTTCGTGCTCCGCATGAGCATAGGTGCAGTACAAGAGAAATTGCCAGATGATAGCTTCCTTAGGGTTCACAGGAAGTATGCAGTCAACCTACAGAAAATTAAAAGTATCGACACGCAAGACAATCTCATTCATGTGGGCGAGACCTCAATACCCTTGAGTAGGTCGCATAAGGAAGAATTGATGAGGAGGGTGGATTGGCTGCAATAGTTAGTTGTGTGTTGTGTGTTTCGAGTTCGGAGCCAATTCACTCAACCCCAAACCGGAAACCTGAAACTCAATGCTTGTGGATTTTATGTGGAAAGCTAATGATGCTTATGGCCTATCTTTGAACAAATACTTGACTCTTGCCGATAGACAACAAAATCATTGACGACATCAAAAGCCGCGTAGACGTGGTGGATGTAATTAGTGATTTCGTCTCTCTGAAGAAATCGGGCCAAAGCTACAAAGCCCTGAGCCCGTTCACCAACGAAAAAACTCCTTCTTTCTATGTTTCCCCTGCTAAGGGAATCTACAAATGCTTTAGTTCAGGCAAAGGAGGGGATGCTATCAACTTCATTATGGAGTATGAAGGCCTTAACTATATAGAGGCGATCAAGTACCTAGGTAAGAAGTATGGTATTGAGGTAGAAGAGGAGGAGTTATCTGAAGATCAGATTCAGGCTCAAAACGAGCGAGATGCGCTGTTCATAGTGTTGGCTTTTGCCAACGATTTTTACCAGGATGTACTTTGGGAAAAAGAGGAGGGCAAGAACATCGGGCTCGCCTACTTGCGTGAGAGAGGTTACCCTGACGAAATCATCAAGAAATTTGAGCTGGGTCATAGCCTGGAAGCATGGGATGCTTTAACAGTGGCAGCTGGTGAAAAGGGTTATAGTCAAGACCTTTTAGAGAAGGCTGGGCTGCTGATAAAGAAAGAAAGCAAACAATACGATCGGTTCCGCGGCCGGGTAATTTTTCCTATTCATAACCTTACAGGAAAAGTAATTGCATTTGGGGCTCGAACGCTAAAGAAAGACAAGAAGTCACCGAAGTATATCAATAGTCCAGAAACTGATATTTACAACAAGAGCAATACGCTCTATGGGCTTCACTTAGCGAAGCGCGCAATTCGCGACCAGGAACGATGTTATCTGGTAGAGGGCTACACCGATGTGATTTCCCTGCATCAGGCTGGCATTGAGAATGTAGTTTCGTCTTCAGGTACTTCCTTGACAGAAGATCAGATCAAACTTATTCGGCGCTACTCAGACAACGTAACCATGCTTTTTGATGGCGACGAAGCAGGAATCAAAGCATCTTTGCGCGGCGTTGATATGCTGCTTCAAGGTGGTCTTAATGTGAAGTTGGTGATCTTCCCTGATGGGCAAGATCCCGATAGCTACGCCAAGGAGCTTGGAAATAACGAGTTTAAGATTTTCCTGGAAGAAAACGCTCGCGATTTTATATCCTTCAAAATTGAACTCTACGCAAAGGAGGCCAGTGAGGATCCGGTAAAAAAGGCTGAAACAATCAAAGAGATAGTCAGCAGCATCACCAAAATTCCGGATCCGGTAAAACGGGCAGTTTACGTAAAAGAAACCTCTAAGCTGCTGGAAATTGATGAGTCAATACTAATCGCTGAGCAGAATAAAATTCTGATAACCGACCGTCGCCAGAAAAGACGCCTTGCGGAAAGGCAGGAGGCTATAATGCCGATAGACGACATCGTTAATGAGCAGGAAAAGGTCAAGGAATCAGATCCTGATGCCTTGGTAGCTTTTCAGGAGAAGGAGTGCATAAGGCTACTGCTAAACTACGGCCTTAAGGAGATGGAAGAGGACTATAGACTTTCAGATTACCTGCTTAATGAATTGGAGGAAATTGAGTTTGTTACTCCAGCCTATCGTGAAATACTTGACACCTACAAGCAGGAACTTTCGAAGGGTAACATAATCGATAGTAATTACTTTGTTGAGAAAGGCACCGAGCAAGTCAAGCGTGAGGTGATTGATCTGATTACCAATAAACATGAATTGAGCGAGAACTGGAGTAAGCATTCCATATTTGTCCCAAGCCCTGAGGACGTACTCGACAACATGGTTTATGTTACGGTATTACGTTTGAAATACAATCTTGTGAAGAAACTTATCACCGAGAATGTTGAAAAGTTGAAAACTGCTCAGGGGGATGCTGAGGAACAGAAACTACAGCAGATACATACCAAATTGAAAGAGTCAGAAGTAGAGATAGGAAAATCGCTGGGTATTGTGGTTAACTCATAGACCAGGCCCTTCTGGCCGAACCCCATCGCCAATAGTTTTGTTATTTACCCACACCCTCCAACTGCCTTAAAATTAGTAAATTTGCAGTAGGCCAAATGCCGTGATTATGAGTAAGGAAATCGTATTGGATTCAATAGAAGATGCAATTGCCGCCATTCAAAATGGTGAAGTGATAATCGTTGTTGATGATGAAGACAGGGAAAATGAGGGCGATTTCATTTGCGCTGCCGAATGTGTAACCCCTGATATAGTAAACTTCATGGCTACCCATGGCCGTGGGCTAATTTGCGCACCCCTGGTTGAAGAACGTTGTGAGGAATTGGAGTTAGAGCTAATGGTAGGAAGGAATACCGCCCTGCACGAGACCCCTTTCACCGTATCTGTAGACTTGTTGGGCCATGGTTGTACAACCGGTATATCTGCCAGCGACCGGGCCAAGACTATCAGAGCGCTGGTTAATCCTGACACAAAACCTCACGAACTTGGCAAACCCGGGCATATTTTCCCCCTCAAAGCAAAGAAGGGTGGAGTGCTAAGAAGAACAGGCCATACTGAGGCAGCAATTGATTTCGCACGCCTGGCCGGCTTTAGAGCAGGGGGTGTTTTGGTAGAGATAATGAATGAGGATGGCACCATGGCCAGGCTACCAGATTTGAGAAAGGTAGCTGACAAACACAAACTAAAGCTGGTGTCAATTAAAGATCTAATTGAGTATAGACTCAAAACTGAAAGCCTGATTGAGAAGGAGATAGAAGTAAACCTGCCCACAGAATATGGTACTTTTAAATTAACGGCCTACCGGCAAACCAATACAGACGATATGCACCTGGCTTTGGTTAAGGGTACCTGGCAAAAAGACGAGCCTTTGTTGGTGCGTGTACATTCATCTTGTGTTACCGGTGATATCTTTCACTCATTCCGCTGCGATTGCGGCAACCAATTGCATGCTGCCATGAGTATGGTAGAAAAAGAAGGAAAGGGAGTAGTACTTTACATGAATCAAGAGGGGCGAGGTATCGGGCTTATCAACAAGCTGAAGGCATACAAATTACAAGAAGAGGGTATGGATACAGTAGAGGCAAACAACGCCTTGGGCTTCAAAATGGATCAAAGAGATTATGGGGTAGGGGCTCAAATCCTACGAGATCTGGGAGTTTGCAAGATCAACCTGATGTCAAATAATCCAAAAAAGAGAGCAGGCCTGATTGGTTATGGCTTAGAAATTGTGGATACGGTAGCAATTGAAATTGAACCTAATCGTCATAATGAGAAGTATCTAAAGACGAAAAGGGACAAAATGGGTCACGATATCCTGAAAGACAGATAATGTTTAGAAGCCTTTTGGCTATAGTGCTCGTTGCTAGTTTAGCAACCCTCTCTCATGGCCAGCAGTTCCCCTCAGAATTCTGGCATGCTGGAAAAGTAGTGCTCGTTTCAGGCGATACTTTACAGGGAGAGGTAAAGTATGACCTGGAAAATGATATTGTAAGGATACAGACAGCAACACGGCTATTTGCTTACAGCTCTCGCAAGCTATTTTTCTTCGAAATTTTTGACGTAACCGTAGACAACTATCGACAGTTTTATGTGCTCGATTACAACGTTCGGCCCGGCTACAAGGCGCCCTACATTTTTGAAGTTGTTTTTGAAGGTAAGCTTACTTTGTTGGCCCGGGAGAGTATAGTACAGCAAACCTCTCAATATAATTCTTACTACTGGTCGGGTGGTACCTATAATAGACAAGCCCTCAACTACGATTTCTACTTTCTTGATGGAAAAGGAAACATCACATTCTACAATAAGAAGAAGAAGGAGCTAATCGACATGTTTGGAAGAAAGGGGCCGCAGGTACGGCAATTCATAAAGAAAAACAACTTAAAGACCGACAAGAAGCGAGATCTTGCTCGTATTATGGCCTACTACAATGCCATACTGGATTCATAAGTCCAATCCTTTTTCATTTTAAACTTATTCATAGCAAAGGCCAAAATTCATCTGGTGCTTTACTTACATTTGCTATATGAGCAAGCCCGTAATTTTAGTTTCCAATGATGACGGCATTACCTCCAGAGGCATAGCGGTGCTGGTTGAGATAATGGCTTCAATAGGAGAGGTAGTGGTGGTGGCCCCCAATAGCCCACAATCCGGGATGGGGCATGCAATTACGGTGGGAGAAACTCTACGGCTGGAGAAGACTGACATTTTTGGTGAAATTCCCGCCTACGAATGCTCCGGAACACCTGCAGATTGCGTAAAGATGGCCAAGCATTTTGTGCTAAAAGATAAGTGGCCCGATATTGTAGTAAGTGGCATCAATCATGGAAGTAATACGTCGATTAGCGTGCTTTACTCTGGTACAATGTCTGCAGCAATAGAGGGCGCATTGGAGGGAATGCCAGCCATTGGATTTTCACTTTGCGACTACTCCTCGGAAGCAGATTTTAGTCACGTACATGACTACATCAAAAAGATAACTCTTGAAACCCTGGCTAGAGGCATTCCAAAGGGTGTAGCCCTTAATGTGAACATTCCACCTAAAAGGAACCAGAATATTGCAGGTATTAAAATTTGCAGACAGGCCAACGCCAAGTGGCAAGAAGAGTTTGACCAAAGACATGACCCAAACGGGAGAAGGTATTTCTGGATGGCTGGGAATTTCGTGAATTATGATAAAGGTGAAGACAACGATGAATGGGCAATTGCCAACAACTATATATCTGTAGTTCCATGCCAATATGATCTAACGGCCTATCATTCGATAAACCATCTCAATGATTCCTGGCAAATCCTTGATTAGAAAGGAATGAGATACTTAAGGTAGAGATTTACTGCCGGAATGCTCTTGTCAAAGTGCCGCCCGTAGCCTGGAAGAGAGTATGGGTTGATGTTATCTGGCTTGTCAAAATCCTTAAGAACCTTTACTCGCAATCGACCTCCCAAATAGAAGTTAGTAAGCACTTTTGTTTCAGAGGAGAGCGACAACTCAAACCATGATGCCGTTAGTCCTTGCCTTCTGACCTCGAAAGGAGTATTTCCGAAAGTGCTATTTGATATTCCGCCACTAACAAAGTCATCATACTCACTTTGCCCGTAGCGCAAGCCCAGTAGAAGGTTATTTTGTGGGTTTATGTTTAACAGGTAATCAAGGCCAACTCTCAAATAAGTTCCTTCTGCTTCGTGAATACCATTATTGTAAACGCTATCAGGTTTTAGTTCAGCATAGCCATAAGCTAACGACACTCTATAGTGACGTTTGACTAAGAGGCCAATTTCTCCCTCGAACTTGGTTTCAACATCAAGAAGAAAACTGCCAAGCTTAAGGTAGTCAACCGTGATATCAACCCCATTGTCTATCATCGGCACGTCTTCCTCTTCCTGTGTAAAACCGAGGATTGGCCAAAGCAGTAAGATGCTAATAATATAGATTGATGGTTGTTTCATTGCTTGTACATGGAACTTCGCATGATACTATGGCCGAAGTGTAAGTAGTAAAGCCAACTCTTACCTCAGACAATTGGAAATGGATCTCTTCACCACCATCGGTAACAATTTTCTCGTAGTCCAAATCTAACTGATTGGTAGTAGCTAAGAATGTTATCGAGAAAGCTGTTGTTTCAAGATTCGGGTCTAGTGGAAATGAAAAGAGCGTGTCGCTAACGCCAACAAATATTGCCGCGTCTACGCCTGTTACCATTACACTGTCGATACTGATTAACCCCGATTGTAGGTTTTCAAGTATAGGCTGGAGCTTGGTGATTGTATCTTGCAATAAAGTCGCTGTCTCCTCCAACATTTCTCCGTTAGCAATGCGCTCGTTTACTGATACAAGACTATCCTCAAAAGTTTGGAGCAATAAAGCGGTATTGGCAGTGCTATCAGCATCAAAGAAGCGAATGTTTACTCTGGGCTCAAAGTCGCCATCAAACTCCAGGTCTTCCCTACAAGAAAAAATCGAAAGAGTGAATAATATATAAACGTAATACCTCATTAAATTGGATCGACGTCAAAAATAACCCGAGATTTCCGATGTTGCTTTAGAGTGAGCAAAGAACGGGCCTCTTCCGCCAAAATTTCTTTAGCCTTTGTCAAATTGGTGCGATCCCTTTCCAACTTTATAAAAATTTCCATAATAAACTGGTTTCTGATCTTGCTCACTAGAGGTTCTTGAGGTCCGATAACCCTTCTCTTACCCATAGCCGCTACCAGTCTCTTCTGAAAACTATCTGCTGTTAGTTGGCAAGCGTCTCTGTCTGGATCTTTAACAATGATGCGAATAAGTCTGGCAAATGGAGGGTAGACGAATTTTTGTCTCTCCACAATTTCCTTAGCATAGAATTCTGCATAGTTGTGTGAGGCTACTAACTTGAAGAAGGGATGGTTTTGATTGTTAGTTTGGATAATTACTTTGCCTTCATTCCCCCTCCTTCCTGCTCTACCGCTTACCTGAGTAGCCAGTTGAAAAGTTCTTTCATAAGAACGAAAATCAGGGAAGTGCATCATACGATCGATGTCAAGTATACCTACCAGGGTAACCTTCCCAAAATCAAGACCTTTGGTAACCATTTGAGTGCCAACCAAAATATCAGTGTTGCCTTCTTCAAAATCGCTAATAATTCTTTGATAGCTTAATTTCTTACGAGTGGTATCCAGGTCCATGCGTTGTACATTGGCTTCTGGCAACATTAGCTGCAATTCTTCTTCAAGCTTCTCGGTGCCGTAGCTTACTGTTTGTATTTCTTCAGACCCACAGGCTGAACATGCCACCGGTACTTTCTGTTTAAAGCCGCAATAGTGGCAGCGCAATTCGTTTTTGTAAAGATGATAAGTAAGGCTAACTGAGCAGTTTTCACAATGAGGCACCCACGCGCATTGATCACAGCTTACGTAGGGGGCATAGCCCCGACGGTTCTGGAAAATGATGACTTGCTGTCCGTTGGCAATGGTCTCTCTAATCGCTGTGAGTAAATGTTCTGAAAACTCCCCGTGCATTGACTTAGTCTTCTTCGCTTTCAGGGCGTCTACCAGTTCAATTTTGGGTAAAATGGCGCTCCCATATCTTTCCTGTAAAGTAACAAGGCCAAACTTGTCGGTCGCAGCGAGGAAGGCGGTTTCCAGTGCGGGAGTTGCTGATCCCATTACTACCTTGGCATGATGGATTCCAGCCATTACCTGGGCAACATCCCTGGCATTATACCTTGGCGCAGGATCGTGCTGCTTGTAGGAACTATCATGCTCTTCATCAACTATAATTAATGCCAGGTTGTCAAATGGCAAAAAAACGGAAGAACGCACACCAACAATAAAATTGAACCTTCCTTGCTGTAAACCTTTCCAGAGCTCAACTCTTTCGTTATCAGAGAATTTGGAATGATAAACTCCCATTTGATCTCCAAAAACCGTTCTTAACCTGGAAACTATCTGGGTGGTGAGAGCGATTTCCGGAAGTAAGTACAAGGCCTGATTGCCGTTAGAAATGGTCTCTTTGATAAGTTCAATATAGATTTCTGTCTTGCCACTACCGGTGATTCCGTGCAGTAAAGCGGCATCATGTTTTTGGAGGCTGGCTAAAATGCTATCAAAGGCTTGGCGTTGGGTGCCTGTCAGTTCAACATTGGTAGTTTCTTCCTCAAAGTGTTCAATACGATCAACAGTTACTTCAAATTCCTCCAATACCCCCGCTTTCAACAAAGTTTTAAGAGAGGATTGAGATAATGCTGCTTCTGCAAAAGCCGATTTTGCTAAACCGAGTTCATTCGAGGATTTGTTTTCCAGCACAGGAACATCCTGCAAGAACTTTAAAATTACCTGTTGCTGCTTAGGTTTCGATTCGAGGCCGTTTACTAATTCCTCTAACTTATCTTCAGGGGTAAAAAGTGTTGTTAGTCGAACTCTTTTCTCAATCTTAGGTTTGTATTTTTCCCTGATCTCTTCATAGATAATGATTGCTTCCTTCTGGATAAGAGACTTAACAATAGTGTGAACATTATCTATTTGTAGCAAGTCCCTGATGGCGTTGTAGTCCAACTCTTTTCCTCCATCAAGACTTCCAATTACCCTTTCCTCGTGGTCAGTTAGCCTTTGCTCGTTCTCAATTGGGCTGAAATTAGGGTGCAGCTGAATTTTAGATTCACTACTAAGCTTCAGGCCAGAAGGCAACCCTATATTAAGTACTTCGCCTTGTGTACACATGTAATAGGAAGCAATCCATTGTATCAGCTGCAACTGGTGGTTGTTAATCGCCGGAATATCATCAAGTACCTCCATAACGTACTTAGCTTCGTATTCGACTGGAGGGTTAGTATGCAGACGGGCAACAACCCCGGTAAGTATTTTTCTGCTGCCAAAGGGCACCACAACCCTAACTCCTATTTGAATGAGATCATTCAAGGAGTACGGAATACGGTAAGTAAATAGGTTGGGTATTGGTACCGGAAGGATTAAATCTGCGAAGAAGGTTTCCTTTTCATTGGGGGCTGAAGTATTTAATTCTATCGCGGTCAAGAGTTTGTGGAATGGACAGGCTACGCTTAGTAGCAAACTTACTGCAATCTTTTCAATTGCTCCAACGCTTCATTACCACTATGGACTGGCAATTGGCACACCTTATTCTGACAGACGAATATGGTGTTTAGATCAGCTGGTAATTTGTCTTTTAGCAGAGGAAGCTCAGAAGAAGTACTTGTACCCATTACAACTATGTTCGGGTGGTACTGCTTTACGATTTCAGCCCTGATGGTTAGTGCGTCAGGGCCAGTGATTACTATTTCTGCTGCGGGACTGGTAAGCCTGTCTAATAGGCGGCCCCAGTTGGAGGTGTATTCCGGCTCCCCCTTGGCTAACTTCAGCATTTTATCAAGCATTTTATGGGCAGCCTGCTTGTAATCTTCCTTGTCGAGAATTAATCCTGCGGTAAGTAAATTGTGCGCCATTTCCGAATTGGAAGCGGGTATTACGTTATCTATTAGCTCAAACTTTCGGGCTATTAGTTTTTCAGCAGAATCGTCTGTATAGTAGAAATAGCCAGAGGTTTCGTCATAAAAATGTGAAAAGGTATAATCCAATAGTTCGGCGGCTGTGTCCAGCCACTTCTCATCAAAAGTTGATTGATAAAGATTGAGCAACCCTGAAATTACAAAAGCGTAATCTTCCAGGTAGCCGTCAATGGTGGCCCTGCCGTCCTTGAATAGTCGTAGTAACTTCCCATCGACTAGCATCTGTTCCTTAATGAGGTTCGCTATATCAGCAGCAAGCGTCAGAAACTTGTGATCCCCAAGTGCGTTGTAGCTATCGACCAGACCTGAAATAGCCAAGCCATTCCACCCGGCTAATACCTTATCATCGAGTCCGGGTCGGATACGCTTTTCGCGCTCAATAAGCAGCCTTTCTGTGGCGCTAAGAATCTTGCTCTCGATATCTGATTCCGAAAGGCTAAGTTGACTTGCGATGTCGGTGATGTCTTTACGTCGATGGAGAATATTTCTTCCCTCTTCCCAGTTGCCGGCTTCCGAGGCTTCAAAGTAGTTAGTTACCACTTCGGTGTCATCTCCGGTAATCGATTTGAGTTCATCAAAGGTCCAGGTATAGAATTTACCTTCCACCCCCTCGCTATCTGCATCAAGTGCAGAAAAGAATCCACCGGCACTGTCAAGCATCTCTCTTTCCATCCAGGCTACTGTTTGCCTAATCACCTTAGCGTAGTTTGCATTTTGCGTGACTTGGTAGGCCTTTGCGAAAAGCGAGAGAAGTTGGGCGTTGTCATAGAGCATCTTTTCAAAATGCGGAGCAAACCATTCGCCGTCTACTGAATATCTTGAAAATCCACCACCGATATGATCATAGATACCGCCATTGGCCATGGCGTCTAGAGTCTTTGTTACATGGTTGAGAGCCTCGTCCTCATCTGCAGCGTGTTGATACTGTAATAAGAATTGCCAAATGCTTGGCATTGGAAACTTGGGCGCTTTGTTCATCCCGCCCATGTTGGTATCAAATCTCTCTTTTAGAACTGAAAACATCTCATCCAGGTATTCTGACTTGAATTCTTCATTTTCGGATGTGAGCCGATACTTTTCGATTTCAGACACTTGCAAGGCGCTTCGAAGCTTTTCTGCAGACGCTTCTAGTTCTTTTCTTTCGCGCTTATAAACCTCCGCAATCTTCAGTAGCAATTGTGACCACTGCTGGGGACGGAAATAAGTTCCGCCATAAAAAGGTTCCTGATTTGGAAGCAAGAATACATTTAGCGGCCAACCGCCCTGCTGGCCCATGAGATGCACGGCATCCATATAAATCTGATCCACATCTGGTCGTTCTTCACGATCAACTTTAATGTTGATAAAATGCTCATTCATTATTTGCGCTATCCCTTCGTCTTCAAACGACTCACGTTCCATTACGTGGCACCAATGGCAAGAAGAGTAGCCGATAGATACTATTATAGGCTTGTCTTCATCTGATGCCTTTCTTAGGGCCTCATTTCCCCACGGGTACCAGTCAACGGGATTGTAAGCGTGCTGCTGTAGGTAAGGTGAGCTTTCGTTGGCTAGCCTGTTGGCTTTTTCAGAATGATTCATTTTAGCTGGGAAGAAATATTCTCAATTTCCTTGGAAACATCCATGTAAGCGGAAATGTTCTCGAGTTCATTGATAGTTGCTCTCAGGAAGTTTTGGTGTGCTTCTGATTCAGGGTGAAATGCTTTATGGGAAAGCGCCTTTTGGATTTTGTTCCATCTTGCCACCAGGTTAGAGGTTTCATCCTCGAAGAAAGTGACGCTGAATTTATTCCAGATATAATCCTCAGCAGCTACGCTGGGGTGCAACATATCATCAGCATAAAACCTATAATCCCGAAGGTCGTCTAGCAGAAGTTCGTAGGCAGGAAAGTAATGGATTTTCTCATTGTTCTGGGTCAGGGTGTTGGCAGCTAATCGCAAGGTAGATTTGCTAACACTATTGTCGACCAGGGTTTCTTTTAAATGCCGCACCGGACTTACCGTAAGTATGATATTGATTTCAGGATTTTTTTCAACAAGCTTTAGCTGAAAGGCCTCAAAGGCTGCAAGTATTTCTTTTTGTGTGAGCAGTCGGCGGCGGAACTCTCCTGCTGGAACTTTATGACAGTTTGCCACCAATTCTCCGTTACTTACTCTTTCATAAATAATAGCGGTGCCGAAAGTAATGATGAGGAAGTTAGCTTCCGAAAGCTGCCTGTTAACATTAGTAAACACCTGGTTTACTAATGTTTTAAGCTGGTTAATGCTTGATGAAGAAAGATCGGAATGCAGATCGTAATGGCAATGTATTCCTTCCATTTCCAGGTATCCGCCATCTTCGGGAAGATTACCATCAAGGGCTATGGTTAAATTCTTAACGATGGATATCGGATTAAAAAGAATGCCAAAGGGATTAACAATTGACTGGAACTTGTTTACTGATAGTCTTGTACCAATGCTGTTCGCGAAGCAAGAACCGACAGTTAGAATTTTATTGTCAATGGCAACTTTGGTGGGGGAGGGATCAATCTTAAGTTCGGTTCTGAACATAGCTAAAGGTAGGGATACGCCATAAAACAAAAAAGCCACCCGAAGGTGGCTTTCATATACTTTTAGGCTTATTTATTCGGCCACAACTTTTAGATTGATATCGTGCTGTACTTCCTTGTGCAAATCAAGTTGTACCTGGTATTCGCCAAGTTCACTGATCTTAGATTTGAAAGTTACAAGCTTTCGATCGATGTCAAAACCTTTTTCTTTAAGCATATCGGCAACTTGAAGCGCCGTAATGGTTCCAAAGATTTTTCCTTTTTCGCCAGCTTTGGCACCAATTTCTATGGTCAAATCTCCAATCTTAGCTCCTAGGTCTTCAGCATCCTTCTTCAGCTTTTCAGCTTTGTGAGCAGCTTGCCTGATATTCTCGGCAATCATCTTCCTATTCGAAGTGCTGGCTACAATAGCCATACCCTGGGGAATAAGAAAATTTCTGCCATAGCCGCCTTTTACCGAAACGATATCATTCTTGTAACCTAAGCCCTTTATATCTTCTTTCAATATTACTTCCATCGCAATAAAAAATTTAGGTTACTTGAGTGAATCAGTTACATAAGGAAGCAGAGCCAGGAACCTTGCACGCTTAACCGCCTGCGCTACCTTCTTTTGGTACTTAAGGCTGGTGCCAGTGATTCTTCTTGGCAGGAGCTTGCCTTGCTCATTTACAAATTTCAACAGGAAGTTGGGATCTTTATAGTCGATGTACTTAATCCCATTCTTCTTGAACCGACAGTATTTAGGTCTGTTACCACTACGGTTCAGAGGTTCGTTCATTAAAGTCATGATACTGGCTCCTCCTTAGCTT
The DNA here is from genome assembly GCA_028285445.1 of Cyclobacteriaceae bacterium. Taxonomy (GTDB): domain Bacteria; phylum Bacteroidota; class Bacteroidia; order Cytophagales; family Cyclobacteriaceae; genus JANQPQ01. The sequence goes on along the minus strand of JANQPQ010000004.1, from coordinate 29,252 downwards.
CGGCTTTTTTGTTAAATTCTCCTTTTCTCCTTCTTTCGTTGTAAGCAATGGCATGCTTATCCAACACGGTAGTAAGGAATCTCATTACTTTCTCGTCTCGTCTAAACTCAATTTCGAGTTTCTTGATCGTGTCAGGAGCTGCCTCAAATTCAAAAAGGTTGTAGAACCCAGTAGACTTATGCTGAATTGGGTAGGCCAGTTTTCTTAGGCCCCACGATTCCTCATTGACAATGGTAGCTCCATTATCAGTGATAACCTTTTTGAACTTTTGGACAGTATCCTTCATCTGTTCTTCAGACAAAACGGGAGTTAAAATGAATACCGTCTCGTAATTTCTGTTCATCAAAAATTTGTTTAAAAATGGAATGCAAAAGTAGCCTATTTGAATGGTTTATCAAATAGTAGACGGATTTAGCGCACCGTAAAGCTCTTGCTACCCATCAGGTATCCATCGGTATAAATTTCGACGGTGTGGTTGCCACTGTTGTACTCGCTTCCCTTGTCGTAAAGGAACGTTACTTCCTGGTTAGAATTGTCGAATAATACTTGCTGGCTGGCAGTGTAAAATTCCTCTTTGCCATCCTTAATAAAGGTACCTGAGCCCCGGGCGACATCGAAGTACACCTGACCATTTGCGTCTAGCACTCGCAGAAGCAGCGTCTTGCTTTCAATAGGTGCCACATCATTCCGGGCTATCTTGAAGGAGACTTTGAGGTTGTTTATCTGCCGGGCTCTGAAAGTGCCTTCACGCTCTTTGCCCCTTGCGTTTACAGCGAATACACCAATTTCTTCGGCAGCGAGCCTACTGGCAATAGAGACCTTCTCCTCAAGTTCTTGTTTGTTTTCCTCTAGTTCATTTATTGATTGATTTAGCGCCCTCTGGTCTTCTTTGAGCCCGGTATTCTCTTTCATTAGTTCCGTGTTAAGGGCCGTAAGCTCTTCTATCTCTTTGTCTTTGGCTCTCAATAGTTCGGCGTAGCCCTCCGTCTTATCCCTTAAGGATACAATCAGTTTTCTATTAGCAGTGCGGGTTCTTTGCAACTGATCTCTTTCCGCTTCCACTTCCTCCTTCACTCTTGTCAGCTCTTCAATATCTCCACCCAGTTTCTCTATTTCCAGAATTTTTTCGTCTAGTTCTGCGCTGATCTCGTCGTATCGCACTTTGGCAGTTTCCAGCTCACCCTCATAGAAGGTTTGCATTTCCTGCTTTTCCTGGTAGTCGAGGTACCACTTTATGCCATTAACAATGACAAGCACTGCTACAATGGCAATAATAATCGTGGTCTTATTTGATTTTTTTGGTATATCTGCCTGCTCAGACATAGGTATAGATTATTATAAAGCCAAAAATATCTTATAATGGACTTATTTCAACAAAATCAAGAATCAAATTGGATTTAGACTTAGGAGAACGATATTGGAACGATAGGTACTTGCACGATCAAACTGGCTGGGATGCCCAAGAAATAACGCCGCCTTTAAGGGAATATTTCGATCAGCTAGGGGACAAATCAATTAAGATACTTATACCCGGATGTGGCAACGCTCACGAGGCAAGGCACTTGTTTAATGCTGGTTTTACTAATACTCATCTGCTGGATATTGCTGCAACACCATTGCTCAACTTTGCTCAGGTGGTGCCTGGATTCCCCAAAGATCAGCTGGTACATAGCGATTTCTTCGAATTCGATGGACAGTTTGATTTGATTGTTGAGCAAACATTTTTCTGTTCTCTAAACCGAGAACTACGGCCTAAGTACGTCAGGAAGATGTACGAATTACTGACGCCCGGTGGTAAATTGGTAGGGTTGCTATTTAACAATGATCTTCAAATGGTAAAAGATCGGCTGGGGCCTGATCACCCGCCTTACGGAGGATCAAAAGAGGAGTATGCGGCGCTATTCGAGGCACTCTTTTCTGTAGATGTGATGGAGCTGAGTTACAATAGCCTAAAGCCCAGGCAGGGGAATGAGTTATTTATCAAGTTGATCAAGAAAGATTAGAACTCAAGCACGTAATCTTGCTTAAGAATATCTGGTTTGAAAAATACTATACCCACCTGGTAAAGGTCGATACTGAGTGTAACTAGTTGGCTATTCTTAATCTCCTTCCAGGCCTTCCTCATTTCAGAAGACCAATAGATGTCTGCAAATACGAATACTGAATCGTCGTGGATCTTCTTTATCAGAAGATCAAAATATCTCATGGTAGCATCATAGCGATGATTGGCGTCAAAATAAACCAAGTCGATTTTGCCTGTTAGGCCCAAGTGGTCGGGTAGCGTGCCGTCTATGGCTCCTACATTGAGATTAATATTGTCTGCCCCGGTTTTCTTGAAGATCTTCTCAGCAAAAGCCGCAGTATTTGGGCAGCCCTCAAAAGTTGATAGATTTACCTGATCTCCGGCCGCGTATAAGTACAACGAGTTAATTCCGAGCGATGTGCCAAGCTCAATAATGGTCTTTGATTCGGTGTATTTTATTAACCGATAGAGCAGCCTGGAGATTTTCGACGTACTTAGGCTATGCTTAGCAATATCGGCTACGGTGCGGGTTTTGTTCTTGCTATACTTCGATCCGGCACCCAAATCTGTTATTTCCAACTTCGATTGATCTTTCAGTAGCTGAGATCGTAATTGCTCAATTTTAATATATCGTGAATCTGAAAACTCCGGCTTGATTACGTTTAGATACAGCTCATAAATGTATGGAGCATGCAGAGAGTGCTCTTCAATGGCATTCATCCAATAGCGCAAGTAGCTTGAAATGGCGAAAAGAGATTTCAAGAATTATTTCTAATTGAGTTTGAAAGGGGCAATCATGGTAAAGGTCGGAATCACAACTTCCATTTCCTTACCATCCATCACTCTTTCCATAAGATAGGTGCCGTACATTTTGCCAATACCCGAACGCAAATTGCAGCCCGATACGTACTGGTGCATTTTTCCCGGTTCCAGCACTGGTTGCTGGCCAACTACACCTTCACCTTCAACTTCCCTTTTGCGGTTAGTCAGGTCGATAATATGCCAATGCCTCCGGAGCAGCTTAATGGTGTGCTCGCTTTCATTTTCGATAGTAATCTTATAGGTGAACACAAAATGGTATTGGCTCGGACTGGAATATTCTGGTTGATATTCAGTCTCAACACTAACTTTTACACCTTCTGTTATGCCGGTAACCATCTATTCAAAATTAGAAATTTTTGTTTAATTAACGCCTTATGGGTACTTTAAGTTCTTTCCATTACATACCGAAAAATCCCTTTTTGTAATCGCCTATGGACGTTAAGATCGCCCAATCCTGGAAAGAAAAATTACAAAGTGAATTTAGTAAGGAGTACTTTCGAACACTGGTTGATTTTGTTAAAAGTGAATATAAATCGCAAACCGTCTATCCTCCTGGAAAGGATATATTCAGCGCTTTTGATCACTGCGGGTTTGAAGATCTAAAGGTAGTTATCCTTGGTCAGGACCCTTATCATGGACCACAGCAGGCAAACGGCCTCTGCTTTTCGGTAAGAGATAACATTAAGATGCCGCCCTCTCTGGTGAATATATTCAAGGAAATTAAAAGTGACCTGGGAAAGGCTGTCCCTACTTCGGGCAATTTGCAGCGGTGGGCTGATCAAGGGGTACTGCTATTAAACGCCACGCTAACAGTACGTGCGCATAGCCCTGGTTCACACCAGAATAAAGGCTGGGAGATATTTACCGATGCTGTTATTAAGGCGGTATCGGAAAATAAAAGTGGGGTAGTATTTATGCTTTGGGGAGCCTATGCTCAACGGAAGGGAGAGGTGATTGATGGGGTAAAGCATCTGGTATTGAAATCTCCACACCCGTCGCCGTTTTCAGCAGACAGGGGATTTTTCGGAAACAAACATTTTAGCAAAGCCAATGAATACCTTCGCGGCTTGGGTAAGACTGAGATAGATTGGTAGTTACCGGATTAGATTGAAGAATCTACTCCAACGAATTTTACCAAGAAAGGTGCCATTGGGATCCAATGAAAGCCAAATGAAAAAGGCTTTTCCCACAATATGATCTTCCGGAACAAACCCCCAGAATCGTGAGTCCTCCGAATTGTGGCGATTGTCGCCCATCATGAAATAGTAATTCTGCTTAAATGTGTACTCCTGGATTTCCTGACCTCCCATGAATAGTTTACCTTCTCTGATTTCCACATCATCATTCCACTCGTAGTCACGGATAACCGATCCATATTTCTTTACATTCTCCTCATTTAAGGTGATGGTCCAGCCCTTACCAGGAATTTGAATTGGCCCGTAAGCATCCCGATTCCAGGGGAAGGCCTGAAAGTCGGGGTAAATACCTTGCTCAGCACTTTCAGTGGTCATTAACCGCACTTCCCTAATAAATGGCAACGCCTCTAACTCTGAGGCTACCTCGGGTGTTGTATCTACTGTATAGTACCCCTGCCATTGGCGATAATCTGTAACATCATACCGCTCAAATACCCTTTCGTTAATCCTCTCTTCCGTTAGCAGGTAGTACTTAAACTGCATTTTCGGTGGATTGTCAAGTGGCTGGTCATTCACCATAACTTGCGTTTCGGTAATCTTTAGAATGTCACCAGGTGTTGCCACGCAACGCTTAATGTAATTTGTTTTCAAATCTACCGGATGTTCAAATTCCGGAGGGTAATTGAAAACTACCACGTCATTTTTCTTAACCGAAGTAAAACCAGGAAGCCTATACTGTGGTAGCTGTATCCAATCTACATAGGATGAAACACCATCTGAAGTAATTCTATCAGTAAGCCAAATTTTTTGGTGAGTTAGTGGAACCTGAATTGGTGTGGCAGGCGTCCGGGCACCATAATGGAACTTGGATACAAAAAGGAAGTCACCCACTAACAAAGATTTCTCCATTGAAGGGGTAGGAATGGTAAATGCTTCAAGGAACAGCCACCGGATGAATGTTGCCGCTACTACCGCGAATACAATGGCTTCTGCCCATTCCTTTGAAGTAGATTTTTGTTCCTTGGGAAGTTCAGTGGCCTTTCCAACGTATTGCACTTTCTTAGCAAGACCCAGGTACAACATGTAAAAAGTTCCTACCGCAACTATAAGGAACTGCTCATAGATCTTGGACTTGCCAAAAGATCGGAGCAATTCAATTAACATACCAGCAAATACAAATACGTTGATGATTGGGATGAAAAGGTAGAAGATCCACCACCAAGGGCGTCCAATTATCTTTAAGTGAGTTAGGTAGTTGAGGATCGGGACAAACCCCTTCCAGCCATCTTCCCCGGCTTTGTTAAATAGTAGATAGTATCCAATACTGGCCAAAAACCAGACAGGTATTGCTATAAGAAGTTGTGCGTAATCCGTTAGTTCCATTTATTATTGAGGTCCTGAAAATTTCAACAACAGTAGCCTTTACCGCGAAAAACTTACAATTATAATCTAAAATTTTAAGAAATCGTCCATGGATAAAATGCCCTGTTTGTCGGCTATCCATTCAGCCACCAACACGGCACCGAGGGCGAATCCCTGGCGGCTTAAGGCCTCGTGCTTAATCTCTATTCGGTCCTCAGCCGATTCATGTATTATGCTGTGGGTCCCTGGTACTTCGCCTTCTCGAAGGGCCTTGATTACAAGGTTATCCGAACCTGCTATTTCAGACCAGTTGCGGTATCGATCAATCTCCTGGATTATATCGTCAGCCAAGGAGATTGCTGTTCCACTGGGAGCATCTTTCTTGTGAATGTGGTGAATTTCTTCAATTGTGGTAGCATAGGACCCATGATCATTCATCAACTTAGCCAGGTACCGATTCAGCTTAAAGAAGATATTTACACCGATACTGAAATTTGAAGCGTAGAAGAAAGTGCCTTGCTTTTGTTGACAGCGCTCATGGATTTGTGGAAGTTGATCCAACCATCCGGTGGACCCAGATAAGACAGGCAGGCCAGTGTTGATGCACCAGGAGATATTCTCAAAGGCAATTTCTGGACTGCTGAATTCAATAACGGCGTCAGCACTGTGGGAAGAAAAGGCATCGAGTTCTTGCCGATTTCGGGATCCAATGGTCGCGACAATTTCGTGACCTCGTTGCTTGGCCAAAGCTTCGATGGCTTTGCCCATCTTCCCGTATCCTAATAAAATAATTCTCATTGCAGGCAATCGGTTGGTTAGGGGAAGGTAAGTCTCAGTTTCAAGCCTGGTCTAACGCCGGGCATCCAGTCGTTGGTAAGGGTTGGGCTCACTTTCAAAGAGAGATTCTCATTAACATCAAACTCTTGCAGGTGTGCATCAACATGCGCGTCTACAATGTTAAGAGCATAGATAACTGTGGTGAGGATTATTGCCAAATCGCGGTCGCGACGGGTGATGTCAACATTGTTAATAAGAGTTTGCTCACTTTGGGATGTTTGGGGGTTTCCGTTTCGGAAATCAATTAGGTTTTGCCTCTGCTCCTGATATCTATCGTCAAGATTCTTAATTGAGAAAGCCCCTACGGTTAAGGCCCCATACACGATAGGCAACTTCCAGTATTTGCCATTATAAATCTGACCCAAGCCAGGTATTACTGCCGAATACAATGTGGCTCGGGCAGGTGAACGTGTTGACACCGTTTCAATAGTTTCTATGCTTTCAAGATCCACGTTGGTTGAATCATCCAAGAGAATAGGTTGATCCTGACTCTTAACCATGGTACTGAATAAGAGAAGGGGGAGAACAAAAGCCAGGGTGGCAACAGCCCTGCTACTAAACTTCCAAAATTTCCAAAATACGATTGAGATCATCTATAGACACGAATGGTATCTTAATTTCGCCTTTGTTGTTTTCTGAGTTAATCTCAACTTTTGTTCCAAAGTGAGATGCCAGCTTAGATTGTAGTTCCCGTATTTCAGGATCTTGAGTAGTCTTTCCTTTACTCTTGGCTCCGGCCACTGCCTTTTTTAGCTTTTGCCCAGCCCTAACTAATGCTTCAACTTTACGCACAGATAGGTCACTGGCAATAATCTGCCGGAACAAATCGAGTTGTAGATCCACATTGTCAACATTTATGAGGGCACGGGCGTGCCCCATGGAAATTTTACGATCTCGCAAACCTGCCTGAATATCGGGGGGGAGTTTCAGTAGGCGCAGGTAGTTGTTAACCGTAGTCCTGTTTTTACTCACACGCTTGCCAAGTTCCTCCTGCTTAAGGCCAATGTCAGAGATCAGTCTTTGGTAGGAGAGGGCTACCTCAATGGCGTTCAGATCTTCCCGTTGTATGTTCTCGATGAGTGCCATTTCCAGCATCTGCTGATTGTCTGCCGATCGAACATAGGCCGGGATCTTGTTCAATCCAGCCTTCTTGGATGCCTGCAAACGCCGTTCGCCAGAGATGAGCTGATAGTGGTTATCATCTAACCGCCGCACTGTAATTGGCTGGATAATGCCGTGTTCCGAAATTGAGTCTGCCAATTCCTGAAGGGCCTCTTCATCAAAATCTGTTCTTGGTTGATAAGGGTTTACCTCAATGCTGGAAATCGCTATCTCACTAAGGTCTCCGCCGGATGGATCGGAGCCCTGTTGTTTTTTGTCATCGGTTGGTTCGCTATCACCGAGCAAAGCTCCAAGCCCTTTCCCAAGAGCATTTTTCCTTTTCGGTTGCTTATCGCTCATAACTATTTCTTCTTGACACCATTTTTGCCCATTATTTCCTCCGCAAGATTCAGGTAGCTTATGGCACCCTTGCTATCAGCATCGTGGGTTATTGCCGGTTGTCCGAAACTTGGCGCTTCGCTGAGCTTTACATTCCTGGGGATAATGGTGTTAAAGACTATCGATTTAAAATGTTTTCTGACTTCCGCCACTACCTGGTTTGAAAGGCGCAAACGAACATCGTACATAGTGAGAAGAATACCTTCAATTTCGAGCTTGGTATTAAGCCGAGATTGGATGATTTTGATCGTGGTAAGCAATTTGCCCAAGCCTTCCATGGCAAAGTACTCGCATTGCACGGGGATTAACACCGAATCGGCCGCTGTTAAGGCGTTTATGGTTATTAAGCCCAGGGAAGGGGAGCAATCAATAATTATGAAATCGAATTGCTTCCGAATGGGCTCTAGCGCTTCTCTCATCTTCTCCTCTCTATTCTCAAAACTTACCATCTCTACTTCGGCGCCAACCAGGTCTATGTGAGAAGGAAGAATGGAGAGATATTCTATATCGGTAGATACAATTGCGTCTGCAGCTGGTGAACCATTCACCAGGCAACCATAAATGTGATTTTCTACTGCTTTGGGATCTAGCCCTATGCCTGAGGTGGAGTTGGCTTGCGGGTCAGCATCTACAATAAGTGTATTGTATTCCAACGCCGCCAGACTAGCTGCAAGGTTAATTGCCGTGGTTGTTTTACCTACTCCTCCTTTTTGATTCGCAATTGATATTATTCTCCCCATCTGTTTTGCTATATATTGAATGCCTCACCCACGGTTGGTAGTATCAGTTCTATTTGTGCCTCGGAGGCTAGCCCTAAGCAGCGTGACTTATCTATTTCGATATATGGAAACGTGTCGTAGTGCATGCCTATTACTTTATTTGCACCAACATACTTCGCTGCTTTTAAGGCATCTTCAATTCCCATGGTAAAATTATCGCCAATCGGCAGAATGGCGAAGTCAAGGTTAAACTCCTCACTGATTTGCTTCATGTCTTGATGCAGGGCTGTATCTCCAGCATGGTAAAATGTTCCTTCATCTGAGGATATCACAAAACCGGCTGGGTTTCCTGCATAAGACCCGTCTGGCATACTGCTGGTATGAACTGCGTTTACCATTTTTACGGTGCCAAAATCGAAGCTCCATTTTCCGCCATGGTTCATAGGGTGGGCATTCTCGATTCCATGGTTTTGATACCAGGTCACAATCTCAAAGTTTGACACCACCGTACCACCAGAGTTTTTTAAAATGGAAAGCGCATCATTGTCATCTGGTGTATCCTTGAATCCAACGTGGTCGCCATGACCATGAGTCAAAAGGAGGTAATCTGGCTTGAAGGATTCTGAAGGTGCCTCAGTAAGAGGGTTATTTGTGATGAATGGGTCGAATAGAATTTTCTTTCCATTTACAACAACCTCGAAGCAGGATTGGCCAAAAAAAGTAATTTCCATAAAACAAATTTCTGGTAGTGGGCTACAAAGATAGAAGATAAATCCAATAAGTGGAGGTAGTAAAAATTACCAAATAGTTGCTACTTGGCCTTGTTCTTTTTAGCCTCTTCACCAGCCTTCATGGCCTCTTCCAATTTCATCTGAAATTTAGACTTTTTCTTGCCTTTATTCTTCAAACGGTTCTCCTCCAGGATTTTTTTGATTTTGTCCTCATCTACAAATTTTCTGATCAAAGCTTGTTGACCGAAAGTGATAATGTTTGCCACAAAGTAATAGAAGCTTAAGCCCGCAGGGAATGAATTTAGTACGAACATGAAAATGACAGGCATCATGTACATCATCGACTTCATCGGTCCCTGGACGGTACTTACCTGGTTATTAGACCATTGATAGAGGATTGTTGATAGTGTCATCAGCAATGTAAATAGACTAACGTGATCTCCATAGATTGGGATGGTAAAGGGCAGGTCAAGGACTGAATCGTAAGTTGATAAGTCACTGGCCCAAAGAAATCCTTCTTGCCGAAGCTCAATGGAATTAGGAAAAAAGTAGAACATGGCAAAGAGGATGGGCATTTGAAGTACCAAGGGGATGCATCCACTTAGCGGATTTACACCTACCTGCTGGTACAATTTCATTTGCGCCTGCTGTACTTTCTGCATGTCGCCATCATGCTTTTCTTTCAGAGCGTCTAACTCCGGTTTCAACACCTTAGTCTTTGCCATGGAGACGTAAGACTTATAAGAGAGAGGAGACAGCATTAATTTGATGACCAGCACCAGGATGATAATGATGACGCCATAGTTGGCAATGTAATTCTCAAGGAAGTTGAATAATGGAATTATGAGCCACTTATTTACAATATTAACAGGCGGCCAGCCCAGGTAAATGTTCTTTTCAAAGTCCGGACTAACCTTCTTCATCGTTTGGTAGTGGTTTGGCCCGAAGTAGTATTTGAAATTTGCAGAACCACTGGAAATATCTTGCGGAGATAGCGGCAAGGTAGCGGTCATGGTTTTTACGATGCTGGTATTACCTTCCTCAGCAAACATCTTCACGAACCCATTAGCAAAGCTGTTCTGTGGAATCACTGCCGAGGTAAAAAACTGCTGCTTAAAGGCTACCCATTTAAGTGCCGAATTAATCTGTTCTTCCTCGTCGTTTGACCTTTCAGTGAGATCATCAAAATCTCCACTACCGGTGTAGTAGCCAATGGTCGCTTTTAGTCGGCTTTCAACTATATCTTTTTCCTGGGGTCTAATGTCATTGAGCCAGGAATAGGTGCTTTGACTTGCGGCAATGCCGTTGAGTTTGATTTCGTGAAGTAGTTGGAATCCTGAAGGAGGTAATTTGTAAGTGTGCTTTACCGATTGGCCACTCCCCAGGCTCAGGTTGTATTCAACTATGGTTGTGTCATTCAGTTGCCTGTTGCTTGAGGTATAGTACAGTGAGTGCAGGTCTGTGTTTCTGCCACCAACATTTACATTCAGTGCAATTTTGCTGCTACCCTCATCCAAAAGAACCAAAGGTTGTTTGTCGTGAGTAAAATACTGCTTCAGTAGTACTTCTTTGACTTGAGCCCCCTTACTGTCAATTGTTATTTTGATATCATCATTCTCCAGGATTTGGGTTTCAGATTCTCCCTGGGCTCCGGCGGCAAAAATGCCAAACTCATCTACCAGATTCTGGGCCACCGATGAGCTATCTTTTTCCGGGCTCGACTGTGTTTCGCTTGTGTCTGCAGAAATAGTCTGCGGAGTTTCCTGGGGTGTAGTAGTTTCTTCAGTTTGCGGCTCAGCGGGTGGAGGAGCTGGCTCAGTAAAAAACTGAAAATAAACTATTAACAGTACAGAGATTAGTACTAATCCTATTGCTTGATTCCTATCCATTTAATTCAAAACTTGGGTTTCAGCCTTCTTTTGCTCCAAGGCTGCTTTAACGAACTTTACGAACAAAGGATGCGGGTTCAAAACTGTGCTTTTCAATTCTGGGTGATACTGGGTACCAATGAACCACGGATGATCTGCCAATTCAATTATTTCAACTAATCCACTTTCAGGGTTTACGCCCGCCGCAATCATGCCCTGTTTCTCCATGTCCTTTAGATACTCATTATTCAGTTCGTATCGGTGCCTGTGTCTTTCGCTAATTTTGCCTTTGCCGTATACTGATTGGAGTTTAGATCCTTTGGCCAGTTCACAGTCATATGCGCCTAGCCTCATTGTCCCCCCCATATTAGTAATCTTCTTTTGATCTTCCATCAGATCTATCACCGGGTGTTTCGCCTTTGGATCAATCTCGGTGGAGGTAGCGTTTTTAAGCCCCATCACGTTTCGGGCAAACTCTACCACTGCACACTGCATTCCAAGGCAGATTCCGAAGAATGGTATCCCGTGTTCTCTTACATATTGAATTGCATCTATTTTTCCCTGGATGCCCCGTTCACCGAAGCCCGGTGCCACCAATATGCCATCCAGATCATTGAATAGCTCTTTGCAGTTTTCTTTTGTAATTGACTCCGCATGGATCATCCCTAGATGCACCTTGCATTCATTTTCAGCTCCGGCATGCACAAACGCCTCACTAATGGATTTATAAGCATCCGGAAGCTCCACATACTTTCCAACCAGTCCAATGCTTACCTCATTGGTAGGGTTCTTATGCCTACCCAGAAAGGCTTTCCATTCATTCAGGTCTGGCTTGGTATTGTTAGTTATTTTCAGTTTCGAGAGTACCCTTTCTGCGAGTTTCTCCTTGCTCATTAGAATGGGCACATCATATATAGTTTCTGCATCAAGCGCCTCAATTACACAGTTAAGTTGGACGTTACAAAACAGCGCAATTTTCTTTCTAATATCTGTAGGAAGAGGGTATTCAGACCTGCAAACAAGTATATCTGGCTGTACCCCGGCCACAAGCAATTGCTTCACTGAATGCTGCGTGGGCTTGGTTTTTAGCTCTTTTGCAGCTTTCAAATAAGGTATTAAAGTTAGATGGATTGATAACACATTGGTCGCTCCAAGTTCCCAACGAGCCTGCCTCATGGCCTCAATAAATGGCAGAGATTCGATGTCACCAACGCAGCCACCTATTTCAGTAATAATAACATCGTAGTTACCAGATTCTCCAAGCTTGTAGAAATTAGATTTGATCTCGTCAGTTATATGGGGCACCACCTGAATAGTCTTTCCCAGATACTCGCCTTTTCTTTCCTTACTGATTACGTTATGATAAATGCGGCCAGTGGTTACGTTGTTAGACTGTGACGTTTTTACATTGAGAAATCGCTCATAATGCCCAAGGTCCAAGTCGGTTTCTGCTCCATCATCCGTTACATAGCATTCTCCATGCTCGTACGGATTTAAGGTACCTGGATCCACATTGATGTAGGGGTCAAATTTTTGAATTGTTACACGAAGACCTTTGGCTTGAAGGAGTTTGGCGAGAGATGCTGAAATTATTCCCTTGCCTAAGGAGGATGTTACGCCCCCGGTAACGAAAATGTACTTGGTTGAACCCATAAGTATTGTCTAACTTATGGGATACAAAGGTATAAATTAAAAGGTGAATTAAGCTGGGGTCAATTGAATATTTCCACAAAATTATTAAGATGCGAAATTGGTTACTTTTTGCCCCGATTTTGTATCAATTTTAAGCAAAGTTATGCCCTATTTTGTAGGCCAAGGATTAGTCCAAATTAATATCCAATTTGTCTAGATTCTGGCCAGCATATTTCATAATTTGGCATAACCTTAAAATTAGACTACACCCTTTACTGACTAGACTTAATCTGAACCCTATGGCAAACCCCTTGTCGAAGAAGCGCGGCGTTGGAGTTCTCATTCCATTCCTTTTACTGCTTTCCTTCTTGTTACCACTTGATGCTTTCGCTCAACCCGTGCCAACTACGGCTCGGCACGAAACCATCAACCAGAACATAATTGAAGTTACTTTCGACCAGAACATTACCTTCAGCACGGGTGCCACAGGATGGTCAGTAGATATAGATAGCAATCCTGTTGTTGTTGTTGCTGCCTTTCTTTCGGGCGCCGATAGGATTCAAGTACAATTTGCTACTCCGGTGGATTTCAACAATACGTTAGTAGAGATCTCTTATGATGGAAGCGGAGATGTACAAAGTAATCCAGGGGGCATGATGGTTGTGGCTTTTGGCCCCTTAACCTCCGAGAATAATCACGCACTGGCATGTAGCGATTGGTCTTTCGTTTCAGTAGGAGAGGTGGACCCGCTAAACGTAGACGTTTGCGCACCGGTGGTCCCTACTCGTTTCTTCCAATATAATATTTCGGCGGTAGCCAGGAATTCTACAAATTTTTTAATTGGGCGTTTTCGGATTTTCGTTAACTGGGGTGATCCCGCAACAACAGTTTTAGAGTATCTCACTTTTGAAGCCGATCTGGCTGGGAACCCACAGCTTGGAACAAGATTGCTAAGGGCGGAGCCAACAGGGTTTAGTTATCCTGCCAATGATCCTAACTGCACCTATGATGCCATATTTTTTCCTTCTATTGTGGGAGTGGGAACTTGTCCAATTGGCGGACTTGTCCAAGGTGCCACCTTTGTGTCATATGACACAGATAACGAATCTACAGGAGCGCTCCAGATGAATCCTACAGTTGCCAATTCTGATGAAGTGTGCCTTGGAGATAATGCAAACATGACCTTCTCCGATAATACGGATCTTAATTGTCGTTTAGCAGTGGAACCTGATAGCCCTAACCAGGGTACGAGATGGATCCGTTTTGTCTATGGTGATGCCGGAAGAGCAGATATAGACAGGATACCAAATATTGAAGTTGGAGGTGTTGCAGTAACAGATGGAACCGGCGCATTGATAGGAGGAGAGTATTTTCCAACAGGTGTTGGTGGTGTGGGAACACCGGACTTCAATGGGGTAATTGAACTAGCTTCACCGGTAACGGCTCCAACTGAACTTACTCAGTTAATTACTACCTCATCCACTACAGGTCAAATAGTTGGGCAGCAGTTTCATGTCCGGATGGAATATTGGAATGTGTGTAACCCTTACAACCCTGGATTCAATCTGGGAGATGCTGTCTCAATCACGGAGTTCATTGAAATTATTCCCTCTCCCGCTGACCCTATCCCTGGAGACGTAGTGGCCTGCCAGGGGGGCGCTATCGCTGCGGATATCAGCGTAACCGCCGTTACACCTGGAGCAACTTTATTCAATTTCTATGATGAAAACCCGGATTTGGGAGCCGCTGTTTTGTTACAATCCAGTGCGTCCAATACTTACACGCATGGTATTCCTTCAACTGTACCCATTGTTGAAGATTTCTTCGTAACTCAAGTTAATGGCGCAACAAACTCTTGTGAGAGTGTTCCAGTTGAAGTTACGGTAACAGTAAAAGAGGAACTGACAGTTACACCTCCAATTACCTCCTCCGATCCTGCCCAGATATGTGAAGGAACGACCAATATTACATATAGTCTCGGGGCTGCTGCTGCTACAGAAACGATAGGTGGGGCCACTGAATACCAATGGTCATTACCGGCAGGTTGGACATTCAACTCTGCGACAAACCTGCAGACTATAGATGTTAACGCCCCGGTTGGCGCGAGCTCCGGGAATATCAGCGTAGTAAGACAATATACCACAGGATTGGCTTGTACTTCCGCAGCTGTAACCTTCGCTGTAACTGTTGATCCCATTCCCATTGTTACTCCGGGCCTAACACAAACTGTATGTAGCGATGTAGCCGCAAGCTTGACCTTGACCACTACACCCAATGTGGCCAGTACAACATTTACTTGGGGACTACCAACGGTAGATGCCGGCTTGATTGGGGTCGGTACAACCGGGCCTGGTACTGTCATTACAGACGCTTTCACGAATCCGACAAATGGCCCTCTGAACGTGACCTATTCGGTAACTCCTACCGGCCCAGGCCCAACGAATTGTGTAGGAACACCAGTAAACGTTGTCCTTACTATCGACCCGGAGCCAGTGCTGGATCCAGGATTAGATGCTACAGTTTGTAGTGACGCAGTTTCGGGAATAACCCTGAATGATAATGGTTCCTCAGTTAATGCCGCTACTTTCAATATTACCAGTATCGTTAATAATGGACTAACTGCCTCCGCAGGTTCACCAGCTACAGGAACTGGTTTTGCGGATAGCGAAATCGCTGATGATGCCTGGACTAACACTACGGCGGCGGATGTGGACGTGGTTTACACAGTGGTGCCTGTAAGTGCTGCCGGCTGTGTGGGCGATCCTGTTGCTGTGACTCTTACTGTCGAACCAGAGCCAGTTTTAGATCCAGGTTTGGATGCCACAGTATGTAGTGACGCAGCTTCTGGCATTACCTTAGATGACAATGGTAGTTCGGTTAACGCCAACACCTTCAATATTACAAATATTAACAACGGTGGTCTTACGGCGTCGGCTGGTGGGCCAGCGACCGGGACCGGATTTGCCGATAGTGAAATTGCCGATGATGCATGGACAAATACAGGTTCGTCAAATGTAAATGTGGTTTATACCGTAGTTCCAGTCAGTGCAGCTGGTTGCCTTGGTGACCCGGTAAATGTGACACTTACTGTGAGACCTGAACCTGTTCTGGATCCGGGCTTAGACGCAACGGTATGTAGTGACGTTGTATCCGGCATTACTTTGGATGATAATGGCTCTTCAGTAAATGCGGCGACTTTCAATATTACCAACATCAATAATAATGGTTTGGTTGCCTCGGCCGGTGGGCCTGCAACCGGTACTGGATTTGCCGATAGTGAAATTGCCGATGATGCGTGGACAAATACCGGAGCGGCTAACGTAGATGTTATATATACAATTGTGCCTGTTAGTGCGGCAGGTTGTCTGGGAGATGCGGTAACTGTAACATTGACGGTTCAGCCCGAACCTGTTCTTGACCCAGGCCTCGATGACACTACATGTAGTGATGTTGCTTCTGGGATAACTTTGGATGACAACGGTAGTTCAGTAAATGCTGCAACGTTTAATATCACCAATATAAATAATGGTGGCCTTACAGCTTCTGCCGGATCACCGGCTACCGGTACAGGTTTTGCCGATAGCGAAATTGCTGATGACGCCTGGACGAACACCACTCTTGCATCTGTAAATGTGGTTTACACGGTTGTGCCTGTTAGTGCGGCGGGATGTTTAGGAGATCCAGTGGATGTCACGCTAACAGTTGATCCAGAGCCCATCCTGGTTGCAACCAACAACCTCACCTCGGTTTGTTCAGGAGGGAATACAGATATTGATCTCTCTTCAACTTTAGCTGGCTCGCTTGTAACATGGACTGTTGTGGAATCAAGCCCCATGGGTGCGACTAATCAGGTCGCTCCTCTGGCAATGCCATTGAATCTGAGTCAAACGTTGACAAATGGTACATTATTCCCTCAAACAGCTACCTATACCATAGTACCGCAAAGTGCCGCGGGTTGTATTGGAACACAGCAAGTAGTTGTTGTAACGGTTAGTGCGGCAGCGCCTTCTGCTGCTCCCACACCTAACACCTTCCCAACTGTGTGCCAGGGTGACAATAACGTCACATTTTCGGTTAACGCTGTTGCTGGTGCTACTGAATATGATTGGGATGTTTCAGCGGTTGCTGGAGCGTCAATAGTAAGTACAGCACCTTTCGGAACGAGTATTGTGGTGAATTTTACCGCTGGAGCAACCTCCGGAAACTTCGTAGTAAGGGGAGAAAATGGTTGCGGCCAGGGACCACCACTAAATCAGGCAGTAACGGTAAATGGAACGCCCGTTCTTGATCCTGCATTAGACGCAACTGTTTGTAGTGATATAGCTTCAGGAATAACTTTGGTCGATGATGGCATTGCGGAGCCTGCCACCACATTCAATATTACTGCTATCAACAACAATGGGTTGACAGCCTCAGCAGGTGGGCCGGCTACCGGAACTGGCTTTGCAGCAAACGAGATAATTGATGACGCCTGGACCAATACGTCTATGAGTCCGGTAAATGTCGTCTATACCGTTCGACCAGTGAGCGCATTGGGGTGTGTTGGCCCAGCGGTAGATGTAACACTTACTGTTAACCCAGAGCCTGTTCTTGACCCAGGATTGGATGCGACGGTATGTAGTGATATAGTGTCTGGCATTACCTTAAACGACAATGGCGCTTCGGTGAATGCAGCCACCTTCAATATTACAGCAATTAACAACAACGGGTTGGTTGCCTCTGCTGGAGCACCTGCCACTGGAACAGGTTTCGCAGACAGCGAAATAGCTGACGATGCCTGGACCAACACCGGTGCAGCAAATGTGAACGTGATCTACACCGTTGTGCCTGTTAGTGCTGCAGGATGCCTGGGAGATGCGGTTAATGTTACGTTGACTGTCCAACCAGAGCCAGTATTAGATCCCGCCTTAGATGCAACAGTATGTAGTGATGTTGCCTCAGGCGTAACATTGAATGACAATGGGGCCTCAGTCAATGCGGCCACTTTCAACATAACAGCGATAAATAACAATGGTCTTGTGGCATCCGCTGGGGCACCAGCCACGGGAACTGGCTTTGCTGACAGTGAGATAGCAGATGATGCCTGGACGAATACGGGTGCCGCTGATGTAGATGTTATTTACACCATTGTGCCGGTAAGTGCAGCTGGATGTTTGGGAGATGCGGTAAATGTTACATTAACAGTTCAACCCGAACCCGTGCTAGATCCGGGCTTAGATGCAACAGTATGTAGTGACATAGTATCAGGCATAACGTTAAATGACAACGGTGCTTCAGTAAATGCGGCCACTTTCAATATAACCGCAATTAACAATAACGGCTTGGTGGCATCCGCTGGTGCGCCAGCTACCGGAACAGGCTTTGCGGATAGCGAAATAGCTGATGATGCCTGGACCAACCCCGGTGCCGCTGATGTAGATGTTATTTATACGATAGTACCGGTGAGTGCAGCAGGATGTTTGGGAGATGCGGTAAATGTCACTCTGACGGTTCAGCCCGAACCAGTTTTGGATCCAGGATTGGATGCGACGGTATGTAGTGATATAGTATCTGGCATCACCTTAAACGACAATGGCGCTTCGGTGAATGCAGCCACATTTAATATTACCGCCATTAACAATAACGGATTAGTAGCCTCTGCTGGAGCACCGGCCACTGGAGTTGGCTTTGCTGACAGTGAGATAGCTGATGATGCCTGGACCAACACCGGTGCAGCTAATGTGAACGTGATCTACACCGTTGTGCCAGTAAGTGCGGCAGGATGTCTGGGAGATGCGGTAAATGTTACGTTGACTGTTCAGCCAGAGCCAGTATTAGATCCCGCTTTAGATGCAACAGTATGTAGTGATGTTGCCTCAGGCATAACTTTGAACGACAACGGGGCCTCCGTAAACGCGGCCACTTTCAACATAACGGCGATTAATAACAATGGTCTGGTTGCATCCGCTGGGGCACCAGCCACCGGAGTTGGCTTTGCTGACAGTGAGATTGCTGATGATGCCTGGACTAACACTGGCGCCGCAGATGTGGATGTGATTTATACAGTGATACCGGTAAGTGCTGCAGGTTGTCTAGGGGAGGCTGTCAATGTAACCTTAACGGTTCAGCCTGAACCGGTGTTAGATCCGGGTTTAGACGCTACAGTTTGTAGTGATATAGCTTCCGGCATAACGTTAAATGACAACGGTGCTTCAGTAAATGCTGCCACTTTCAACATAACCGCAATTAACAATAACGGCTTGGTAGCATCCGCTGGTGCCCCAGCTACCGGAACAGGCTTTGCAGATAGCGAAATAGCTGACGATGCCTGGACCAACCCCGGTGCCGCGGACGTGGATGTGATTTATACAGTGATACCGGTGAGTGCAGCGGGCTGTCTGGGAGATGCCGTAAATGTCACGCTGACGGTTCAGCCCGAACCAGTTTTGGATCCAGGGTTGGACGCGACAGTCTGTAGTGATGTAGCATCAGGCATAACGTTGGATGATAATGGGGCTTCAATAAACGCGGCCACCTTCAATATTACAGCAATTAACAACAATGGTCTGGTTGCATCTGCCGGTGCCCCTGCAACCGGAGTTGGCTTTGCAGACAGTGAGATAGCTGACGATGCCTGGACCAACACGGGAGCCGTGAATGTAGATGTGATCTACACTGTTGTCCCTGTAAGTGCTGGAGGCTGTTTAGGTGATGCGGTGAATGTAACGCTAACTGTTCAGCCAGAACCAGTACTGGATCCAGGATTAGACGTGACGGTTTGTAGCGACCTGGCATCAGGTATCACCTTGAATGATGATGGCGCTTCCGTAAACGCGGCCACCTTCAACATTACTAATATTAACAATAATGGATTGGTAGCCACGGCTGGAGCTCCTGCTACCGGAACGGGTTTTGCAGATAGCGAGATCGCCGATGATGCCTGGAGAAATAATGGTACTGTTGCAGTTGACGTAGAGTATACGATAGTGCCGGTTAGCGCAGCTGGTTGTTTAGGAGATGCGGTAGTGGTAACTGTCACCGTAGACCCAGGGCCAGTATTAGACCCACTACTAGATGCTACTCTCTGTAGCGACGTGGCATCTGGGATTACCTTAGATGATGATGGCAGTTCAGTAAACGCCGCTACTTTCAACATTACCGCCATTAACAATAACGGCTTAACCGCATCGGCTGGTGCCCCTGCAACAGGAACAGGCTTTACAGATAGCGAAATAGCTGATGATGCCTGGACCAATACTACTACTCTTCCTGTGGATGTAGATTATACTATTGTTCCCGTCAGTGCAGCAGGTTGTGTGGGCGACCCTGTTGTCGTAACACTCACTATCAACCCGGAACCAATCCTTGACCCTGGTCTCGACGCCACGCAGTGTAGCGATATTGCCTCAGGAATTACCTTGGCCGATAATGGAGCTTCGGTTGCTGCCATTAGTTATAATATAATCGCCATCAACAATAATGGCCTTGTCGCTTCAGCTGGTGCCCCAGCTACCGGAACTGGCTTTTCTAACCTGGAAATTGCTGATGATGCCTGGACCAACACTACCATGAATCCGGTGGATGTGATTTATACCGTAATCCCAGTTTCCGCCCTTGGGTGCTTAGGAGATGCGGTAAATGTGACTTTTACTGTTGACCCTGAACCGGTTTTGGATCCTGGGTTGGACGTGTTGGTATGTAGTGATGACCCAACCGGTATTGTTCTTGATGATGACGGTGTATCGGTAAACGCTGCCACTTTCAATATAACGGCTATTAACCCCAATGGACTAACCGCTTCCGCGGGAGCGCCGACAACTGGAAATGGATTCCTCGCGAACGAGATAGCAGATGATGCCTGGACAAATGGTACAGCCGCTTCTGTGAATGTTGTTTATACCATCGTCCCGGTAAGCGCAATCGGTTGTCTTGGAGATGCCGTGAATGTAACGGCTACTATTAACCCTGCTCCGGATGTAATTGCTACCAATAATTCACCTACAATCTGTTCCGGAGATCCTACAGATATAGATTTAACTAGTAACGTGGCTGGCACAACATTTACCTGGACTGTAGTTCCAGGACCTAATATTGCAGGCGCAGCTGATGAGCCAGTACCCCAGGCAGACCCAACAACTATTGCTCAAACCTTGACCAATTCAGGAACTACACCTGAGACCGTAACTTACTCAATAGTACCAACTGGTTGTCTAGTTGGTGCCCCGTCAATTGTCGTTGTTACCGTTAACCCAACTCCGGTAACCACTGCTATTACTGGTGGCAATAGTATTACTGCTGGCGTTGATAACGTCTGTGTTGGTTCTACTTATGTTTACGAAGTTGATCCACCCGCAGGAACAGCACTTTCTACGTACGCTTGGACTGTAAATCCAGCCTTGGATGCACCAACAGTCACTATGGTTAACAATAGAGTTATTCTTGACTTCAGTGCCAACGCATGGGTTGGAACACTACAAGTAATCGAATCAAGCAACTATGGAGGCCCTGTCACTTGTGATGGCGCGGCCCAGGTTATAACAATTAACTCATTTTCAGAGCCAGTTGCCGATGCTGGGCCTGATGACACAATTTGTGAAGGAGCTGGTACAGTAATTGGCGCTACTCCTCCTGTTACAGGCGGCTCTGGAACATTCACTTACTCCTGGACTCCAACTACCGGCCTCGACGACCCCACCTTGGCAAATCCGACGGCAAGCCCTACGGCAACGACTACCTATACATTAGTAGTTACCGATGTGATCAGTGGCTGTGTATCTGCGATTAATGCTACGGCGCAGATGACGGTGACTGTTGATCCCAAGCCAATTTTAGATCCGTCACTTACAGAGACCGTTTGTAGTGACGTTGCTGCAAACCTACAATTGCAAGTAACTGGCCCATCAGTAGCTGCCGTTAGTTATTCCTGGCCATTACCTACTGTACCTCCTCAACTAGTAGGAGTGGGTACGGCCGGAGTCAATGAGCCAGACCCTGCATTTATCACAGACGCATTTACTAATCCAACAAACTTACCATTGGATGTTGTTTACA
The DNA here is from genome assembly GCA_028285445.1 of Cyclobacteriaceae bacterium. Lineage (GTDB taxonomy): Bacteria > Bacteroidota > Bacteroidia > Cytophagales > Cyclobacteriaceae > JANQPQ01. The sequence goes on along the minus strand of JANQPQ010000004.1, from coordinate 7,592 downwards.
TGGTGACTCCAAGGAGTGCCGCTGGTTGCGATGGAGATCCTGTAGCAGTGACTATCACTGTTGATCCAGAACCAGTAATTGATCCCAACTTGGATGCAACAGTTTGTAGTGATGTAGTATCTGGAATAACGCTAGCAACTGACGGAGCTTCTGTTGCTGCTGCTTCATATAATATCACTGCCATCAACCAAAACGGGTTGGTAGCATCTGCGGGAGCACCCGCAACGGGTACAGGCTTTGGTGTGAACGAGATTTCGGATGACGCATTTACCAACACCACAATGAATCCGGTAGATGTAGTGTACACTGTCGTTCCTGTAAGTGCCGCTGGTTGTTTGGGTGATGCCTTAAATATTACACTTACTGTAGATCCAGAGCCAGTTTTAAGTGGCGCATTGGATGCTACTCAATGTAGTGATGTTGCTTCTGGGATTACTTTGGCAGATAATGGAGCCTCTGTAGCAGCAGCTACATTTAACATAACAACAATCAATATGAACGGGCTTACTGCTTCGGCAGGGGCACCAGTTACAGGTAACGGATTCGCTGCCAATGAAATAGCGGATGACGCATATACCAACACCACGATGAACCCGGTTGATGTGATCTACACGGTTGTACCAGTGAGTGCTGCTGGCTGTCTTGGCGATCCACTTAATGTTACTTTCACTGTTGACCCAGAGCCCGTACTTGACGCCAATCTTGATGCCACTGTTTGTAGCGACCAAGCTTCAGGGATCACGTTAAGTGATGATGGAATTGCTGTGGGTGCAACTACTTTCAATATCACCGCAATCAATTTCAATGGCCTGGTGGCTTCAGCAGGCGCACCTGCAACAGGAAATGGCCTGGCTGCTAATGAAATTATAGATGACGCATATACCAACATCAGTACGGTTTCAGTAGATGTGGTTTATACAGTTGTACCAGTAAGTGCTGCTGGTTGTGAAGGTGATCCCGTAGATGTACGGCTGACTGTACGACCTGAGCCAGTTCTTAATGCGGGACTGGATGCCACAGTTTGTAGCGATCAGGCATCAGGAATAGTACTAGATGATGATGGAGTCAATATAGCGGCTTCAACATTTAATATTACTGCGATAAACAACAATGGCTTGGTAGCCTCTGCTGGCGCCCCTGTTGTTGCTAACGGGGTTAACGCCAATGAGATTGCCGACGATGCCTGGACGAATATTAGCGCAGCACCGGTAGATGTAATCTACACCATTGCTCCAGTTTCTATCAACGGTTGTGTTGGTGATCCTGTGAATGTTACCCTGACAGTTGATCCAGAGCCAGTGTTGAATGCAGGACTAGATGCAACAGTTTGTAGTGACGTGGCTTCCGGAATAACCCTGGCAGATGACGGCGTAAACGTAGCGGCCGCTACTTACAATATTACCGCTATAAACTTCAACGGACTGACAGCTTCTGCCGGCTCACCAGCAACAGGCGCAGGACTGGCAGCTAATGTAATAGCAGATGATGCCTACACGAACAACAGTATGGCATCTGTAAATGTGGTTTATACCATAGTACCCGTAAGCGCTGCCGGCTGTGAAGGTGATCCGCTAAATGTAACGCTCACTGTTGATCCAGAGCCAGTACTTAGTAACACTTTGGACGCAACAGTTTGTAGTGATATAGCTTCGGGAATAACCCTGGCTGATAATGGCCTATCGGAACCAGCAGTGCTATATAATATAACCGCAATCAATAATAATGGATTAGTCGCCTCTGCCGGCGCTCCAGCAACGGGCAACAATCTGGCAGCAAATGAAATAATAGATGATGCGTGGACAAATGTTAGTGCCGCTCCAGTTGATGTAATTTATACCGTTGTTCCGATAAGTGCAGGTGGCTGTTTGGGTGATCCGATGAATGTTACCCTTACTGTGAATCCGGAGCCAGTTATGGATCCAGCACTAGACGCTACAGTTTGTAGTGATGTTGCTTCCGGAATTACATTGGCCAGCGACGGAGTAAATGTGGCAGCAGCGCTATTTAACATCACTGCAATCAATCCTAATGGCCTCGTGGCTTCAGCCGGTGCCCCGGCAACCGGCAACAATCTACCAGCTAGTGAGATATCAGATGACGCCTGGACCAACGTAAGTGCTGCGCCGGTAGATGTAGTTTATACCGTAGAACCGGTAAGTGCAGATGGATGTATTGGAACCGCATTGGACGTTACACTCACGGTAGATCCTGAGCCAGCACTCAGTGCGGCTTTAGATGCAACTGTTTGTAGTGATACACCTTCAGGAATAACTCTTACTGACAATGGGGCAACGGTTGCTGCTGCAACATTTAATATCACGGCAATTAACAACAATGGACTTACAGCCTCAGCTGGTGCGCCGGCGACGGGTGTTGGTTTCTTAGCTGCTGAAATTTCTGATGATGCCTATACTAACACAGGCGCATCTCCAGTAAATGTAATTTACACGGTAGTTCCTGTGAGCGCAGCTGGCTGCGTTGGTGACCCACTCAATGTGACGCTGACCATCGATCCTGAGCCAGTATTAAGTGCCGGACTCGACGCAACTGTATGTAGCGATGTTGCCACTGGAGTAACATTATCAGATAATGGCGCCTCAGTAGGGGCAGCCCTCTTCAATATTACAGCTATCAACCCTAATGGCCTGGTAGCTTCAGCGGGTGCTCCAGCAACTGGTAACAACCTAGCTGCTAACGAAATAGCAGATGATGCGTGGACAAACATCAGTGCTGCTCCAGTAGACGTCATCTACACTATACAGCCAGTAAGCGCTGCGGGTTGTATTGGAGATGCCGTTAACGTGACCATTACAATCGATCCTGAACCTGCCATGAACGCAGGGCTTGATGCAACTACTTGTAGCGATGTAGCTTCGGGAATAACATTGGCAGATGACGGAGTAGCTGTAGGAGCTGCTACTTTCAACATTACTGCAATTAATAACAATGGGCTGACTGCCTCCGCTGGTAACCCAGTGTTAGGTGTGGGTTTTGCCGCTAATGAAATTATAGATGATGCCTGGACGAACGTCAGTGCTGCGCCGGTCGATGTTATTTATACCGTAGTTCCGGTCAGTGCGGCCGGTTGTGCTGGTGATGCACTCAATGTTACATTAACCGTAGATCCAGAGCCAGCGCTTAGCGCCGCTCTTGATGCCACGGTTTGTAGTGATACGCCTTCTGGTATTACACTAGCCGACGATGGTGTAGCAGTCGGTGCCGCCTTATTTAATATCACCGCAATTAATAACAATGGCTTAGTAGCTTCTGCTGGTGCTCCAGCTACAGGTAATAATCTACCAGCAAATGAAATAGCTGATGATGCATGGACCAACACTGGATTTGTTCCAGTTAATGTTGTTTACACCGTTGAACCGGTAAGTGCAGCAGGTTGTATCGGAGATCCACTAAATGTGACACTTACTATTGACCCAGAGCCAGTGCTAAGCGCCACACTTGATGTAACAGTATGTAGCGATGTTGCTACCGGCGTGACCCTTGATGATAACGGTGCTTCAGTCAACGCCGCTCTATTCAATATTACAGCTATCAACCCTAATGGACTGGTAGCCTCTGCAGGAGCGCCAGCCACAGGAAATAACCTACCGGCAACTGAGATTTCAGATGATGCTTGGACAAACATCAGCGCTGCATCGGTGGATGTTATCTATACTGTACAGCCAGTAAGTGCTGCCGGTTGTATTGGAGACGCTGTTAACGTAACAGTTACTATAGATCCTGAGCCTGCCATGAATGCCGGTTTGGACGCCACAGTTTGTAGTGATCTTCCTTCAGGAATCACTCTTGCAGATGATGGCGTTGCAGTAGGAGCCGCTACATTCAACATCACAGCCATTAATAATAATGGTCTAACCGCTTCTGCCGGTAATCCGGTATTAGGTAGTGGTTTTGCAGCCAATGAAATAATTGATGATGCTTGGACGAATATCAGTGCTGCGCCAGTAGATGTTATCTACACAGTAGTTCCTGTAAGTGCTGCAGGTTGTGTGGGCGATCCTCTGAATGTTACACTTACGGTAGATCCAGAGCCAGCGCTTAGTGCTGCGTTAGACGCCACGGTTTGTAGTGACACTCCTTCAGGTATTACTCTAGCTGATGATGGAATAGCGGTTGGTGCGACACTATTTAATATTACCGCTATCAACAATAATGGCTTGGTAGCCTCAGCAGGAGCGCCAGCAACTGGTAACAACTTACCAGCTAACGAAATTGCGGATGATGCCTGGACCAACACAGGTGTGACTTCAGTTAATGTTGTTTATACCGTAGAGCCTATAAGCGCCGCAGGTTGTATTGGTGATCCATTAAATGTTACCCTCACTATTGATCCAGAGCCAATACTAAGTGGAACTTTGGACGCAACAGTATGTAGTGATGTGGCTACCGGTGTAACACTTTCTGACAACGGAGCTACTGTGGCTGCCACGCTGTTCAACATTACAGCCATAAACCCTAATGGCCTGGTTGCTTCAGCCGGAGCTCCGGTAACCGGCAACAACCTACCTGCTAACGAAATTTCAGATGACGCCTGGACGAATATCAGTGCGGCTCCTGTTAATGTGGTTTATACTGTTCAGCCAGTAAGTGCTGCGGGTTGTATCGGCGATCCAGTTGATGTAACCATTACGATTGATCCTGAACCAGCTATGAATGCAGGGTTGGATGCTACTACCTGTAGTGATGTTGCCTCAGGTATTACACTTGCAGATGACGGAGTTGCAGTAGGTGCTGCCTCTTTCAACATAACAGCGATTAATAACAATGGCCTAACAGCATCTGCGGGTAATCCAGCCCTTGGTGTTGGTTTTACTGCAGCAGAAATTGTAGACGATGCTTGGACAAATATCAGTGCTGCACCCGTAAATGTTATTTACACCGTAGTGCCAGTAAGTGCAGCTGGCTGTCTTGGTGATCCATTAGATATAACGCTAACTGTTGATCCTGAACCAGCGCTTAGTGCGGCTTTGGATGCAACAGTTTGTAGTGATACTCCTTCAGGTATAACCCTGGCCGACGATGGTGTGGCTGTTGGAGCAACACTCTTCAACATAACAGCTATTAATAACAATGGGCTTGTGGCCTCCGCAGGTGCCCCTGCTACAGGAAACAACCTGCCACCTAACGAAATAGCTGACGACGCCTGGACAAACACTGGTTTTATTCCTGTAAGTGTAGTTTATACTATCGAACCCGTAAGTGCTGCAGGATGTATTGGAGATCCACTAAACGTGACATTGACAATTGATCCAGAGCCAGTTTTGAGTGCTACTTTGGATGTAACAGTTTGTAGTGACATTGCTACCGGTGTTACGCTTGATGACAATGGAGCATCGGTGAACGCAACGCTGTTTAATATCACTGCTATTAACCCCAATGGACTGGTTGCTTCTGCTGGAGCTCCAGCCACCGGCAATAACTTGCCAGCAAGTGAGATTTCAGATGACGCCTGGACCAACATCAGTGCGGCTCCAGTTAACGTAGTATACACAGTTCAACCAGTGAGTGCGGCTGGATGTATTGGCGACCCAGTTGATGTAACTATAACAGTTGATCCTGAGCCAGCTATGAATGCTGGATTGGATGCTACAGTTTGTAGTGACATCGCTTCAGGTATCACTTTGGCTGATGACGGTGTTGCGGTTGCTGCCGCTACATTCAACATAACCGCAATCAACAACAATGGCCTCACTGCTTCTGCAGGCAATCCTGTCATTGGAATAGGTTTTGCTGCCAACGAAATTATTGATGACGCCTGGACCAACATCAGTGCTGCTCCGGTGGATGTTGTTTATACTGTCGTGCCAGTAAGTGCAGCAGGTTGTCTTGGTGATCCTCTGGATGTAACATTAACCGTCGATCCTGAGCCGGCCATGAGTGCGGCCCTCAATGCCACGGTTTGTAGTGATATAGCCTCGGGAATTACCTTAGCAGATGACGGAGTGGCTGTTGCCGCTGCCTTATTCAATATCACTGCGATAAATGCTAATGGTCTTGTCGCTTCAGCCGGTGCACCTGTAACCGGAAATAATTTACCTGCAAATGAAATCGCTGATGATGCCTGGACAAATACCGGATTTGTATCAGTAAATGTTGTTTATACTGTTGAGCCAATAAGTGCCGCCGGATGTATTGGTGATCCTTTGGATATCACCCTAACGGTAGATCCTGAGCCAATTCTAAACCCCGCACTTGATGCGACGGTTTGTAGTGATCTGCCATCTGGTATTAACCTTAGCGGGAATGGAACTTCGGCAATCGCTGCAACATTCAACATTACTGCTATTAACAATAATGGTCTTGTAGCTTCCGCTGGTGCTCCTGCAACTGGAACTGGCTTTGCCGCAAACGAGATTTCAGATGACGCCTGGACTAACACCACTCCGCTTCCTGTAGATGTGATTTACACAATTCAACCTGTAACTGCCGGCGGATGTATTGGTGACGCAGTGAATGTGACGTTAACTGTAGATCCTGAGCCAATATTAAATGCTGGACTTGATGCTACCACTTGTAGTGATGTAGCTTCAGGAATAACGCTGGCAGATGACGGAGTGGGAGTAGCCGCGGCTACCTATAATATCACAGCAATTAATAACAATGGTCTGGCACCATCTGCTGGCTCACCAACACCTGGTACTGGGTTTGGTGCAAATGAGATTATTGATGATGCCTGGACCAACACTACGCCTTTACCGGTAGATGTGATCTATACCGTGGTACCGGTAAGTGCTGCGGGTTGTGCGGGTGATCCTGTGGATGTAACATTAACAGTTGATCCTGAACCTACATTAGATCCTTCACTAAGTACAACAGTTTGTAGTGACATAGCCTCGGGAATTACTCTTGCCGATGACGGCATCGGAGTAGGGGCCACATTGTTCAATATTACAGCTATTAACAACAATGGCCTTGTGGCTTCTGCTGGTGCCCCTGTAACAGGAAATAACCTTCCGGCCAACGAAATTGTGGATGATGCTTGGACAAACACTGGGTTTGTTCCAGTACAGGTAACCTACACAGTGGAGCCTGTGAGTGCTGCGGGGTGTATTGGAAATCCTGTTAATGTAATTCTAACAGTAAATCCTGAGCCAGTACTAAGCCCTACGTTGGATGCTACAGTTTGTAGTGATGTTGCTACCAATGTATTCCTCACAGGTGATGGCGCCTCAGCAATTGCAACTGCGTTCAACATAACTGCCATTAACAACAATGGCCTTGTGGCTTCTGCTGGAGCTCCCGTAACAGGAAACAACTTGCCTTCTACCGAGATATCAGATGACGCCTGGACCAATACTACAGCGCTTCCTGTCGATGTTGTTTATACTATTCAACCGGTAAGTGCGGCAGGATGTATAGGAGATCCAGTAGATGTAACAATTACCGTAGATCCAGAGCCGGTACTAAATGCGGGACTAGATGCTACTGTTTGTAGCGATATAGCTTCAGGAATAACCTTGGCTGACGACGGCCTGGGAGTTGCCGCAGCCACCTACAACATAAACGCTATCAACAACAATGGGCTTATTGCTTCTGCTGGCGCACCAACACCGGGAGTAGGCTTTGCCGCGAAT
>JANQPQ010000035.1 GCA_028285445.1 Cyclobacteriaceae bacterium | reverse complement strand
ATATAATGTATATAACAGACAATTGACTTTGAAAAAAGTTTGAGTTAAGGGAAATTGCCTCTAGGCATGAACTTATAGTGATAGTATCCGGCAGCACTACTGCTGGTAATCACCGAGGAGCAAATTCACGATTGCTGCTATATCATTGAAAAGACGCTAGGGGAGTTTTAGCTTTTCCGTCATTCCTGTCCAGGCAGGAATCTTTTAATTCATTAAAGGCTTATTCAAACAAATCCTCTTCGCGCTCAATCATGAGGATAGATGACTGCGGCACGATGTAGTACTTATCCTGCTCATACATTACTTCTATAGCGCCTCGCTGTAGGAATATGGCCAGGTCGCCCTCTTTGGTTTGTAGGGGAATGTATTTGATTTGCTCCTCCCTGTCTTTCCAAGGCTCATCCTCTTCAGCGGGTAATGGAATTGGATAGCCAGGGCCAACTTTCATAATATAACCACTCTGGATTTTCTCTTTTTCCTGAACACCAGGTGGCAAATAAAGGCCACTTTCTGTTCGTTCGCCCATTTTTTTGGGTTTGATAAGCACCCGGTCTCCGACTACTATAAGTTTCTTGAGTCTATTATCTGGCGTAAGTTCCATATCAGGATTATTTTACTCGTCGTTGGCGCGATCTATTAACTTTGGGTCCAGCGTTTTCCTGGTTTTTGCGCCAAGCTCCTTAATCTTCTTGGCCCTATTGATGAGATTGCCTCTGCCATCCACCAACTTCTTCATAGCATCTACATAAACCTTCTGGGTGTTATCGATGTAACGACCCACTCCCTTAAGGTCTTCGGTGAAGTTTACGAACTTATCATACAACTCGCCTCCCTGCTTGGCAATTTCCAGGGCGTTCCGATTTTGATACTCGTTTTTCCAGATGTTCGAGATGGTACGCAACGTGGCAATTAACGTCGAGGGACTGACTAGCACGATGTTCTTTTCGTAAGCATCGTTGAAAAGGTTGTTGTCGTGCTGCACCGCCAGGCTAAAGGCTGGTTCAATTGGCACAAACATTAATACAAAATCTAAACCTTCAACCCCGTAAAGGCTTTGGTAATTCTTGCTACTTAATTCTCTAATATGGGTACGGATAGATTGGATATGGCTCTTTAAAGCCAAAGCAATTTCCTGATCGCCGGTGTTGTTGACATATCGATCATAAGCAATAAGCGAAACCTTGGAATCTATTATGATTGTCTTGCTTTCTGGGAGTTTAATGATTACATCAGGCTGATACCTTCGGCCGTCATCGTGTATAAAAGCATTTTGTATGAAGTATTCTCTATCCTTCTCAAGCCCGGATTTTTCAAGTATGCTCTCCAGAATAAACTCGCCCCAACTACCCTGAGCCCTAGTGTCGCCTTTTAGCGCCTTGGTTAGATTTTCGGCCTCCTTAGTAATCTGAATGTTGAGATCTTTTAATGAAAGAATTTGCTCCCTTAGCGCTGAATTACGTTCGATGCTTTCCTTAGTGCTAGTGCTTACGGTCTTTTCAAAATCGTGGATCTTCTCACCCAGAGGCTTTAGTAGGCCCTCAAGATTGACTTTGTTCTGCTCGGTAAATTTTTTGCTTTTCTCATCAAAGATCTCATTCGCGAGGTTCTTGAACTCAGTGGAGAATTTATCCTGCAGTTTTGTTACTTCATCCTTTTGATCTTTTAACCTCTCCTCAACATGCTTGAATTCGGTTTCTGTTCTTGAAAGCCTATTGCTGAGCGTAATTATCTTATCCCTTTCTCTCTTAAGTTCTTCCTTACTATTCTCTAGTTCCTGGGTAATATCCCTGATTCGGGCCTGGTAAACACCAAGGGCGGTGTCGTTAGATTTGCTATCGCTGCGGAATTTGTATTTTGAGGTGAACCAAGCTACGATTCCACCCAGAGAGAGGCCCAAAATAAACCATAATACTTCCACCTAAACTATGCTGATACCTGTCTTGGTTTAACCTTAGCAAGTTATCAAAAAATGGGCACTTTGCGGTTTTATTGTGTTAATATTGGGGTATCAATGGCGATAGGCGAGTGATTTGTTGAATCTTCAGGGTATGTCTCCAATATTGAAATCAGTTGTAGGTACAATATTAATGGTTTTGACCTGTTCCCTAGTGCAAGCGCAAGGCAAGGAAGGGGAGTTTTTGGCTTTGGCCAGGGAAAAAGCTTCAGATGAGAATTACAGCCTGGCATTAGTTGATATAGACAGCGCTTTAAGTTATTCCCCGAATTCCGTTGAAGCTTTTAAGCTGAGAGCTTGGCTTAAGCAAAAAATGGAAGACTATGAGGGTGCCATCAACGACTTCACGCAAGCCATAACTGTACGCCCGGATGCCGAAACGTATTTCCTCAGATCAGAGATGTACCAGGTAGCGGATTATCACAGAGATTTTGTAATCAATGACCTGGGAAATGCCATCGCACTTGATCGCAATTCGGTTAAGTATCTTGTTAGAAGGGCGCATATTAGGGCCACCACAATCAACACAGTTACTGGAGACCTTGAATACAATAAGGCCATTTCAGACATCAGTAGAGCGATAAGAATTGAGCCAGGTAACGCTAGACTTTATCATATTAGGGGTGATTATAAGTTTGAACTTGGAGACCGATTAAGCGCGCTAACCGATATGAACAGGGCGATTGAGAACGATCCACAAGAACATAGCTTTCACGGCAGAAGAGGATTGATGAAGTTGCTAATGGAAGATTACCCCGGGGCTGCCCAAGACCTGACTGAGGCGATTAGATTAAATGCAAATCAAGAGGAATATTATAGGCATCGTGGACATGCCAATTACAATACCGGCCGATATACTGGTGCAGTAACCGACTACACCCGATCCATCAATACTTTATTTGCTCAAACCCAATCTACTACCGACCAGGATAAGCTTACTGCAATTACGGAAAAGCTCCGTGATCTCTATCTTATTAGAGGCTCTGCTTTTGCTTTGCTTGAACGAGATGGTGAGGCTTGTGACGATTTTAGCCGCTCGCGAGATTTGGGTGAACGAAAAGCCTACAATTATCTAAGAAAATATTGCCGCTAAACAGATGCAGTTTCAGGAAATTTTAGGCCTCGATGGCACAAAGAACAAGATTCTCCAAAGCGCAAAATCAGGAAATGTTGCCCATGCACAACTATTTAGTGGGAAACCTGGAGGCGCGGCCTTGCCTATGGCACTGGCTTATGCTTCCTATTTACTTTGCCCAAACAAAGCGGAAGACAGCTGCGGCACATGCCCCACCTGCGAAAAAACCAAGAAATTCATCCACCCGGATGTTCATTTTGTATTTCCGGTTAGTTCCACAAAGAAGATTACTGGCACCAATGTTATAAGCAAAAGCTTTATGGATAGCTGGCGGGCATTTCTTTCTCAGCATCCCTATGGGGATATACTGGACTGGACGGATTTCTACGGTGGTGAAAACAAACAGGCACTTATTTCAAAACAGGAGAGCCGCGAGATAATCAAAGACCTGGCTTTGATGTCATTTGAGGGAGGCTTGAAAGTTACTATTGTGTGGATGCCTGAACTGATGCATTCGTCAGCAGCTAATGGCATCTTAAAAATATTGGAAGAGCCCCCGGAGAATACAGTTTTTCTGCTGGTGACATATAACATTGATCAGATTATATCCACAATTATTTCCCGGGTGCAAACTATAAACATTCCGCCGTTTAGGCATGAAGAGCTGGTAGGTATACTCGTCGAACGTGGTATTGCAGAATCAAGAGCACAACAATTGGCACAACTGTCTGATGGTAGTGTAGGTACCGCTCTTAAGCTGAATGAGAATTTGCAGGATGATAATGGGAAGATGTTTCAATCGTGGATGCGGACTTGCTTTCAGCGGAATTATCCGGAAATTATAAATTGGTCAGAGGAGTTTGGACGAATGGGAAAGGTTGCTCAGAAAAGCCTCCTAGCTTATTCTCTAAGCATGTTAAGAGAATCAATGGTAGTCCCTTTGTCAGATGGTCAACTCAATCGGGTAATGCCATCAGATATCGACTTCGTGAAGAATTTTGCCCAAACACTTACTTTCTCCAAAATTGAAAAGCTAGCTTCAGATATCAATGAGGCCCAGTTTCAATTGGAGCGAAATGCGAATGCCAAGATCTTGTTTACAAACCTTTCGCTGCAGGTTTCGAAAATGCTGCGATAGAATCTATACTTTTGAAGTTTGAAAAAAAATGTTAGGGAATGAGAATTCACTTTAAATCTGTTAAAAATTACCTGATTTCTGCACTGGTGCTGGCAATAGTAGGTGCCTGCAGCACAAACAAAAGCGGCGAGCTTGAATCAATAAATAAAACCAAAGAACTAAGTGGAGATGATTACTTAGTTACGATCAAGACAAAGTTTGGAGACATGCATGCAGTGTTGTATGATGAAACGCCTCGGCACAAAGAAAACTTCATAAAGCTGGCGCAGGAAGGTTTCTATGATAGCCTTCTCTTTCACCGCATCATTCCTGATTTCATGGTGCAAGGTGGAGACCCGGATTCGAAGAACGCAGAGGCTGGAATTCCACTAGGCAGCGGGGGACCTGGGTATACCATTCCTGCAGAAATTATCCCCAAATATTACCATGAAAGAGGAGCACTTTCTGCAGCAAGATTGGGAGACCAAATGAATCCTGAAAGGGAGTCGAGCGGTAGCCAGTTCTACATCGTGCAGGGAAGAATATTTCCGGAACAGGAATTGAGGCAGAACGTTGAGAATGCCAATATTGGAAAGATTACTATTAAGCTACAGGAAATGTTTGCTCAAGGCAAACATCAGGATTTATACAATGAGTTAATTGCGCTACAGCAATCTGGAGATGGTGAAGGTTTTAGACAAAAATGCCTGGACTCCAAGGGCTTAGTTGAACAAGAATACGGCCCTATTCAAATGCAGGAGCTAACCCAGGAGCAGATACAGGTTTATACAACCGAAGGAGGTGCACCACATCTTGATACTCAATATACTGTATTCGGCAAGGTTATTAGTGGCCTTGAAATTGTCGATCAGATCAATGCGCAGTCTCGTGATCCTCGTGACAGACCCATGGAAGACTTACACATGATAGTCGAAGTAAAAAAGATGAAGAGAAAGAAAATAGCTAAGGAATACGGCTATTACTTTTAACTACTCACATCAGCCCCTACCTTGAAAGTTCTTGTTACCGGATCAAATGGCCTTTTGGGGCAAAAGCTTATCTCCCTGCTAGGATCGGATCAAGGTATTAACTTAATGGCCACTTCGAGGGGTTCTAGTAGGGTGGAACTGACCGCAAGCTTGAACTATGCATCTTTGGATGTCGAACAGGCCGGCGAAATACAAAATGTGATCGGGAAGTTTGACCCAGATGTGGTAATTCATACTGCCGCGATGACGCAGGTCGACGATTGTGAATTACACAAAGAGGCCTGTTGGCAGGCCAATGTAAAGGCAGTTGAAAATGTGGTTAATGTTCTTACCGGAACAAAAACACACCTGATACACCTCTCTACAGATTTCATTTTTGATGGTACTAAAGAGCTACTAACCGAGGAGGACGTACCCAACCCCATAAGTTTTTATGGCGAAAGTAAACTCGCAGCGGAAGAGATAGTGATGTCAGCAGATGTCTCTGCCTCAATTGTTCGCACAGTACTAGTTTATGGATATACGCCTGGCATGAGCCGCAGCAACTTAGTGCTGTGGGTAAAAGCTAGCCTCGAAAGCGGAAAGCACATTAGAGTGGTAAATGACCAATGGAGAACTCCAACCTTGGCTGAAGACCTGGCCAAAGGATGTGGCTTGTTAACTTCCTCCAGGGAGCAAGGTATATTTAATATATCTGGTAACGATTATTTAACTCCGTACCAGATGGCAATGCAAACCGCAGAATATTTCGAACTGGATGCGACGCTTATTGAGGAGGTAGATTCCAGTATTTTTACGCAACCGGCAAAAAGACCACCTAAAACGGGGTTTAATATTGATAAGGCGAAGAACAGTTTGGGATACAACCCACATTCGTTCACCGAGGGATTGGCAATAATAGCTTCCCAACTTGCTGCTAGTTAAGTGTTTCGAAATGTGCCAAAATTGTTTTCTACGCACATTTTTATCATATTCACGGAATTTTTAATCGAAAACTATCATAACATTAACTTAACCGACTTACAACCATGGCAATGACTTCAGGCTCGGAAGGAAGAGGACAATGGGGTTCCAGTTTTGGCTTTATTATGGCTGCCGCTGGATCTGCTGTTGGACTAGGTAACATTTGGAGATTCCCTTATATCACCGGTCAATATGGTGGAGGGGCTTTTGTCTTCGTCTACATATTATGCGTCATCCTAATAGGAGCGCCATTACTTTTCAATGAAATCGGGCTTGGAAGGCTCACCGGTAAAAACCCTATTGGGGCATTCAAAGACACCGGCTCAAACAAGTTTTGGATTGGCACTGGAGCTTTGCTCTCCATCTTGGTTAGCTTCTTCGTTTTAACTTACTATGGCGTAATTGCCGGCTGGACCATCGGTTATATCTTCAAAACTGCGACTGGCAACACTACACCATTTACAGAATTTGCAGCTGCAGGAGGGCTAAATATTGGTCTTTTTGCTGCCTTCATGCTATTGGTGGTAATAATAGTACTAGGAGGGGTATCGGGTGGTATTGAGAAAGCCGCTAAGGTGCTAATGCCCATGCTGTTTCTGTTAGTCTTCGTGGTAATTATCCGAAGTGTGACATTAGAAGGTGCGGGCGCAGGAATTGACTTTTACTTAAATCCGGACTTTTCAAAAATAGATGGGAGTACAGTATTGGCTGCATTGGGTCAAGCATTTTTCTCTATGAGTATTGGTTGGGGAATTATGATTACCTACGGATCCTATTTACCAAAGGACAGCAACATTGTAAGCTCCGGGCTTTGGGTAGGTTTTATGGATGCTGGAGTAGCAATTCTTGGAGGATTGATGGTTTTCCCAGCGGTGTTTGCATTTGGTCAGAATCCCGGTCAGGGACCTGCCCTTGTTTTTGAAGTACTGCCAAATGTATTTGGGCAAATGCCCGGAGGGGCCTTCGTTGGTGCAATTTTCTTCTTGCTGCTAATGGTGGCCGCACTAACGTCAGCTATCTCAATGCTTGAAGTGCCAGCTTCATACTTTATCGATGAGAAACACTGGTCAAGGAAGAAAGCTGCTTGGGTAGTGGCTGGTATAACCTTTTTGGTTGGTGTTCCATCAGCTTTGTCTTACGGGGGATCTGAGCTGTTTACAAATATGTCAGTACCCAAACTTGACGGTGGCATGACCGGAGATGGTTGGTTTGGAATTCTCGACTACTACTTCGGTACAATCTTTATCGTCGTGGTGGCCTTAGCAACAGCCATATATGTAGGTTGGGTAATGAAGATCGAAGATGTTGTTGGAGAAATTAAGACGGGCGCTCCCATATTCGGTAAGAAGATAATGGGAATTGAAGCCTCAGCGTTGTGGTCTATGTTCATAAAATATATTTGTCCGATTGTAATTGGCCTTGTGTTCTTGAATATGATAGGTGCATTTGGTACACCCGGGCAAGGAGGTTAATGCGGAAATGAAATTAGCATGATCTAAAGCTGAGTTATTTACAACTCAGCTTTTTTATTTGGAAGTACAGGCCTTAATACGCTCGAAGCCAGCTGCATCAGTAGTATAGCGATGAAGGAGTTCACCACTTCGATCGTAAAATGCCACCACGTGCAAATCCACTTCTTCATAATAGGCAAGGGCACGATAATATAATCCCATGCCTACTTGAAATGGATCGACATGACTAAACTGCGGTTGGAGTATATCGCCGGTGAGATTATTTTTAATGCCAGTTCCAGAACGAGTCTTATATTTAATTTCCAGTTCGTTACCTTGGTTTTTCAGGAACTCGGTCTCTGTAAAGGACACTATCCCGTTTTCCTGGAATAGATCTATCAATTGCCACCCCTCGTCTTTACGGGCAAGCACCGAACGTTCGTTCCATGGAATTAATTGGTTGTAATCAAAAGCCAAAACTATTTCACCATCCATATTGACAACCCCTTGCAGATTATTAAGACTTGCAATGGCCAGGGAGTCATTAAGGGCAGTCGGTTGCCTGTCGTATGTTGGTTCTAATAATTTTCGGGTATTGTAGTTGAAAACCCCAAACTTACCTCCTTCTAAAATTGAGATGCTTCTACCGGTCATTTGGCCAATGCCATCGTATTCGATTGGCAATACATTTTGGCCTGTACTGTCTGATAAACCATATTTACCCATCTCCTTAATGGCAAATAAGGTGTTGTCCAATACGCTGATTTCTTCAAACCATCCGGCGAGAATTTTCTTTCCATTACGGTTATAAACTCTTTTCACTTCGTCCTCATCAAATGAGAGGAGATGATCATGCTCTGGATTTCCGTTAAGGGCCCTTAGTAGTTGTACACTTTTGGCATTTGTAACATCAATGCTTGATCCTGTGGCAAATACTGCACTCACGGTTTCGCCATTACCACGGATGGAGATGTAGTCATTCAACAGATTAAGTGAGTCAAACTGGTAATTAGCTTCAAACCCATTTTGCAGAGGGGCAATCATCCATTTACTTGTTTTCTGAATCCCCAGATATGCGTCAGAGAAGTTCACCTGCTTTATGCTGTCTTCAAGTAGCTGGCCAGATCTACTGTGGAGCATATAACCTCCATTGGTGGCCACCAACCAGTATTGCCCCAACTCAGTGATTTCTTGATCTGCCGGTGATATTAACTCAACCAGATTTGCAGTAAGCAGCGACTCATTATCTCCATTAAAGCACAAAAGGCTACCATTGTCAAGAAGTTCCACCTCCTCGTATGGGCCCAGCAAGTCTTGATTTGTATCAAAACCTTTACTTGCTATTTTTTCAATGGTTGAAATTGTTGTGACATCGTTTTTAATGAAGACTATAAATTGACCTAATTGGTGGATGTCATCATAAACATCGTCAACTACAGTTTGGTTAGCGAAGTTTCTCAAACCCCAGCCCTTGAAACGGCGGAATTTGATAAGATTTCCATTCAAGAGACTGATATCATTGAATTCAGCTGGCAGTAATTGGTGTCCTGATTTGTGAATCAATCCAAACTGATCATTTGACCGAAAGCGAATAAAGCCGTGACCCAAGTCAGTTATCGATACGAAGGGATCATCAAAGATCACCTTGCCATCCCTTGAGATCAGCGCTCGTTTGTTATCAAGAAACCCTGATATAAAATCGGTCCAAATGCCTGTGCATATCAGAGAGTCTGTAGTTAGTTGAAATTGCCCAGGCTGTTCTAAAGGCAAAACGATCTTTTCAGCTGTAAGCTGTGGAAACCATGGCTCTGAATTGAGAATAACCACGTTTTCAAGAGAGTCTCTATACGATCCTGCTGACAGTGTTGCAAGAAACTCCTGAACTGAATTTTCTTGTTTACTGTGGTGAAATAGAAAATCATGTGCCAGGCTCTTGAGGTGAGATTCAGGATAAGTCTGCATAAACAACTCATATGACTCACGCAGATTGTAGGCAGTCATTAGTCCAAAAATGTTCTCTTCCACAACCGGTCTAAATGGGGAATCCGGGTGTTCCTCAACAAAAGTCTGATAGCTTACAAGATCACGCTTTTGTGTCTTTTCCTCGTAGAGTCGTTGGTCATACCTTTCTTTGGCCACAGCGGCCTGCTCAGAGCTTGGGTAGGTTGCCAGAAACTGTTGGTACGCTTGGTAGGAATCTTCCGCAGACGCAATCTCAAACGCCAGTTGATTACGTATGGCAATTCCCTCCTGTACATAAACAGCATCGTTGAACCGGGAAAGAAATAGCTCCATTGCTTCAATTGAGTTCAGGCTTTTTGCCTTTTCAAATGCAGCACTATCAACACGGCTCTTTTGGTTTTCAATTAGGCTCTTGGTGACCCCTAGCTTGTCCAGCCGCTCAACCTCTTTTGACTCCAGGGTAGAGAACTCATCACGGGCTTGGTCGATGTAATAGTGAGAAGAATCAATATCAAAGGATGGAAATTCAGGTTCCAGGTACAAAACAGAATAGAAATACTTTGCTCCAGGGTTATGATACTCCTTTTCAATTGATTTGATCAGAATTTCTTCACCTTGAGTCAAGCTGCCTTTTTCGATTAAGCTGGCAGCTCTCCGCAACTGAAAAGCTTCAGCGGGATAACTGAGAAGTACTATGGCGGCCAGCACTTTAAGACCTTTCAAACACATAACCTGATCATCTATCGAAAGCAAAAATACTATATCCTCCTAAGGCTTGAAACGATTCTTCACTGGCTGGTTCCTTGCTAACCACAAAATCTAAGGAATATTTCAGTGCCGAGGGCAAATAATTTTATAATTTTACGCCCTCGTTGACGACTATGATTGCCATCATGGTCAAATTTCGGGATGTGGCGCAGCCCGGTTAGCGCACCACTTTAGGGTAGTGGGGGCCGCTGGTTCGAATCCAGTCATCCCGACCAAGGCATCAGTTTCTGATGCCTTTTTTGTTTTTGCTAATTCCCATTTCTGTCATCCAATCCTTAATTGGGTTTATTTTCCAAAATTGGGAAATATTTCATATCGGGATTTTGGTCAAAAGCGCCCCTTAGAGGGCCTGAGGCCTATTTTTATGCTTTGGCACATGGCTTGCAATTAATGTAGCGAATTAAAGGAGTAAAGCTATGAAACGTGCAGAACTGAATTTCTTCAAGATATTGATCGCAATGATCTATGTTATATTGATAGGGCTAACTATCGTGGTGTTTGTCCTGTAGCGGAGCGCTACTTATCCTTCTTCTTCTTTTTTAAGGATTCAATAAATCGAGCCCAGTTAAATGGATTTAGGAATGGGTTAGCAATATTTCCGAACCTGTTGTTTTGTTGGTATAACTGCTGATCCAGGAAATATCGAGCATTCAGAGAGCCATCGTAAGGTGTATTTTGCATCATGTATGCAATGAATTCGCCATCAAGGCTTTCTCGCAATTTTTTGGTTTCGTCGGGCAGTCTCAGTGCTAATATCGCTTCCTTAAAGGCTTCCTCAGTAGGGTAAGGTCGGATGTCTACATTATCAAGAAACAGCGTATCTACTTCCAATTGAAATACCTCCGTAATGTTATCACCTTCATTGGCAGGAACAATGTAGCTCTGTTTTTGATACCCAACGGCGCTGATCACAACGCTGTCTCCAACCAAAGCTGGCATGGAAAAATAGCCATAGGTGTTAGTTGTTGTGCCCCGGCCATATTTTGGAACGTAAACGTGAACTCCCGGAAC
Source organism: Cyclobacteriaceae bacterium (assembly GCA_028285445.1). Taxonomy (GTDB): domain Bacteria; phylum Bacteroidota; class Bacteroidia; order Cytophagales; family Cyclobacteriaceae; genus JANQPQ01. Next base: position 4,784 of record JANQPQ010000035.1, on the reverse strand, counting down.
AGCATTGGTGGTGTCCTCTCCCAAAACAATTCCCGATAACTGCACCACCCGGGGCGTTTGCTGCGAGAAAGCAGCCAGAGTCCCAAAGCAAAGCACCACCGCCAAAACTAATCTCATGTCCTTCACCATTTTGTGCTACCGAGTTTCAATTAAAAACCCTCCAAGTTATTAATTGGTTTGCAATTAATGCAATTTTTGTGCCCCTATTCTGAAGGCATTGGCTAAATTTGAACTACTACCACAGCATGCGACTCAAGAATTTTAGCCTTAATTTTTGTACCCAGATCTTCAAATCTTTCTCAGATGAAGCAAGAGTAAGAATCCTAAACTTGCTGTTTCATCACAAGGAGCTAAGTATTTCAGACCTGGAATTAATTCTTGATTTTACCCAGACCAAGACATCGAGGCACCTCATATACCTGAAAAACGCCGGTATTGTAAGCTATCGTAAGATTGACCAAAGAGTTTTTTACTCTATAAAGGAGGAGGTGATTGACTTAATCAGCAGGGTGTTTGAATACATGAATAAAGATCAGATTCTACAATCAGATCTGGACATCTATAATACCCTTAACTCAAACAGGGAGCTGGCGGCTAATAAGCTTAGTCCACGTAAACTTCAAACCAGCTAATTGAGTAAGAATTATCGGCATATCTTCTTTGATCTTGATCACACCTTGTGGGATTACGAAAAGAACGCTGGTGAAGTACTCTACGATTTGTATGATGAATTTTCCTTTGCAACCAATGCAGACTTTACTGCTAAGCATTTGGTTGAAACGTTTCATGAGGTAAATGATTACCTGTGGGACCAACACGATAAAGGCCTGATTAATAAATATCATATCAGAACACATAGGTTTCCTAACGTCTTTGACCGATTGGGACATTCTATCAATGAGGCGGAGGCTAAGGATTTTGGTACGAAGTACATTACCCGATGCCCAAGCAAGCCCCATACAATGCCATTTGCACATGAAGTGCTCGACTACCTCAAGTCAAAATATATATTACATATCATAACCAATGGCTTTCAAAATATGCAGCAGATGAAAATGGACAGTGCGGGGATTAGCCATTATTTCGACCAGTTGTTTATCTCAGAGGAGGTGGGTGCAAAGAAGCCCGACTTACGGATATTTGACCATGCACTTGCATCAACTGGAGCATCTAGTGATGAGGCTCTGATGATAGGGGATAACCTAATAGCTGATATTGGGGGAGCCCGAAATGCTCGCTGGGATCAGGTTTATTTCAATCCAAAGCAGATCCCTCACCAGCAAGAAGTGACCTACGAAATTCAAACGCTGAACCAACTACAAGAATTCTTGTAGTCCGGTAGCATTATATTCTATCTTTGCAATTCACATTTTAATACAAAACAATGCCTAAAGGATTTTTCAAAGTACCTGCTCCCAAAAACGAGCCTGTCTACAGCTATGCTCCAAATACTCCGGAACGACAACTTTTGCAAGATGAGTTAAAAAGGATGCGAGAGACAGAGGTAGATATTCCTATGTATATAGGTTCAGAAGAAGTAAGAACAGGAAACACCATTAAGATGAGCCCACCACATGACCACGCTCATGTTCTGGGGCACTTTCACGAGGGAGAGGCATCTCACGTACAGCAGGCCATTAAGGCGGCCCTTGGTGCGAAGGCAGATTGGGAGGCCCTTTCCTGGGAACATCGAGTCAGTATATTTCTAAAAGCCGCAGACTTAGTTGCCGGCCCCTATCGGTACAAGGTCAATGCTTCAACAATGTTGGCGCAATCAAAAAACCCTTTTCAGTCTGAAATAGATGCGGTAGCAGAATATGCTGACTTTCTACGGTTCAATGCGCATTATCTCACCGAGATATACTCCATGCAACCTGAATCAGCAGATGGCATTTGGAACCGTTTAGAATACAGGCCACTGGAAGGTTTTGTCTTTGCCATTACCCCATTCAACTTTACCTCTATCGCCGGTAACCTGCCAGCTTCCGCAGCAATGATGGGAAACACAGTCATATGGAAACCGGCATACTCGCAAGTGTATTCCGCCCAGGTGCTAATGGAAATATTTAAGGAAGCAGGTCTGCCTGATGGGGTAATAAACTTAATTTATGTTGATGGGCCAGTGGCTGGTGAAGAAATATTCAATCATCCGGATTTTGCAGGGTTGCACTTCACTGGTAGTACAGCGGTGTTTCAACACCTTTGGGAGACAATTGGTAAGAATATTTCGAAGTATAAATCTTACCCGCGAGTGGTAGGGGAAACGGGAGGAAAGGACTTTATCCTGGCGCATCACAGCGCAAATGCCAAAGAGGTAAGCACAGCTATTACCAGAGGGGCGTTCGAATTTCAAGGTCAGAAATGTTCAGCGGCATCAAGGGCTTACATCCCATCCGGTATCTGGGATGATGTTAAGTCAGGACTGCTGGCGGATATTGAGGAAATGAAGATGGGTCCCGTGGAGGATTTTTCGAACTTCTTCAATGCCGTTATTGATGAAAGGGCTTTCGATAAAATCTCCGGATACATCGATCAAGCAAAGGATTCGGAGAGGGCAGAGATAATTGCTGGTGGCGGTTATGACAAATCAAAAGGCTACTTTATCGAACCTACAGTTGTGGTGACAGATGACCCGCAGTTTGTGACCCTCTGTGAAGAGATTTTCGGACCGGTGATTACTATTTATGTCTATCAGGACAATCGATTTACGGAAACTCTGGAATTGGTTGACAGTACAGGCCCATATTCGCTAACTGGTGCTATATTTTCAAAAGACAGGTATGCTGTAGAGCTTGCCACGATGGCCCTGAAAAACGCAGCAGGTAATTTCTATATCAACGATAAGCCAACTGGAGCTGTAGTAGGGCAGCAGCCATTTGGTGGTTCAAGAGCCTCGGGAACCAACGATAAGGCAGGTTCATTGTTGAATTTGCTCAGGTGGGTTTCTCCCAGAACCATTAAAGAGACTTTCGTTCCGCCAACGGACTTTAAATACCCATTCATGGGCTAGCAACCGACCATAAGGATAATTTATCCTTCAATACCTATTAATTAGGTATATATTAATAAATATTGCCATATTTTTTCTCTATTTATTATAAAATAATAAATGAGGAAAGGTATATTTGCCCAAGCGGCATGTTAGATCCGCAGTCATTTACCCCAAATCGGTTATGGACGTTGCTCAACCCTTAGAGTTCTACTATCAGGCCTGGTTTCAAATAACTACTACCCTGATTCTGTTCGTGATAGTGGTTTTATATAATAGATACATGATTGGGTCTCGAATTAACTACTACCTAAGTCTGGAAAAAGAAAAGAAGGCTGCCATAGATAGCTTACGAAAGCAGATGGCAATTGATTTTCATGATGAGATGGGTAATCACTTGGCCTCAATCATCACCTTAGCCAATTCGTTAAACTATCAGATTGAAGGCAAAAACGGGCAGGCCAAAGAAATAATCAACAAGATCGAAAGCTCTTCCAAAACCTTATTCAATGGTACTAAGGAGTTTATTTGGGCCATTGATCCGCGAAGCGATAATCTCAACGAAGTTCTTACTTACATAAGAGATCTCGGTGTAGAATATTTCGCCAATACCCCGGTAGTATTTAGGGTAGAACAAGATTTCATTACTCCCGAAACAGATTTTCCGCTGGCCACAGGTAGTTCAAGGCACATTGTGGGGATTTTCAAAGAGGTAATGACCAATTGTCTCCGACACTCAAAAGCTACCAGCGCAAAGCTCAGCCTGACAGGGCTAACCCCTGCCAAATTCTTACTAGGTTTTGAAGATAACGGTTGTGGCTTTGATCCCAACCAGGAAGTGAATGGTAGGGGATTGGCAAATATTCGCAATCGAGTGGAAGCTATGGGAGGCAAGTTAGGTATAGACAGCTCGACCTATGGGACGAGAATTAATGTTGAGATTCAGGCTGAACCCTAAGTCCAAAATTCCAACGAAATCTCTATGAAGTTCAATTACAACACACTTGACCCTCGCACAAGAATTGTCATTATTGAAGACAACGAGCCAATAAAGGAGGGGTATGCTCTAATTTTGAATAGCAATGCAAATTACAGCGTAGTAAATACCTACACCAAAGCCGAAAGGGCCATTAGGAATATTAACAAAGACAATCCGGAAATTGTATTTATGGATTTGAATCTGCCCGGTATGGATGGCATAACTGCTATATCGGAGATTATGAAATTGAAACCATCGGTTAAAGTCATAGTAATTACGGTCCATGAAGAAACAGAGATGGTTTTCGATGCCCTTTGTGCCGGTGCCATAGGATACATTACCAAAAGTGCCAACCCCACCGAATTGCTTGAAGCAGTTGACCAGGTTTTGCAGGATGGTGCACCAATGAGTACCAGAATAGCGAACATGGTAGTGAAGTCGTTTCAAAAAAACTATAACACTCCATTGTCCAAACGTGAAACGGAAGTGCTGTCTATGCTTGCTTCCGGGGCTACGTACCAAACTATCTCTGAGGGCTTGGAAATTGGCCTAGAGACAGTAAAAACTCATGTAAAGAACATCTACGCTAAGCTGCAAGTTCGCAACAAGACTGATGCTCTTAAACTCGCGAAAAAAGAGCGATTAATTTAGAGTTCTATAGCACTCGTGTTTGCAAGTTGCGGGCTGATTCTTTCAAATGGGTGCAACACGGCTCTTTTAGATCTTAGGCCGGTAATCAGAGAATGGAACTGGCAACATATCATTCGTCGGCCCCATGCGGTTAAGATACCAAATAAAAAACCCCAGCTTGCTGGG
>JANQPQ010000026.1 GCA_028285445.1 Cyclobacteriaceae bacterium | reverse complement strand
TTATACCGGAGATGTGCAAGGGATCGCCATGGCAGCTGTCAACGAAGAAGGCCGGTTTTCTTTTGATGGTTCTGGACTTCACGGAGATGTTCAGATGATATTTCAAGGCCGCAACAAGAAAGGTAAGCCGTATGTAGATGTAGTACTTGACTCCATTTGGCAGCCAGCATCTATTGGTTGGGTACTTTCGGCAATTGAACCAGATTTTAATGAAAAAGTTGAAAGATTTCTAGCGGCCAGTAAGTCTCGACGTGAGGCTGACCTGGCCTATAATTTCGATCCTGACAAAGTATTGGATGAGGTCATCATTAGGGGCCGAAAGCTCCCCGAAGAGAGAGAAGACCGAAGAAGAGGACAGATATATAGTGCTCCCAGTAATCGCCTTGAGGTGGCTGACATTCCAGGAGCTGAGGATTTACAAAACCCATTGTATCTACTCTATCGTATCCCGGGAGTGCAGGTAAATCCTGACCCCTTTAACCCATCTATATTAATAAGGGGAGTCGGTACTATTATGGGTAGCACTGCCCCCTTAATACTAATTGATGGAATGGTGACTGATATTCAGGCATTTATAAATACTCCTATAAGCACTATCGAAACTATCGATGTGCTGAAAGGTGCCAGGGCTTCAATGTTTGGATCAAGAGGCTCGAATGGAGTAATTGCTGTCTATACAAAAGAGGGTTCTACTACTACGGTGCAAAGTAGAGGTATTACCCGCTTTCCTTTTAAGGGTTTCTATCAAGCGCGGGAGTTTTACGCCCCCAAATATGACCAAGAGTCGGAGGAGCATATCAAGCCTGACTTGAGAGCATCACTATATTGGAACCCTGAAGTAAGGACTGACTCTCTAGGCCAGGCAACCGTAGAATTCTTCAACGCCGATAAGATTACCACTTTCAGAGCAAACGCACAGGGCGCCAGTGCGGAGGGTCAAGTTGGGGCAGTTGACTACAGCTTTAAGTCGAGCAGGCAGAACTAATTTATTTCTTGGAAAACCGGGATATCAATGAGTTGATAGCGCCGTAGAGAAGTGCATCTTCAAAAGTGGATGTGCCAAACGGGTTAAAAGAATCCCTAAGAGCAATATTTCCTTGCCCAACAATTATACGATTATCGTTTGGAATAAAGTGGGTCCTGGCAGCCATTCCTGAAGAGATAGTAGAACCGTCATCAGCTAGAAGAAAAACTCTACTGAATGGAGTTTGTCCCATACTTACCGTAATAGGAGCAGACTGCTGTTCCAGTTCAGGCCAAGAGAAAACCAACTTATCGGGTGAGGGTTGAATTTCTTCGGTGGCTAATAAGTGCCTGCTGGGTAAGGGGTCTTCAATCTTCTTTGCATTTGGGTTTATCTGAGCATGGGCAATTCCCAAACCGACAAAAGTGCAGATAGCAATCGAAAGTATTGATTTCCGTTCCATCACTAGTGTAATATACACTTTTCCAACCAGGAATGCCTAACAGCATCCGCCCCCATCATAAAAAAAGGTTGAATTGGTGATCATGATGTCTTTTCTATCTAGGGCTTCCAAAGCTGAGGCCGTTTTATCGCATACGGCCAAAGGTTGGTTTTGCATGAGTACATGGCCTTTTTCATCATCAAAGAAGTCTTCTACTCCAAAATAGATTGCGTTTTTGCCAGTAAATACGCAGGGTCCGTCTACTGGAATAGGGTCCTTAATGGCACAAACTTCAACGCTCTCAATATATAGGAGCTCGTCTATATCATAATGCGTAGGGTCCAGTATTCTATACGGGCGCTTGGCCCGAACTTCTATTGTTCCAAAACCTGCTTCAACCAATAAATCTAGGTACTGCTTAAGGGGAATAGCACCACTCAAGCAAAGGGCTCTCAACCTTTCGTCATCCCTCAGATGAGCAGGCATATCTTGATCGCAGATTGGATCTGACATAACCAGCCTGCCATGTGGTTTCAAAGTTCTGTAAACTTCCTTTAAGGCTGTTTTGAGATCGGCAGTTTTGAAGATATTGAAAAGGCAGTTTTGTGCTGCTACATCAACTGTGTTATCGGCAATAGGGAGGTTCAAGGCATCGCCATCTTTAAGGGTAATAAATTGGCTGTTAAACCATGGATTTACCCTTTCCGCTTCTCTTATATTTTTAGAGGCCGCCGAAATCATTTCCGGAACAGGATCAACTCCAATAACCCCGGCCTGCTTTCGACTGAAGTAGCTGAATTGCAGTAGTTCCATACCACCGCCTACGCCAACGTACAACACCGTCGGTTCGTTTACCAGGTCTCTGGGGTGAACCGTCGTGCCACATCCATAGTTCATTTGCAGCATGCGGTTTGGAATTTCCAAACCAGGTAAAGACCAGACAGGGCTGGTGGTGCAGCATAGTCCCTCTTGTGGATTTATTGCCGCCTCTTTGTAAACGTCTTTAGTTGTATCTAAATAAGATTCCATTTTTGTTCAATTAAACTATAGTTCCACCGCAGCTAGAGCCCGATCCTGCGGTACACCCGAAACAATGTTGATTTACGAATATTTCCCGATGATCCAGGGAACTTTGCTGAAAGTCGCGAATATGTTGTGGGGATGGGCTCATGACTTTCTTATCTAGCATTTGATTAAAGTCGCAATCATATAAATAGCCATCCCATCCAACAGAAAGTGTTTTTCGGCACATAACTTCCGCGGCAGCGGCAGGATTAAATGCATTTACCAGGGTATCCATATACGTTTCATAGTTACCTGATTGCAACAAGTAATCAAGGAATCGACTGATAGGCATGTTAGTGATACTAAATAAGGAGTTAAACTCTATCCCGTAGCCATCTCTAAGCTTTAGTTTAAACTCCCTCTCTAGTTCGGATTGTTCTCCAGGCAGGAATGCTCCGGTGGGGTTATAGACCAAATTTAAGATTAGCCCACTTTCTTTTTGCCCATAGCCTACCTCATTTAGCATTTTAAGCGCCCTTATTGACTTTTCAAAAACGCCTTCGCCACGTTGAGCATCGGTACGCCTCGCTGAAAAATAGGGCAGCGAGGAAATGACTTCAACTCCGTTTTCAGCATAAAACCCTGGGAGGCGGTGGTACTTTGGGTTGGCTACTATAATGGTCAGATTGCATCGAACTAATACCTTTTTCCCCAGCGATGTAGCTTGCTCTACAAACCAAAAGAACTCCGGATTCATCTCCGGGGCCCCTCCGGTTAGGTCAATAGTAGTAATATTGGAATTACGTAGTGCATCCAGACATTGCTCCATCGTCTGGCGGGTCATAATTTCCTTACGGTCAGGGCCGGCATCAACGTGACAATGTTTGCAGGTCTGGTTACACATTTTGCCCACATTGATTTGCAATATCTCAATGCCGCTAGCTGTCAGAGGGTCGAAACCGATAATTCGCATTTTTTCCGAAAACTTCGGTATGGTGCCGTTATCGTTAAGCACTTCCAACTGCCGTTCGCTATCTGCAAATTTATGGTTCTGCGATTTTAGTGACATGGCACTACATTAAGATCTCCTTCGATTTGTTCATCATCTGCACACCATGTACGAGGGCAGCACCACTTTTGATGGCGGCAGCCACATGCACAGCTTCCATCATCTGCTCTTCGTCGGCGCCCTTCTCAAGAGAGGCGCTGGTATATGCGTCGATGCAATATGGACATTGCACCGCATGCGAAACTGCCAGTGCGATTAGAGCTTTTTCGCGGGTAGTAAGTGATCCCTCCTTAAACACCGAATTGTAGTAGTCGAAAAACTTTGTGCCCAGAGTCTTCTGCCACTGTGTAATTTCGCCGAATTTCGATAGATCGGCGCTTTGATAATAATTATCCATGCTAGTATTAGAATTACGAGTTAGAAAAAGAGTACAGAGAATAGATGTTAAAGCAGCTTAGGCTATGCTTGGTGGTCCTCGCAATTCAAGTGGTCGCAATTGTATGCAATGCTCACCATCTGGTGCCCTCCGAGGGGTAATGATTGCTAGCTTTGAGACTAGTTTCTCAATTAATTTTCTGGCGCCCGTCGGCAAAGTCAGCAATATTGACTTGTCAATAGCCGTAGGAGAATCAATATCGGCCTTCGTCTGTAGTTCATAGATTTCGTTGGTGGCGGCAAGTTGCTTAAGCTCGATTAAAACGTTGGATGTTTGCCAGCTAATTGCACTGAATTCTTTGCTGTCAAAGTACTTCTTACTGTAACCGATTAGGTACGCGCCTCCATCTTCCGTGGGCCCCAAAACAGTCTTTCCACTATCAAGCGCTTCCTTTGCTCTTATTAAATCTCGGGTAGTAAGCCGCGGGCAGTCATTGCCAATTGAAATAACCTGGTCATATCCCAGTGAGAAGGCGAATTCAAAGGCATTGGTAAATCTCTGCGCAAAAGTTTCTCCTACCTGTTGATCTGAAAATATCGGAATGATGGGTAATTGTGATTCAGCGGCAACCTGCCTGGTTTTGTTTATCAGCTCTTTCCATATTTTCCTGCCAGTGCCAAGCTTTCCGATAAAGCGCTTTGCCCGTGATTCCTCGTCAATTGATCTTGAAAATAATATTACAGCCGTCTTGTTCAGAGCAAAAGTATTTAGAGTAAAATAGGCAAATTAGACAGACCAACTACAATGCTTTTGGACTTTTCGTTCCTGAAAAGCCGAAATCTTTTGGGAAGAATTAATCTCTTGCTTGTTTTACCAGCTCTACATTAATGAAAGGCCCTTTGTTACCCCAGGAATTCCTGATATAGTTAAGTACATCCGCAACTTGTTGGTCATCGAGGTTGATTGCGGCCATTTCACCGAAATAGGTGACCCCATTAACAGTTATCTCTCCACTTAGTCCCGCAGTAATAGTTGTGATAGCTCGAATACTGTCTGCCATTAGATAGTCGGACTTAGCGAGGGGAGGAAATGCCCCAGGAATGCCTTGGCCGGTTACCATATGGCAGGCTTGGCAATTGTTCTGATAAATTTTGTTACCGCGCTTGATACTTTCGTCTAGTGCAGCAGCTTGCTGTGGAATTGGTTGCCAGTAACCAGGTATTAGCAACAGCAAAACCAACAGTGGTTGCATAGTTCTTTTGAGGTAAAACAGTTAGCCACAGACAAGGCTAACGGCGTTAATTAATCAGTAGTATTAAAGGAAAAAATCTTGTCTTCTATGGACGTTATATCAAAATCCTTCTTCAAACTCTTTTCAAGTGGCCGGGTGCCCTCGGCGTAAAGCAGTTCCTCGATTGCCACCAGAATAGCCTTAGCCCTCCGTAACTCCTTGATGCGACTTTCGTAATCGCATTGTTTTAGATTCCGAACTTTAGCGAGGTAATGATCATAAACCCTAATGCCAGCCTCGTAGAGGTTCTTCTTTCTAACAGTAACCTTCTCCACGTCGGTCAAGCTGCCGAAATGCATATTAATTTGTTCTTCCTTTACGAATAACTTCTGTACTCGATTTCGGTATTGGAACACATTGTTCCATACATTATGATACTCAGTACCAAGTTTGTCGTTTTTGGCCTCAGTTTCAAGGTAAATCTGCTTGGCAAACAACATCTTTTCGTAGGTATTTTCCACCTGCAGATATAGTCTTTGCGCGGCATTCTGAAAGTGATTCATTGACGCGCTATCAGTACTATTGTCGGATATCAGTTGGACATAGATCTTGATGCTGTCAACGTTTGATTTGATGGTGGAAATGGAACTCTCTATTGACGGCAAGTCAACGTGTGCGAATTCCTTATTCAGGCTCTGAGCCTTTTGATAAAAGCCCTGAGAATCAGTTACTAGCTTCTTGAAATCGGTTGGCTCCGAATTTCCTGCGACAGTAAAAGTTGATTGGAGAAAAGTGGCATTTGCGGTGTAGCTGGCTACAATAAATAGAAGTGCAACTCTAATTCTGGTCATCTCGAGTAGTAATAAGCTGCCAAATTAAATCAAACCAGCCAATTCGTCCTAATCCACTATGGGGGATATTCCATGGACGGTATTTTAGTTAATTATTTGGACCTCTACTCTCACATTTTTGAAGGCATCCTCACTGTCTGGGTCATGTAGCATCTGTTTACCACCCCATCCTTTGGTTTCTAGTCTCGACTCGTCAATGCCGTTAGAAACGAGATATTCTTTAATGGTTACAGCTCTTTGTTCAGAAAGTTTCTTGGCACTTCCCTTAATAACCAGATTATCTTCCAGGATCTCAAAGTAGTTGCCCCGCTCTTTTTCAAAAATGTAAATTCTACCTTTGTCGTTACCATTGGTGTGGCCATTGAGTTGTATTCTCACATCCTGTGACTCATTAAGGACTTTCACCAGGTTGTCTAGTTCATATTTAGACTCTGGCTTCATAATGGCTGCATCATCGTAGAAATACAGGTGGTTAAGTTGCATTACCTGCGCCATTTGAGCTTTCGTTAGACTTATTGTTATAACCAATGTATCTCCCAATAATTCTGAGTTTGTGGGAATTGTGTTAGGCACTGATGAAAAATCAACATTCATTAATTGGTTTTCATAACCAAGAAAATCCATGCTGAATTTTATATCCTGGGCATTGGCAGTAATCTGGCTAATGGGGTAGGTTTGGCCAGATCTAATGGTGGCCAGTTGCTGATTACTAGAAACTCCAAATGTTTCAATTAGGCCCTCAACATTATTGCCATTGTCTTGGGCGACTATTGTCAAGAAATTTGCCTCCGGCTCTGGTTCCGGCTCCGGCTCTGGATCTGGTTCTGGTTCTGGTTCCGGCTCTGGATCTGGTTCTGGTTCTGGCTCCGGCTCTGGTTCTGGTTCCGGCTCCGGCTCCGGCTCTGGATCTGGTTCTGGTTCTGGCTCAGGCTCTGTCGGTTTGGAAACATAGACCCATGAATCGGAATATTCGGCATTACCCCTGGTGGTATTTACCAGGTCAATAGCGGCTTGTCTGTTTTGAGTCTTAAGCCTATAGACGTAATAAAAAGAGAGCTCTTCATTAAAACCAATTTGGGTATCGCCCCAGGTTTGGGTGGAAGTATTTAGGAATTTTCCGGCGTTCCCTTGATCTGCAAAGACGCCGATCACTACGTAGTAATGCTTCGCCACATCACGGATTGGTGGGATGTTAGATCCTTGTGACCTTACCTGCTCCCCAATGAATAATATTATAGCCAATAACAAGAATGCCCTTAGGGTTTTCATTTTGATTGATGGTTTTGGTACTAGTCTTACCCACAATTTACGACTATCAAAAAAGAAATTGAAGTCTCAGAGGGAAATGTGTGATGTTACATATATCCTAGAGATTGGTACCAAATTCAAGGCTGAGGGCTTTGGAGGTAGGTAATTTTGAATTACATACTCGTTCTAGTGGTTTTGGGTGTTACCGAATTAATCGGTAGCACCCTTCTTTTTTGCTCCCTAATGGTGATCAATTTCAACAATCATGGCGACTGTTGACTTTCCGTTCGCTATTCCCGAGAATTTGATCTTATTTTCATCGAAGTCTACGTCCTGTGGGTTTAGCAGGTATTTCTCCAGCGCAGCATATACTCTTTCCCTGAAGCTGCCAAACCCACTTTCAATATCTGCATAGACATCTTTCATAATTATTTCTTCGCGAGAGTATAGTACACAAAGGAAGTCTTTACCGACATTGTTATCCATTTCAACAAAGTGCTCTTCGCTGGGAATTGCGATATGGTTCGACTGGTAGGCCAGAACGGGGCTCATATTATCCTCGAAGGGAAAAACCGGGAATATCTTATTTGACAAGTCGGTACCGAATGCGTAGATGAATGCGGTTTCGTTATTGGAGATAATAATTCGAAATAATGTACCGCTATAGAAAGGTCGAGTAACCTTGTAGTAGCCTTTTTCATTGGTAAGTTGCACTGGCATATCACTGCCATCATTAAGTTGCAGCTTAAGCTCTCCAGAAAGGTCCGCACCGCCATTTTTATCCTGTATTAGGAATATCTCGTAACCATAGCGTACGAATTCGGTGAAGTATTGGTAGGGGATCCACATAAACCCGTTATTACCCCATTCTTGGCCCCAACTATTTAGTACTTCAAATGACCCTCCATACTTGCTATTATCATACCCTATAACTGTCATAGCGTGCCCAGGAAAATCGTCACTCATTTTTTCTCTGGGTTGCCAGAATTCTTTAGCAATATCGAAGGAAGGCGGAACCCTCATGCCAATTACTACTGGAAACCCCTCGGCGATTGCTTTCTTTACAGTTCTGACTTTGAAATCACCTTCGGCCTCAACATCAAACAATCTTGAATAGCCTGTGATCGCATTCGATTTGGCGCCGCTAGTAACTGACTGGGGAATGGACTGGGGGCAAAATTCAAGAAACTCCACAAATTTTGGAACGCCATCACTTTTTAGTGATTCCAAAGCCGTGGAAAGGTCTACTGCCTGCTCGCAGTTTGCATCTTCTCCCGATTTCGCCATGGCATAATTGAAGACGGGAGAGTAGCTATTTCTCCTGATTTCTCGCTTGTCGGTTAGGTTGTTATTCTTTGCTTCCAGGATTGTTCTGGCAGCGTAAGAAATGGCCCAGCCAACAGATGTGTTAAGTTGCATCTGGTTACCGGCATCTGGAGTGTATTGCTTCAGTGATGCCTGGTTAGGCAATCCGCTATAGTCTCCCCTGGTGAGTCGTGCCTTAATTGCTGATGACTGATACTTTCCATCATCAAAATTTAGCCCAGTACCTCGGCGCTGGGCTAAACTTTCATAACAATATGTTGTTAGAAGAATTCCTAGAAATAATACCCGCATATTTTATTTTGCCACAAAAACAAAGTCACTTCCGGGCTCATTGTCTCCAAATGGCCCTGTACGGGGTTCAGGATTAATCTTTTCGACGTAGATCATCATTTCAGGAAGAGTAACGATACGGTCTTGCCCTCCATAGCTTCTAAGTGCTGTTAGCACCTTGGCGGCAAATGGTGAGTGTCGGCCGGGTTTTCCATCTGGAACATACTCCTTACCTCCTGAAGTCAGATATTTACGGGTCTTGAATCTCAATTTTCTTTGAATAAACTCAGCAGCAGTAAGCTCATTATAGATTTCATCACCACCTCTATGCCCAGACTTGGCAATTAGCGGATCGAAAGTACCACCGAAACATGCATCTATTGCAAGGAATATATGCTCTGATGGTATGCTGTTAACTATCTCTCTTAAGTTTGAGTGAGATAGGTATGATTCTTTTACTTCATCATCCCTTTCAGAATCCTTGCAGACCAAATAGCCCTGGTTAAAGAATGGATCGAATTGTCCGTGTCCGGCGATGAAAATGAACAATTGATCATCTTCGAGATAGCTCTTCTTAGCATATTCACGAAGCTTAACCAGCATGTCTTTTCTTGTTGGGTTCTTCACAAGTTCCACCTGGAAGCCATACGACTCTTCTAGTTCTTTTCCGATTGTACTGGCGTCGTTCACTGGATTAACCAAATCATTCCAAGAATCATATTCGTCAGTTGCAAAAAGTAATGCATAGTCATTACGAGTTGCCAGGCTAGGTACTTCCACTCGAATAAACCTTTTTTCGATGGTTACACCACCACGGATATTCTCAGCAACTACCTTCACTTCATTGTCTCCTTCTTGAAGGGTAATGCCTTTCTCAAATACCTCATCAAATTTGGCGTCTTCCGCTTTTACCACCCCCAGTCCGCGATCATTGGTAGTTGGAAGATTGTTTATGTACAGTGTCACATTCTTCAGCTTAATGGCTGAATTAACTCCCACTTTTATTTCCCCTCTCTTTACAGTGATGGTGGTAACTTCTTCGGAGGGGGTGAGCCAGGTGATAACAGGATTATCGGCAACGACAGGCTCTACTGCCTGAAAGTTGACGTAAATGGAATTACTTCTTCCCGAAATTTCTTGTCCTAATGCAGTAAATGCTGTGACCACTGATAGTGTCAAGATGCTAAGCTTTTTTAACATGGCTAAAGGGATTAGTCTTAATGTAAAGTTATTGAATTTTAGTTCAAATGCACAGATATGAAATATTAAATTTCCGCTGCGCATCCGGTGGTTTTCTTAACGTTTATACCCTTGAAATTCAATAGGTAAACCGAAAATCTAACATTTATCACATGTTCTGGAAATACCTCAAAATAGCCTCGTGAAAACGCAATTTTGGGCTGAAATTCAGGGCTACATGAGGTAAGGGATTCTTACCTCAGCAAGGCCCTTCCAGCAAGTTTTTTGGTGTTTTCACCACTATTTACGTTGATAACGTAGAAATAGACTCCTTCCGGCATTCTGTTACCACTTTCACCCGTGCCGTCCCAGGTTATTTCATAGAATCCTGGGTTGAAACTGTCATCCACCAGTAGCCTGATTAGCCTACCTGTGCCATCATAGATTTCGCCCCTTACTCTATAGTTTTGGCCATCTGGTAAGCCAAATCTGATATTTGTGCTTTCTGCGAAGGGGTTAGGGTAGTTACCGTCTATGAAGACTTCGTCTGGAGCCAGGTTCTCATTTATGAAGTCCTCATCCCCGTAAATCGCCAAGAAATGGCGTTTTTCAGAAGTTTCGAAGCTATAATTCTCTAGCTCATTCAGGTTGATGATTTTGTTGGCAGCAATGTCCAAAAGTACCAGTTTATGGCCATTTTCAGGGAAATTAACCAGGCTCCAACTCAAATCAACTTCACCACCTTCTAAATTGGTTTCTATGGTAAATTCCCACTTGTAACTGTCCGATACGGGAACAACGTCTTTTCTGAACTTATTTGCAAAAAACTCTGGATGTTCAAAATTCAGTTCGAGATAGTCAATAAATCTTGGCATCGAAATACCATCGTATTTATCGAAACTTACCTTAGCATTTTCTCTCATTCCAAGCCCAGCGATATCAAAATTGAGATTATCAGCTGACAAGCTAAAGCTGAGATCCCATTCATTTTCAGAGAGTTGCTCAAGTAATGGTACTTGAATGCTTCCATTACGGCCATTGATTGAGGAATTCCTGGTTACGGGGATATCTAAGGTTGTGGCAGCATCGGTAAACACAAATACGCCTCCATATCTATCAATCTGAGTTGCGTTTACAAATGAACCAGTATAGTCAACAGGCGTATTTATGCCACTGGGGTCTCCGTTGGCGGTCATGATGTCACTCCATAAGAGATTGAAGTTATAGGGATTACCTATTAGGTTCCAACCCTGAACTAAGTCAATGCTGTGTGGAGATTGAGCAGTGACTCTTGGGGTGTTTCCAGATCCTACATTTACTGTTGGAGCTGTGCTGCTTAGTAGGAAGTACCCCTTGCCCAATTCGATTGAGGATAAGCCGGAATTGAATTCGTTATATGTTTCTGTTCCGGGCACAAGGGAAAAGATTCTCCAGGCAGTTGGATTATAAGTTCCCAATTCATCAAATACGCTTGCAACACCAGGTGCGTCAAGGTTATAAGGTACGGAAATGATTCTGTAATCCGTTTGAGCCGTTCCTGCGGTTAGCCCAACCATATTCCCATTACTATTATCTGCTGGAACTGTAATATGAGTGGCGGCGCCAGTATTCGAATTAGTGGTCACGTTGCCATATCCATCAACCACTTCAAAATAGTAAACCAATCCAATAGGTTCGTTCATGCTCTCAATTACTGACAGGTCGAACGCGAATTGGCCCACTGAGACTTCATTCACAGTACCTTGGGTGAATGCCGCATTCGGACCTTCAGATACGCCACGATAAAAGACTCTGGCATCGGCCACGGCTACATTATCGCTGACTGTGGCTGAGGCAACCTGATTACCCATTCCAAGAGTGAAGAAGTCAGGAGAACTAGCCATATCAATGCTGGGCGGAGTTTGGTCTGGTGCTCCGAAGAACATAACGCGGTTCATAAAGCGACCGGCTACCATAAGATTGTTAGCAGGGTCAAATTCAAGGCCATATACCCTATCTATCGATCTCGCAGAGATACCTCCAAAGTGAGATTCACCTGTGGTGAAGTTAGGCTGTCCAAGTACCATATCTGCTGAGGCGCCATTGGAAGTAGGAATTTGATTATATATTAAAACCCTGTGATTGCCAAAAGATCCAATAGCAAGCCTTCCATCTGGTGCGACGTCTATGCCAAACGGGCCATCGAAACGATTTGCTGCTAAACCAATACCATTGGTATTAAAGTCATCCTGTCCTATTACGAAATCTGCAGATGCCCCGTTAGTAGTAGGTATTGAATTATAAATCAGGACCCTGTCATTGCCAAAATCAGAAATGAGCAATTGGCCTTGCGGTGTGGATGTGACATCGATTGGGAAGTCCATCCTATGTGCTCCGATATCAATAGGGTCATCGTTAACGAAATCTTCCTGGCCAATTACAACGTCAGCAGCAGCGTTATTTGTGGTAGGAATAGAGTTGAAAATAAGCACCCGGTCATTATTTGCATCACATACAATTAACTGGCCGCCAGCAGTAACGTGGATACCCCAAATGTTGTTGAATTCAGTCTCAGAAAGGCCGGTATTATTACTGGTAAAATTAGGCTGACCAATAACCACATCGGCAGGTGCACCATTAGTTGTTGGGATGGTATTCCAGATTAGAATCCGGTTGTCTTCGGACACTACAAGCTTTGATCCATCAGGACTGAAGTCAACGAAGCGACTTTCAGTCATCAACGCATCAGTAGTTCCATTGTTGGCGTTTGTGAAATCCGGCTTACCCACTACAACATCGGCGTTGGCACCATCTGTTGTTGGTACACTATTCCAGAGTAGCACCCTTCCAGCACCCCTTGAACCGACAGCCATCACGCCATTGGCGCTAACAGCTACACTGGATGCAAATGGTACAATGTTCTGTGCGTTATTAATGTCTTGGCCAGTAAAATCAGCCTGGCCGATTACAGTGTTGGCTTCCTTAAAGTTTCCTAAAGTGAAAGGGTCTCCAACTGGTTCAGCAAAAAAGTATTGCGTGGAAGGAACCGCAGGGGCATAAGTACCGTCTCCGGCCTGGGTAGCTGTTACTCCGATCAGGCCCGATGAATTCACTGTAATGTTAGATCCGCTAATGCTGGCATCACCAGTAGCCAGGCTATAGATTGGAGTTAACCCTGAGCTTGCTGTGCCTGAAAGGGCAAAGCTGGCTTGATCGAGGGGCAAATCGCTGATTGGATTAAAAGTAATAGTTTGAAACTGCTTCAATCCGTTCCAGCCGGTCACATTGCCCAAGTCGGCAGAGTTGGTAGCGTTAAATGTTGCCCCACCAGTGGCTGTGTTATCCTGCAAATGAACAAAGTCAACAGTTACAGTTCCTGCGGCTTTAGAAAGAGTTGCGGTGTTACCGTCGGAGTTTGACTTTATCGTAATAATTTCTGTAGCTGTGCCATTAGCTGTAAGTGTGCCAGCTATTGTAGTAGTGCTGAAGGCATCAAGGCTGGTGGTAGCTCCGGGTTCAATAACTAAATCAGTAATTGTTGGTGATCCAAAGAATGTGACATCATCTCGGATTGTGACAACGTTATAGGCTTTGTTACCGCTATTGAAAGTCGTAGGATTTGCGGTTGTGCTTTCCAGGATAATAGTTGAAGATCCGGGATCGAAAGTAGCAGAACCAGTTATGGCCCAGCTAGCCGTGGTGACTTGGGAGTTTGACATTTGGATATTAATGGGATCGCCAAACATCGAAACGCTGCCCGCTTGAATCGTGGCTCCATTAGTCATTAAGGTGCCCCCATCTACTCTTAGCTGAAGGACTTCAAAACTTTCGTTTTGAAGGTTGTAGGTACCGCCGCCATCAAACACCAGGTCGGTAGAGCTTATATCTGCTCCATTTACGGTGACGTTGTGAGTAAGATCGCCAACCATTCGGAATTCGTTAAGATCTTCAACAGTCAGTTCTGTACTGAGGGTAAGGTCACCCAAAACAGTAAAGTTGTTGGATCCGTTGCCAAGTAGGGTTGGGAAGTTTGTCACGGCCTGCCATTCCATATTGTTACAAAGTGGGTTGGCTATGTCAAGAAAAACACTTTCACCGGTGGTGCTAAAAGAGTTGCCATCAAAGAATACGTTATCCAGGGCCCCTGGTGCTTCGGCATGGAAGGTGCTTCCTCCAGAAGTAGTAGCCCAATGACCAGCATCAGACCAGTCACCCCTATCACCAACCCAGAAGTAATCAGCTGCCACCAACATGTTGCCAAAGGTCCAACCGGTTACCAGAAGTGCATCACCAGTGATAAGATATTCATCTGCATTAAAAACCGCTCCTCCGGTGACATTGTTGTCTTGTAATGCTATGTTATCGGCGTTAACCGTACCAGTAGCCTGGCTGATTGTGGCCTGAACACCATCTTGAGTTGATGAGATGGCTATTGGCTGTGGCCGGGTACCATCCGCTACGAGGGTGCCAACAGTTTGTGTTAGGCTCGCCTCAAATTCCACGAAGGCCCCTGGATGGAGCGTAAGGGTACTAAATGTATTGGCACCGTATATCTCAGCTTCGTTAAATACTTCAAGATTGTGAAAGGTGAAGCCAGCACCTTGGAAAGTTCCCGCGCCAAAATCTTCATTTATTATGATTGTCGATGTACCGGCATTCACTGTGAGGTCACTGGAGCTGTTAAAGAAGTCCTGAGTGGTTAGTGTCGAAGAACCCAGATTCAAGGTTTTGGGGCTACCGGCAAGAAAGTTAATATTGCTGGCCAGGGTAATGTCATTGTCATTAGTATTCAGTGTACCGGAGCGAAAGTTGATGAAAAAGGCTTCAAGAATGTCTTGCAGGTTCCAAGTGCCAGTTCCGATGAAGTCAATAAAAGCGAAATCCTGAAACTTGTTACCCGCGGTGTTAATATCATGTACTCCGCTGCCAACAAAGTCAACCTGGCGAATGTCAGGATTCATGTCAGAGATTAAGGTAACTGAACCGTGTATCTCCAAGGTGACACTGGTATTGATACCGGCTAGACCAGGGCTATTAGTCGCACCGGTCCAATCCATGTTATTACATCTATTGAAATCCAAATCGAGGCTTACAGCACCTCCGCTAGGGAAGGAGTTGGCATCGAAGAATACGTCATCTAATTGGGCAGGAGGATCAGTGTGAAAGGTACTTCCACCTGAAGAAGTGGCCCAGTGATTGGGGTCTGACCAGTTGCCACTACCGCCTACCCAGTAGTAGTTCTGTGGAACCGGAGCGGTAAACAGCCAGCCGGAATTTCCGCCATTATCAATCGAGTTGTTGGCACTGTATGTAGCCCCGAAAGCATTTCCGCCATGGCAATCGCTCAATTGCAGCCATTGAGCGTTAACGTCGTTTCCGGTGGATGTTAGGAAGAACTCCAGAGTTGGGTTAATGGACCCCATAATGATTGGGTTGATTTTCTGCCCATCCAGAGTGAAATTATTCGAGGTGTGGGTAGTGCCGGATTCGAAAAGGACATTGGCTCCAGGCTGAACAATCAGATCCTCATAAGTGTTATTATCTTGAATTTGTATCTGGCCACCAAATTGCGAAGCTTCAACTACTAAATTGTAATATGTCGCGTCTCCACCCGCAAAGAATGAACCACTAGCCATACTAATAGTACTGGTACCCGGTGAGATCGCTATGTTCTGATTGCCATGGTTCCAGCTGCTGCCAATATTGATTGTTGATGCATTCAGTATCAAATCACCGGTATTGGTGGATTGCGTTGCCATGGTATTGACCAGGATGGTCTGGTCACCAGTAGAGAAAGTACCATTGTTGATGTAGAGTTGATCAATGTCTAGCTGATCTACCAATGTATAAATTCCAGTACCATCTATATTCATTAAGGCCAATTGCACCCCATTGGTTGTGATGAAGGCATTAGGCTCCACAGAATTCATTTGGTAGAAACTGATACTTGGATTTACGGTAGGAGCGTAATTAAGAGAACCGTAGATGAGTAGACCGTTTCCATCAAAATTGATTCCCTCGGTAACCCCGGACCAATCCATGTTTCTGCAGGAGCCATCGCCTGAGCCGTCGATAGTCACCGCCTGGCCATCGGCAGTAAAGGAGTTCTCATCAAAGAAAACATTGTCAAACTGCGTTGGAGCTTGTGGTTGGAAGGTCGATCCACCGGAAGTTGTGGCCCAGTGATTAGCAAAATCTGACCAGTTTCCAGAGCCGCCTACCCAGTAGTAATTATTAACGGTACAGTTGATTGTTATATCGCTACCATTATCAGCGCTGGTAATATCAGGAGCGCTAGATACGACTCTGATTCTGTATCCCGATCCTTCCGCCAAAGAACCAGGGATGGTCGCCACAATGGTACCATCGGTGGTAGAGGAAATCGACCCGATATTTTGGCCATTGGCAAAATCTCCGCTGATGTCAGAAATCTGAACTATGAATTGGTTGTTTGATTCGTAAGAGCCGGAGGTAGTGTAGCTAACAGCAAGATCAGAACCAGCACATAAGTTTGTGGGAAGCAGCAATGGCGAGACAGTGATGGTTGGTACGTCCCATACGGCCAAACGGATGCTCTCAGTGCCCCCTGCCTGATTGAAATACCCTCCAAGAAATAGGTCTCCGGCATTGTCGACCCAAAGGTCACTAACGGTGCCATTGAGTCCAGTACCCAGCGGAGTAATCGTGGAGGTAAGTGTGTTGTACTTGGCTACGTAATCCGCCTCCAAAACGCCTTCAATCTGGAAACCTCCTGTTAGAAATAGGTCGGTGCCTGTAGATTCAAGCGCGCGAACCGTGTTACCACTGACACTATAAATTGGAGTCCAGTTGGCCCCATCCCATTCGGCGACATAAGTATTTTGTCCATCCCCATTGGCGGTAAAAAAACCACCGGCATAAACGTTGCCATTTATAACCTCGATGTCGTAAATGTGAGCGTAATTGGTGAATGAGCCGCTTTGATCAGTGAGTCCTGGCATGGCAGCCCAGGTTCCAAGCCCGGGATTCCACTGCGCAATGAGGTTACCCGGGTTGGAAGCATTTATTACAGTGTTGAACTGGCCACCAACATACAGAAGATCGTTTACCGCATCATACTTAACAGCGTTGACTTCGCCGCCTGGTATGCCAGGCCCTAAGGCTTGCCACGAGGCGCCGTTGTAGTAGGCAACTTGTGAAGCACCTATCCCACCGATGCTACCAAAATAGCCAGTAACCCAATATTCAGTGCCATTCCTTTCAATAGCCAAAACTTGGCCATTTGGAGCGGTAGTGCCTCCGATTGTGCCCCACGTGGAGCCATTCCAAAGCGCCAGGTAGTCTGCGGCGGTATTGCCACCAGCGTCACTGAAACTACCACCGACGATTACATTGGACCCGTCGTTATTAAGGTCGCGTACTTGACCGTCAAGGCCGATTTCTCCATTAAAGGTTGTGGTCCAGGTGTCAGTATTTTTGTTCCAGGCAGCGAAGTTGCTGGCTTGCATTCCTGCTACTTCATTAAAAAAGCCTCCGATGTAGACGTTGTCCCCAACTACTGTAACTGCCTCTATATTTGGATTACCCATGCGAACACCATTGGCATCACCAGTGCCAAGCGTGCTCCAGGCGTCAAATCCCTGGTCCCAGTTGGCTACTCGTCGGGCAAAACCACCAGATACGTTTACGAAATCTCCACCGACAAAAGCTCCGCCATTGTAGCCACCTATGGCTCTAACCGTGGCGGTAGATTCAGTTACACCGGTAGCCATGTCATTATAGAGACCGGCTTGAATTTCCCATCTTACGACTTTGTTATAGGTGTTTGCTCCAATGCTGGTGAAATAACCTCCTATATAGATGAAGTCGTTGAAACCAGTAAATCCCCCAACTTCATCAACCACAATTTCTATGTCATAAACCGTGTTGCTAAATGGCTCATTGGTCCACGTGCCCCAGCTTGCGCTGTTTTCGATATAAGCAGCAAAATACCGAGTATTGAGAACTGGAGAGCCACCTACATTGATATCTCCAAAACAGCCACCGGTAAGGATGTAATCCAGGCCATTGTAATCGATGTACTCGAGCGCAAACACTGTGCAACCCACACCATCCAACAGCTGTGATAGATCGTCAGAGGAGGGGTCATAAGACGCCAAATAGTTCATCGACTCAGTACCAGAGCCGTTTTGTTGGAAAACTCCACCAACGTACATAAGGTCGCTAAAAGGGCTGTATGCCAACGCATAGACAGTGCTGTTTACTCCCTCATCAGCTTCTCGCCAGCTTAATCCATCCCAGATTGCTAATCGTTGAGCGGATTGCCCATTGACGGTTGTAAACTGCCCACCTATATATATTTCGTCATCGCCAGCATGGTATTCAATTGCTCTCACAATGCCGTTCGGAGATCCAATACTACTCCAGCTTGAACCATCCCAAAGCAGAAGGTCACTTTGCTGCGTCGTTTCTTCAAAGAGGCTTCCTCCAACGTAAAGAGTAGAGCCAATTATCTCCAAAGCTTGAACATTTCCGAAGAGTGTGTTGAATGTCGACCAGGAAGAACCATTCCACATTGCCAGGGCCTGGCCTGATTGCCCTCCAACCATTTGGAAATCTCCACCTACATAAAGATTGCCACTACCATCAACAACCATGGCGTTTACTTCTACCCGGTCAACGCTGTTGAGGCTAGTTAGTCGATCATCCCAATTGGCATCAGATTCTCCTGCCAAAGGAGTTATTTCAGATTGATCTTGTTGGGGTGGAGCTGTACCCTTTTCATAAAACTTGGGAGCACCATCTTTGCCAATGACCAGGTCAAAGGTTCCAACTGGAATATTATTCTGTTTGATATACTCAAAGCTTACCGAGCCGTCTTTTTCGTACTGATACTTCTCACTTCCCGCCTGGCCCAAAACTGAGATTGGTAAGAGGATTAAGAGTATTATAACTAAGTAGTTGCGGTTCATCATGAAATTGCAGGTATTATCTTTTAGGTCTTCTTGGTTTTTTCGATTCAACTTTAGTTGCTAGCCTCCTTGTGGTGGTGGAGGAGGATCAGGCAGATTCGTAGCACAACTGGGGTCGGCTGAGTTGAAATTCGAACATGAAGGATCGCATACGTCTGTGCAGTCTTTCTTTTTGCCACCCAATAGCAGAGCTACGCCAACGCCGGCGGCAACTCCTACCGGTATTAGTTTGATATAAACTGGTGTTTTGCCCCTGATTTTGAACGATCCACTGAGTACAGATGCGTTGGGATCTGATAGATTGAACAACTTAATAGCAAAGCCATCCCCTTTAAGATCAGTAGGAACGCTGTAACTGTAATTCCCCCTGTTTGGTGATGTGCCGATGTTCCTTAGCCGTATGTCATTTTGAAATAGTTCCAACTTCACATCATTGTTAGGAATACCACCCTGCCAGAGGATATTCATAGATTTACCAATCTTAAATGCGTCGTTTACTTTCGGGCTGGTGAAGGTAAGCGGTTGTGGCCCAGTTTGTGTAGCGGCGATTACAGAGCCCCTAACTTCGAAGGTTAGATTACCTGAATAGTTACCGAGTTCGTCTTTGGCTTGCCAAAGGATGGTTCGGTTGGTGCCTGGGGCAATATCATTTCCTACGTCTCCACTAACGCGATTGAGGGGAGAAGAGAAATTGTTGTGAGAACTGAATATGCTTATCCTGAAGCGCTGATTTTGATCAGAGCCTATTAAATCATAACGAATTGTAATGGTTTCGTTTTGATTGAGGACTGCATTAACGTTCTCAATGCGTTGGGCCTGGATGTTGGTGCCGATCAGGAGCAAAACGATGCCCATTAACATCAGGCGCAGGTTGACAATCTTCATTGTGCAGGGTTTAGAGGGTTCAGATAAGGTTTATCAACTTGTAGTTATAACCTTTAAAAATATACAAATACTGCTAAAGATACCGAAATTATAGGTATGTATTTATTTGATAAATGGCTATTAAGTAACCTGCAAATAAAGAGCCGTTGTGATTTATCCAATGACACAAAAAAACCCCACCCTTAATGGATTTAGGGTGGGGATCAGTGTAGAGCAAGAACTCTTTTAGTTTACAACCATCTTGCGGCTATCAATTGGCTGGCCATTAACAACAAGAACATATAAGTAGATCCCAGCTTTGAGGTTGGCGATATCTACTTCCACGAACTTAGATGAGTCATTGTTGATGACTACTTCCTGTAAGGTGCTGCCTTTTAAATCGTGGATTGAAATTTTAGCATCAGTAAATCCACGTTTAAGGTCATAGAATATTTTGGTTTTAGTGGAGGACGGATTGGGCTGATTGTGGGACAAACTACCAAATTCAAGTTGGTCATCATCACCTCTCTTAGCGAGGTACTGAGTCTTTAATTCCAGTAACTCCGTAGCCTGCGCTTGGATTAATGCATGTTGCTCCTGCATGGCGGCCACCAGGTATGGAATTAAGCCGTTGTAGTCAACTCCCAGATAAGATTTGTCTTCGCCAAGATCAATGTTATTCACCAATCCGGGGAAGGTCTTCTGAAACTCCTGGGCAATGAAGCCTGCCACCTTCTGGTTTTCATTTATACCTTCTATAGCTCGCGTGTATTTGTAGGTTTGAGGCTCCAATTCAAGAATCTTATCCAGACTATTATCAATCTTATCGATGTCAGTTTTGAGCCGCTTATCAGATACTTTGATCAAGCTACCAGTATAGAAGAGTGAACCGCTCATATAGGAATTTCCAACAACATGGAGTTTATAGGTTGTGTTGGGGCTTGTAGTTCCGACGCCCAACGTGTACTTGAAATAGGAGGGCACCAAACGTGAACCGGCAAATCTTATGACTTCCGATCCGGTCTCATATATTCTTAATACTCCATGGTGGTAGGTTCCACCGCCGTTGGCAATCGACAGCTCCGTAGATTGGCCACGGATGGTTCTAAACATTAGGCTGTTATCGCAGCAATCGGCTATTTCTATGCCAATGCCTGCTCCCGCATTGTCTGTATTAATGTCAATGGCCGCTGTGGGGGTGGTTGTGCCTATGCCAACGAAATCGTAGCTACTGTTCAAGTAAATTTTGGAGCCACTTGTAGTCCATTGGGCATTTGTTACCAGGGCTGCCGAAATCAAGGATAAAATTAGACCAAGCTTTTTCATAATAGTTCTAGTTTGTTGTATTTGAAATTGATCTATATACCATTCATTATCAAATACATACACTTTGGTTTAATACCTGGGTAATAAAATTGCCCTAATATTTCAGGCAATAACATATCTTTGAAACTCAAAGTCTTTAGTATGAAAAACTGGGCGATTCTTCTAACCTTACTGGTACTAGTTTCGGGATGTAATAAGCAAGGCAGCAACGAAGGGGAGGAGGCAACTGAACTAACCCCGGAAGAACGGGCCAAACAGCAACAAATTGAATTGTTTGATGAAGTAATGGCTATTCACGATGAGGTTATGCCCAAGATGCAGGATATCTATAATCTCAAGGTCAACATTCGGGGTAGATTGGACTCTATTCCCGATTTAAGTGAGGATGCACAAGCTGATTTGCGCAATCACCTGGCTGAGCTTGACAGTGCTGATGAGGCAATGATGAATTGGATGCGCGAGTTTGAACCAGTTGCCGATTCTGTATCTCATGAAGATGCCATGGAATACCTGGAGGATGAGAAGTCGAAAATAGAGAAAGTGAGGGAGGTAATGAATACTGCAATTTCCGAAGCTACGGAGAAACTCAACAACTAATCTTCACAATTCCTCAGCACGTCTTCCACATCGCTTACTAAAAGCAGGGTATCTACAGAGTTCATCTCATTCAAAATGAAAGTAAGAATCTCGGCGACCTCAAGGTTTGTTAACTTTTCATTAGCTGGCATGGCTAGATCGTAGTTGGTGCCATTCACCACAACTTCTCCTTCCAGGCCGTTTTTGGCGATGCAAATAGCCCGGTTAATATCTGCGACCAAATAATCTGATTGAGCCACAGGAGGAAAGAGTTCTGCAAGCCCTTTCCCATTCGGCCCATGACAATTCGCGCAGTAGATGGCGTAAAGGTCTCGGCCTTCGTTTACATATTGTTGCTGCTTAATGTTCGATTTCATGCTAGAGCCATCGCCTGAACCGCAGCTAAATACAATAAGCAAACTGAAGATTAGGGAAAGGGGGAGAAGAAAACCCCTTCTGAGAAGATTACTCATTTGCATACTCCTTCAAAAGCTTTGGGATGTCGTTGATCAATCGGTCAACCTCATCCGCCTTGGTGCCGTCGTAAAGTCCGCGAATTCTTCGCTCTTGATCAACCAGAATGAAGGCTCCGCTATGAATGTAGCCACCTGGCTCAAATTGATCTTCTTGGGCCCGAACCAGGTAGCTGGTTTGGCCAATATTGAAAATGCTGTCTTTATTACCAGTAACAAAGTGCCATTTTTCCGAGGAAGCTCCAAGTCGCTCAGCATAGTCTTTAAGTACTGCTACCGAGTCATGCTCTGGATCTATGCTATGAGATAATATGGCGAAGTTAGGGTTGTTCTGGTAGGTCTCATAAACCCGCAACATTTGAGCGCTCATTATTGGGCATATGGTTGGGCATGAGGTAAAGAAAAAGTCTGATACATAGACTTTATTCGCCAGCGTCTCTTGGGTCACTATTGCACTGTCTTGATTGATAAATGAAAAGTCTGCTATGGTATGAAAGGTGGTGTCAGCAACCTGCTTGCCATCTACCGTTTTAAAATCCACTTGTTTATGCCCTATTATGGGTAAACGACTTTCTTTCTCGCTACACCCCAGGGTCAGTAGCAGTGTTGCTAATGAAAATAGAAGTGCTTTCATAATATTCTGAGTTAAGATGCAAATTTATTCCAGCTGATTTTCTTAATGTGTGCTGCGATGAATTATTTGCACCTTCTCTCCAATTTTTACACTGCCGGTTTTGGTGGCGTAGGCATGGGCGCCAAAGTATACTTTACCACCCTCATTACGATATTGGTTAAGAGTAACTAGCGGTTCCTTCCCCACTTCAGCGGTCTCCTGGTTGGTGGTTGTTACCACACAGCGGGCAGTTTTTCCCAGCACCTGCAATTGGTAATCTTCACCTTTGATAACAGGAAGTTCGTCTTCGGTATAAGCGCTGGCTCCTACCAGCACAATATTCGGCCGAAATCTATCCATTGGTAGCGGTGTGTCAAGTTTGCTATTGAGATCATCAAGCGATTCCTGGGAAACAACTAGTAACGGCGCCTCGTCGGCAAAACTTACTGCCCCCTCTACATTAAATATGTTTTCTAAGGTGCGGTCATCCTGCTCGAATTGGCCAACCAGCTTAACAGGTGTTTGTAGGTATTGAGAGAACCAGTCTGAAATTTCTTTGGAGACTTCCCAGGCTTGACAACTATCCTTCCAGACGGTAACATCCATCAACTCGGTACGCAATTGGGCGTCAAACTGCAGTCTAACTTCGGCCGAATGCTTGTGCTGGATTTTAACCTGGTCGTTTTTTACTGAAACTGAAAGAAGTGAGAGAGTTGGAAATTCACGTTGCGTTACATGCCGTTGTTGCTCATCCACTAGCATCCACCTTCTGTCATGCCTCAGGCCTTTCGCTTCCAGTTGTGCTGATTCCAACCTTGCGCCCCCTAGTGACTTAATCGGGTAAATGAATAAATCTTGAATAGTAGCTTGTTCCATCATTAATAATAGAAGAATTTAAGATCGAACTAATGTAGTTCCAATGCTTGTTGTTGGCAAAGATTCTTTCCAATTGAAACTGTTAAAATTCTTAATGCTAATGATCATTAGCGGTAATGTTACCATTGCCCAGGAAGATCAAAAGCTAGTACGCGATTATACCCCTTCTGCATTGCTGGGTCACGGGGAATTGGGCATAAAATCATTTACTAACCTTTACACACAAACGCGGTTTTTCGATGCTAATGGGTTCAAAGTTGACTTGATGCAAAGAGAAACGTTTTTAACTATATCCAATCAATTTACTTATGGAGTCAGTGGTAGGTTCAATTTAGGCATTGAGGTTTGGCTGGGCTCAGTCAGAATTGATTCTGAGAGTAGTTCGCCCCTGGGGGTGCTTTCTTTTGACGATTCAATGCAAAGAACCGCACTTACCTATCTCGGTCCAAGAATCAATTGGCAACCGCTGCCAGACATACCACGACTTTCAGTCATTAGCACATTCCTTTTTCCTGGCGGTAAAAATTTACAGGGGGCTCCTGTTGGAACCGGCATGGATACACTTTTTCTGGCTTTTGACAATTACCTCTGGATTAACCAGTTTTTATTCGACAAGGATATCGCCCGGGACTTACAGATCTTTCTGGAGTTAAGCGTCTGGGTTTATTTGAAAAGAAATTCAGAGCCTGGCGCAACTAGCTTTGTTCGAACCCCTGCAAAAGGCATTTTGAATTATTTCCTTACCAAGAGAATTACTACCTATGCCACTACCGAGTTGATGCCGCAACTAGGATCAGACATTATTGATGCCTATTACTGGCAAATTGGTATTGGAGGTAAATATGAGATTCTACCGGGAAATCTTGAAATGGAATTGTTGATTACGAAATTTCTAGCGGGAAAGCTGCAGGGTGCAGGTACCACTTACAACATGGGCATAAGGGCGGTACTCGGTCGCTAGAGCTGTCTAAATCAAGGCCTCGAGATTTGTACCTCTAAGATCTTGCAAGGTGTCGATGTCATTCAGTTTGGGCAGCAGGTAGTGGTTTAAGTTCAGGTGCCTCAAAACGCTCAATGTGTCATTGAAAACAGTAGGTCCACTCCAAGATATGTTTTTGAATAGGAGAGGAGTATGGTTGTTCAAACCCAATAAATAATATCCACCATCTTTTGCCGGACCCACCACCACGTCATGAGACTGAAGCTGCCTAAAGGCACTATCAATAATTTCGGCACTGATCTCAATGTTGTCTGAACCAATAATGGCCACCTGCTTGTAACCAAGGTTAAACTGCTCTTGAAAAGCATTTGACATCCTCTCACCGAGAGCTGCCCCGGTTTGTTGGAACCGATCTACTTCGACCCAGGCATCCTCGTTATCAACGTAATCTGAATAGTAAACAGCTGTAGAACAGTTTACCTGCGAAACAACCCGCCGGGTGTGTTCCAGAAGCTTATAGTAAATGGCAAGCGCTACACTATCTCCCACATCAGCGGCTAGCCTGGTTTTTACCTTTCCTAGTTCAGGGTTCTTTACAAAAATGATAAGACGATTAGACATAAGATAAATCAGTAGTTTTCCGATTCTGCCTTACCTCCCAAATGATAAATGAAAGAAGGACCAGGTACTCAATAGAGACAATCAACAGGTTTTCGCTATAGCCCTTAAAACCGTAACCGAGGTAAGTGAAGAAGATCAAGAAAGACCAAAGTAGTGGAAACCTGAAAGGAGTAAGCACGCAGAATGCAATTAGTGGCGTAATGTACCACGGGTGCACAATCGTTGCGAAGGCCATGTAGATAAAATAGACAAATAAGAACGCCACAGGTGTGGAGACCTTCCTTCGCCATTCCCAGGCCGAGAATGAAAGGATTAAGATGAAAGTGGACAGGGCGAGGTAGCTGCCAACAATTTGTATCACATTATATCCCTTAATCCAATAGCCTACTTCTCTAACCAGATAGTAGATGCTGGCATTAAATTCGAACTTCTCAAAATAAAGCGAGATGCTATTTGAAAGGCCATTGTACAGATCGATACCAAGTAGAGGAGTAAAGAGGATTAAAGTAAGGACCCCTACAATTGAGGAGAACACTAGATTGCCAACCCACCCTAAGCGCTTAAACAGTAGCGGAAGAAAAATGAGGGGATTCAACTTAGAGGCAACAGCCAAAGCGAAAGCACCTGCGCCGAGTTTAGATTTACCCAGATGGATTAGATAAATACTTAAGAGAAGAAAGAAAACCATAAAGGCTTCAAAGTGAATGTTGCCCATAAACTCCAAAATGATAAGTGGATTAAGGCTATAGAAAATGAGATCGCCACTCGGCCTCTTGAATATTTGTAGCAACTTTTTCAGTAAGAGCAAACTGCCAATTTCCGCAGCCAGTATAAATAGCTTCATTATCACTACGCTGCCATAAATGTTAGTGGGGAATAAAAATGTGGCCACCCAAAAAACACCTTGTAATACCGGTGGGTAAATAGTAAAGTTGTTGGAATTCAGTTTATTGTATAGTTCCTGATTAATGTTGGAGGGGGCAAGCGATGGGTTTTCAAGAAAATAAAGGGGCTGCTCCGAAAATGGGTTTATGCCGTTATTAATAAGGCGGCCATCCCATATGAATCTGTAGAAATCATCAGATAGATTGGGGACAGCAAATAGTAGCGCTATTCTAAACAGTATTGCGGCGCCAAAAAGCAATTTCGGATCACCATCTTTCTTACAGACAAGCAGGAAACACAAAAACAACGCACCGTATTGAGCGATTAAAATTGTGCTCCAGGGGCGGGCAGTGAAGTAGGTCAGAGTAATGTAAAGAAGGAGAGATAGGAGCAGCAGGAGATACGTACTATATCTCTCAGCTCTCAGTTGCATACTTTAAAGGTTTCACGGAAAGGAAGAAGACCACAGCGAACCCAATTGCTAACATGGCATGAAAGAACAGTAGTCCCCAATCCTCAAGGTAGATTCCCAGGGCAATACCAAATACAAAATACAGTGCCAGGATACCTTCGGTAATGGTTAATAAGTTCAATTTTGATGAAATGTAAACATTGCCTTTCCAGGAATCTTTCGATTTAAACACATTGAACTTAGGAGTTCGGATGAAGGGAGATTTGAATCCAAGTAGCCCCTCTAGCACAGCCAGGGCGTTATGCAGTGAAAGTCCCATGATTACGGTAAGGAAAGTTGGGAACATGGTGAGATAGTATTTTTTGTGCCCCTGTGGTTGTATTTCGCGGTTGGCTATCCAGTAGAAGAATGCAATGGAGAGGAAGCCAAAAAGAAATACCGAACCCAGGTTGAATAACATCTCCAGGTTTGGGTGTGCATCTTTAATGTATAGCATGGGTATGCTTAGAATGCCAGCGATTAACAGAAAAATGAAAACGGAGCTATTGAATAGGTGTAGCACCGCGTGAAACTTGTTGATCCAACTGATATTGAGTCTGAGTACTTTCCTTAGATTTTTGCGTGCGGTTTCGGCGGCACCTTTATTCCACCTAAATTGCTGTGACTTAACCGCCGACATGAGAACAGGTAACTCTGCCGGAGCAACTACATTTTCCAGGTATTGGAATTTCCAGCCATTAATCTGTGCTCTATAAGAGAGGTCCAGGTCTTCAGTAAGGGTGTCTGCTGACCATCCACCGGCATCGATAATGCAGGCTTTACGCCAAATACCTGCTGTGCCGTTGAAGTTTATGAAACTGCCCGCCTGGCTGCGCCCAACCTGTTCAATTGAAAAATGGGCATCTAAGCCAAATGCCTGAAGTTTAGTAAGCACTGAGTAGTCCTTGTTCACATGGCCCCATCGGGTTTGCACCATGCCAATGGATTTGTCCGCGAATGCTCCGAGGGACTTCAATAAGAAGTCGGGCTCCGGAATAAAATCAGCGTCGAAAATGGCGAGAAACTCTCCCTTTGCCAGCCTCAGTCCATATTGCAATGCCCCCGCTTTAAATCCAACACGATCTTCCCTTCTGATTGCCTTAATATTATGATCCTTGCCATAGTTATCAACCAACTCATCTACCAGGTCAACTGTATCATCATTAGAATCATCTAATACCTGTATTTCCAGCTTGTCTTTGGGGTAGTCCAGATCTATAACTGCCTTTATCAATCTCTTCACTACATATCTCTCGTTGTAGATAGGAAGTTGAACAGTAACATTTGGCAGATTTTCCTTACCCAGATCCTGATGGTTACGTCGTTGTTTTTTGTACTGAAGGTAGTGCCAGGTGAGATGTAGCTGACCCATGCTGAAGATGAAAATCATGAACAGGCAGAGGCAATAGATCAGGATGGTTATGAATTCAAGGGCAAATAGCATTACCAATATTTAAAGATAGTCCAAATAATCTTATAACCGGCCAGGATAGTACCCTTGACCGTACCAGAGACTTTTGAAAAACCGATGCGTTTGCGGTAGTTAACGGCCACCTCAGTACTTTTCATTCCCATCTTGGCCGCCTTCAATTGCATTTCCACTGTCCATCCGAAAGTCTTGTCTCTCATTTGCATTTCTTTCAACTTATCCCACCTCACAGCCCTAAATGGACCGAGGTCGGTAAATCTCTGATTGTAGATCACTCTGATTAGGGTGGTGGCGAGCCAGTTGCCAAAAATTTGGGGGATCGTCATTGACCCACTTTCCCTTTTGCCCAAGGCGCGCGATCCTATCACCAGATCGTAAGCATCATCAACAATTGGGTTAAGCAAAAGATTCATTTCTTCCGGATAATCTGAATGATCGCCATCAAGGAAAACAATTATGTCTGTTGGTGCTTCGCTTTCTTCCACATATTGCATACCCTTAAGGCAAGAATAACCATATCCCATGCGACTTTCATGCAATACCGTGGCACCGCTTTTTTTGGCATTTTCAGCCGTTTTATCGGTGCATGCATTGCAAACTACAATCACTTCACTCACAAGATCTTGAGGAATTTCCTCTACCACCAGACCGATTGATCCTTCTTCATTGTGAGCTGGAATAATTACCCTGACTTCTGGCACTAACAGGTTGAATTACGAGGCTAAGGTACGCCTTTTAATAGGGAATAGAATCACGAAAATGTCACGGAGTTATTGATCTTTTGAAGCCACGATACATATCGACTGAAGTTTGAGAAATATCTACCACACTCGGTGTGTTTTTACCAGCAACTTGCGCATGAATTTCAAAGTAGTAAGTAATGATTAGAAAAGAAGCCCTGTTTACAATTCTCCTGGTATTTGCACTTTACGCCTGTAAGAACACAATAGTAGAACCAGTATCCGGAGTTGGCGGAGACCCCAATTCAAATGCCACCCAACCTATCACTTTCCCAGAAGACCTGGCAACTACAGCCATAAAGGGGCAACATGTTATTTCCTTTGAATTAAGTGGAACTATTATGCCTTTGGTGACCTTTGTGGACCTGTATTTGGGGGAATCACATTTGGCGAGCCTTGCCCCTCCGCAATTATCATATACTCTAAATACTGAAGATTATTCTGATGGCGAACACAATCTTGCCGTTACCGCTTACAACGGCAATGAAGTTATTGCTCAGGCCGAGATCGCTATAAGGATTGAGAATGACATAGTGCAGGATGATATCCTATTCCAAATAGACCTTGAGTCGTTGAGCTCTAGCTCCACTTACTTCTTTTTTGCTACAGACCATGAAAACAACATTGTGGGTAACGTGTTGCGATTACTGCCTGGCGAAACGGGTATCATTTCCCGACCTGGGAACTTCGACGGGGATAGAGCTAGCCTTCATGAAGTGACCTCACGTCCAGGAACGTTTTTTTCCATTTATTCTTATCAGAATGTGAAAACTGGCCTTTTTAGAAAATCAAATTCTTTAAATTCCAGGGGGAATCAAATTGGTACCAGGCGATTGACATTCACGAACATTCCGTCCAATGATTTCCATGTTATAAACTACGGAAATACTTCTACCCTGAGGGGTTTCAATTTCTTTCCCGGTAATACTATCAGAATTTATGAGAACGAACGCTACGCTTATCTGTACCTAAGGGACGGTACCAGCGGTAGGTTTCAGTTTTTTGATGACCTGGAACCAGGACCGGAGACTATGGTGTCACTAGATAATATGGAAACAGATATGACCTACTACCAGTATTCATTGCCCGCTGGTCATACAATCAGTACGTTATTCGTGGACGCTTACCGGGAAGACAACAATTTTAACTCAGCTACAGAGCGGTATTTTGCAGCTTCAGGCTCGTCTTCTCCTCTGAGCTTTCATTTGCCCAACTCATCAAGGGCCTTAAGCACGTACCGCGCTATTTTTAACTTTACAGATCCACTTGGCAATCAGCGCTCGTACCAGGCATTTGGAGAGATGCCTGATGACGTAGTAATTCCAAATTATAGCTTGATCACTATTGGGGACGACATAAGAGATATTGATATAAGCGTTACAGGCAATAAAGATTATTTTTATGACTATTGGTTCGCCAGGGAGGCAATGGGTGAATCACAATTTTGGGTAATCTTCGGATCGGATCCTGATCAAATTGTATTCCCTACAATTCCAGAAGCCGTAACAGCGCATAACTCTACTATTTCCCTCGATGCACTCATTGATGGCTCAGCAAGAAGTAGACAAACCCTTGCTGCTGACTATACCCATCTGGAAAACTTCGACGATTATGTCAATCGAGTTTTTGGAAGGGGAGCGCCCATTCTAGACGGCGCGGAGGGGTACTTTGATATCAGTAGGTTTAAGTCGCTTTGAGTAAGAGCCCCAGGCTAGTTATTCAACATATCTAATCCAGTGCCGAAACTGAGAATAAAGCCATCAGGATCTTCAATATCGAAATCTCGCATGCCATATTCTCTGTCTCCAACAGGGTTAAGGATTGTTACCCCTTTGCCCACAAAGTCATTGTAAACATCATCAACATTGTAAACGAAAACGTAGAGGGTAACATGCCGCGAAGCGGGCTTGAAATTCTCATCTCTAAGTGACAAGTGCAAGCTCACTGCATCATCCCTTTTCAGTACGGCATAAGAAGG
The DNA here is from genome assembly GCA_028285445.1 of Cyclobacteriaceae bacterium. GTDB lineage: Bacteria > Bacteroidota > Bacteroidia > Cytophagales > Cyclobacteriaceae > JANQPQ01. The sequence continues at coordinate 79,201 of JANQPQ010000026.1, read as the reverse complement.
CAGCTCGCCCCAGGTAAACATCACCTCGAATCCCAACATATGCTTGTAGTATTCTATTGATTTAGCCACATCGCTCACCGGGAAAATTGGAGCGGCGTGGGAAAACTGGGTGTTTGCTTCAGACATGTTATATCAAATTATAAGGAGTTACAAATTTAGAAGAATTGACCACTTGTCTACTTTTTTCTGCCTTTGGTCTACTTGATTTCAGCAATAACTGTGCAAGTCTATTTTAGAAGCAAACCAACAAAAAGACAAGGTCATGAATAAAACTCTACTGTGTTCATTGCTAGTTGCAATGAGCCTCACCTCCTATGCCCAGAAAGATGGCATATTTACCGATCTCGAAAAGGCTATTGATCATTTCAATGCTGCTGAAGATATGGCTGGAATGGTTGAAGCAGCACACATGTCGAAAGACTTGAGCGATAAGAACCAAGACAGGTGGCTGCCGGCATATTGGACCGCATTTTTCTATTCCCAGATTGGTCGGCAGAGTGAAGATCAGTTAACAATTTATGATACCGCCCAAACCTACCTCGATCGTGCCATGGCGGTTAAGGACTTCAATAACCAAATGAAATCCGAGCTCTTCGTGCTGCAGTCCCTTATCAATTCCCTGCAGTCGTCTCCTTATTGGGCAAAGAATGATCGTACTAACGGTATAAAGTATGCCACTATGCAAAACCAGGCGTTGGACCAGGCTATAAAGCTCAATGAAGACAACCCGCGGGTTTTTCTGTTGACAGGCACCGGCTTAGTTGGGGATGGTCTCCGTACAAGAGATCCCGGATATATAATGGCTGGAAAGATCATACTTGGCATGGCAAAGGAAAAATATCAGGAGTTTCCGCCAGCCTCCAAAATCCACCCTAGCTGGGGAGAAGGCTGGATAAATTTTTGGCTTGCTAGGGCCAAACTTCCTGAAAGTGGAGACTAGATTATACGTTTAATGCGATTAGGTATTGGAAACATAGTAATACTGGTAGGGTTAATCCTTGCCAGTGTTGACGCATTATCACAAACAGTTGCCTTTCGCAATGTAAATGTAATTACAATGCGCAACGAGACAGTCCTCTTGGGGCAGACTGTAGTAGTTGAGGACGGTAGGATTAAGACGATTGGCAGCAACGCTTCCTCGAAGCTCCCGGCAAATGCAATAGTTGTTGATGGTTCGGGCAAATATCTGATGCCTGGCCTGGCTGATATGCATGTGCACATTTGGGATGAAACCGATCTTACACTATACCTATCAAATGGAGTAACCCGGGTAAGAAACCTAAATGGTCGGCCCTATCATTTAACCTGGAGAAAGCAGATTGCCGATGGTAGCAAGTTCGGCCCCAATATTTATACCTCCGGACCAACTATGTACGGACAACTTTGGGTTAGGACCATAGACACCGAGGAAAAGGCAATTGAATCAGTGCGTCAGCAGAAGGCCATGGGCTATGATTTTGTTAAAGTGTATCATATGCTAGCCCCTAATGTCTATGCTGCTGCTACCAAAACTGCCAAGTCGCTGGGAATGCGAGTAGTGGGGCATAAGCCGGCCCGGGTTCCTATGCAAACTGTTATCGATTCCGGCCAGGAATGCCTCGAGCATTTGCTGGGGTATGGCTATGCTGTAGACAGGGATGATTCTCCATTGAGAGCCCAGGTTCAACAAGGGGGATGGTCTTTTCGCTATAGCTATGCTGGTATTGATGCCGACCCTACTAAGATAACCAGGGTGGCCAAGCAGGCTGCCGATAATAACATATGGAACTGCCCCACCTTGGTGGTAATGGACCGATGGGTTCCGAATGGTACTCCGGAAATGACAGAAATCAAAAGCAACCCGTACTGGCAATATATTCCGAGCTCTAAACGCAATGGAAGCGTTGAGCGCTATGGCGTTACTTTCGAGGATTATACCCTGGAATACCAGCAGCAAGGTATGAAGGTAAGAAGACAAATAGTTAAGGCGCTGCATGATGCCGGTGCTGGATTGCTCCTAGGTACAGATGCCGGAGCCAATACAGTGGTAGCTGGATTTTCAATTCATGAAGAGTTGGTGGCTATGGTTGAGGCTGGCCTAACCCCATATCAGGCTTTAGCAACGGGAACCACCAGCATCTCGCTGTATTTGAAAACTCCGGATGTTGGCCATATCTCCAGAGGGGCAAAAGCTGATATGTTGTTACTGAATGCAAACCCTTTAGATGATATTGATAATACCAAGAAAATTGCTGGAGTGATGAAAGACGGAAGATGGTACCCAAAATCAGACTTGGATGAGAGATTAGCGAACATCGCTTCCAGCTATAATAACTAAAGCAAAAACTCAAATAAAAATAATCATGTTACAGAATTATCTAAGAATTGCCTTTCGAAACCTGTGGAAGAACAGACTCTATTCTACAGTAAACGTTATGGGCCTCGCAATTGGGATGGCCTGTTGTCTACTGATCCTGTTCTATGTAAAAGATGAGTTGTCATTTGACAAATCATATGTTAATGCTGAGAACATCTTTAGGATTACAGAAAGGAACGAAACTGATGGCATTGTAACCCATGCAGCACACGCCTATAGCGCGTTGGCCAATGCTTTGGTTACGGAATTTCCAGAGGTGGAGGCTGTGGTGAGATTTTACCCTAATAGCTCTTTGGTAGCCAATGGCCCAGACCTGGCTTTCCAGGAGGAAAGCTTCTATTTCGCGGATTCCACCGTGCTAGATATATTTGACTTGCCGGTAGTATCCGGAGATGCCAACAGGGCGCTTGCTGAACCAAATTCGTTGGTTATAACAGAATCGATGGCTCGCAAGTATTTTGGGGAGGAGGAAGCGGTAAATAAAACCCTTAAGGTGAATGGAACCACCGATTTCAATATTACCGCAGTCATAAAAGATCAGCCTTCCAATACGCACATACAATTCGACTTTCTTGCTTCCTATATCAATCTTCAGACTTTCCAGGGTGGCTGGATGTTTAACAGCTGGTATTGGCCACCGATGTACACTTATCTGGAGATAAATGATGCAAAGAATGCAGCCGGGTTGCAGGCGAAGTTCCCTGATATGATTACCAAATACCTAAGCGAGGCCGAAAACGCACAGCGAAGTTTTGTACTACAGCCCCTCTCAGCCATTCATACGGAATCGGCACTTGAGAATGAGTGGGGTAGTAATATTGATATGAGGTACATCTACATCCTCATTACCGTAGCTGGCCTAATCCTGGTTATAGCTTGCATCAACTTTATGAATCTGGCCACAGCCCGATCAATGGGCAGGGCATCTGAAGTTGGGGTAAGAAAAGTGATGGGTGCCATGCGCAAACAGCTGATTTACCAGTTCCTTGGGGAATCGTTGCTAATTAGTGTTTTCTCTGCTGCGTTGGCTGCAATAATCTTTGTTATAAGTTGGCCAAATTTCCAGCAAGTTGCCGGCCGGGCAATCCCCTTCTCGGCCACGGACTATGGATACCTGGCCATGGCTTTAACGACTATTGCACTATTCGTAGGGGTAGCGGCCGGATATTATCCCGCCCTGTACCTGTCAGGCTTCAACCCAATCAGTGTACTAAAGAAAGCTATCAGTGCCGGAAAATCCTCAACTGCGATCTTCCGGAAGGCGCTGGTTATTTTCCAGTTCTTCGTTTCCACCGCCCTTATTGTAGTTACACTAATAATCAGTGAGCAACTTAGCTATATACGAAGCCAGAATCTTGGTTTTGACAAAGAGCAGGTGATGGTTTTGGAAGTTAGAGACGGGCAAGCCAGACAAACACTTGAAACTTTCAAGGAAAGGTTACTGCAAAGAAGCGGGATAGTTTCTGTCGCGGCATCGCGGTCGGTGCCCGGTGGAGGCAGACTTTCCGATTATAACATTCGTGCTGAAGGTAGGGAGGAAGAGAACCTCATGTTCTACACCATGTCAGTAGATATGGATTATCTAAAGGCCATGAATGTGGAGGTGCTGCAAGGCAAACTCTTTGATAAGAACTTTGCATCGGATTCGACAGGCATTGTAATGAATGAAACTGCCTGGAAGAAATTGCAATGGGAGGAGCCACTGGAAAAAAAGATTGACATCGGTTTTATGAACCAAAATGGTGCTTTTCAATCCCTCGGTCAGGGTCAGGTTATTGGGGTAGTAAGTGATTTCAACTACAATAGCCTTCACCGGGCTGTAGATCCTATGTTAATGATAGTGTCTCCTGCCATTCAGAATCAGTATCTATCGGTAAGAATTCAGGCAGGAGATCCCAGCACAACTATCGCCGAAATCAAGGAAGATTGGGATTTATTTTCGCCAGGGAGGCCTTTCGAGTTTTTCTTCCTTGATCAGGAAATCCAAAAGCTGTATGAGGGCGAAGAACGACTGGGTAAAATTTTTCTGAGCTTTTCGTTCCTGGCAATATTTATTGCTTGCCTCGGACTTTTCGCTTTGGCCTCATACATGGTTGAGCAGAGAACTAAGGAAATAGGACTGAGAAAAGTGATGGGCGCCACGGTTAGCAACATCACTTTGTTTATCTCAAAAGACTTTGCCAAACTGGTGCTAATATCAATTGTGATAGCCATACCTCTTAGTTACTGGGGTGGTGGAAAATGGCTGGACAACTTTGTTTTCAAAACTAACATTGGGGTAGATGTTTTCTTGATTGGGGCTTTTGCCGCTATTGGAATTGCTTTGGTGACTGTAAGCTTCCATGCGATAAAGGCGGCGAAATCTAACCCCATTGATTCCATAAGGCATGAGTGATGGGTTTTTGTTAATTTTAGTGATTGACCAACAGCAAATCCGGTAATGGCCGGATTTGCTTTCTCGCATTGAACGAAACGATGAAAAATATTGGCATCCACTTGGGTTTCTGGATCCTCTATGTATTGGTATGGAGTGTTCGGGATCTGGTCTACTACAACCATTATCCTTCGCTGGTGCAAACAACTTTGGTCGGAATCATTTGGTATGTACCACTAGTCTATTTCAACGCTTATGTGTTGGTGCCAAAATTTCTCATGGAGAAGCGCACGGTAACCTACGTGGTAATTTTGGCGCCGATGTTGGTCCTTGTTACTTTCCTCACCGGGTACAACCTTTTCTTGCTATTCGATGACGGCTACCATTCCAGTAAGGCCCTGTATTTCTTTTCCTTAACCGGAATGCTTGGAAGCCTGGTAGAGCTGATTTTGCTGGTTGCGGTGACCACTATTTTGGTAATTATGCGGGATTGGTATCAAAAAGAAAGAAAACTAAAGGAACTTCAGAATAAGAACCTGGAGTCAGAGCTTTCACTGTTGAAGAACCAGGTAAATCCTCATTTTCTTTTCAACGCTCTAAATAGTGTCTATGTGCTAATTAAGAGAAGTCCGGATGCGGCACGCGAAACGCTGGCGAAGCTCTCTGAGATGCTTAGTCATCAGATCTATGATGGGAGCAAAGAAGAAATACCCTTGGAAAAGGAGATTAAGCACTTGGAGAATTTTGTGGAGCTAGAAAAGGTTAGGCATGCAGACAAGGTAAGTGTTAACTGGGCCTATTCTGGCAATGGCAATGACAAAACTATAGTGCCCATGGTTTTGCTTCCGTTTGTTGAAAATGCTTTTAAGCATAGTCTTAACTCCGGCAAGCCCACGTATGGGATCGATATTGATATCAAACTGGATCATAACGACCTTACTTTCTACTGTTCTAACCAGTATGAGCCTATCAACTACAATCCTAAAATTGGTGGGCTTGGCCTTGAAAATGTAAAAAGAAGGCTGGAACTGCTGTACCCTAAGGCGCACAAGCTACATATCTCCGATCATCAGGGGGAGTTTATTGTAAAGCTGAACCTGACTTTACATGACAATTAAGTGTATTGTGGTAGATGATGAACCCCTGGCCAGAGAGGGGCTGGGAGAATACATTTCGGAAGTAGATTTTCTGGAGCAAGCCGGGGAGTTTAATAGGGCAATTGATGCCTTGAACTTCCTTCAACAGGAGTCAGTGGACCTTATTTTCCTTGATATCAATATGCCTAAGATGTCGGGCCTCGAGTTTGCCAAGACTTTACAATCGCCACCAGTGATTGTCTTCACCACCGCCTATAGAGAATTTGCAGTAGATAGTTATGAGCTGAACGGCTTTGATTATCTGGTGAAGCCCATTACTCTTCCTCGATTTCTCCAAACCTGCGACAAGGTCCGCGAGCACTTTACCTCCACCCCTTCAAAAGTCATAGAATCCTTTTTCATTAAAGAAGATGGCAAATTTGTAAAGATTTTGTTCGATGATATCTATTGCGTGGAGGGCTACAAAGACTACGTTAAGATCCATCTGGAGCAAAATTCGCATCTTGCCCTGATGTCACTCAAATCTGCAAATGACCGGCTACCTGCTGCGAACTTCCTACGAGTGCATAAATCTTTCATTGTTGCCAAGGATAAGGTAAATTCCATTGAAGGTAACCAACTACTTATTGGTGATAGAAAAGTGCCAATAAGTAAGTCTTTAAAAGACCAGGTATTCAATGAGATTGTTGGCGATAACATTTGGAAACGCAAGTAGCTTCTAACAGGTGAAGGAGATCACAATCGACTTCTGGGCAATTCTTATTCTTTTCGGTGCTTTCCACGGCTTTGCACTGTCAGTAGTTCTCTTCCTCAAAAAACGCCATCGGTTCACGCATCGGATTTTTGCCAGCTTACTTTTTGCTTTCTCGTTGCATTTGCTTGAATACGCCTCGGTAGTTACCGGTTTCATTCAGTATATACCTAGACTACACACAACAAGCTATCCCTTGTTGCTCACCATGGGCCCCCTGTTGTTTTTTTACTCCAAGTCGATAACTGGACAAAAAGTAAAAATATGGGGGGTGAATTTGCTACACTTTATTCCCGCTTTGATTATGGCTGCCTCCATGATGCGGTATTTTACCTGGGATTTAGATTCCAAGATGAGGGTTATTGAGAGCGTCTTAGAAAGAAGGAACGATGTTTCTTATTCAATTAAGAGATTCCTGAGCGGACTGGGTTTCTTCCTCTATAACTTAACCTATGTGCTAATTTCCAGACGGGTCTTGGTCAAGGCGCAGGTGAAGAATTCCCTCACCGAATCTACCGCTCGCAGCGTGGTGTGGTTTAAGCGAGTTCTTCTGGGATATGCAGTATTTATATTAAGCTGTGTGGCTGCCTATTTTACTTTTGCCTTGCTAGAGGGATATCCCAAGTTCGTAGATTACCTGCATGTAACCATCATGATGCTGGTGATACAGCTGATAGGTTATGTTGCGGTTAACGAACCATTGCTTTTTGGTGGGGATGATTCGCGTCAGCCATTGAAATACAAAAAATCTTCTTTAGACGATGGCTTATTGAATGCATACAAAGAGAAGCTGGAGACTTTTATGCAAGCCGAAAAGCCTTACCTGGAAGATATTTCAATTCTTGATGTGGCTGAGGCTCTGCAGATCTCGAAACACCATTTGTCCCAGGTGCTTAATCAAGGTTTTGGCTGCACTTTCTATGAGTATCTCAATGGCTATCGGGTAGAGGAGGCCAAGCAAATTATCGACGAAAACCGAGGACAGAAGTTGAAGTTTATTGATATCGCATACGAGGCGGGCTTCAGCAATAAAGTTAGTTTTTATCGCGCGTTTAAGAAGCAGGTAGGGTTGAGTCCTACAGAGTACTATCAGCGGGCTAACCTGCCATCTTCACCCCAATAAATCGCCCACTTAAGTAAAAAACAAGTTACCGCCGACTGGCAGTAACCTCTATTATTGACTTAAAGCAGTAATTCGAGGTAAAAGCTTGAAATAACTGCTATGAAATTCTGTAAGCCAGCGAGCCTGCTATTGGCACTCATATCTATCTTGCTCAACATTATTAGTCAACCGCTGTTTAGTCAGCGGATTATGGAACAGGATAGTAGCCTCAACAATCTTGTTCATGCTGAAAACTACACAACCGGTGTGCTCGGCGAACTGGGGGAAATTAAGAAATCAGGTTCCGGCAATACAGCCATGATATTGATTGCAGGCTACGGATTTGGGGCTGGCATATTTTCAGACTTAGTAAAATCATTTGGCAGTGAGTATACAACTTATGCCATAAGCCTTCCTGGATTTGGCGGCACAGCAGCGCCGCCTATGCCAGCAGTTGGTACCAGCTACCTGGAAAAACCATGGATTGACGGTGCCATGCAAGGTATACTCAACCTTATAGAAACTGAAAGTCTTGAAAAACCGGTGATTGTTGGCCACTTCTCTACCGGGTCATACCTGGCTTTTCAATTATCAATTCAACATCCCGATAAGATTGGCAAAATTGTGATCCTGGGAGGACAGCCTTACCAGTTTTTTGCCGATAGGGAAGATCCCAACCAAGGGCCAATCTCACCAAAAAAAAGAGTGGCCATGATGGATTATTACATGGGCCCACGTTGGTTTAAGACCGTAACCAAACGTACCTGGGATGCCAACAACTTTACAGCCGACCAATATGCCAATGATACCGATATCGCCCAGCAACTGTGGGATGAAGCTAACTCTGCTCCACTACCAGTACTGATAAGATATTTATGCGAATTCTGGGCGCAGGATATGTCCGCAGATTTCGCAAAAGTAAAAACGCCAACCCTGGTCTTAGTACCAACCTTTAACCAGTCTGTACTCACCAATCAGGATATCTTCTATGTAGAGAACTATTTCATCAATGTTTGGGATTTGGCCAAAGAGCAGAATCCGGAGATGAAGTTTGTGGATATAGAGGGAGGACACCTCTGTATGTGGAAAGATAAGCCGGAGGAAGTGAACGCGGCCATGAAGAGTTTTTTGCAAGAATAAAAGAGGTAGACGATTGCACCAATGCGGCGATCACCAGGTTCTTTGTTGGGTCCTGGCTACCTCTTTTTCCCTGGTTCTTAAGACGGATTAATGCCGTATTGCTGAAAATCCTACTTTAGTTCGATCCTGATATCTGCGTAAAACAGTATTATGGCTGGCAGAAATTTGAGATCATTAAAATGAAGAACACAAAAGAACTGGTAAACGAATGGTTTGAAAGATGGGATAGCGGAGATTTTCTTGACATGCCTCTTTCTGAAAATTTCAAGCACCACAGCCCGTACGGCACCATAGATGGCCGCGACCCGTATTTGGAACTGGTCAAATCTAATCAAGACAAATTCTTAGGGAACAAGATCAATCTTCATGATGAAGTATATGAAGGCAATCGGGCTGCAGTTCGCTATACTATAGTGAATCCTGGCTTTACCATGGTGGTTAGTGAATGGCTTTATACGGAAGATGGAGCAATCAAGGAGATATTTGCCTATTATAATATTGAGGGAGATATCAGCGAGAGTAGAAAGCTGAAGAACCTAAATGAATAGTGGCTGGGCTAGGAACCGTCCCGTACTTTGTAGAGTTGAAATTCCACACGGCGGTTTAGCTCTTTGTTTTCATCGCTGGAACTCTCCACGATTGGCATAGAACTTCCAAAGCCCCGGGCCTCCACTCGTGCAGGCTCTACCGACCCGAAGAATACGATATATTCTTTAATGGCGTCAGCTCTGTCTTGAGAAAGAGTGAGGTTGAAATCTTCTCTTCCGTCAGTATCAGTGTGGCCGGAGATTTTAAGCTTAAAATTGGGATTGTCAAGCAGGAACTCCGCAATCTTGTCCAGGTCACCATACATTTCAGCACTTAAGTCGGCTACCCCATTTCCAAACACAATAGATTCAAATTCAATCTTGGAAGAAATATTTTCCGTTTTCTGGATGAACTCAGAGTCGCCATCCAGGTAAAAGAGCTCTTCAATCTTGAGAAACTCTTCCCCCCTAATAATCAGTAGGTAGTTATTATTATTGATGAGGTCGAATTCAAAGGTGCCATCAGGCCTGAGGAATTTAGGAGCTACCTCAATGCCGTTATCCATATCGATGATAGAGACGATCCCCTTGAATGGTTCATTATCAATCTGGTTGGAAATATTTCCTACAAATTTCGTAGTCGCCCCGGGCTGTGCTTCCATCGGAAGTGGGAAGCTGTAAAGATCAAGATCTGAATTGTCTTTCTCTTTTGAGCGGGCATAGAACAGATCTTTGGATTCAGAATCTATGGTAAAGTAGTATTCATTACCCGGCCCATTCACCAGGGGGCCGATATTCTTCGGTTCACCCCAGTTCTTATCATGCCGATAAGTTTTGTAGATATCAAATAGGCCAAAGTTCAGTGCGTGTCCATTCGAACTAAAATAGAGCACATCATAAACATGATGATAAAATGGGCTGATTTCGTTATTACGTGTATTGATAATTGGACCAGCGTTCATGGCGGGAGACCAATCGCCATTGAAAGTGCGGTAGGTATAGTAGATATCCCCTAAGCCAAATCCACCGATTCTGTCTGAAGCAAAATAGAGTGTATCCTCATTGTGGTTTAGGGAAGGGTGGGAGTCCCAGGCCTTACTATTCACATTAATGCCCAGATTCTCTACTTCAGCCCAGGTACTGTCCTCTTGCAGTTTAGCCACAAAAATGTCGCAATCTCCGTAAGAATCTGGCGAGTAGCATCTGGTGAAATACAGCGTTTTGCCATCTTTAGTAAGGCTGGCTGAGCCTTCGTTAAATTCGGTATTTATGCTTTCAAAAGCCTTGGCTTTGCTCCAGTATCCTTCGTCGCGCGTGGACCAGAAAAGATCTTCATTGGTAGTTTCTTCAAGGCCACGGTATGATACATTTCTGCGTGAGCTGAATATTAAAATATCGTCACTGACACTCAAAGTGGGACCATAATCGGAGGCGTCGGAATTAATTTCCTCACCCATATTTAGCAATACACCTTGCGGTGGCCGCAAGGTGTCAACTTCATTACGAAACTCAACTAGCTCATAGTAATAGTCAAGAGGTACGTAATAATCCTTGTCGTTCTGCACCAGGCTGTCGTAATGCAGCTCTATTTTGCCAATATTGACTTCGTCTCTGTGATGTTTAAGCACCAACTTATAAAGTAGAATGGCCTCATCCTGATTACCATAAGTCTCTGTCAATTTGGCAAGGCGCCAAATGAGGTAGGTATCTTTGTAAAAATTCTCAATTCCGAACTTTCTTACATACTGCCTCAGCGGGGCGTATAGTCTCTGCCAGTCCTTTTCCTGGTCAAGCGCCAGGATGGTCCCCAACTCCTTTCTGTCAAGGAAGTAGTCTATCCTGTTTACATTCTTAAAGTCAAAAAGGTCAGATTGGGCAAAGCTGGATATGTCCTTATTGAGATATTCGGGCGAAAGCAGCTTACTTTTTCTTCCTCGTTGAGCATTTACATCTGTACTAACGACAGATACCCCAGCCATTATTATTAGAAAAATACCTACCCAATCTTTAATTGCTGGCATGGTTGGAAGTCAACTCTTTGGCAAAAATTATATCTAAAATTAAGCTTTATCTCCTTCTTTTAAAAGAAAGAGCTTTGCTACTACATGCAATTGGCATGCCTCTTGAACCTCTTAGAAACACTTTTATATATACGGATAAAGGCCACTTTTTATGCCATTTTGGCATTAATAGGAGAGCAGGAAAAGATGAGTGACAACGCAAGCAACTATTTAGATAATATTTTCTTCGGCGATTTGGGAGCTAAAGAAGAGGGAGATCTAATTCAATTAATTACAGCCACTGACGAGGAAGACCTACAAAAAATCGACGATAAAGAGGATTTGTTGATTCTTCCCGTAAAGAATACAGTTCTTTTTCCCGGTGTAGTAATACCCATAACCGTGGGAAGAAAGAAGTCTATAAAGCTGGTCAAGGAGGCCTATCAAGGTGATAGGATTATTGGGGTTATTGCACAAAAGAATAACAAAGCGGAGGAACCAGAAGTAGACGATCTTTTTAAAACAGGCACAGGAGCCAAGATCATAAAGATGTTGGTACTACCTGATGGTAATACAACCATTATTATACAGGGCTTGCAGCGGTTTCAAGTGAAGAGCTATTTGCAGCAAGACCCTTACCTCAAGGCTAGCATTGATTTTTTGGATGACTCGTTTCCCCCGGTGGATAACAAGGAGGTAAAAGCTTTGGTGCAGTCATTAAAAGATTCTGCATCGCAAATCCTACAGCTCAACCCACAAATTCCCCAGGAGGCTCAACTGGCCTTAGACAACATTCATAACCCAGGCTTCCTTACGCACTTTCTGTCGTCAAACCTTAATGTGGACGTCAAAGACAAACAAAAGCTACTGGAAACCGAGGATGGGGTACAACGCGCCACTATTCTGCTTGAGTTTATGCTTAAGGATATCCAGATGCTCGAGCTGAAGAACGAGATACAGAACAAGGTTAATACCGACATTGATCAGCAGCAACGAGATTACTACCTCCGTCAACAGATTAAAGTGATGCAGGATGAATTAGGCCAGGAGGGGCCAGACCGGGAGATTGAGGAGTTACGGGTGCGGGCAGCAGATAAGCAATGGCCAGAGGAAATTGGCAAGCACTTTAACAAAGAGCTTGATAAGATTTCACGAATGAATCCGGCAGCGGCGGAGTATCCGGTGGCCATGAACTATGTGGAATTCCTAGTTGACCTACCTTGGGGAGAAATCACTACTGACAACTTTGATCTTAACCGAGCTAAAAAGATCCTCGACAAGGATCATTATGGAATGGAGAAGGTCAAGGATCGGATACTTGAGTATTTGGCTGTTCTAAAACTTAAGCAAGATCTGAAAGGACCGATTCTTTGCCTTTATGGCCCTCCAGGGGTGGGTAAAACTTCATTGGGCAAATCCGTAGCCAAAGCACTCAATCGCAATTATGTGCGTATGAGTTTGGGAGGGCTTCACGATGAAGCCGAAATCAGAGGCCACCGAAAAACTTATGTTGGGGCGCTTCCGGGCAAAATCATCCAAAACTTAAAAAAGGCAAATTCCTCGAATCCAGTATTCATTCTGGACGAAATTGATAAGGTGAGTTCAGATTTCAGAGGTGATCCTGCTTCTGCATTATTGGAAGTACTGGATCCTGAGCAAAATCATTCTTTTGCGGACAACTATCTGGAAGTAGATTATGATTTGTCTAAAGTTCTCTTCATAGCAACAGCTAATTCCTTAGATACAATCCATCCTGCACTTAGAGACAGGATGGAGGTGATAGAGATCAGTGGCTATACATTGGAAGAGAAGTTAGAGATCGCCAAACGGCATTTGGTTCCAAAGCAGAAGGAGGAGCATGGGTTGAAAAGTACTGACGTGAAATTCTCCAAGTCAGGATTGAGCAAAATTATTGATGACTACACCAGGGAGTCTGGTGTTAGAAACCTGGAAAGACAGATTGGAACAGTAGTGAGGCGAGTAGCTAAATCTGTGGCGCTGGAAGAGAAGTACGATAAAACGGTTTCTCCAGAGATGGTGGTGAAGTCTTTAGGGGCAGAGATCTTTGACAAGGAGCTTTATCAAGACAACAAAACAGCCGGGGTAGTAACTGGACTCGCCTGGACCCGCGTAGGCGGCGAGATACTTTTCATTGAATCTTCGCTAAGCAAAGGTAAAGGCAAGCTTACGCTATCAGGCCAACTTGGAGATGTAATGAAAGAGTCAGCTATGGCGGCCTTGTCCTACTTAAAATCAAATGCTGATGACCTTGGTCTGGATTATCGCGTATTTGAGAAATACGATCTCCATGTGCATATTCCGGCAGGGGCAGTGCCCAAGGATGGACCCTCAGCGGGGATTACGATTTTTACTTCCTTGGCTTCTGCTTTTACCCAGAGAAAGGTGAAGGCAAAAGTGGCAATGACTGGTGAGATTACACTTAGGGGCAAGGTGCTCCCGGTGGGAGGTATCAAGGAGAAAATACTGGCAGCAAAAAGAGCGGGTATCAAAGAGATTATTCTCTGCACAAAGAATAAGAAGGATATCGACGAAATTAGTCAGAATTATATCAAAGATTTGAAGATCCATTACGTTGATACTGTGGAAGAGGTGATTGATCTGGCTCTGTTGCAATCCAAGGCCGAAAGGGCTATCGAATTTAAGCTTGACGACAATTAGCGTAAACTTATCCTTGACCAAGTGAGGCGTTTATCCTTAGGAATTATTCTCGTCTTTACTGCTCAATTGGCTGCTAGTCAAATTGGTGGGCAGCGCTCATTTGAATTTCTCAACATACCCGCCTCAGCAAGGCAGGCGGCAAGTGGAGGGGTCAATGTTTCCCATTACAGCAAGGATGTAAACCTGCTATTCAACAACCCTGCGCTTCTATCGGCAGATTTGGGTGGATTTGCATCTATTAACTACTTGTCATTCCCGGGAGGTATTGATCTGGCTGCGCTCAGCTATGTGCATAACGATAACAAGCTTGGCACTTGGGGATTAGGAATAAAGTACCTGGGCTACGGCAATTTTGAGAGCTTCGATGATGTTGGTAATTCCCTGGGAGAGTTCGATGCACGGGACTTTCTGCTTAATATTAGTCATTCCAGAAAAGTAAGAAATTTTGGTATTGGAGCCAGCTTGAAGATAGTATCAACTAGCATTGCAAGCTTCAATTCATCAGCGTTGCTATTAGATATTGGTGGTACTTTTGTGCATCCGACGAAAGACCTGGTAATTGGGATGGTAATTGAAAATGTTGGTTTCGTGGTCAGTGACTTCAGCGAGACTAGTGAATCAAATGTTCCATTCGATGTCAAACTGGGAGTGTCATTCAAACCGGAGTACATGCCAATCCGTTTCACAACTACAGCCTATAATCTTTATGAGGGAGATTTGGCTTTTTTCGTGTCGGATGATGAAGGTTTGGAAACGGAACAGCCAGGAACTGTAGACAAGATATTCCGACACCTCGCCGTGGGCATGGAGATGTTACTAAGTGACAACTTCAACTTGAGGCTTGGTTATAATCATTTACTCCGGAAGGAATTGAGATTAGAGGGTATTTCAGGCGGAGCCGGGTTTTCTTATGGATTCATGTTCAAAATAAAATCATTTGAATTTGCCTATACTAGGGCAAACTACCATGTAGCCGCGGCAGGTAACACATTTACCCTTACCAGTAATCTTAACAGTATTATTAAAAGAAAAGAAAATTAGTCAAAGAGATGATGTCAGATGGAAACTATCTAACCCCCAAGCAAATAGTTGCTGAGTTAGATAAATATATAATTGGACAAAATGATGCTAAGAGGAATGTGGCTATTGCGCTTCGTAACCGTTGGCGTAGAATGAATGCTGATCCTGAAATGCAGAACGAAATTGTTCCTAACAATATCCTCATGATTGGCGCTACCGGAGTTGGCAAAACAGAGATAGCCAGGAGGCTGGCAAAAACGGCTGATGCCCCATTTACTAAGGTGGAAGCCAGTAAGTTTACCGAGGTTGGATACGTTGGTCGTGACGTGGAAAGCATGGTGCGAGATCTTGTAGAGCAATCAGTAAGCTTAGTAAAATCAAATAAAAAAGAGGAGGTTCGGGAGAAAGCAGCCCAGGCCGTAGAAGAGTTAATCCTAGACGCCCTGATACCACCACTTAAGGGTGCTCCAACCCAAACTGGATTTAATACACCAGCGCCTGTTGAAAGTGACGAAATGCCTCAGAATGAGCAGGAGTTGAATGAGAAAACAAGAGAGCGATTCAGAGAGAAGATCAGAAATGGAGAGTTGGAAGATCGCAAAATTGAAATAAGCGTACAGCAGCCCAATGCATCAGGTATGGGCATGATTGGTGGTGGAATGATGGATGAATCTTCCATGATCAACCTCCAGGAGATGATAAGTGGGATGATGCCCAAAAAGTCTAAGAAACGAAAAGTAACAATTGGTGATGCCCGCAACCTGCTGATGGAGGATGAGGTGGCCAAGCTTATCGATATGGATGAGGTAAAGGAGGAAGCCATTCGCAAAGCAGAGAATACTGGCATTATCTTCATTGATGAAATTGATAAAATTGCGTCGTCTTCCAAGAAGGGCGGAGGGCCGGATGTTAGTAGGGAAGGAGTGCAAAGAGATTTACTTCCAATTGTAGAAGGAAGCTCAGTAAATACTAAGTATGGACATATTGTTACCGATCATATTCTTTTCATAGCAGCTGGTGCCTTTCATGTTTCAAAACCGTCAGACCTCATTCCTGAACTTCAAGGCCGTTTTCCGATTAGGGTCGAATTAGACAATCTCACCAAAGAAGATTTTCTTCTGATTCTCAAAGAACCAAAGAATGCCCTTACCAAGCAATATAAGGCCTTGATGGATTCTGAAGAGGTAGCCTTGGAATTCCAGGAAGATGCTTTGGAATCAATTGCAGAAAAAGCTTTTCACATTAATGAGGAAGTAGAGAACATTGGCGCCAGAAGATTGCACACAGTTATGAGTCAGCTTCTAAATGAATTTCTTTATGATGTGCCGGATAAAATTGGCCCTAATGCCAAGATTATGATAACCAAGCAGATGGTTGACGAGAAGCTGGATTCCTTACTCAAGAATAAAGATTTGGGAGAGTATATACTTTAAGCCCTTACTATGACAGGCGCTTGGGATAATCAAAGAAGATTAACTCCCCGTCTCCGTAATCAATGCCATCCCATCCCTGATCAAATCTAATGGCAACAATGCCTGCAGTTGGTACATTAGCGATGCTCTCATTAGCTAGCGCGTTGGCGAAGTGGGTGAATCCGGGGTTGTGTCCAAAGAGCATTAGCGATTCAACCTCATCAGTTTGCGATCGAACCACTTCCAACAGTGAACTTTGCCCGGCGTGGTATATATCGTGATCAATCCTGATCTTGTGTTCAGGATAGCCTAATTGTTTTGCAATTTCTTTGGCAGTTTTGTAAGCGCGCTTGGCGGGGCTGGAGATAAGTTGATTAGGTAAGATTCCTTTTTCTCTTAACCGCCTGCCCATTTCCGGGGCATTCTTTTTTCCTCTGCCATTCAATGGCCGGTCAATATCTGCCAGGTGGGGATAGTCCCAACTGGATTTGGCGTGGCGAACAAGATATAATGTCTTCATTCCCAAAGTTTGGTTAGTTCGAACTGCCAGTATATCCAGGTCCCCTCACTACTCTGCCTGGTAATGCTCCCGTATGTTCGCCATCCCTCAGCACCTGTTGCCCATTTACAAACACATGCACCATACCAGTAGCGAACTGGTGGGGTTCATCAAATGTAGCGTGATCTGTTATTTCATCAGGATCGAAAATGGCCAGGTCGGCAAAGTTGCCAACTGCTAAAGATCCTCGCTTTTGAATTTTTAAATTCCCGGCGGGCAATGACGTCAATCTCCTAACCGCTTCCTGCAGGGTAATGACCTGTTCTTCCCGAACGTATTTACCTAGCAGTCTCGAAAAATTGCCATAGGCCCTGGGGTGCGGATTGGATTTGAGGAAGTTGCCTTCAGGAGCCATAGATTCGGCATCAGAGCAAAAACTAACATAATCGATTGCAATCTGCTTCTTGATATTTTCCTCCGACATTAAAAAATAAACCGTACCTACTCTGCTGCCGTCCTGGATAACAAGATCCATTATAGTCTCTTCTGGGCTGGTACCTCGCATCTCAGAAACTTCCGTGAGCGTTTTTCCAGTGAGGTACTTCAGTGAGTCGTTCTTAAAGCCCACCAGCAGAAGATTGTCTGTAGTACCAGCTGCAAAGTAGAGGTTTTCCCAGCCATCTCCGGGGTTGGCCATTTCAGTTTTTAGCCTTTCCCTGATTTGCGGGTCAGCAAGCCTTTCAGCCCAGGCATCATATCCGCCTTCTTGAACCCATGGAGGCATAGAGGCATCTAAACCTGTGGCACCGGCGGTGTAATTGTACATGTCAGCTGTGATCTTGAGTCCGGCGTTTCGTGCCGAGTCGATTTTGGCTAAAGCTAAATCCATCTTGTGCCAATTATTCTTACCCCCAGCTTTAAGGTGATAAACTTCGGCAGGAATATCTGCTTCGCTTGATATGGTGATCAGTTCATCCAGGGCTTCCAGAAACAAGTCTCCTTCGCTACGTAGGTGAGAAATGTACATGCCGCCATATGATGTAGCAACCTTACTCAGCTCAATCAGCTCATCAGTTTTGGCGTAAAATGCCGGCGCGTAAATAAGGGAAGATCCGACACCCACCGCACCTTCCTCCATAGCGTGAGCCACCAGTTCTTTCATCCTCTCTAGTTCTTCAGCTGTTGGTTCTCGGTCCTCATAGCCTATTTCGTGTATTCTTACGGTTGTGGCACCTACAAATGAGGCAATGTTGCAAGAAACTCCTTTGCTTTCCAGATATTCCAAATACTCACCCAGCGAGGTCCATGTAATGTCGTACTTGAGATCCCCCTGGCTTTCAATTGCCTCTGCTTTCATTGTTTCATTGAGGGGCCCCATTGACCATCCTTCACCAAAAACTTCCAGCGTTACACCCTGACGGATGTCTCCTTGAGATTTGCCATCGATAATCAAGCTGGTGGTGGCCCAGCTTAACATGTTGATGAAACCTGGGGCAGTTGCCAGGCCATTGAGATCAATTTCTTCTGCTGCCGTGCCACCGCCAAGATCACCGATGGCAGCAATAGTATCCCCATTGATAGCCACATCTCCGGCATATGGATTGCTGCCACTGCCGTCATAAATAGTGGCATTACGTAAGATAAGGTCATACTTCGTAGATTGTTGGCAACTGATGGCCAAAAGAGTCAAGAAGAGAATAAACAGTCGTTGCATCTGAATTAAGTTTTGGTCAGTTAATTTAAAGCACCTCGCTTTGCTGATTAAAGCGCAACACTTTACCCGGGCGAAGGTCTTCGTAAACCCCCTCCTTAACTGTTATCTGACCGTTGATTATTACATATTCAATGCCTTCCGGATATTGATGTGGGTCGTCGAAGGTGGCTTTATCAATTACAGTTTCTGGATTGAAGATGACTATATCTGCATAATGCCCAACTTTCACTTCACCTCTTTGCTTTAGGCCCAATCTAGCAGCCGGCATGGACGTCATTTTCTTGATAGCTTCTTCTAATGTAATTACACCCCTTTCGCGCGCATAGTGGCCTAATACCCTGGGGAAAGTTCCATACCAACGGGGGTGTGGATGGCCATCCCCGGGTTGCGCCAATCGTCCGTCTGAGGCTATCATGGTCTGTGGATGGGCCATAATACGATCGACGTCCGCATCATCCATTGCAAAATATACACAGGAAGCTCCCCCGTTCACCTGCGCCTGAATAACAAAATCAGCCCCATTTTCCACGGATGTTTCTTTCCCTTCCATTTCAAGCCAATCATGAAGTGTTTTGCCCTGAAGCTCTTCTTTCCAGTTTACAATTGAGAATTGAATTCTTCTTAAATCAGCACCACCCCGGTCGTTCAGAATATTGAATACAATACCGTTCTTGATACTATCGTAGAGGATGGGGTCTTGCACTCTTTTCTTAAACTCATCGTTGCCACCAGCCCTGGCCCAAGGCGGAATCAAGACAGAGATTCCGGTATGGCTGGCGATATATGGATACTGATCCATCATTACGTCTATGCCAACCTCTCTCGCTGAGTCAACTAGTGCGAGAGATTGCACGCTAGCTCCCCACATGGCTTTGCCTATTACCTTGTGATGAGTGAGGACAATTGGAATGTTGGCCTCACGACCAATTACTATTGCCTCTTTCACGGCATCCAATAGGCCAAGTCCCTCTTCACGAAGATGCGAAGTATAGAACCCACCTTGCCTTGCAGCAACCTCCGAAAGCGCAATCACTTCCTCAACTTCTGAGAAAGCCCCCGGCAGATACTTGAGCCCGGTTGAAATACCGAAAGCGCCATCGGCCATGGCCTGCGATATTAACGCTTTCATCGTATCTAACTCCTGCTCGGTTGGGGCCCGATCATCCATATTCATGATGTTTCTACGGATGGTATTGTGGCCAATGGTATAACCTATATTCATTCCGATGCCAATAGATGCAAGTGAATCCATATAGTCTTTCAAGGGCCAGGGAGAGGAACCATCCGGGCCTCCAAGGGCGGTGGTCACCCCTTGCCTAACGTGACTTTCGGAACCAGGTAGTCGCATAACCGGGTCAAGATGGGCATGTACATCGATAAACCCAGGTGCAACCGCCAAGCCCGTGGCGTCAATAGTTTCTGTCGCACTCTCGCCACTTAAGTCTCCAATTGCCACAATCCTGTCATCCCTTAATCCGATATCAAGCCTTTCAGGAGCTGATCCGCTACCGTCATAAACTTGCCCACCGGAGATGATTACATCATATTCTGTAGAGGGTGAAGAACAATTGATAAGGCCAACAAGTATGGCGACTAAAAATAACAGTGATTTTGGTTGTGGTCGTTTCATGGGATTGATCGTAACTGAATCTGTCAATTTAAGGAATTAAGCCTGCTAATGCCACAACACTTTGATCAACCGGTGCTTGCCAGAAATTTTCAAAGCATAGCAATATTTAGTAATTTGTTGAACTGCATTACACTTTAGGTATTAAGGATGAAGAAGTTAAAGATTTTCGTTTGGATCTCTATCATGAGTTTTGGATGTGTTACAGTTGAGGAAACTGTTGTAGACTATGATTATAGCTACTATGGGCGCTTTGATAAATACAAGACCTTTGATTTCCTGGAGACACAGAATATCGGTACCACACAGTTACACAGCGAACTAATTAAGAGATCGATTACTAAGAGGTTGCAGTCTCAGGGTTATCGTGTGGCTTCAAAAAGACCAGGCATTCTTATTTCTTACAAGCTCTTCTACAACGACCTCATGATGCATTCTTACTCACAACCCAGTTTTGATTATTGGTTAACCAGTAGGAAGGGAGCTGATTACTTGCTGGATCCGGAGACTGAAGAGGAATTGAAAGAGGAAGAGGAAGAGTTACGAAAGGCATCGAAGGAGTACGACCCGATTAAATGTGAGTTGAAAGAGGGTTCGCTTTTTATTTCATTTTTTGATCGTAAAAGGAAGAAGGTAATATGGCAAGGGTTCGCTTCCGGTGTATTTGGAAATGAGCAGTTTGACAACGAGCGCTTTGTGGCTCGTACCGTAGGCAAGATATTGGATCAATACCGCATTTTGGCTGAAGGCTTTGGCGAAACCGACAGCGATTAAGTTCTAATCAAGGCAGATAGAAGTCGAATGTGACTTCATTCATACATTTGAAATGCCCTTTGGGGCATTTTTTGTATCCAATCTTCGAACAAGGACGGCAAGACAACCGGTTATTTTCAAAAATTGTAAACTTAGTTTTGTAGGGGTACATACCAAACAGCGGCACGGTATTGCCCCAAATTGTAAATACTTCTTTCTTTAAGGCAGCCGCTATATGCATAAGCCCGGAATCGTGGGTGAATACGTATTTGGCATTCTTCAGAATGGATGCCGATTGATTTAGATTGTATTTGCCACAAGCGTTATAGATTACCGTTTTTTTGTTTAAACGCTCCAGGCCCTCTTCAACTTCGTCGCTGCCACGAGCAAAGAACTCTTCAATCCTCCTCCCAAATTCTTTATCACCTTTATCTCCTAATAGAACGATTGGTTTGTTGATCTTGTCACAAAGCTCTACTGCGCGGTTAAACGGAAGTTTCTTTGTATTATGACGGGCCCCAATGGCATAAGCGATGTACTCTTCCTGGTGAGTTTCGGGCAGCCACTCAGGTTCCACTATGTCCTTTTCAGGAATGAAGTAATCCAGTCCAAGATTATCTGGTTTGATACCAAGATGCTTCACCGTTTCCAGGTAACGATCCACAATGTGGATATTAGGGAGGTGGTTTATTTTGAAATTCGTTAATAGCCATTTTTGCCAGTTCAGCTTTTTAAAGCTTTTGGAAGGAACCCCCGAACGGGCTTTGATCTGCCTTGTTCTTAGATTCTTATGCAAATCCACGATGAGGTCGTACTTCTCATTTGTGATATTTCCAATCAAGTCAGTAAGTGAATCCTTCAAGACAAGGACCTTATCAATGTAAGGGTTTTCCTCCAGAATTGAGGCATAAGCCATTTTGGTACAGAAGTGGATTTCAGCGTTTTCCAGCTGCACTTTTAAAGCCCTTGCCACCGGTGTTGTTAATACGATGTCGCCTATAGAGGAGAACCTGATGATCAGAATTTTCATCCTGCTGCTCTTGCTAGTGCTCGTTCTTTTCTTTCCTTGAAGTAGGCCTCTACCTCCTGCACAGAAAGTGTATTAAATGTCTTCTCCTTTGTTAGCCCTCCTTTTCTTCCGGCACAGAGCCCATAATACATATGATGAAAGGCCGCTTTCTCATGTGCATCCGGGTTCAGGCTTAACATCACGCCGTTGTCGATGGCGTGATGCACCCAGCGCCAATCCAGATCAAGCCTGTTAGGGTGGGAGTTGATTTCT
This sequence comes from Cyclobacteriaceae bacterium, assembly GCA_028285445.1. Lineage (GTDB taxonomy): Bacteria > Bacteroidota > Bacteroidia > Cytophagales > Cyclobacteriaceae > JANQPQ01. The sequence goes on along the minus strand of JANQPQ010000026.1, from coordinate 56,868 downwards.
ATAATTACCTCATGTTTGGCACAAGCCTCAATAATCGCCTTGTGATCGATGGGATAACCATCTCTGGCCAAAAGGATGCGCCCTGTTAAATGACCAAGAATGGTGGTATATGGGTTAGAAATAGCAGTAATAAGTCTTTCGGTTGCTTTTTTTCTATCCATGCTCAAAGAAGAATGAATTGAAGCAACAATAAAATCGAAAGTCTCCAAAGTTTGCTTTTCGTAATCCAAATCACCGTTTACTAGTATGTCTGACTCAATCCCTTTAAAAATCTTAAATGGAGCTAATTTCTTATTAAGCTCATCAATTTCCTCGTGCTGCTTTTGTACCCTTTCTTCATACAGTCCGTTGGCATAATAATATGCAGATTTGCTGTGATCAGAAATTCCCAGGTATTCATAACCTAGCTCTTGACAATATAACGCCATTTCCTCAAGGGAATTCTTGCCATCGCTGTAGGTGGAATGGTTATGAAGAATACCCCTAAGGTCAGACATCTCCACCAGCTGCGGTAACTTATTCTCTGCAGCCAATTGAAACTCGAACTGCCCTTCACGCAGTTCAGGAGGAATTGGCGACAAGCCAGCAGCGGCATAGGCATCATTTTCCACCTTTATACTCTGAGTCAGCAGTATTTCCCGAAGGTTTTTTCCTTCCCCTATAGCCATGCCGAGGTGTCGGCTTGAGCCGGTGGTGAGCATTAAGGTTTTGCTAAAAGTGCTTTGATCGCAGAGGTGAAATTCAACTTTTGCACTGGTTTCTTTGTGGATACCTCTCCAGACAAAAGGTCCTGAGGTGACGAGGTCCTTTTCCAGTTCCTCAATTTTATCCAGGAATTTAGCAGCACTACCGTTTGAAGTACCAATTACGAAGACCACTGCATTTACTATCTCCATCTTTCGCCGAATCTCACCACTGATAGCAACAAACTCCTTATCAAATTCAGATTGAAGTTTTTCAAGTAGTTGGTTAGCAAGACTCTCCGCTTGTGCATAGAGCAACTTACCTCTATTAGCCTCTTTGTAAAGAAGCGCCTCTTTTATGTTCTCTTGTGTTTTGGCGCCAAAACCTTTGATGCTAGCAAGTTTACCCTGGTTTATTGCGTCAAGAAGCTGCGGTACATTCTCGATTTTTTGCTCTTGCCAAAGCATTCTAATCTTCTTAGCACCCACGCCCTTTATCTCCAGCATTTCCAAAACACCCTCTGGAGTAGCCTGGGTTAATTCATCCAGATGTGCGGTGGTGCCAGTCTGGGCTATATCATGCAGAACCTTGGCAATGCTTTCTCCGACGTTCTTAATTTTGAGAATTTCCTCAAGAGAGCAGTCCACCAGGGGGGTACTAAATCGTTCAATATTGAAAACTGCATTGCCGTAACTTTTCACCTTGTAGTCGTTCTCTCCATGCAACTCCATCAGGCTGATAAGATGGCGAACGACTCTAATAATTTGCTTATTATCCAAATTTTGGGGCTTCTAGGTATGCAATTGTGAGTATATAGTGGGCTAAATTATCCGACTTTAATTAATTTTAAAATCATTGATTGAGAATTAATTACTATCAAAACCATGAACTATTGGCTAATTAAAACAGAACCGGGAACTTACAGTTGGGAAGACCTTAAGAAGGACAAACGCACTTTCTGGGACGGTGTTAGAAATTACACTGCCAGAAATAATTTGAAGGCTATGAAAAAAGGTGACCTGGCATTGTACTACCATAGCGTTAACGAAAAGGCTGTTGTTGGTGTGGCCAAGATCGTGAAGGAACATTATCAGGATCCAACCACAGATGATGATCGCTGGGTGGCAGTGGATGTAGTGCCAGAAAAAGAACTAAAGAAGCCAGTTACATTGGCCGATGTGAAAGCCGACGGAAGGCTTGAGAACATGATCCTGGTAAGACAAAGCAGGCTATCCGTGCAACCAGTAAAGGTTGAAGAGTTCGATATTATATTGGGACTAAGCGAAGGTTAGGTTCAAACAATTCTGTATACCTGGGGATTTATACTGTATGACTATGTGGCGTAAAGACTTCATTTTACTATTCTCTTTATCAATTGCCCTGGTGGTTTATCAACATCGTGCATTTGCACAAATTGAGCAACCACTTAGATACGAGCTCAAGAAAATGAGCAATGAGAATCCGTTTAATGTCGTTTCTGCCGCGGAGTTCGGTATCGCTTTATTTAAGGAAAAGGTGGGCCGTAATGATGATGGGCAAATTGAATGGCAGGTAATTATGCTAAACACCGATTTGACTACTGCCTGGGAGGGGGATTATGCCATAAACAGAAGATATCTCTTTAAAGGCTACGAATACCGTAATAAGCACCTCTATCTGCTTTTTAAAACCGGGCCAGCCCGAAAAGATGATATGTCTATAGTTCGAATAAACCTTATTAATGGAGAAGATACCCGATTTATCGTGAACAATGAACTTCCCATGCGGCTGGAAGAGTTTGTAGTGGTTGGTGAAAGTGCAGTATTTGCTGGCTACGTAAATAGTATGCCTGCAATACTTCAGTACGACTTTAAGGAGGATAAGGCATTGGTGGTGCCGGGCCTATATCAAAGAAATTCTTACCTGATAGATCTAAATGTTGATGAGGTAAATAACAACTATAATGTGCTTACCACTGAGCGAAGAGGATTTCGCGATCAACAGCTTATAGTGCGAATAATTGACGAAAAGGGTAAACTGCTGGTAAAGAAAGAAGTGGATACCGGAGATGGAAATAATATTTTATCAGGAAAGTCGACCAGCCTGGCCGGAGATGAACTGATATTAACCGGTACCTATGGCAATATCAACTCAGATTTGGCCAAAGGCGTCTATTTCGTAAATATCAGCAACGAAGACGATTCTGAAGTGCATTACTACGAGTTTGGTGAGCTCAAAAATTACTTCAATTACCTTCCAGACAAGAAGCAGGATCGGGTAAAAGGAAAGATTCAAGAGAAACGTGCAAAGGGTAAAAACCCAAGAATTCGTTCACATATGATTCTTCATGAACTTATTTCTGAGCAAGGCGAATATATCATGCTTGGTGAGATATACACGATGAATTACAATAATTACCTGTCGCAGTCACAGTTTGGTGCTCCCTACTGGATTAACACTTTTAACTATGGCAACCGGGGCTTTTATAGACGTTACGCTTCCAACCTTGAAAGCGAAGACCCGGTCGCGTTCGACTACAGTCATGCCGTGGTACTTGGATTTGACAATGCTGGAAACCTGTTGTGGGATAATAGTGTAACCATCGAAGACGTAGTTACTCCTTTCGCCGACCAGGTAGTTAGTGTAAACACTACCAACGACCAGGTAGCGCTTATTTATAAGCATGAAAACGAATTACGTTCTAAAATTATCAATAGAGGAACGGTTATTGAGGAGAACCTTGTTAACGAAATAGAGTTAAAGAACGAAAACGACCAGTTGAAATCCGGTAAGGACAATTTGGGTGGATTGGCTTATTGGTATGAAGATCATTTTTTCACTTGGGGATACCAGAGAATCGCCAATCACCAAATGAAGGATCAGCGGAAAAGGAATGTTTTCTACATAAACAAAATATCCATTAGGTAGTGATTCCAAACAAACTGCTTACATTCATCTTCCTATTTGCACTTATCGCATTCGCCCGGCAAGCCATTGCCCAGTTTGAACAACCAAAACGCTATGAATACGATTTAGGGGCCTTCGATAATTTTTTCGAAGTGCTTTCCCTTGACGATAAGGGGATAATGCTTTTTCGAGAAACAGATGAAAGAAGCCGGGACGGGCGCTTTTGGGAAATTATTAGGCTTGACAAAGATCTTAATGAAGTCTGGAAGATTAAGCGGCCCTTTGGTTACCACTTAAATTTGAATGGCTATGCCTATGGGGGTGGAAGGTTTTTTCTTTTATTCAGAAACGAAAGGAAAAGCAATAAGCAACTCGACATGTTCGAGTTTGGCCTCAATGGCGGGGAGTTGGATCACCATGAAATTGAGCACCTGTTTCCTATTCAACTGACGGAGTTTGAAGTAACAGGTAGCGCTGCCATTTACGGAGGTTACTACAACTACCGCCCGGTAGTTATGCACTACGATTTTGAAGAAAGAAAAACTAAAGTGCTCCGCGCCATTTATAATAATCGTACTCAGCTAGTGCAAGTAAAGGTGCATGAAGACGATAGTTATAGTATAGTTACAACAGAAAGAACTAAAGATAGAAGAAACACACTGGCGGTAAAATCATACGACCCGAATGGTGAGCTTAGCCTAAATTCCATCCTTGAGCCCGGTGATGGCCGCAACTTTATTTTTGGCAGATCAACCAAGTCTAACATTGACAACCAGGTTTTGGCCGGTACTTACTCCAATCACCGCACCACTTATTCCAGGGGGCTGTTTATAGCCAATGTTGCAGAAGATGGCAGCCAAAACATTAACTATTACGACTACGGAGAACTAGAGAATTTCTTCAGCTACATGAAAGCTCGAAGACAGGAAAGAGTAAAGAATCGGATTCTACGAAAAAAAGTTAAGGGTAAAACTGCCAGGTTTAGCTACCGGCTTATTGTGCACGACATCATTAAGCATGGTGACAAATACATTATGCTGGGAGAGGCCTTTTATCCCAAATACTCTCATTATTACGGCACCGGCCCGGCTGGATCTAATGCCCCTTTCACGCTTGGTAGTCAAGGTAATTTGCTGCTGGAAGGCTACCGCTATACCCATGCGGTTGTAATTGGATTTGACGAGAAGGGCAAGCTCTTGTGGGATAACAGTTTTGAAATTACTGATGTGCTAAGCCCAAGTGTTGATCAATTTGTAAATGCCAGTGTGCAGGATGATAAGATTGTGCTACTCTATCTACATGAGAATGTTGTTCGCTCCAAGATTATCCAAAGCGATTCAGTATTAGAAGGCAAATCATTCAATGACATTAAGTTGAAATTTGAGGATGATATTGTCAACGATAACAATACTAACGTTGGTGGTCTGGAGAAGTGGCACGATAAGTATTTCTTCGCTTATGGCGTTCAGCGCATAAAGAATCTTCGTAACATGGGAGTTAAGCTGAATAGAAGAGTTTTCTTCGTCAATAAGCTCTCATATAAGTAGCTTCCTCCGTAACCTTTCTCATATTAACCTGATCTTTCTATATTTGCGCTTGACGTGCAGAAAAGGCTAATACTCGATTCCCATATCCTCGATGTAACCCTGGAGCGGTTATGCCAGCACGTTATTGAAAACCACGGAAATTTTGAGAATTCTGTAATCCTCGGGTTGCAACCAAGAGGTATATACCTCGCAGACATTATCAAATCGAAGCTGGAGTCCAATCTTGAGCATGACATCCCGTTAGGCTATCTGGATACCACCTTTTATCGCGATGACTTTAGGCGTCGGGACGAGCCGGTTGCAGCTAATGCCACCAAGGTTGATTTTCTCATAGAATCGAAGAAAGTAATTATCGTTGACGATGTGCTTTTCACTGGTCGATCGGTACGGGCAGCCATGGATGCCATGATAGCATTTGGAAGACCAGAAAAGGTGGAACTGTTAGTGCTGGTTGACCGCAAATATTCCAGGGAGTTACCTATTGAGCCTGATTATGTTGGTAAGCATGTAAATACAATTGAGTCTCAAAAAGTGCTGGTTGAATGGGAGGCTCAAGGCAAAAAAGAAAATAAAGTTTGGCTAGTAACCCAAGGCAATAATTAAATGAGCAAATTAAGCGATAAGCACTTACTTGGTATAAAGAATCTCACCCGTGCAGATATCGACTTAATTTTTCAAACTGCTGACAATTTTAAAGACGTAATCAATCGGCCAATTAAGAAGGTTCCATCGCTAAGAGATATTACTATCGCAAACATCTTCTTCGAAAACTCTACCCGTACCAGGTTATCATTCGAATTAGCTGAAAAACGACTCTCAGCTGACGTGGTTAACTTCTCTTCATCTTCCAGTTCAGTAAAAAAAGGAGAGACACTGCTAGACACGGTAAATAATATTTTGGCAATGAAAGTGGATATGGTAGTAATGAGACACGGTAGTCCCGGCGCGCCTCATTTCCTTGCTAAGCATATAGATGCCAACATAGTAAATGCCGGTGATGGAACACATGAGCACCCCACCCAGGCATTACTAGATACCTATTCTATTAGGGAAAGGCTAGGTACCGTTGAAGGCAAGAAGGTTGCTATTATTGGCGATATACTCCACTCGAGGGTAGCCATGTCTAATATCTTTGCGCTACAAAAAATGGGGGCCGAGGTTATGGTTTGCGGCCCCAACACGTTGCTGCCTAAGCACATTGACGAATTGGGGCTGCAGGTAGAACTTGACGTACGCAAAGCCCTGGAGTGGTGTGATGTGGCAAACGTTCTGCGAATACAGCTTGAGAGACAGCAGATAAAATACTTCCCCTCGCTAAGGGAGTATGCTCTCTACTACGGAATAAATAAGCAGCTGCTTGATTCTTTATCGAAACAAATTACCATTATGCATCCCGGGCCAATTAATCGTGGAGTAGAGTTAAGCAGTGACGTAGCTGATTCAGAGCACGCAATTATTCTTGACCAGGTCGAAAATGGGGTAGCAGTTCGCATGGCGGTGCTATACTTATTGGCCGGCATTGGCGACATAACTAATTGATTACACAACTAATTTTTTAAGGTTTTCCTTTTAAGTAGCTTTGCACTTTAAAGCGGCAAACAATGTATTATAATTCAATAATTGAGACTATAGGTGATACTCCCTTAGTCAAACTAAACAGCCTTAATAGGGGAATTAAGGGTACTATTCTAGCTAAAGTAGAATACTTCAACCCCGGTCATTCAATGAAAGACAGAATGGCCCTAAAGATGATTGAAGACGCGGAAAAGTCGGGTGTGCTAAAGCCTGGGGGTACAATAATCGAAGGTACTTCTGGCAACACGGGCATGGGATTGGCCCTGGTGGCAATAGCCAAAGGCTACAAGTGTATTTTCACTTTGGCTGACAAGCAATCGCAAGAGAAGATTGATATTCTCCGTGCCATGGGCGCGGAGGTAATTGTATGTCCTACCAACGTACCCCCAGAGGACCCGCGGTCGTATTATTCGGTTGCGAAGAAGTACAATGAAGAAATTCCCAACTCTTTCTACCCAAACCAGTACGATAACCTGTCTAATAAGCAGGCACATTACGAAACCACTGGTCCTGAAATTTGGTCGCAAACTGAAGGAAAGATAACCCACCTAGCAGCCGGTGTTGGCACCGGGGGTTCTATGTGTGGTACAGCCAGGTATCTAAAGGAGCAAAACTCTGAAGTGGTTAGCGTGGGTATTGATAGCTATGGCTCCGTTTTCAAGAAGTATAAAGAAACCGGCGAGTTTGATGAGAATGAGATCTATCCCTACCTGACAGAGGGCATTGGAGAAGATATATTACCTAAAAACGTGGACTTCGACCTGATTGATCACTTTGTGAAGGTAACAGATAAAGATGCTGCAATTATGACTAGGAGGCTGGCTCGTGAAGAAGGTCTTTTTGTGGGATGGTCCTGTGGGTCTGCCGTTTACGGAGCACTGGAATATGCCCGGGAACACCTGAAAGAGGATGATGTAATGGTTATCATTCTTCCCGACCATGGCACGCGCTATCTGGCCAAAATTTACAATGATAATTGGATGAACGATCATGGTTTTATAGAAAGAGAGTTTGCGACTGCTAAAGACATTTTGGATCGCCGGAATGGGAAAGAGAAGCTGCTTACAATTGATAAGAACATGCCAGTTGGAGAGGTTATTAAGTTGTTGAACAAGGAGGCTATTTCTCAAGTACCGGTAGTAGATGATAACCACTTTGTAGGTAGTGTTACTGATTCCAAGTTGCTACACAGCCTCATTGACAATCCTGAATTAACAAACCGTGAGGTGGCCGAAGTTATGGACCCACCTTTGCCGTTTGTAGCACTGGATAACTCGCTGGATGTGTTGTCTTCTCTAATTGACAAAGACAACCAGGCACTGATGGTGCGAGATGATAATAATGAGGTTCATATCATTACTCAGCACGATCTTTTGATGGCAATGACTAATTAACATCCTCTTTTGAACTTTTTGGCACCGATTTTGTTTAAGAGTAAGAGGTTGATAAATTTAAATTAGGTAAGTTTGGAGTTAGGGTTGTTTAGCAATAAACAACCCTTTCTTATTTCTGGTTATCTTCTATCAGTTTCTTCATTATCCCGAATACCTTCTCCCGCAATTCTTCAATGGTTAAATCTTGATATTCGCTAGCAGGAATTGGCTTCCCAATTGCCATAATCACTTTCCCGGGCCTGATATTCAATGATCCAGGCGGAAGTAGCCTCCCCGCACCAATAGCTACCATAGGTAATATTGGCTGCTCAGTATCTAATGCAATTCTAAAGGCCCCATTGTAAAATGGATTGAGTATTTCGCCAGTGCGATTTTGAGTTCCCTCCGGAAAAATGAGAATGGAGATTGCCTTACGAAGCAATTTTTTCATTTCTTTAATACTCTGCTTTCTGCTTTCACTGCTCGATCTATCTACAATCACACAAACATTCTTAACCACAATTCCAAAAACCGGAATCTTCAGCAATTCCTTTTTTCCCAGGGGTCTAAATTGCATAGGAATTGACATTGCTATGCCCGGAGCATCCAGAAATGATGTATGGTTGCTAGTGAATATATAAGAAGCCTTCCTGTCAATATTCTCCTTACCTCGAATTTCATATGGAATGAAGGTCAAAACACTAAATATTAATGACCACAGTCGCAGAACGAAATAACTTATTGAACCAAAGCGCTCACCCAGCAGTACAGGAATGATTATAAATGGAAAGAATATGAGAAGAAAAGAGGTAAACACCAGAAGGACCCAAACCATATAGAGTTTTAGCGCTATCGTCTTGAAGATTCCTCCCATGGCGGGCCAATTTATAACAAAATAGCGGTATCTACATCAGGGGAATTGATAACCGGATGAAACGATTTTACTAACTTAGAGCAGATTCAACATAATGAAGATGAGATACTTCCTTTTGCTAGTAGTCGTTTTTCTGCCACTGTTAGAAACCCAGGCCCAATTCAAGAAACTAAAAAACAAACTAAATAAGATAACTAACGATCCGGCAGCTTTTATCAAGGATCAGGCCACCTCTAAACTTGATGAAGCTCGCTCGGAATTTGATAGCTCCAGTTTTAATTATGCCGTGGCCCTCAGCGATAATGCTACCCTTTTCGAATCGAAAGAAAAAGGGGCAAAGCTGGGTAACGTCAGTCGACGATTGATTGGCTCTGAAGAGGAAAAGACTCCTCTGGAAGTGGCCAATGACTACCTGGATGCCGGGGAGCTACTTTATGCAACGGGCAGGTACAAAGGCGCTGAAGTATCTTTCATTACCGCTAAGCTGTCATACGAAGAGGAACAACTGACAGATCATATTAATTACGGAAGAGTGCTGGCCAATATGGGTTTACTCTATCACACCACCGGTAGATATACCAAAGCTGAACAATACACACTTACCGCGCTAGAGTTTCGAGAGGAAAATCTTGGCAAGGAGCATGCAGCCTACGGGGCCTCACTAAATAATCTCGGAGTGCTCAGTAAAGATCTTGGTCGCTATAACCAATCTGAAAAAGAACTGGCCGAGGCCCTGGAAATTATCAATCAGGCTCAGGGGAAGGAAGTGATGCCATTTGCGATTGCATTAAATAACCAGGCGAAACTATTTCAAAGCATGGGACGGTACGAGTCTGCAGTTTCTCTGATGGAGCAGGCTATTCAAATTTCCGCTTCTGTTGGAAGTGAAAAATCCACTAACCATCAGCGGTTGCTTAACAATCAGGCGTTGCTATACCAAGACATGGGTGAGTATCAAAAAGCAGAAGAGATATTTCTTCATGTTATTTCGCTTAAAGAAAAGAGGTTTGGCAAAAAACACCCTGATTATGCGCACATGCTCAATAACCTCGCATCCCTTTACCTTGAAATGGGGAAAGATGAGCAAGTTGAAGACTTGCTGAAAAGGGCCAGGGCTATTTATGAAGACAAATTCGGGCAAAAGCATCCGTCTTTTGCTTCTACTGTAAATAATCTCGGAAACTTCTATAGATACAAGGGGCGACTGGAAGAGGCGAAGGTGGAGCTGCAAACTGCACACTCCATTAGAGCCGAAATCTTAGGACCTGATCACCCTGATTATGTGGAATCTGAAGAGGACCTGGCTATCTTGTTTTGGGAGATTGGGGATTACAGTAAAGCAATCGGGATGTATGAGGTTATTCTAGATCGGTCATTGCAGTTCATTGACAAGTATTTTGCTCCCATGAGTGAGTCAGAAAAAACCAAGTACTGGGACAAGCTTAGGCCACGTTTCCAGCGATTTTACTCGCTTGTTTTGGTTGCTTCTGCTGATCACCCCTCGGCAGTGGGTAAGATGTATAATTACCAACTGCGTACTAAAGCCCTCTTGCTTAATGCAACCAACAAAATAAAGAGCCAAATACTAAGCAGTGGCGACTACCAGCTCATTGAGGAGTACTTGGTATGGCTAGATCAAAAGGAATCTTTATCTCGGTACTATTCTTATTCCAAAGCCGAACTTGCAGAAGAAAAGATAAATATTGATAGCCTTGAAAATGCTGCTAACGCCAAGGAAAAATGGCTTTCTGAAAAGTCTAAAATTTTTGATGAAGGCTACCAGTCTGAGCAAATAAGCTTCAAGGATATTGCGGGTAGTTTAACTGCCAGTGAGGCCGCAGTTGAAATTGTGCAGGTTGAGAAATTCAAAAATGGATTTACGGGTGAGATCAACTATGCCGCCATCGTTTTAAAGGGAGGCACCACGTCACCGGAATTGGTGGTAATTGAAAACGGTGCCCAGCTCGAGGGACGTTATTACAAGTACTACAAGAATGCAATTAAGCAAAAGCTTAAGGATGAGTACTCGTATGATCAATATTGGAAATCCATTGAAGCAGCTCTGGAAGGAAGTGAACAACTATACGTGTCTTTAGATGGCATCTATAATCAGATTAACCTCAACACCTTAGCAGACGCCAACGGCAAGTTTGTAATAGAAAAAAATGGTATTGTGCTATTGAGTAACACCAAAGACCTTCCATCATTCAAGGCAAATACCGGCGCGGTCAGCTTTAGCAAAGCCACGTTAGTAGGTTTCCCGGAATATGGTAATGATGATGAAGTTTTGCCATTACCAGGGACAAAGCGAGAAGTTGAAATCATTTCCAAAACAATAAGTACCTCGGTTGATGCCCAGTCGTTCATTGGCCAAGAAGCTACTGAGACTAATGTAAAGTCAATTCGCCAACCGGAGGTCTTGCATATAGCCACACATGGCTTTTTTCTTGAAGATGTTAGCAACAAATCAGATAAGGTTTTTGGGGTTGAACCTGACAGAGCTCAGGAGAATCCGCTATTAAGGTCGGGCTTGCTGCTGACCGGGGCTGGCAATACCATTAGTGGCATAAATACCACAGAGGCAATACCCGGCGACAATGGTGTGCTAACAGCTTATGAGGCTATGAATATGGATTTGCATGAGACCAAGATGGTTGTCCTTAGCGCCTGCGAAACTGGACTTGGTGATATAAAATCCGGAGAAGGGGTTTATGGCCTTCAGCGATCTTTCCTTGTGGCCGGCTCTGAGGCTGTAATAATGAGCTTGTGGAAGGTAAGTGACGAAGCAACACAACAGTTAATGACCAATTTCTATTCGAATTTGAGCAAAGGAGGTGATCTGCAAACGTCATTCGAAAAAGCGCAGCTGGCGTTGAAAACCAAGTACCCGGACCCATATTATTGGGGAGCTTTCGTTTTGGTAAGAAGCTAAATCTAGCCCTCTTTTTTACCGTTGTTATTGTATTTCAATTCTACTTCGAATCGCGTGCCAAGCCCCTCCGTAGATTTGAGGCTGATATTGCCATTCATCTTTGCAACTGTTTCCTTCACAATATACAAGCCCAAACCAGAACCCTCTGAGCTTTCAGAAGCTCTGAAGAACATGTCGTAAATTTTCTCCTGGTAATCATCAGGAATGCCCAAGCCATTGTCTTCTACAGCAATAACAACCGCTTCGGGTTTTCCACGAACTTCCACTCTAACGAACTGGTCGGGTTTAGCCTTATCCGAATATTTGATTGAATTGGTAACAAGATTATTGAGAATGATTCTCAGACGTTGGGGGTCTGAATTAAAAGAACCATTAATGTCAATTAACTGCTTCTCGAATTTTATGTTTTCTGCATTGTCATAAAATTTGAGGTCTTCAATAACATCGCCAATCATTCTGTTAAAATCGATAACCTCGTGCTTAATACCTGAATAAGAATTGGCTGAGTAATCAATAATGTTTCCGATAAACTCTTCGAGTTTCGATACCTGGTCGCCAATCATCTCCAGGTATTTTTTCTGAGCATTATCGCCGGTTTCCATTTTGGCAACTTCGGTCAAACCCCTGATGGACTTTAATGGTGCTACGAAATCGTGCGAAGATCGATAGACAAAATTGTCCAGCTCACTATTTGCCAGTAGCAATTCCTCATTGGTTTTCTTCAATTCCTCTTGTTGCTGGGTCAACTCGACCGTGCGTTGGCCGATTACCGCTTCAAGTTTGGCGTTCATGCTTCGCAGCGTATTAGTTCTGTACCAGTAGCCGAGCCAGATAATCAGAGCCACAGTTGCTGCGTAAACTAAAATAGCAGGGGTAGAGATATACCATGGTGTAACGATGGAGAACCGATAACGAGTGGGAGGGCCTTCTACGCCAGCTTGATTCTTGGCCTTGACGTAAAAGGTATAGTCTCCACCAATCAGGTCGGTATATTCCTTCTTGGTGTCTTCTTTCCAGGGCGACCACTCTTGGTCATGTCCCTCAAGGAAATACGAGAATGTAACTTTGTCAAAGCTGGAAACATTAGGTGCAGAGAAATAGAACGTTAATGAATTTTCCAGGTAAGAAATTTCTCGTGCAGGAAGCGCATCCTGTTGAGCAAGGATGGTTTTACCTCCTTCATCTTCTTTGAAGAAGGTGCCGTCAAACATCACCATAATATCGTTACAGACGATTTTCCTTATGGAGGTTACTGGAGGGATTATGCGATTGCTGGTTAATTCGCCTCTATCAACAACAGAGATGCCATTATCCGTAGCCACCCAAAGATCTTTTCCTTTCAAGATCATCCCGTTTACCTTGTTATCAGAAAGCCCTGTAGATCTGTCGAAGACTGTCACATCTCTGCCTGTCGAATCACTAATTATCAAGCCGCCATCCCAGGTTCCAAAGGCAAAGAATTTACTTTCAAGATGTCGACTATCGTAGAAGCCCTTGTCTATCAGTATTTGGGATAATTTATTTTTCGTCGGTTGTAAGTCTTTGGTTTCAAGATTATAGGTATACATACCCGAACTGCTTGTTATCAGCGCTAGCTCATCTTCGGCCCAGGGGTAAATCTTAAAAACGACATCTTCTTCAATATCCATGTGGTCGAAAAGAGGTTCAATTTGATTTCCCTTAAAAACACCAAAAGAACCTTCGTAAGAGCTGCTGTAAATCCGATCACCAATTCGGTAGAGATAGGTATCTTTTATTTCCTTGAAATCCACATTTCCCTCAGGGTGCCAGGTGAAAATGCCCTCGTAGGCAACAAAATGCACCAGGTTCCGCAAAGGGACAATTTGCCAGATGTCCGTAAAATCAACTTCAATGTTTACCCTGTCTAGAAGGGAAACAAACTTAAGCGAGCCAATTGAATCGGGCTCCAGGTAACCGAAATCTTTCGAACCTCCAACGATAACACGATTACTGTCGTCTATCAAAACTGATCTTGCCCCGGCAAAGTTTGGTAGTTCTATAAGTTTCCAGAACGAGCCATCATATTGCAACACACCTTGCTCGTTAGCAAAATAGAGTATATCTCGATTGTCTTTGGCAATAGCGTAGCTGGTAGCGCCTGCCCTATATTGAGCGGAGTGGAAGGTTGATATTCTTGGGATACTATCCTGGCCATAGCCAATTGAGGAAAGAAATACTAAGGCCAGCGCTGGTAGTATCCGAGCCCAGCGGTCCTGATTTAGCATGCTTTGGTCACTAATCGCATTTCGAAGGTACGAAAAAATACAAAATAACCTGTTGTAACGCCTATTTCAACAGGGGCAGTTCAGATCCTAGTTAATTTAGGCCTGCCGCTTAATCTTAAGTTTCAAATAGTGAGCCAGAAATTGAGCTTTATTCTGGGCTTTGACCAAGGGTCCTCTGTAGGCTAGAATGAAATCATTAAATTCCTTGAACTGCAGGCGTACTTCGTGTCGACCTTTGGTAGATGATTGCTTACCCTTTTTGTTTGCCTTGTGGTTGGAACCAATGGCCACTATGCGAATGGATTCCAGTTCAGGAAGTTCCTCCCAGGGCCCCATTCTAATTCCCAGGATACTCCAGAAATTTCTCATCTTCTTCTTGTCAAAGTCTATAACCAGGCCCTCGCCCCCGGAAATGATAAGCAATGCCAGGCCACAAAAAAGTAGACCAACAACAAAAGTCTGAATGGCAATGGCTGCACCCAACAGCAAAAACAGATAGCCACCCCACACTATGCCACTAGGAAAGTAGTTGTTGGTTCTTTGCGAATATCGGGGAATGGTTTTTGCCAATTAATCTAAGTTCTTATGATTTCGTGCCAGGCAAAACAAGCTTTGCTCCAGTCTTGCCGCATAACTAATAATAAAAGATTTCGTTTTACATTTACAACTCAAATAGAGCGTCTGTGAATTTCCTTTTTCCCCAGTTTTTGTTCGGGTTATTTGCTTTATCAATCCCAATTATAATTCATCTCTTCAACTTTAGAAGAACGAAGAAAGTCTATTTCTCCAGCACTCAGTTTTTGAAAAATGTCAAGGAGGCATCAAGCTCCAAGCTAAAGTTAAAGCACTTGCTAATTCTGGTAGCCAGGTTGCTTTTCATTGCTTTTCTCGTCTTAGCCTTTGCCCAACCTATTCTCAGGTCTGAGCTTGAGGGATTACAAAACGACAATGTGGTGATTTACCTTGACAATTCACATAGTATGTCAAATGAGGTTGATGAAGGCCAGGTGGCGTTAGATGCTGCCGTTGCTTACGTAAATGAGATAATTGAATTATATCCACCCCAAACCAAATACATACTGCTAACCAACGACTTCGCTCCATTCTCCAACGTGGCTAAAAGCAAAAGTGAAATTGCAGACTTAACCACTGAGTTGAGTTATAGTGCCACTAACCGAGAGTTGAGCGAGGTGCTAAAACGCATGACCTCTCATGGGGAGTTTGGCGTAGCTGGCCCCAAAGACATATTCTGGATTAGTGATTTTCAGAAGACAACAACCGAATCACTTGCCGAGATAGCTAATGACAGTACCAACACCTTCCACCTGGTACCTTTGTCGTTCCTCAGTACTTCCAACGTAACCATTGATTCGGTGTATCTCAACAACCCCTTTATAATGGCCAGCGAAAGGGTGGTATTGAACATAAGGGTAAGAAATTACGGACTGGAAGATATCAATGACCTGCTGCTAACGGTCTACGCAAATGATAACCAGGCCGCAAGTGCCAGTGTCGATATCAAGCCCCTTTCCTTCACAAATGTGTCATTTGATTTGGGCTTTAGCCTTGACCAGATTAGCAAGTGCCGGGTAACATTCGAGGAGTATCCGGTAACTTTTGACAATGACTTCTATTTCACTTTGAATAAGGCCAATAGAATTTCAGTTATAGAATTAAAATCCAATTCTGAACCAAGTATAGTAGAACAGGTTTATGGCAATTCGTCAATATTTAATTTCTCTTCATACAACATTGCAAACTTTGACTACAGTCGGATCAACAGTGCCGATTTAATAATCCTAAACGAACTGGATAGGATAGATCCTTCGCTGTCGATTGCATTAAATGATTTTAAGCAAGATCTGGGTAGTATTATGTTAATTCCCGCCGAAGCTCCAGATTTAGCATCATACCAGTCATTGGTTGGTAGCCGTCGTTTAAGAGGGTTCGATTCTGCCGCTGTTAGTAAGTTATCCGTGCCCAATTTTGATAATCCTTTTTATGAAGACGTTTTTGAGAGCAGGGCTGAAAACCTGGCCATGCCAGACGGCAGTTCTATGATCTCCTGGGGGCCTGACCGCGAGGCGCTGCTTCAACTTAATACCGGGCAGCCTTTCTTGTCGAGATTTAGAGGAAGTGGTTACTTATATCTTCTGGCTAGTCCATTAAATGACAACTTCACCAGTTTTCATCGACACGCATTATTTGTACCCGTTATGTACAAGATTGCCTCATCAAGCCTACGCTCTGGCACTGATCTTTACTATTCGCTAAACGAGCCTGTGATAAAACTAAAGCTTGATAGCCTCAGACAAGACGCTATTTTTAAGCTTATCTCTGATGGAATTGAGGTTATCCCTTCCCAGCGCATTGTGGGCAATGATATTTACCTGGAACCACCAAAATATGAAATGCAGGCAGGGTTTTATGATTTGTTTTTCCAGACCAGCAGTAGGGGCACCTTGTCTTTTAACAATAGCCGGGACGAATCACAATTGGACCAATATCAAGCCGAAGAATTGGAGGGAAATTTTAGCTCGGATACGAATGTAGTGATATTCGAAAGTGACAACGCCCAGGCTTTCAGTCGAGAGGTAAAAGAAAAGTATCTCGGTGTGCCATTGTGGAAATATGCCCTTATATTAGCGTTGATTTTCCTGCTGGCAGAGATTTTACTTATCAGATTCTTGTAATACTGCTCGCCGGGATCAGGTATGAGTATGAAAATTAAGTACGAACTCGGTACCACAAGAGCATAAAATGGATCAAGAGTATTCGAAAATACTTATCCGGTCAGTTCAAATTTTTCATCAATCTTCCCCCTTTCATAAGAAAAAGAGAAACGTTCTTATCAAGAACGGGAAAATCTCAGCTATTGGGCAAAAAGACTATCGAGCGGATATTACTATCGATGGTAAGGGGATGATATTAACTATTGGTTGGTTCGATCTTCGCGCCAACTTTTGTGATCCGGGAAATGAACATAAGGAAGACCTGGCTACGGGTGCTGCAACGGCAGCAGCTGGTGGCTTTACTGAAGTTGCGCTGTTACCTAACACTAACCCACCCATTCAATCAAAGAATGAAATCAGTTATGTGGCCTCAGGCAACAGAAACCGCCTGGTACAGTTGCATCCGATTGCTGCCGTTACTGAAGAGTTGGCCGGCGAAGCACTGACAGAAATGATTGACCTTCATGAAGCGGGTGCAGTGGCTTTCTCGGATGGAGAGAAACCGATCTGGCATACTGATATACTGCTGCGGTCTTTACAGTACCTGCAAAAATTTGATGGGCTGCTTATTAACAGGCCTGAGGATGTGAGGCTAAATCTGTATGGGTCCATGCATGAAGGAGTACACAGCACACGACTTGGCTTGAAAGGAATGCCCAGCCTGGCTGAGGAACTGGTGACAAAGAGAGACCTGGAGATTTTAAAATATACTGGAGGCAAGATTCACTTTTCTAATATTTCCACCAAAGGAACTGTTGAGGCAATTCGAATTGCTAAGAAGACCGGACTAAAGGTGACTGCTGATGTGGCTGCACATCAATTGATGTTTAGGGATGAAGACAACACAGACTTCGACACGAACTTTAAAATAAACCCACCTTTCAGAGAAAAAGAAGATATCAAAGCGCTTGAGAAAGGACTTGCAGATGGAACTATTGATGCCATTGTTTCCAGTCATACACCGCAAGACGAGGAAAGTAAAAAGCTGGAGTACGACTTGGCTGATTTCGGCATATTGGGTTTGCAATCTGTGGCACACTGCATCAAGCATTTGTCAGGGGCTATCGATTTAGACCTTTTACTCTCTAAAGTTTCAACAACTCCGCGGGAAATTCTTGGCTTGGAGATACCCAATATTGACGAAGGAGTAGAGGCCAATCTTACGCTTTTCGATCCAAAGCGTAAATGGATGTTTGACGGCCGCAGCAACCACTCGAAATCGATTAATTCTCCATTTTGGCAACAAGAGCTAACTGGCAAGGCGGTTGCAGTTTTTAATAATGGTCGAAGCTATTTAGACTCCAGCTTACTTCCCTAGCAGATCAAATGGATAAGTTAAAACCAATAGTCAGAGTACCCTTGAAGTTTGGGGCCGTAGCGGCGGTCTTGCTAATCATCCTGATTGTTATTCTTTACTATGCTGGTAAGCATCCGCTTTTCATACCTGTGGTAATAGATATTCGACTTTTTATTCTACCGGTATTTATTTTTTTGGCGTTGAAGGAATTTCGCGAGTACTACAATAATTCCGTATTGCATTTTTGGCAGGGGTTGGCCGTGAGTTGGGTGTGTTACACCACCATCGGTGTTTTGGTGGGCATATTCATCTTTACATTCATAGAATTGTTCGAACCTGACTTCCTACAGCAATTTATTGACTTCTATACCAATCAGATGGTTCAGAATAAAGAGCAATTTCTTAATGCCATTGGTGAGGAGGCCTATGAACAAGGATTGCAAGATTTACCGCTTACCAGCGCAGCCGACCTCGCATTTGATTATCTCTGGAAAACTTTAATAATGGGCATACTTTTATCCATCATTATTTCGGTAATTTTAAGAAGACAACCTAAACTTTAAGAACTATGGAAGAAGAATTTAACAACCAGGAGGAACAAGGTGGTGCCCAAGAAGAGCCACAAAGTTCTCCGGAGCCGCAAGGTGATGCTCCCGAAGTAGACATGAAGGGGCATGTGATCAAGTGGGGAGGGATAGTAGGAGTGTTGGGGATCATTCTTGGCTTATTATTCTACATAATCGACGTCACGCTATTTGCCCAGTGGTGGCTGTTATTTGTAACGCTTATTATCAACCTCGTATTGGTAATTTATGCCGGAATTGACTACAGGAAGCAATTGGGTGGATTCATACCGTTCGGAAAAGCGTTTATGCATGGATTAGCCACTTTTGCCATCGCTGGATTAATTGGTACCATTTTCAATATTATTCTTTTCACTGTAATCGACCCTGACGCGGTAGCGGTTATCGTGGAAACATCTATTGAGAATACCGAAGAGTTCATGGAACGGTTTGGAACTCCTCCAGAACAAATAGATGAACAAATTGCCAAGTTGGAAGAAGATATGCCTGGTCAGTTTGGCGTAATGGGCCAAATTACAGGATACTTGTGGGCATTTATATTTTATGCAATTTTTGCTTTAATTTCGGGTGCAATAGTTAAGAGGAAGGAACCAGAACCCGATTTTTAGAATGCATGACAAAAAGGATATCTCAATTGTAGTTCCTTTATACAACGAAGAAGAATCCTTAAAAGAACTTTGTGAATGGATAAGCCGTGTGATAGAATCGCACGGCTTTACTTATGAAATACTGTTAATTGATGACGGTAGCAATGACAGCTCCTGGCAGGTGATCAAAGAGCTGGCTGCCATCAACAACAACATCATCGGTTCTAAATTCAATCGCAATTGCGGAAAATCTGCTGCACTGAATCTTGGTTTTGCCAAATGCAAAGGTGATGTTGTTATAACCATGGATGCAGATTTGCAAGACAGCCCAGATGAGATACCGGCCCTATACAAGATGATTACTGAGGAGAATTATGACCTGGTATCTGGCTGGAAGAAGCGGCGGCATGATCCCATTAGCAAAACCGTACCCTCCAAGTTCTTCAACCTAATCACCCGAATATTTTCAGGAATTAAACTTCACGATTTTAATTGCGGCCTAAAAGCCTATAAGAACGGGGTGGTGAAGTCCGTTGAGGTTTATGGTGAAATGCACCGTTATATTCCCCTGCTGGCTAAGTGGAAGGGTTTTACCCGAATAGGGGAAAAAACAGTAGAGCATCACAAAAGGAAATACGGTCATACAAAATTTGGCCTGGAACGTTTCTTAAATGGTTTTTTGGACCTGCTATCGGTGTCATTTGTAACAAGATTTAGCCGGAGGCCCATGCATCTTTTCGGCACGCTTGGCACCTTATCATTCCTGGCCGGGTTTATCTTCATAGCCAAGTTAGTGTGGGACAAAATCGATGCTATCTATATCTCAAAAATGCCCGTGAAGAGAGAGATTGTGGAACAACCTATCTTTTACCTGGCTCTGGTGGCGCTTATTGTTGGTGTTCAGTTATTTCTTACAGGTTTTATTTCCGAAATGCTTGCCATGCGCAGAAATTCCGAAGAAGATTACCTTGTAATTGAAAGCGTTGGAGATTAGCAATTCCTATGAGGAAGTACTCCATCATTATTCCTGTCTATAACCGGCCTGAGGAGATCAAAGAACTTCTGGAGTCACTACAAAGTCAATCATATACTAATTTCGAAGTGATTATTGTAGAAGATGGTTCTTCGGTAACCTGCGAGAAAGTTGTTGAAGATTTCAGTTCTAAGCTCGATATCAGCTACTATTATAAGGAAAACTCAGGACAAGGCTTCAGCAGAAATTATGGCTACGAAAGAGCAAAGGGAGATTATTTCGTTGTTTTTGATTCTGATTGCCTAATTCCTGCCGATTACCTCGAAATCGTGGAGAAGCATCTTGACCGCCAGTGCCTTGACGCATTTGGAGGCCCCGACAGCGATCACCCTGATTTTACAAATATTCAAAAGGCAATAAGTTACTCAATGACCTCCCTCTTCACCACCGGGGGTATTCGTGGTGGAAAGAAAAGACTAGGAGCCTTTCATCCAAGGAGCTTTAATATGGGGATTAGCAGGCCTGTATTTGAGGAGACAAAGGGCTATATATTGCCGCGGATGGGGGAAGACATAGAGTTTAGTATTCGGATTATTGAGAAGGGCTTCAAAACCGGCCTCATACCAGATGCGGTGGTATATCATAAGAGAAGAACAAATTTTAGTCAATTCTTCAGGCAGCTCCACTTCTTTGGCCGCGCTCGCATTAATATTTCTCGCTATTATCCCAGGGAATTGAAGCTGGTACATACCTTTCCTGCCATGTTCACAATTGGTATAGTCGTCGCTATAGTCATGTCTTTAGTGAATTGGCAAAGCTTTCAGTGGTTGGCGTGGCTATATGCAGCCTATTTGCTTATTATTTTCCTGGATGCCACCATCAAAAAAGGCCTTATTGTGGGCTTATTAAGTGTTCCGGCAGCTCTTATGCAACTTACAGCTTACGGGATAGGTTTTTTAACAGAAGGCCTTAGAAAGATTACTAAAGGCTAGGTTTTTGACTTACAAATAGCACTTCGTTTCTGTCCAGGGCGTATTTAGTTATTTGCTCTTCCCCCAGCTCGTTTACAAAATCACTCGCTTCCACCTCAAATCCGGCCCTTTCTAGTCGGGTGGCATAATCTTCCCCGTACAAGCGAACGTGATCGTCTTGTCCGTAAATGCGTTCTCTTTCTTTTGCGTCAGTCACAGATGGATCTTCGAACGTTACCTCTGGAATCGGTAGGAAGAAGGGTACCTGCATAATACCCCAGCCTCCTGGTTTCATAACCCTGCACATTTCCTGCATCGCCACCAGATCGTTCTTAACATGCTCTAGTACATGGTTGCAGAAAATTACATCAAATTCATTGTCGTCAAATGGTATCTGGTGAATGTCCATTTTCACATCGGCCAGGGGAGACTCGATATCTGCGGTCGTGTAATCGAGGTTCTCCATAGCTTTGAATTTCTTAATGAAACAAACTTCAGGAGCAATATGAAGCACTTTGAGATTTGCAGCAAAGAAGTCAGTCTTATTCTTTAGGTAGAGCCACATCAGGCGATGACGTTCCAGGGAAAGCGTATCAGGGCAAAGAGCATTCGGTCGTGGATTTATTCTTCCGTAGGGAAGGAACTTTCTGTAACTTCTACCATTGATAGGGCAGGTTACATTACTACCACGGTAAAAAATGGCAATTATTCGTAAGAATACGTGGGCAAATCGATTGAGATATCGCCTGGGAACAGTTCTTAAAATGATGCTAATAAGCTTTCTCATGCTTAGCGGCAAATATAAACTAAGTTGGCCCTCAAAACTCACTATGAACTGATGTCAATAAAAGTCGGTTTAGTTAAAACTTTTTTGAACTTGAGTTCATCTAGCATATGAAAAGCAAAACCAGAAAAATGTACTCCGGAAGCTTGCTTGATATAGCTATGACTCATTCTGAAAACTTAATCCTAAATGCCCAGCAAGGCGATCGGGAAGCATTTAATAAGTTGGTGACGTTGTGGTACAAAAGGGTTTACAATTACGCTTATAAGTACTTTTCAGATCATGATATGTCAATGGAGGTAACGCAAAGAGCTTTCATAGCCATGCATCGCAAAATCTCATCACTGCGAAGTACTGACAAATTCAGGCCATGGTTGTACAAGATAGTGACCAATTTTTGCCACGAGGAAGAACGCAAATTGAAGAGAGCGAGAGAGCGATCGGCTACTGATGAGGAGGGTAGGGCGCAGATGGATGAAACCAGAGAATTTAACCCTGATAGGAAGTATGCTCAAAGTGAACTAGCCGAGATTTTACTGGAAGCACTAAACGAAATTAGCCCGGAGCAGAAGGAAGTAGTAATTATGAAAGAATACGAAGGCCTTAAGTTTTCAGAAATTGCAGAGGTATTGGAGATATCAGAAAACACTGCCAAATCAAGAATGTATTACGGCCTAAGCGCCTTGAAGCAGATAATGACAAGAAAGAATATCAATAAGGAAACAATTAGTTATGAGCTATAAACCGAATGAAAGCGATCTCATTGCCTATCTCTATGGAGAGTTGAGTAATGATCAGAAACGATTGGTTGAGGATTACCTGGCTAATTCATCTGAAGCGAGAGAAGAGCTTGAACAATTAAAAGAAACTCGGCTTATGCTGGGAAAGCTCTCAGACAAGGAGGTTATTGAACCGGTTATCGAGTTTGAGCAATCGACGCCCCATAGGTTAGTGATAAAGGCAGAAAGAAGAATTCTGAGGCCACTATTGGCTATTGCTGCTACCATAATCCTGCTGATGGTTGTTGGCTATGCCACTAACACCACAGTAAGTTTTGCCAATAGCGAACTTAAGATTGCCTTTGGCTCATCGGGCAATGGTGCCGGAAATACAGACACTATCGAAAAATATATAGATGATCGCATTGCTGAGACTGAAAGTAAGTTGAATAGTGATCTCAATTCGAAGTTTGTGAATCTTAGGGAAGACTTGGGTAATGAACTTCTCACCGAACAGGAAAATCAGTTGGTAATGCTGAAGCAAACGCTAAGCAATGGTTCAACCCTTCAGCAAGCAGAGCTTCGTAATCTGGCTAAGCAGTTGCAGGAAGATAATCTCAAAGCGTTGGCTGACTTTGTTGCTGCTAGTGGTGAGAATCATCAAGAGTATGTGAACCAATTGTTAGTGAGCTTTTCAACTTTCTTCGAAGAACAGCGCATTGACGACTTGAGAACAATTGAGCAAACTCTTCAGACATTGAAGGAAGACACCGATTTGAAGTATGAGCAGACTGGCCAAATCCTGGCTTCGATTGTAAGTACGGTTAACGACAATATTGATTAGGACTAATAACAACATAAAAATGAAAACGAGAATGATAAGGTACTGCGTTGTTTTATTGCTTTTAGTATCGAGTGCGGGTTATGCCCAGATAGATCAGAGACGCATGGATCGGGACCTGGAAATAGCTGAAAAGATATTGCAAACCCTGGCCCAGCAAAACTCTGATGGAAGTTTCTGGGTGCACAGTGCAAACTCCAGCTACGTAGATGGTTTCGGGGTAATTCTAACTGTACCCAATTATTTTGGATTAGGCGGAGTAGCCGTCTACTCTTTACGAGGTAATAATCTTCTGGAGGATGACGACGACAGGAAGGATGAGGACGAACCCTCCGCTGAAGAACAAAGGGAGCAACTAATAGCAGTTGTTAAAACTTTCCTGGTTGACTACGGCGATCTGATTGGTCAACTCGAACCTACAGACAAAATTATGGTGACTCAAAAGGAAGAAAAGAGTTTTGTTCTGCTTCGGGGATTGTCAAATGCCAAGGGAGTAGTTACTGTTGATTCAGATGATGATAAGAAAGATAATGGCCGTATTTCAATTGAAATTTCGAAACAAGATCTTATAGATTTAAAGCAAGGTAAAATTAGCAGAGAAGCTGCCCTGAAGAAGGTGGTAGTAACTGAGAAAGACGAGCCATCTGAGAAGATGCCGGACCTTGAGCTTTTTGCTTCTATCCTCTCAAGGCTTTATAAATCAGACCTGTCGGAGTCATACAGCGTAAGTGGAAATCCGGGTTATGAGATTTTGCCAAACTTCGGTGTAATCTATAGCATGCGGGTATATACCTCCAGGAGGAATAGTTTTTATTACGCCGAGCTAGCTTATTCACAAAGCCAAAACAGAGACAGGGACAAAGATCGGGTTGATAGAGATAGGGATCGGGCTGAGCGGGATGCTCGAGCTAAGGAGCTTTATCCAACATTTGTAGACGACATGAAAAAGAATATAGTAGAGTATGGCAGAACAATTCGTAGTCTGAAAAGTGATGAGATGTTGATGGTGAAAGTGACCATCTCCGGTTGCCGCGATTGCGGCATACCGAAATCACTAGATTTTTCAATAAAGAAATCAGTATTAGATCAATACGCCAAAGGGTCGATTAACCTTGATGCTGCTGCCGATAAAGTGATCCTCAAAGAGCACTCAACCGATTAATGTTAAAAAGGTGAAACTTTTGCTGGAATTAGGCATTATATAGTTAAGAATGACAGATAGGGCTCAATTGGGCCCTATCTCATTATTATTTTGCTGGTGTTATTAATACTTAACCGGAGCATGTAAAGCCGAAATAACCCGTAACTTGCGTAAAAACAAGGTTTTGCTCAAAATCTATTAACAAACTGAGATGAAAAAGAGGGTACTAATACTTGCCGGAGCCTTAGCTGGAGTGCTTACAATATTCTTTGTTGTAAAGGGTAACAAAAGCTCTGAGAATACTGATATTCTCACAAATGTTAAGCTTGGCAAATTCACAGTTGAGATTGAAACAACCGGGGAGTTGGAGGCCAAGAACTCCGTTAAAATTCTGGGGCCTACCGGCCTGAGGAATTACCGGATTTGGAACATGAGTATCGAGAAGATTGTGACTGAAGGTACTGAGGTGAAGAAGGGAGCCTGGATCGCTTCTCTTGATAAGTCTGAGCTTATGAATAAGATCCAGGACGCGGAAGCAGAGCTAGATCAGAAAAGATCTCAATTTACTCAAACTCAGCTTGACACAGCTCTCCAGATGAGACAGGCTAGAGATGAGTTGGTCAACCTTGATTATGCAGTTGAGGAGGCTGAAATTACTCTCGAACAATCAAAGTTTGAGCCCCCCGCTACCATAAAGCAGGCAGAGATAAATGTCGATAAGGCCAAAAGGACTCTTAGTCAGGCCAAAGAAAACTATAAGATCAAGCTTGAGCAAAGTAAGGCAAAGATGCAGGAGGTAGCTGCATCTTTAAGAAAAGAAGAAAGGGAATATAATGGCATGATGCAGTTGATGCAGTCCTTTACAATTCTTGCTCCTGAAGATGGAATGGTTATCTACCGCAAGGGTTGGGATGGTAAGCCCATAAAAGAAGGCTCTCAGATCAGCGCCTGGGATCCTGTAGTTGCAACCTTACCCGATCTCAGCATTATGCTTTCCAAAACATATGTTAATGAGGTGGATGTTAGAAAGGTGAAGCCCGGGCAGTCTGTAAGTATCGGATTAGATGCGTTTCCGGATAAGAAACTATTCGGAACTGTTATTAACGTGGCAAATGTAGGAGAACAAAGACCAAACTCTGACGCTAAAGTGTTCGAAGTATCAGTACAAGTCCACGGTACGGATCCTTTACTCCGCCCTTCTATGACTACAAGTAACTCTATTGTTGCCAACGAAATAGACAGCGCAATGTCCATACCCTTGGAAACTCTTCACACTCAATTTGATTCAATAACCTACGTCTTCAAGAGAGATGGCATGGGCATCATAAAGCAAGAGGTAATGGTTGGTGAAACTAATAGTGATGAGGCAGTAATTCTGGCCGGGTTGGATGTTACCGACAGACTGTACCTTTCAGTACCGGCTGGGTTTGAGGAAAGGCAAGTAGCGCTAATACCAGAAATGGATGGTAAGCGACAAGAGCCGGAAGTAGAGCCTAGTCCCATTGAGCTGGAGCCTACAATCACGCTACCCGATGGGCGGGTAGTACCAGCAAGTAGTTTCCAACGTGGTGGACAAAGAGGAGGCAAAAGTGGCCAGCCACGTCGAGGTAACCGAGGAGGGAATAGGAACAACTCCAGCGAAACTAAGCAAACTACCACCACAACCTCTGAAGACAACAAGTAAACCCATCAGGAGGTGATTTCGGAAAGACTATTAGCAAATTTTGGTATTGCCTTAGAGGCTGTATTCGCAAACAAAATGCGCTCAATCCTCACGGGGCTAGGTATTATATTCGGTGTTGCCGCCGTTATAGCTATGCTGGCAATAGGTAGTGGCGCTCAACAGGAGATCCTCGAGCAGATTAGACTGGTAGGTGTGAATAACATAGTGGTGACACCTGTTGTGGAGCAGGAAGAAGAAGAGTTGGAGGAAGATCTCGGTGTTGAGGAAAAGAAAAAGTATTCCCCAGGCCTTACGCTAAGAGATGTTGAAGGCATAAAAAGAGTTGTACCTGGAATCAGCGCTATTAGCCCCGAAATACTGTTAGAGACCTACATTATTAAGAATGGTTTGCGTCGCTCAGCCAAATTGGTAGGTGTAGAACCAGCTTATTTTGACCTGACCAGTTTCAATCTCCTGGAAGGCAAGATGTTCAATGCTGAGCAACTGAAGAAAGGAGAACCAGTATGTATCATTGGCAAGTCAATCAAAACAAGATTTTTTCCCACCGAAAACCCGATTGGCAAAACTATCAAGTGTGGACAGCATTGGCTCAAAGTAATTGGCGTTCTTGAAGAAAGGTTGATCTCGGAGAATGCTATAGCGAACCTGGGCATCAGGGATTACAACATGGATGTCTACGCACCAATAAAAACGGTGCTTATCCGTTATCGCAACAGAGACCTGGTCACTAAATCCATGCTCCGGGCAGGTGGCTCACCTGGGCCTAGTAGGGGCCGGTTTGTAGTGATAGGTGGAAACAATGAAGCTGATGATGATGATCAAAAAGCCGTGAATTATCATCAATTGGATAGATTAGTAGTGCAGGTAGATCAGACAGAGATGCTAAATCCGGTAGCCGACGTGGTTTCCAGAATGTTGCAAAGAAGACATTTCGATGTGGTAGATTTTGAGATAACCATTCCCGAGTTGCTGCTCAAGCAACAACAACGCACGAAAAGCATTTTCAATTTCGTCTTGGGTGCCATCGCTGGCATATCGCTCCTGGTAGGAGGTATTGGCATCATGAATATCATGCTGGCTTCAGTTATGGAGAGGATCAAGGAAATAGGACTACGTTTATCCATTGGTGCTCAGAAAAAAGATATAGTGCTCCAATTTCTTTTTGAAGCTATCATGATCAGTGTCTCCGGAGGACTACTAGGGGTTGCTATAGGGATTTTCATTGCCACAACGATTTCAAACGTTGCAGAAATTCCTACAATAATTACTTTGTCATCCATTGCATTATCCTTTGGCGTGGCAGCCACTGTCGGGTTAATTTTTGGGATTACACCAGCTCGTAAGGCTGCCAGTCAAGATCCAATAACATCATTACGTCATGAATAAGGTCAAAAATCTATTGCTGGCATTTTTATGCCTGGCGAGTGCTGGTTATGCACAAACAACAAAGTCGTTAACGTTGCCCCAAGTAATTGAAATTGCCAGGGGGCAGTCAACCGCATCTCTAAGAGCGGAGACTATTAAAGAAAACCGCTATTGGCAGTATCGGACTTTCCGGTCTAATTACGTGCCGCAATTGTCACTTGATGGCACATTGCCTGATTTTAATCGTTCTGTAACAGCAGTAACTCAGGAAGATGGTACAACCGCCTTCAGGCCAGTTTCTATTGTAAACTCCAATCTTTCACTTGGAATTTCTCAAACTATAGCCCTAACTGGCGGTAGAGTCTTTCTTAGTTCAGAAGTTAATCGCTTCGATGATCTGGATAGAGACTTTAAACGGTACAGTGGAAATCCTGCCCAAATTGGCTTTGTACAACCTTTGTTCGGTTTTAACCAATTGCGATGGGATAAGCGTATTGAACCTCTGCGCTTCGAGGAATCTAGAAGAGAGTATGTTGAAAACCTCGAGGAGATCAGCCAAAATGCCGCCACATTGTTTTTTGATTTACTTCTAGCCCAAATTTCACTTGACATCGCTCAGAAGAATGTAAATAGCAATGATACAGTATATCAAATCGCTCAGGGTAGATATGAGCTAGGAAAAATACCGGAGAATGAATTGTTACAGTTGGAGCTTAACCTAATGAACTCAAGGCAGCAGGTTGCCCAAGCCAGTTTGGATCTGGAGACTTCTACCTTGCTGCTAAAGTCCTACCTCAACTTTACCGATAACGATAATATTGAGTTAGTTATTCCTGAAAACTTACCGGAATTTGCAGTCGATGTGGACGCTGCCCTTACCTATGCTTTGCAAAACAGGCAGGAAGCAGTGGCATTTGACAGAAGACGGCTGGAGGCAGACAGGGATGTGGCACAAGCTACGGGCCAATCGGGGCTCAATGCAGATCTATTCGGGCAATTTGGCCTTACAAATCGTAGCGACGATTTCAGTGGTATTTACAGTAACCCCGACGACCAACAACGCGTGAGGTTGGGTTTTGCTATTCCAATCATCGATTGGGGAAGGCAGAAGTCGAGAACGAAGACAGCAGAGGCCAACCAGAAGCTGGTGCAATACACCGTTGAGCAGGATAGAATTAATTTCGAGCAGGAAGTATTCACCCAGGTAAAACAGTTTGAAATGCTAAGGGAACAAGTGCGAATTACCAGTCAGGCCGATAATATTTCGCAGAGAAGATATGATATCTCCAAAAACAGGTACCTGATCGGAAAAATCAGCATTACTGACCTTAGCCTCGCGCTTACAGAAAA
This sequence comes from Cyclobacteriaceae bacterium, assembly GCA_028285445.1. Taxonomy (GTDB): domain Bacteria; phylum Bacteroidota; class Bacteroidia; order Cytophagales; family Cyclobacteriaceae; genus JANQPQ01. Next base: position 27,723 of record JANQPQ010000026.1, on the reverse strand, counting down.
AGATAATGCCAAGAGGACCTATATCAATTCACTCAGGAATTTCTGGAATGCATATTATAATCTGCGAAGGTTAACGCTTTACGACTTCCAAAATAACCAATTGCTTTATTCGGCCGATGCCGATTGATTTGCCTGGCTTTTCAGTAGAAATCCTATTATTTTCTAAATTGGCATGTGGCTTGCCATTCACTATCCATGATTCAACATCGTTCTCATCTAAAATGGGCAATAATTTTAGTATTAGGCGTACTGGCTGTCACCAACGCAAAGGCTCAGGAGCAGAGACCTACCACCAATACTACTACACATGGTGTTGACATCAACAAGAAGAAAGAAAGGCCAGACCGGAGGCGCATAATTCACATCATAAAAAACGATACCCGCAACATACTATATGGTAATAAGTGCTTTGAGGATTTTACCCGAGACCGAGGCTACGAGTATGTGGTACAACCTAAGGGCAACAGGCTGAATAAGAGCGAAACCGGCAGGCTTCTGCACAACTTTGGGGCGAAATTTGGCATTTTCTTTCGTAACGGACCTTTTTGGAAAATAAAGGAAGGTAAAAAGAAGAAGGAATGCCGCACCAAATCCGGCGACTTTGTAGGCTAATTATTTGATACCAATATAGTTAAAGGGAGTAATTGCCTTTAACTCCTCCCTAACCGCTTCAGGAACATTTAGTGAATCAATAAAGCTGTGAATAACTTCGGGTGATATCACTTCGTTGTTACGCGTTAGGTCTTTCAGAGCTTCATAAGGTTTTGGGTAGCCCTCTCTCCGCAATATACTTTGAATGCCCTCTGCTACCACTGCCCAGTTGTTGTTTAGATCCTGGTCAATCACCTCTTTGTTCAGTTCCAGCTTATTCAATCCCTTTTCCAGGGATTTCAATGCGATAAAGCTATGAGCTACCGGCACGCCAATATTTCGCAATACTGTTGAATCGGTAAGATCTCGTTGTAGTCGTGATATAGGTAACTTTGCTGAAAGGTGCTCGTAGAGCGCATTGGCTATGCCCAGGTTGCCCTCTGCATTCTCAAAATCTATTGGGTTTACCTTGTGGGGCATTGTAGATGAACCCACTTCACCTTCTTTTATCTTCTGTTTGAAGTAATTCATGGCGATATACTGCCAAACGTCCCGACACAAATCAATCAAAATAGTGTTTATGCGCTTCAGATTATCGCACTGTGCGGCCAGGTGGTCGTAGTGTTCAATTTGCGTAGTGGGCTGGCTTCTGGTTAATCCTAGCTTTCCAACAAAGCCATCAGCAAAACTCTTCCAGTCAATATTCGGATAAGTAACTACGTGAGCGTTGAAATTACCTGTAGCACCACCAAATTTTGCAGCGTGGGGCACTTGCTCCAGTAAGGTCAGCTGATTTTTAATTCTTGCAGAGAAAACCTCCAACTCTTTGCCTACGGTAGTTGGCGAGGCTGGTTGACCATGTGTTCGGGCTAGTAAGGCCACGCCACCCCATAGATTTGACATATGGTCCAATCTCTCCAATATCTCATTTAGCAATGGCAAAAGCTCGTGCTCAAGGCCCTCTTTAAGCATCAGGGGAAAAGCCGTGTTATTTACGTCCTGCGATGTAAGTGCGAAGTGGATAAACTCCTGGTAGTCAGAAAGGCTTAAGTCGTCAAATTTCGACTTCAAAAAATACTCAACAGCCTTTACGTCGTGGTTGGTGGTTTTTTCGATTTCCTTGATCTCGGTAGCATCGTTAGTTGACAACTCTTCATAGATGGACCTTAACTTTGGAAAAACAGCAGCATCTATTTCTGCCAATTGGGGCAAACCGATTTCACAAAGGGCAATAAAATATTCAACTTCGACCTTAACCCTATACTTGATTAAAGCCTTTTCCGAAAAAAACTGATTAAGGCCTTTTGTATGCGTGTGATACCGTCCGTCAATTGGTGAAATTGCTTGCAGCGAGGGGAGCTCCATAAGTTTAATTTAGAGCTCACAAAGCTACGAAAAATCGATATCTAGCTCTGTCAAATTGATCAATATTTAGGCTGAACTAAAAGCCCCAATATTTGTTTATTTCTTTAGTTTTGCCTGGTTTTAAGGGTTAATGGGTTGAAAAATTTACTGATTTTATTGTCGGCAATTTGCATACCGCTCTCATTATTTGCTCAGAATGAGCCCGATGAGGCTGTACTCAATATCGAGAAGTCAGAAGTAGAAGTAAAGATAGATGGAGAGTTGAATGAAACGGTCTGGCTGAAAGCCGATAAAGCCCACGACTTCTATCTTTCCTTCCCTGTTGACACAGCTTTTGCTAACTCGCCATCAGAGGCCATGTTGACATACGATGACGACTTTCTATATATCGCATTCGTTTGCCACGACCCTCAACCTGGCAACTATGTTGTTGAATCATTGAGACGAGATTGGGATTTTGATGCCACAGAAAGCATCAATGTCTATATTGATCCATTCAACGACCATCTGAACGGCTTCACCTTTGGTATTTCTCCTTTTGGTGTTCAACGCGAGGGCTTAATTGTTAATGCTGAAGATATTTCAACCGATTGGGACAACAAGTGGTTTTCAGCAGTTAAGCGCTATGAAGATAAATGGATTGCCGAAGTGGCCATTCCATTCAAGACCATTCGATATAATCCCGATATTTCTACCTGGAATATCAACTTCATTCGCAATGATCTGAAACGTAACGAAAGATCAAGCTGGACACGCGTACCGCGCCAGTTTCGAACTAATAATCTTACCTATGCCGGCAGATTGCAATGGGATGCCAAGCCTCCTAAAACTGGCAGTAATATCTCAGTAATTCCCTTTGTTACTGGTTCCGTTGTGAGAAACTTCGAGGCTGGAGAAAAGGCAGAAAGCCGAGCTGATGCTGGCTTTGATGCAAAGGTTGCTGTTTCATCTTCACTCAACCTTGATATTACGGTCAACCCTGATTTTTCCCAGGTAGAAGTTGATCGCCAGGTTACCAACCTTGATAGGTTCGAAATTTTCTTTCCCGAGAGAAGGCAATTTTTCCTCGAGAATAACGATCTGTTTGGTGAAAGAGGCACCCGCAGTACACGTCCATTCTTTTCACGGAGAATAGGTATTGACAGGGATACAGCCAGCAATACCATACAGGTTCCAATAAGGTATGGGGCCAGGCTAAGTGGTAAGCTTAGCAGGAATTGGCGTATAGGCTTGCTGAACATGCAAACTGCTAAGGCCCCCGAAGCTGCCGCCACGGCACAAAACTATTCCGTTGGCATTATACAACGGCAACTACTGAAAAGATCTACCCTCAGTGCGGTGATGGTAAACCGACAGTCTATTGATTTTCCTTCTGGCGATTCTACCATATCTCATTCAAAGTATAACCGGGTGGTTGGTCTGGATTACGACCTGCAAACTGTGAGTAATCGCTGGCAGGGAAGTGCATTTTATCATCGGTCTATTGACCCTGAGAAGCTAGATAAGAACTACGCCTTGGGTAGTTTTTTACGCTATGGCTCACGAAACCTAACAGTATGGCTGTTTACACAAGACGTGGGTGAAAACTATAATGCGGAAGTGGGTTTTGTAAGACGAACGGGAATAAAGAGCGCCACCAACAACATTAGGTTTAGTTTCTACCCTACTGCCTCATCTATTGTTGAGCATGGACCTTCCTACCGAATTTCACTGACCGGGGATAAAGATTACAATCTAACTGATAGAAACTTAAGGCTAGGTTATACCGTGCGGTTTAATAATACCAGCCAGCTGGAGCTTAATTACAATAGTACCTTTCAGGAGCTAAGGCGCGACTTCAATCCGGTAAGTCCGGAAGGAGATACGGTGTTGTTGGAAGGAACGGACTACAACTGGCGTAATGTGCAGCTTAGGTATAATACCGACAACCGTAAACTACTTTCCGCTGATTTCGGTTTTTCACGGGGTAGTTACTATACCGGCACCAGAACAAATATTGAAGCGGAGCTAAACTACCGTTATCAGCCCTTTGGCTTTTTGTCACTTACATTTAACTACAACCGCATCAAGCTGGCAGATCCCTTGCCAGATGCGGAGTTTTTTCTTGTTGGTCCTCGGATCGACTTTACCTTTACCGACAAATTATTCCTTACTACCTTTGTGCAGTATAATAACCAGGCCGATAATGTAAATCTCAACACGAGATTCCAATGGCGGTTTAAGCCTGTATCGGATTTATTCCTGGTATATACTGATAACTATTTTCCAGAAAATTTTAAAGTGAAGAGTAGGGCGGTGGTTTTTAAGATGTCCTACTGGTTGAACTTATAACAATCTCATGGCTTTTTCATTATTCAAGAAGAAAGATGATGGCGGTTCTTCAAATGACCGCTATTACAACCTTACAGTAAAGGAAGTAATCAACGAAACTGCTGATGCTATCACCATCGTATTTGATCCTCCTGCGAATGGTTTGAATTATACATCTGGGCAATTCCTTACACTAATTATACCTATTGACGGCAACAAAGTGCGGCGAGCCTACTCACTTTGTTCGTCTCCCTACACAGATGATTACCCGGCCGTAACAGTAAAACGTGTCGAAAGTGGTTTGGTATCAAACTATCTCAATGATAATGTTAAGGCCGGTGATACCATTGAAATTATGGAGGCGATGGGGAACTTTACTACCGAATTTCAGGAGGGAAACAAGAGGCACATAGTGATGTTTGGCGGTGGTAGTGGCATTACGCCTTTAATGTCTATAACGAAGTCAACACTCAATAAAGAGCCAAATAGTATAGCTACCTTGATCTATTGCAATCGAAATATTGATTCCATAATCTTTAAGGATCAATTGGAGTCGATACAAGATCAAAGTGAAGGTCGCTTCCGTGTAATTCATGTACTTGATGATGCACCCGAGCAGTGGCAGGGTCCATCAGGCATGCTTAATCATGAGATGCTTACCAAGCTCTTTGAGCGTATTCCCGACTGGGGACTTGACCAAACCGTTTATTTGATGTGTGGCCCTGAGGGTATGATGAACAACGCACAGACTCTGCTTGCTCAACAAGATATTCCAGCTGAAAAGATTTTTAAGGAAAGCTTTGTGCAGGGAACCATCGGCAAGGAGGACAAGCAAGAAACAGCAGGCGAGGAGACACAACAAGCTTACGATGTTACTGTGGTCTATGATGGTGATGAGCACACCTTTACCGTCGAACCCGGAACCCCAATCCTGGAGACTGCCCTGGATGAGGGTATAGACCTGCCGTACTCCTGTCAAAGCGGACTTTGTACTGCCTGTAGGGGTAAGTTAGTATCGGGTAAAATGAAAATGGACGAGGAGGAAGGTCTTTCAGAAGCAGAGATTGCTCAGGGGTATGTTCTTACCTGTGTAGGCCATCCACTGACGCCAGATGTAAAAATCGAAATAGGATAATATTGGAGACCGAATGAGCACATTAGAAATACCTCAAAGACCGGCAAGAAAGTTTTTACCAGAGGATTTTACCGTTAACGCCTGGGGAGATATTGAAACCTACTTCAAAGACTTGTTAGAAAGAACAATTGCCAGTAAGGAAGACCTCCGGCAGTGGTTTCAAGATCGTAGTGAGTTAGAAGCCGTTCTTTCCGAGGATATGGCCTGGCGATACATTAACATGACCTGCGATACGACCAATAAGGAGTATCAGGAGAAGTTTAATTTTTTTGTTCAAGAGATAGAACCCAAGATAGCTCCGCTATCTAACAAGTTAAATGAGAGAGCCTTACAAAGCCCATATCTTAATGACCTTAATGAAGAGGGCTTCAAGATTATGGTACGGGGTATGAAGGTGGAGTTCGATATTTTTCGGCAGGAAAATATTTCCTTAAAAACTGAGATACAGACGGAGACTCAAAAGTTTGGCCAAATCTCGGGCGCCATGACCATTGAGCATGAGGGGCAGGAGCTAACGCTACAACAGGCAGCGGTAAAACTGCAATCAACAGATAGGGAACTTAGAGAGGAGATTTATCACAAGATTGCCAGCAGGCGATTGCAAGATAAAGACAATCTGAATGAGCTATATAGCAAGCTGATTTCTCTTCGCCATCAGGTAGGGGCCAATGCAGATTTCGCCAACTTTAGGGACTATATGTTCTCGGCCATGGGACGTTTCGACTATAAGCCCCAGGATTGCTTTGATTTCCATACCTCAGTTCAAAACAAGGTTGTTCCGTTGCTTGATGAATTGAGCAAGGACAGAAAAGAGAAACTTGGTGTTGACACTCTTCGGCCCTGGGATAAAGCGGTTGACGTTGAAGGAAGGGACGCACTGAAGCCATTTGAAGGCGGGGAGCAATTGGTTAATAAAACCATTGAGTGCTTTTCCAGGCTTGATCCCTTTTTGGGACAATGTCTATCTATCATGAAGGAGATGGGGCATTTAGATTTGGAATCCAGAAAAGGGAAGGCTCCTGGCGGATACAACTATCCACTTTCGGAAATAGGAGTGCCATTTATTTTTATGAATGCTACTTCTACCCTTCGCGATATGGTTACCATACTTCACGAAGGCGGCCACGCCGTGCATTCATTTTTAACCAGAGACTTAGAGCTTACTAATTTCAAACATACTCCATCGGAGGTGGCCGAACTTGCCTCAATGGCCATGGAATTGATCTCTATGGATCACTGGGACTTATTCTTTGATAATGAGGAGGATCTGAAAAGGGCCAAGCGCGAGCATCTGGAACAGATAATTGAAACGTTGCCCTGGGTAGCCACCATTGATAAGTTTCAACACTGGATCTACGAGAATCCTGGCCATAGCATTGAGGACCGCAGGCAACAGTGGAACTTGATTTTTGATGCTTTTTCAGATACTACCACTAATTGGACTGACCTCGGAGAGAACAAAGACTATCTCTGGCAAAGGCAATTGCACCTCTATGAAGTTCCATTTTACTATATCGAATATGGTATGGCCCAACTCGGTGCTATTGCAATTTGGAAGAATTTTAGGGAAGACAGACAAAAAGGCCTTGATGGTTACCTGGCTGCCCTGAAACTTGGTTATACAAGAACTATTCCCGAAGTCTACGCTGCCGCCAATATAAAATTCGACTTTAGCGAAGAGTACATCTCAGAACTGATTGGTTTTGTTTGGGAAGAGCTGAATTAGGCCTCTAGCTACTATTTTACTTTCTTTACCCTGAAACCATTAGTGCAGGGTGTATGAGGATAGCTCAAGTATTGGCCACACTCAAGAGACTCTATCGTGAAATTAGAAATATGTATTGATACACTGGCTGAAGCGACCGCAGCTAAGATCGCCCAGGTGGATCGGGTAGAAGTATGCAGCGCGCTGGATGTTGGTGGCCTAACCCCGTCAGCTGCCATGATAAAATCTTGCGTTGCATTGCAGGGGGCTGCGGTACATGTTATGACCCGACCAAGGTCTGGCAATTTCAACTACTCTGCCTTAGAGCTTAAACTCATGAGCGACGAGATCAAAATAGCTGCAGATTATGGTGCCGTGGGGGTTGTGTTTGGAGCACTTAGTGATAAAATGGAGCTGGACTTGGCAGCAAACGGTGATCTCCTGGCCATGTCCAAATTAAATGGCCTCGAGGCCACTTTCCATCGCGCTTTTGATTTCACTTCAGATCCCATTGCAGCCCTGGACCAACTGATTGCACTAGGTTTCGATCGATTATTGACATCAGGGCAGCAGGCTTCAGCGGAACTGGGGAGTACGTTAATAGCTCAACTGGTTCAGCAATCTTCAGGTCGAATAGAAATAATGGCTGGAGCGGGGATTTCACCCGACAACTCCCAAAAACTCATAGATGCCGGGGTTGATGCCTTACACTTCTCAGCAAGAAAAACCATCTCCAGTTCTAACCTGGCAATGGGAACTTCCTATGAGCCAGATGTACAAAAGATCGAGACGATAAAACGAATTGCTGGCCATGCGCATTAGTGCCTACATATTTTTGTCGCTGGCTGTTCTTAGTTGCTCATCACCACCAAATAAAGAACTTGTATACGATTCTTCGTGGGAATTCAAAAAAGCTGGAACAGAGAAATTCTCACCGGCATCGGTCCCAGGGGTCGTTCATACAGATTTGTTAGCCAATGGTGCTATTGAGGATCCTTATAGAGATAATAATGAACTGGCGCTGCAATGGATAGAAAACGAAAACTGGGAGTATACATCCACCTGGGAAGTAGGCAACGATTTACTCAGAAATGACCACATTGAACTTCACTTCGAGGGTCTGGATACCTACGCCGTGGTATTGCTAAATGAGAAATCTATACTTGAGGCTAATAATATGTTTCGGGAATGGCGGGTGGATGTAAAGGATATCCTGGTCGAGGGAAGCAACCGAATTAGCATACAGTTTACTTCACCCATCAATAAGAATAAGGAACTGGTGGAAAATCACCCTTATCAGTTGCCTTCTGGTAATGAAACGGTGGATTTGAAAGTTAGTCCTTTTACCCGTAAAGCGGCATACCAATTCGGTTGGGACTGGGGTCCGAGATTTGTTTCAATGGGTATCTGGCGGCCGATTAACATATGTACATGGAATGAAGCGCGCATATTAGATTTAGCGGTATCTACCAAATCAATAAGAAATGAAACAGCCTTACTGGAGGTAGAAGTGCTCATTGAATCTGACATCAGTGGTGAACATATCCTGGAATTGGATGGAGTACAGCATAAAATAGACCTTAATTCCGGAACTAATACATTTCAGTTTGATATCACTATTCATCAACCAAGATTATGGTGGCCCAATGGATATGGAGTTGCCACTTTGCATCAAATGGATGCCAGGCTCCTGATTGATGGAAATCCAATAGATCAGAAAGCGCAGAAGTACGGTATACGTACTATCGAACTAATCAATGAGCCAGATAGTATCGGTACTTCATTCTTCTTCAAAATAAATAATCAGCCAATCTTCGTAAAAGGGGCAAACTACATTCCACAGGATATATTTCCCTCAAGGGTAACTTCCACTAGTTATAGGAATTTGATAGCTAAGGTTGTCGAGGCTAACATGAATATGCTGCGGCTTTGGGGCGGTGGAATCTACGAGGACAATTTGTTTTATGAACTTTGCGATGAAAACGGCATCCTGGTTTGGCAAGATTTCATGTTTGCCGGAAGCATGTATCCAAAAGAAGAAGCGTTTCGGAATAATATTCAGCAAGAAGTTGAGGACAATATCCGTCGACTACGGTCGCATCCTGCTTTGGCATTGTGGTGTGGAAATAATGAGATTGACGTTGCCTGGCACAATTGGGGTTGGCAACAACAATTTGGTTATAGTGCTCAGGATTCAACCGAGCTTTGGCAGAATTACCTACAAATTTTTCACGAAGACCTTCCAAATTTGGTTAAGGGCTTAACGCCGAACCTTCCCTATGTAACAACTTCGCCGCTTTCAAATTGGGGTAAAGCTGAGAATTTTAACCATAGTAGTATGCATTACTGGGGTGTTTGGCACGGAAGAGAACCGTTAGAGAATTTCAATCACAATGTTCCCAGATTCATGGCGGAGTACGGGTTTCAATCTTTTCCTGGTTTAGAAATACTGTCTAATTATATAGATTCCAGTCAGCTACATTTGGAGTCGGAGGTTATCAATAATAGGCAAAAGAGCTATATCGGGAACGAGATGATTACCAGGATTTCCGAAGAGCACTTTGGGCCTTCCGATAGTTTCGAAGATTATGTATTAAAAAGCCAGCAAACGCAGACTCTGGCAATGGAAACAGCAATTAAAGCACATCGACTGGGGAAACCACACTGTATGGGTACACTATTTTGGCAATTAAACGATTGCTGGCCAGGTCCCTCCTGGAGTGTATTGCAATATGATAGTTCACCAAAACTTGCCTATGAGACAGTCAAAAAGTGGTATCAGCCAGTGGTAGCAATTCCCAAGCGTGAGGGTACATCAGTGTTATTCACGGTAGTATCTGATCGACCTGAGCCGATTTTGGTGAAACTGATTGTTGATTTACTAGATGATATGGGGGAAGCTTTCAGCACAGCTGAGGTTTTCTTTGAGATTGGGCCTAATGAAATTATTGAGGCCTATAGGATTGATATTGCTGGAGCGGGCTACAATGTGCAGTTGGTTGCAGGTGAGGAAGCTATATTCACAGATTCTGGCGATTTTGCATCGCTGCAATAGATTATTATAATGAATGTGTCTTTTACAAAGGCTGAAATAGCGGATTTGTCAGTTTTGCTGCCGTTGACAAAGGAGTTTTATATTGAGCATCCCCTGGAATTTAACCAGGAAAGAATGCAATCTGGTCTCAGCCAACTTCTGGAAAATCCCGATCTCGGCCTGGCCTGGATCATTAAGTTTGAATCTAGTACTGTGGGGTACCTCATCCTTACTTTTGGGTTTAGCCTCGAGTTTGCTGGCAGAGATGCCTTCATAGATGAGATATACCTTAGACCGGAATACCGAGGTAGAGGCCTGGGTGAGGCGGCGGTTGCTTACGCCCAGGAATATGCCAAAGCCAGTGGTATCACTGCGATTCATCTTGAAGTAGCGAAGGGGAAAGAACAAGCCATTGGACTCAATGAGAAGATGGGTTTTGAGAGCCGGGAGGGCAATTTCCTTATGAGCTGGTCTAAGTAGTGGCCCAGAAGCCACAAGCGACATCCATAGCGGTGGTTGTGTAAACTGCAGTTGCAATCTGAACCTTGGTCGATTAGGTGTCTATACTTGCAATTTCCAGGATATTTTTAAACGAAAAGAGTATGCAAAGAGCTGTTCCACTGTTTTTATCATGGCTACTGTGCCAGCTAACATTTGCCTCAACCGGCAATCAGGAAGAAGGAAAAATCAGGGATGTTATTAAACAATATCACGAAGGCCTTATAAATGGAAAACCTGAGGTTACTACCCAGGTGTTAGCTAATGGTTTATTTATGTTCAATGGTAATTTCTCCACAGACATCAAAGAATGGCAACCGCATTTGTACGTTGGCCCCGATGACAAAGAAGCCTGGCCCAAGGCATTCATCAGAGAAGCTTCACCTTACAAAAACGAGTTGGAGTTTCTACAGGTCAAAGTAAGGGGTAATGCGGCTTTAGCTATCACTTCAGAATCTGGTAGTAACAGATTTCGCCAATGGCAGCATGAGCAAGTAGTTTATATGCTGGTGAGCGAGAATGGGGCTTGGAAAATGACCGGGCTCTTTATCAAGGATATTTCTAACCCTGAGTAGGGCGGTTGTGCAATCGTAGCTTCCTCAAGCGCTTTGGTCCAAACCAAAGCCAAAATCCAGTAATGGTAAAAGTTAGCAATGCCAGACCGAGAATATTTGTGTAAATGAGCTTGATCTGCTCGTCGCTGGTGCCCAGTAATTTGTCCCAATAAGAACCGTCGTGCAGGTTTTCAATGAGATCAGAATTTCTTTTGGCAATGCTCAATACTTTACCGGTGGCACCATCCAGCTGTATTTCTACATAACCTTCTCTAAAAAGAAACTTCACCATGCCTTTACTTGGGCGGGCATCAATGCGATTGAGGTCAAGGGCGATATCTTTCGAAACAGAATCGCGAGCAACCTTAAAAGCAATTGTTTGCAAGCTGTCAATAGTAAGCCAATCACCAAGATTAGTAGAAGTGCCTCGTTGTGATGAAGGAAGAAATATTCCTCCACTATGGTCTTTCCACCCTAGCATCAATCCTGATATTGAAACCACGAAAAAAAATATAAAAAGGAAAGCGCCTGTGGTTCTATGAATTTGACGAAAGACTCTCAGCAGTTTTGCCTGCTGTTTTCGTTTTTCCTGTATATCCGCCATCTGACCCTAATTGGAGGGCCAAATATACTGTTTATAATGCAGAAGGGGAATCGTCAAATTCCCCTTCAATATTCTTCTTTTGCAATACTGATTGCACTAGGCAGTCGGCTAATCGTCATCTGACACCATACTCTCAGCCGCTACCATGATCACGTTAGGGTCAATTCGTGTTTTGTAATTTGGGTTTACGTAATTGAAATGCACAAGTCCCTCCTTATCGATAAGATAAGCAGCTGGTACTGGAAGGCCATGATGATCATTGCCTCCGCTCGCTTCTTCCAAATCGAGACCGCGTTCTTTGTACCGCGTAAAAGTAGCATCGGAGACTCTGTATGCCAGCCCCATTGCAGCGGTTAGTTTCAGCTCGTTGTCAGACAATAGCGTGTATTGCAGATCATTCTTTTCAATGGCTTTTTGTAGGTTCATGGGTACATCCGGGCTGATTGCCACCACCTGGAAGCCTAATTCGATCAACTTATCCTCTGCTTCTTGCAGCTTTGCCAGGTGTACATTGCAATACGGGCACCAGCTTCCACGATAAAATACAAGCAAAGTGGGCTTTTCGGATAAGAGCGTCCTCACAGACGTTAACTCCCCTTGGGCATTCTGCAGCTCAACATCAGGAATTTCCATACCTACTTTAAGCGGGCAAACATCTGCCGCCGTCTGGTAAATGGTTTGAGAATAGGTTGCCAGTGATGCTGTTATCAGTAGCAACGACAGTAATAACTTCTTCATTTTGAAATACTAAACAGGTTTGGGTTCTAAAATTACCCCATGTCAACAATCCATTCCTGCGGCTGGTTCAAATTCTTCCAATACTTTTCGTGAATTACGCGAACGGCAAATAGCGGTGATGGACTACTATCCCCGTCTCAAGGTGAGGAAGTTGGCAAAATGGCTAAACAGCACAGCAGGGGCCACGAAGGAGGCCAACCACAACAACGGGAATGACAGTATCCCAACGTTGGGCCTGTCGAGCGCAATCTGTTGGAGTGGTGTTGGTAAGGCTAGCATGGCATGTAGAATGATATTGAGCAGCAAAAGTAATGATATGACATTCCAGGCCCTAGCTAGTCCAATTCCCGCCGAGCCTTTTGTAAAGCAAAAATAAGCCACCATCGGAGCGGTAATACCTGCGATAATATCGAAGTTTCTTCCTTCAAAAGTCATCACCTCCGGAATCTGCCCGTAAAGGGCGTACCACCACAACACCACTTCAACCGGCACCCTGATGATGCTCAGATAAATCAGCTTCTCGGCTGACATCCTGGCCACAAACAGGCGACTTTTTCTATTGGCAAAGATTATAATCATCACTACTGCCGTTACGGGAAATGCCAGAAAGAACCTTATTGGCTGCTCATTAATTCCCTGGTAGAATCCGTTGAAGGCAAGTATGCCTGAGATTGCCAGCCAGAGTACAGCTATCGTCAGGAAGATCTTGCCAGTTCGGGCATTAACCTGCTTCACAATCGAGTACATAAATAGCAAAGTGGCGATGGCCGTGAGTAAGAACATTATGTCTATGTAGGAAGGAATTACCGGATTCATTTGCCTGATTTTTTCGTCATAAATATACTAACCCCCAGCCGAGTAGAAGAATTATTTATTTCGTTTTGATTGTTGTAAGTTAGGCCCAATAAATTCTCTAATAGATGTCTGAAACAACTAAAACTGCGGTAAAAAGCGACCTGGAAATTGCTCAAAGTACAACAATGAAACCCATCATTGAATTAGCTAATATGTTGGGTATAGATGAAAGGTACGTTGAGCTCTACGGAAAGTATAAGGCTAAGCTTTCGTTGGACCTCATAGATAATGCTGCTGTGGACAATAGCAATCTAATTCTGGTCAGTGCGGTAACACCAACCCCTCCCGGTGAAGGCAAGACTACTACCTCTATTGCATTGGCAGATGGTCTAAATAAAATTGGCAAGCAGGCCATGGTTGTTTTAAGGGAACCTTCATTGGGTCCGGTATTTGGAATGAAAGGAGGGGCAGCAGGCGGTGGCTATTCGCAGGTGGTTCCAATGGAAGATATTAACCTACATTTTACTGGAGATTTTTCAGCAATCGAAAAGGCCAACAATCTGTTGGCTGCCCTTATCGATAATAATATTCAGAACCTAAATGGAAACCTTGGCATTGATCCACGAACTGTTACCTGGAAAAGGGTGATGGATATGAACGACAGGGCATTGCGGCATGTAGTTACAGGCCTGGGAGGGAAGTCTGGTGGGTTTTTACGGGAAGCTGGATTTGAGATAACGGCTGCTTCAGAAATAATGGCAATACTATGCCTATCAAAAGACCTGGAAGATTTGAAGCAGAAGATGGGCAATATCTACGTTGGTGACACCTTTGCCAAGGAGGCTATTTATGCCAGAGACCTGAAAGCCAATGGCGCCATGGCCGCTCTATTAAAAGATGCTATAAAACCTAACCTGGTGCAAACGCTGGAAGGAAATGCAGCACTTATTCATGGTGGCCCATTTGCTAATATTGCCCAGGGAACAAACTCCGTCATTGCCACCAAAATGGGATTGTCACTTTCTGATTATGTAGTAACTGAGGCAGGGTTCGGCGCAGACTTGGGAGCAGAGAAATTCCTGGATATTAAATGCGGTTATTCAGGACTGTCGCCAAAGGCAGTAGTATTGGTGGCAACTGTTCGGGCTTTGAAGTATCACGGGGGACAAGACAAAAATGAGTTAAACGTGCCAAATGAGGCAGCGCTGAAGAAGGGCTTCCTAAACCTCGAAAAACACCTGGAAAATATCATGCATTTCGGATTGAAGCCGGTGGTGGCCATTAACAAGTTTATTTCGGATACAGAGGAGGAACTGGGATACCTTGAAAATGCCTGTAAGAAGCTGGGGGTAAAGGTGGCACAATGTAGAGGTTGGGAGTTAGGTGGAGAAGGCGCCAAAGACCTGGCAACAGTGGTTGCAGAAACAGCGGAAAGTACAACAGAAAGATATAAGCCAGTTTATGATTGGAATTCACCTGTTGAAGAGAAGATTAAAGAGGTTGCAGAGCGCATTTACGGAGCGGGCTCCGTGGTTTATCAGGAAAAAGCCAAGCTTGATCTAAAAAAAATAAAGAGACTTGGTCTGGAAAACCTACCTGTCTGCATTGCCAAAACTCAAAACTCGTTGTCTGATGATACCAAACTGTTAGGGAGACCCGAAGGCTTCAAGATGACTGTGAGACAAATAGAAATAGCTGCGGGAGCTGGGTTTCTGATACCGATTACCGGGAAGATGCTTAGAATGCCTGGTTTGCCAGCTAAACCGGCGGCAGAAAATATAGATATTGACGGCCAAGGAAATATCAGTGGACTTTCATAAAGACCCGAAATGGCAAAGCTCAGTGTGGCACCAACAAAAATTCTTCGGGTAGATGCAACTGAATCTATCCATAAAGAAGACCTTTTGGCTGTTGAAGAACCGCTGGAAATTAGAGTGGGCTATGGCGCCGAACTAGAGAGGGAACAAAAGAGTATTTCAATCACCATGAGAACTCCAGGCCACGATTTTGAGTTGGCTATGGGGTTTTTGTTTACCGAAGGTGTAATCAAAGATCCAGGGGATATTCAAAGCATAAAGTATTGCGTAGACGCTGGCAGACATAGCGAAGAGAATATTGTAAGGGCAGAGCTTAAGGAGCACATAACACTTGACTTAAAGAGCCTTGAGAGGCATTTCTACACCTCCTCAAGCTGCGGAGTTTGCGGCAAAGCCTCAATTGAGGCTGTAGAATCCCAGGATTGCCAGGTAATACCCTCTTTGGAGGCCAAGATTACTCCACAAATGTTGGCGACCTTACCGGAAACGCTTCGTAGCGCCCAAACGGTATTCGAGCACACTGGAGGCTTGCATGCCGCTGGGTTGTTTGATTATAACGGAAATCTAATTGCATTGCGGGAAGATGTAGGCAGACACAATGCACTAGACAAACTTATTGGTTATGCGGTTTTGGAAAATCTGTTACCACTGCACGACAAGGTTGTAATGGTTAGTGGCAGAACAAGCTTTGAACTTGTTCAAAAATCTGTTATGGCCGAAGTTGGTGTGCTCGCTGCCGTTAGCGCCCCTTCCTCGCTGGCGGTGGAACTTGCGAACCAGTTCCATCTTACTTTAGTGGGCTTTCTACGAGGACAAAATTTTAACGTTTATAGTTACGCCGATAGGATTAGCCTCTAAGTCCCTCATATCAAAAAAAAGAGGCACCGGGTTAACCCGGCGCCCCTTATTCGATTTGATGAGTAATTCTTAATTGAAGTCTTTCCCTTCTTCCAGGGTTTTGATAAAACCTTCAAGAAATCCTTTACTGCCATCGGGTGCTTTTTCAAGTGCAACGCGTTCATATTTTAACGCTTTCTTGTAATCGCCCAATGCTGAATAGCCTCTGGCTAATCCGTGAGAAGCTAACCAATGGTCTGGCCACCGTTTGTTTAACTTCTCAAAAACTGCTAAGGCTTCCTTATCCTTGTCTTGCCCAATAAGGGTGCGTCCATAATTGTAGAAATTTCCAGCATTGGCACCGGGCAGTTCAAGTGCTTGATTCATTACAGTATTTCCTTCGTCTTGACGCCCAAGCTTACTTAACAAGCCGGCTTTAGTGCTTAGGTTGTTAAAGTTTGTCTGATTACCAATAGACGCCTCTGCCCAGGCTAAACCTTGCTCCAAATCCACATCATTGGTGAGACTGTAATTGGCTGCTTGGTTCCAGGATTGCCATCCGAAGCCGGCGGTACCTCGCAATTCATCTTTTATGCTGGCCATAACAATTCCATGGGTATCAAACTCAATCTTAACTGGGAATCTTCTTTTCTCCCAATCTAAGGCGAGGATAGCTGAAGTTGGGGATAAGTCGACGAAATGATAAGTAAGCAGATTGGTTTGGGCAACTTCCTCTGATTGAATGTTTGCCCTGGCAGCGTCTTCACTTTCATTATAAAAGAAACCACCCCATGAACTTGTATTGTTCGATAGGATGTAGGTGGCGTTTGTCCCGTCTTCATCAATAAGCAGGAATAAAGCGTATGTGCCGGCTTTAACATCCTGACCACCGATTTTGGCATCGTGAGATAGGGTAATGGTTGTATTTTCATTAGCCCCCGCACGCCATGGCCATTTGTTGCCAGAGCCGAAGTTAGGGAACGGATCAGACCAACCTGTTGAAGCAGGTAGACCTTTGCCGTAAATCTGACCAGTGCGATCGTTGCCGTTTTGGGCAATTACGTTTGGCCTGGAGTAATTGATTGTAATTGTAGAAATGCCCACAGTTTGTGATACCTCGGCGCCTGGGCTGGGGTTCCGAGGAAGGTTTTGCAACTGGGCCAAAACAGACCCAGCACTAAACGCTAACGCCAATAAAGGCAAAAAGAGAAATAGTACATGGTTTTTCTTCATGGTTGTTGGGTTTTTAGATTTCAAAAAACGTGATTCTATTTAGGTAGAATCGCCTTTCCGTACTGATGCACTACGTGTTGAAACATGTAAAGGTTCCCAACCTTCTACCAGTGGTGGTAGCAAATTCTTGAGATGTCGGAATTATCCCAGAGATGAGATGTGGTTAACAATTATCGCGGCATGAGGCCTTGAATTTTCTATAAACCACTTGTTGGTTTTGAGACCTCCGCAAATTACGCCAGCCAGATAGACTCCAGCCACATTAGTCTCATTTGTCTCCTGATCGTACTCTGGCGTTCGCAGTTCATCATTATGAATGTTTACTCCTAATGATTCTAGAAATCCAAAGTCGGGACGGTAGCCCGTCATTGCCAGAACGAAATCATTTTGAAGAACTTCTAAGCCATTGGGTGTATTAATTTCGACGGAATCTTCGGTGATTCTGTTAATAGTGGAATTGAAAAAGGCTCCAATACTCCCTTCTTTAATGCGATTTTCAATGTCTGGCTTTACCCAATATTTTACACTCTCCCTGAGAGCCTCGGTGCGAACTACCATTGTAACTTCTGCCCCGGCCCGATAACAATCAAGGGCGGCGTCAACTGCAGAGTTGGCTGCTCCAACCACAACAATCTTTTGCCCTACATAAGGGTGAGGCTCGTCGTAGTAATGCCGCACTTTAGGCAGATCCTCACCTTCAACATCCATAAGGTAGGGGATATCGTAAAAGCCGGAGGCGACAATAATTTTTCTGGCACTGTATTCATTTTTATCTGTTGCAATCACAAAGCCACTACCGGTGTCACTAACTTCATTTACCTTTTCGTAAAGCCTTAGATTTAGGTTGAAGGAAGATGCCACACGCCGATAGTACTCGAGGGCTTCTGATCGTACGGGCTTTGGTCCGTGAGATATAAATGGAACTCCGCCAATCTCCAGCCTATCAGAGGTGGAGAAGAAAGTCATGTGTTTTGGATAGTTATACAAAGAGTTGACCAGGCAACCTTTATCGATAATTATGTAGCTGAGATTTGCTCGTTGAGCCTCTATGCCACAGGCAAGCCCTATAGGCCCTGCCCCCACGATAAGTACATCGTATGCATTCTTATTCATGCCATGCCAAAGTTAAGCAGGATTCTTAATTCCCCGGATGTTTCAGATTGATTACTGCCAACTGGGCAGGTCACCCTTGGCAAAGAGTTGTGTTCTGTTTTGTCCGTCGACATCCATAATCCAAATAGATGGATCCCCGGAACCATCATTAGCCCTGTTTACAAAAATCACTTTCGAACCATCTGGAGAAAAGCGAGGGCTCAAGTCGTTAGTACCATTTGCCTTACCACCGGAAAGATCTACAGTGGTACTACTGGCCAGGTCAAGAATAAATATTCTGGAATCCAGTTGTCTACCATCAATTTGTTCTAATCCGGAGGCGTCATTGGTATACATCACCTGGGTGCCGTCGATGGAAAAAGTTGGTGATCCAATGATTCCCGGCAGGTTGGCCACGATAGTGGTAGAGTCGGTGCCATCGGAGTCTAGTATTAGAATTTCAGAATCCCAGATGTTAGCTCCAATTGTTTCTACAACAATTCTATCAGTTACTCCAGACCAGTCACAGTCTCGGAAGTGCCTTCCCGCTGGCGCATCAATTATTGCATTCAACCCTGTTCCATCTCTATTTATAACGTAGAGTTTGTCGTTGCTTGCGTACGCAAATCTTCCATTATCGGGAGACCAGGTGAAGGAGGTGCCTTTCGAATGTAGACCTGCAATGGGAACTGTGGTGACCTGGAATGGGTCTTTTCCGTCCTTCGTCATAATAAAGATGTGGTAGTTAAGATCTTCATTTGCCGAGAATGCGATAAAGTTTCGGTTGTTATCGAATAGCGGCTTCAAGTCATTGAAGGCGTTGAAGGTCAATTGCGTATTGTCCTCTCCGGTAGGGGAGGATGAGAATATTTCGTAATTGCCATTGGTTGGTAGAGAATAGGTGATTCTATTATCAGGGAAGCCTTCGGTTCTAAAGCTCCACACATCGCCCTTCGTTTCTCCACCGGAGAGGCTTCGTACTACTACTTGCCAGAAGTAAGTAGTATTAAACCTAAGATCTTGAATGTTCAACGCTGTATCCGGGTGGTCAATAACGGTTATTAACGCCGAATCTAAATCCGATTCAAACACCCTTATATCATATGAGAGGGTATCATCGGGTATGGGGGTGGCAGTCCAGCTCAGGGTAAGTGTCCTCGGCTGATCGACAGCCCCCGGGGCCGGGCTGGGCTCAGTTGGTAATTCGGGTATGGCTGTACCACGATCCAATTTGATAGTGACATCAGCTACACCATTTTGACTGACAGAAATAACCGCAGTTTCTCTTTCAAAGCCGCTTAACTCAGCGTTAACGGTGTAATTGCCAGGTTGTACATCTTCAATTGTAAATTTTCCTTCTCCATCGGTAATAACTACGCTGGTCGCAGGATTAGTGGTGATGGTGACACCTTGCAACGGAGCGTCATCCAGCAGTCGCAGAACTACTCCGCTAATAGTGCCCTGCAGCACAAAGTCGATTTTGCCATCTTCACATGACGACAGGTAGATTAGTGGAAATAAAAGCAGGATTACAAGCCTACGAGAGAATGCCATAGGAATGAGAGCGGATTTAGTTTAAGCAAGCCATAAAAGTAATTAAAAGGAGGCTGTTTTCGCTATAAATCAACTGTGAAAGCTAAAAAAAGCTGGCAATCCAGAGGGATTGCCAGCTTCTTAATATTTAGACTGAAACTCAGCGAGATCTAATAATCAGCTTCATACCACCCGTTTGTCTTATTGTCATTCGGGGACTTATCCGACCATTGTCGAATTGTATTAAGCTATTATTGTCTCCTCTTTGGATCACCGTGTATTCCAGGTTTTTACCAACTACTGCCTGTCTTACATCGTTTCCAGATCCAAGCTGAATTACATCGGAATCAACATCTATCCCAAACGTAGAGACGACAGCAGTATTATTGCTCCCGTTCTGCCTTATAGAGGTAGAACTATTAATCCCCACTTGGCTTACAAGCACAAAGTTCAGATTTCCGATTTGAGATGTACTTACCCCGTGTCCTAATCCTGCCTGAGCAATAATTGCTGTATTTCGCAGAAGAAACTGACGGTTTAAGCTAATATCTATCCCTGCCGTGGCAGGGTTGCTTTCATTCAGCTGTTCTATAAAAACATCAGAAGTACTCTGACTATGTGCTTGCAGAACCATGAGGATCACTAAAATTAGCGATCCACATGCTCTGACTAATAGCTTCATAATCTAGTTCTGAGAAACGATTGCTACGTTACCAGCTCCTAGTTGTCCAACTACGCTGAAGTTACCAAATCCAGTTTGAGTAGTTCTTGCAAAGTTATTGTTGCCGAACTGTCCAACTAGTGAGGTATTACCATATCCACCTTGCAGCTGAACACTTTTGTTGTCGTCTCCTATTTGCAAAGAACCAGCAAAGTTGTTGCTAACAGCTTGCAGTTGGATAGCAGTGTTGCCATTTCCGTCTTGTACCGCAAGAGCTATGTTGCCAGCACCCAGTTGACCCTGGCCAATTGAGTTACCAGAACCATACTGATAGGCATTGGCACCGGCTAAGAAGTAACTTCCACCGTTGTTGCCAATTTGGCCTTGAGCAGCAATGTTATCTGATCCAGCCTGCTCGATGTATGCTGAATTTGAACCACCAGCTTGATACTGATATGCTTCGTTGTTGTATTCTTCAACTCCTTCTTCTCCTACAACTCCACCGTCGCCGCTTTGGTTAACCATTGCCCAGTTGCCATTGCTAACTTGCTTCTGCCAAGAGTAGTTGCCAGATCCTTCCTGGTAAGACTTAGCAGTATTTCCGTAAACGAAGTTATCATCTCCACCCTGGAATTGCTCAGCGGTATTGTAGCTGCCAAGTTGCTTAACATAAGCACCATTTAATGCACCAGTTTGCTCCTGAGAAGCACTGTTGTTGTCGCCATTCTGATAAACAAGACCAAGGCTAGCTCCATACTGGATTTGAGAAGAATTGTTAGTAGTACCAATTTGCTTAACGCCAGCAAGATTGCCTCCGCTTTGATCAACATAAGCATCGTTGCCTTCACCTTTCTGAATTACAACTGCGCCATTGTAGCCGTACTGGTTTACATCGGCGTTATTGTTAGATCTTCTTTGAGTAACCCACGCTCCATTGCCACCAGTTTGATCCACATCAGAGTTGTTTCCAGATCCACGCTGGTTGATCCATGCGCCATTTCCAGATCTGCGGCTGTTTTGCTCAACGTTAGAAGTATTACCATCACCATTTTGCTTAACCTTGGAATAGTTTCCTCTACCGTTTTGATCTACATCAGATTCATTCTCGGTACCGTTTTGTCGAATTCTAGCGTTGTTTTTGTAACCCCACTGATCTACGTTTGAGTAGTTACCGCCTTGTGATTCATCGTCATTAGTTTGACGAACATTGGCGTTATTGTGACCACCCAATCCGCCGCCGTTTTGACTAATCATCGACTCCTG
Source organism: Cyclobacteriaceae bacterium (assembly GCA_028285445.1). GTDB lineage: Bacteria > Bacteroidota > Bacteroidia > Cytophagales > Cyclobacteriaceae > JANQPQ01. The sequence goes on along the minus strand of JANQPQ010000026.1, from coordinate 5,958 downwards.
ACCTTCACCACTCTGATTAACCTTAGCATTGTTGCCAAGTCCAAGTTGGCCAATGGTTGATCCATTGTCGCTGTCAGTTTGGTTGACTCTTGCTTTGTTCTTAGCGCCTGCCTGTCCGATCACTGAATTATTGTCATCACCAGATTGATTGACATTCGCTTTGTTTTTCAGTCCAAGTTGCCCAATCAGAGAGCCGTTAGAACCATCTTGATTAACGTTGGCTTTGTTCTTTTTGCCAAGCTGGCCAATAATGGATCCATTGGAGCCATTTTGACTGACATTGGCTTTGTTCTTTTTACCAGCCTGTCCAACAGCGCTGGTATTCTGTGCATACATAGTGGTTGCTACGAAACACAGTGCACCAAAAAGGAGAAATTTTTTCATCGGTCAATTATTTAATTATAGTTAGAAAATGATAAAAAATTACACAAGTAGTGATAGTTTGAAATTAGTGATAAATACTAAAAATTTCAAGCCACATTACTGATATCTTTCAATGTGAAGCGAATGTTATAACAAGTTGAAAATTAAAATGTTATAACACACATCCTTGAACAACACCAGCTTGGTGTTTTGCCGAACTTTTGTAGTAGTAGTTATGTGATATTATATATAAAAAGTATAAGATTGTAATCGAAAAATTCTATTTTATCTTAAATAAATACTTACCCCTAGACGGCCTCCCCAGATAAAATCATTGAACTTACCTTGGTCGATTGTATCCAAATCCTCAGAAAGTAAGTATCTCGAATTTAGTGCGAGGCTGAGGCCGAAACGTTCTGCAACCATATACTCCAGCCCCATTTCTCCGACCAGATGAACGTGGTAATCATCAAAGAATACCACCTCATCCTTTATATTATTAGAAAGCTCCTGAATGAATCCTCCACCGAATTTTACAAACGGAGTGTAAGTCGTTGTCTTGAAAAATCGATAATTACCAAGAACTTCGAAGTGTGCAATATTGCCTTTGAAGCCATCGCTGGTACCTAATCGCCCAATACCAAAATTGGCGTTGATTGCAACTGGCAGCCTGCCTAAATATTCAAAACTTAACTCGGCAGAAGGATATAACCTGGAATCACCAAAGTCACCAGAATAGAGGTAACTGCCTACCCCGGGTGAAATGGCTATACGACCTCGCTGAACATTGTTGGTAATACCGAAAACGTTGAGTGAATCCTTTTGGGATCTTTCATCCATGTATTCTTGAACAACAGCGTTGCTAAGGGGGGCTTCATCAATAGATTGCCACAAATTGTCTTCCAGACCCTCTATTACTAACCCCACTACGGCTTTTTCAATGGCTTCTTTTACCGCCATTTCACCTGGTTCGTTAAAAGTAAACCCGGTCTCGGCTTCCAGCAATTTGCTGGGTCGAACAAATCGAAAGGTACCAGCATCAATTTGCTGCGATAGAATGGTTTTCGAGGTGTATACAGTTTTTAAGATCTTCCCATTGCTGGTAGAAATAGCACGTAGGTAAATTGTTACACGGTCTTCTCTATATTGAGATGAACCTCCAGTTCCAAAATACCTGATACCAATTCCACCTGTTCTTAAGTTGGTGTCGAAAGAGACGATTCCCCCTTCTATGATTATACCACCGAATAGCAATGGCGGCAGAGTTTGCTGATTGCCGCCCTGGAAAGTTGCCCTGCTGCTACGAATTATTTTTCTTTCATTAAGAAGGTTTGCCAGGCCCTCCCTTTCAATTGGTACAAACCATCCCGATTCTTCCATTGCTCGAAGCAAAATGGATGTTCCACCCTGAGTTACGGCCGTCGAAAAATTATTGGAGTTTGCCCCCGTCTTAAACTGCCCTGTTTGATCACGGAACTTATAAACGGCAGCTACTATTGGTTCTTGCGGTGTTGGCAGGTTTGTTAATTGGTGATATTGTTTAGACTCAGCACCAAGCCGAGCCTCAGATACCCTCAGAGGCTGGTAAAAGTATGGGGAGCATGAGCCTAGAATAGCTATGCTTAGTATCAGTATAAATTTTGTTGGCTGCCTCAATTAACTAGTAGTAAAAAGTATCTAACAACTAGAAGAACGGCACCAGCACTTGCGCCTGGCCGCCTCCAAACGTATCTACAATATCTATTTCTATACCTTCAATGCCGGTGAAAATATTTATGTTGAAATTTCCTACCTGGAAATTACCGTCTTGCAGTTCCCCGTTTTCTCCAAAAATCTGATCGATAAGGGCACTTGACAATCTGTTGAGGATTTGCCGATTGAGATCATCCTGAAACTGCTGTAGAGGATCCTGGTTGAAAGAGTCATCTTCGGCAAATTTGTTTTGTGCCTGGGCCGAACTCAATAGCCATTGGTAATTAAAGGTATCGCCACCGAAGGCTGGGTTTCTGGGTCTATAAACCAAGTCTTGCGCGCTGACATATCCTGCCAGGAGCACAAGAGCAAATGAAAGCAGCAGTATTCTTTTCATTTCGGGTTCAGTTTATTTGTATATGGTAATTTGTCTTTGTTAATAGATTCCAGAACCGGTTAAGTCTTCACTACCTAGTTCTTTTTGAATCTCATTATAATTCGTGATGTACTGATTTGTCAATTGAATAGCCAGGGATGACAGTTCCTGTAGGTAATCTGCCCTTGGCTGGAGATAATTCTCAAAAACCAGAAAATCGTTTACCTTAATCTGAATCTGAGTGGTACTAAATCTGAATGGTCTTTCTTCAATTTGTAATGAAAAATTCTCTGACCCTTTTGGCCATTGCCAGGTAGAGTAGAACAAATCATAAAAATCGCCGCCAATCTTAGTAACCGTCTGATTGACAATTAATTGCCCTATTTCGAGGTCAAGAAGTTCATCCCTGATCTGGGCGGAGTCTGCCGGTTTGGTGAGGTCTTTCACTATTGCCTCCAGCAACTTCTGGGTGCTATTATTGGAACGAGTATTAACTGAATCTTTAGACTGGGCAAGAGCGACCTGGGAATACAAAAGTACTCCGATGACCAAAAGGAGGGAAGGGCTGCTCATTCTAAGGTTGATTAAAAGGATTTTGAATTTAGTGAATTTTTAAATGGTTTGAATATTATCTGATTATGATTTTTTGCAGGGAGTAGATATTATCGGAGGCTACCTCTAGAAAGTACAATCCTGAGGGCAAATCTGACAATTCCAGCCTCATTTCTGAACTTTGATTTCGTCTCGAAAGCCAAGCTTTTACCGTGCGGCCTTGCTGGTCTCTTATTCTAAAATCCAGCGATTCATGCTGGATGATATCCGACTGGATGGTTATCCAATTATCAGCAGGAACTGGGAACAAATTCACTATTTGATTGCTAGTTGGCTCTAAATCTGTAACTATAAAGAACGTACCTTCAGATAACGCTGACTCACAACCATTGATAGTTACAGTAACGAAATAATTACCATCAGCTGGGGGATCAAATGTTTGATTGGTTGCGCCCGCTATTGGACCTTGATCATCATGCCACTGATTTCCAGTTAGTTCACTACTAACAAGTTGCCCATCCGCTATTGAGACTGTCGGCGCTGCCGGCCGGTTGTTTACGGTTACAAGTACCTGTTCCATGTCACTACACCCTCCAAACAATGTCATCTTCCTTATAAAGTAGATACCGGTTACAGTCACGGAATCAGGCCGTGCTACCGGAAAGGTAGCTAATGCATCCTGCCAAAAAGTAACTGCACCTGTTGTATTGTTAGCGTCAAGGAACGTATCATTCAGGTCCACAAATCCGGGGCTACACACCACGGGAGGTGGCAAAATAACCAAGCTCGGACCCAGATTAAAAACGACATTGACCGACTCAACATCAGAACATAGATCAGAGCCAACAACTTTTTGAATGTAGTAGGTTCCCTCTGCTTGTACCATGGTAGGATCCGGAACCGCTGTCGTAAGATCCATATCTGACCAGTAGTGGATAGTACCTTGGGTATTAGCCTGGTCAACAAATGTAGTGGTGAGGTCTACGGAGCCAGAACTACACACCGGCTCAGGATCAGTTACTACCAGGTCTGGAACAGCACTGATGCTAACAACAACCTCTGCAATATCGGAGCACCCTTCCGCCGTCGTTTTCATAATGAAATAACTTCCGCCAACCGAGACATTTTCCGGATCGGTAACTGGTACATTACCCAAAGGATCTTCCCAATAGGTTACTATGCCACTGGCTGCATTGCCGTCTACAAATGAATTGGTTATGTCAACAGTAGTTGGCTCACATACCGGCAAAGGATCTGTAACGACTAGGTTTGGCGCAGTGTTGATAACAACATCAACTTCCGCAACATCAAAGCAGATACCTTTGTCAATTCTTATAAAGTACTTTCCAGATTCTGCAATAATCGAAGGGTCGTCGACCTGCATGGTTGTAGCCATATCTAGCCAATAGGTTACGTTGCCATTTGTAGCGTTATTATCCACGAAAGTTTTTGTAATGTCAACTGTACCTGGGCTACAAATCGGATCCGGGTTCGTCACTGTAATATCGGGGGTAATGTCAATAGTGACATTTATTGGAGCAATATCTCTGCACCCGTTGGAGGTAAGTATTTGCACGTAATAAATCCCAGTGCTGGTTACCGCCATGGGGTCTGCTACAGGTTGCGTGGCATCTATATCCAGCCAGTAGGTTTCAACACCTCCAGTACCATTGAGGTCGGTAAAGGTGGTTGTTAAGTCTATGGTGTTTGGTATGCAGGCAGGCGCCGGGTCCGTAACGTCAATAGCTGGCACCGGATTCAGAGTTACATCTTCCATTACCTGCGTCTCACAAGTTCCGTTGGCAAGGGTTTCTGTCACTTTTATTGTCCCGATTGAGCCGGAACCCCAGTCTATCACTATAGATGCCAGATTATTTGGCCCATCAAAGGTTCCACCAATAACCTCCCAAAAGAAGGTATTACCGGTATCAACAACAGAGTATGTTTCATCCTGGGCGCCAGAACATATATCGAAATTACCGCTGATTACTGGAGTTGGGAACCCAACGATATTGATGTTTTCCATCGTTACGGTTTGACAACCATCAGATGAGGTCTCTGTTAGTTGTAGCGTACCAGTTGGTCCGGCACCCCAATCAATGGTCACTGTAGCTTCGTCGTCAAGACCATTAATAGTACCACCAGTGGCTACCCAAGCAAAGGTATTTCCAGTGTCAGTAGTGGAATAGATCTCATCTGCAGCATTTATACAAACGTCTGTGCTACCCGAGATCGCTGGTGTTGGTGATTGCAGTATAACAATGTTTAGAATATCATCAGACTGGCAGAGGGAGTTTCCTGTGGCTTTCTCTACCACCTGGACTGTCCCGGAAGTCCCGTTGCCCCAATCTATAGTAACACTTGCCCCATCGTTAGGACCCACAATGGTACCTCCGGTTACTGACCATTCAAAGTCGTTTCCAGTATTGATAGTTGAATAGACTTCTCCGGTGGTATTAGGACAAACTTGGTTGAGACCAATGATAATTGGTGCTGGGATACTTGTTATGATTACAGTTTCGTTTATGGTTGTCTCGCAGCTTAAATTCGATAGAGAAGTTTCAGTTACTTGAATTGATGCTGGCCCGGAGGTACCCCAATCTACTGTTACAGATGACAGATTGCTCGGCCCTACTATTGTCCCTCCAACTACCATCCACGAATAGATATTTCCGTTGTCTACTACCGAGTAAGTCTCACCGGGGGCGCTTTCACACACATCGGTGCTTCCTGCGATAATAGGGTTGGGCAGAGGTGTTATATTCACAGTCTCCATCACCGTTGTTTCACATGATGCAGACGACTCCGTTACTTGCAGAGTTCCGGTAGGGCCCGCTCCCCAATCAACGGTTATTGACGCCTGATTACTTGGCCCATCAAAGGTTCCACCAGTAACCATCCATGCGTAAGAGTTTCCAGGTACGTTAGGAACCGAGTACACCTCGCCGGCCGCACTTTCGCAGACGTTTACGTTT
>JANQPQ010000007.1 GCA_028285445.1 Cyclobacteriaceae bacterium | reverse complement strand
TTTTATTGTGGTTGTCGTCGTTCAAACGGCATCTACAATAGACGGAACCCCGGCCATTCATTTACATAGGGTATTGATTTTCACCATAAACTACCTGGTTTGGGCATTGATAGCGCAGCATATTTATTCCGCTACCTTCTACTATCGACCAGGCCACCATGCCGGTTCCGAAACGGCACTGCTGATTATTCACGCGATTACCTGGTCCATAGTACAATTGGTTATCTCTAACGTCTTCTATATTGGCTTGACATACGTATACAGCAGTGAGCAGGGATATATGACCCTGCAATCGTTCTTTACTATTTGGCCCCGGGCATTGTTGAGTCGGGTGGTAGATTTCATTATTATTTTCTCTGTTTTGAAAGTTATAAAAGGCTACCAGGCCTTATCACAACAAAGGATAAAGCTCTCTGAACTTGAAAAGGAGCTTTCTAATACCAAGCTTGAAATGCTGAAGGCACAGCTTAATCCACACTTTCTTTTTAATTCCCTTCATGCAGTAACATCGATGATCGGCAATGACGATAAAAGGGCCAGGAAAATGCTAATTATGATCAGTGACTTGCTAAGAAAGACGCTTGACCGGCAAACTGAGAAGTTCGTGACCCTGGAGGAAGAACTGCATTATATGGAGGATTATCTTGAAATTGAAAGGGTGCGGTTCCACGATCGGCTGGATATTGAGTATAACGTGGGTGAACAAACCAAACCAATGGCTATTCCCAGCATGCTCTTGCAGCCCTTAATCGAAAACGCCTTCAAACATGGCATCAGCCTGCTTGAGGATGCGGGGCATATCAAGATTGACTCAAAACAGATTGAAGGCAAGCTCCAAATCACTGTTGTTAACTCAGTATCAACAGCGGGTACTCCAGAATCTAAAGATGGGGGGCTTGGGCTTAAGAATATAAGGAACAGGCTTAATCAGTACTTTGGGGATGCTTTCGAGTTCAGAACTTCGAAATCTACAAATGAATTCACTGCAACCGTAATTATCCCATCCCATGCCATATAGAGTTGTAATTGCAGATGACGAGCCTTACGCCAGAGACTACCTTAGGGAGTTGCTGATGAAAGATTCCTCCATCACCATTGTTGCAGAGCTCGGAAATGGAAGACAAACCCTGGACTACGTGCATAAGAACAATCCCGACCTTCTTTTTCTTGATATTCAGATGCCAGGCATAAATGGTCTTGAGGTCGCTATTGATTTGGCTCATAACTCTTCAACCATAATTATTTTCTGTACAGCCTACGATCAATTTGCGGTAAAAGCCTTTGAAACAAATGCGTTAGACTATTTGCTGAAACCATTTGCGGAAGACCGTTTGCAAAGCGCCCTGGAAAGGGCCAAAAACCAGATTGAACTGAAAGAGAAAGCTCAATTTGTGGAGGGTGTTTATGAGCTCTATGACCAACATAAACACAAATCCGATGATAGCCTATCTCATTTTCTGATTAAAGAACGAGGATTTGAAAGGAGAATATCGGTTGACGATATCATATTGATTGAAGCCAGTTCCGTCTATCAGATCTTGCACACTCTTAAGCGTAGTTTCATCTATCGAGAGGCCCTGGCAAGACTGGCTAAGCAATTACCAGCAGACTTTCTACGGGTGCATCGCTCTTTTATTGTAAATACTAACAAGGTGCAGTCAATCAAGTACCTTAATAACAACACATACAAATTAGATATGCTTGGCGATAAGCAAGTAGTTTCCAGTAGAAGATATAAGCCTGATTTGGCACAGCTAATGGCCAGAAAAGAAAAGAGCCGCTAGTCACCAGCCAGCGGCTCACCCAAAACCTCATTTATATAGAAATATTAAAGAAGCCAACTTGTTGATTTAGCAGGAGCCACCGCCTTCATTCTCATATAAATGGTGATCTTCCCCTGCTCGCGATGAAGGTGATGCTCGGTTAGCATCAAGGCTTCCATGCGAGTGAGTGTTTGTCCAAACAGGTTAATCTGCTCATCAAAACCTTGGATCTTTGGCAGGGTGCTTATAACATAGTCAAAGCTTTGCTCCAAATCGGCAATGATGGCCTCCTTACCCTGAATATTCTGCAGTGTGTGTTTGTTCTTGTCGTTGTTGTCTTCTCCTGCCAGGGTACCAATGAAATAGCGATTAGAAGTAGTTATGTGCTTTACCTGATCACCAAAGGCTCTTAACCCCTCCACCGGCACAAAGCCCCAGTTTTCTTCAGGCATGGCTTTGGCTGAATTCACAACCATGTTCTTCATATTTTGCCAGGCAAATACCATTCTCTCGGTATCTATCTTTTGAGCCCAGGAAGCACTTGTGAATACAAGCAAAATGATAGCTGAATAGATTATTTTCTTCATTATAAACGTGTTTTAGTGGCTATACACGTGAATAGTGAAGCACGAGAAGTACCAATCGATGCGATCAGCAAATAATGATGTGAGTGTTAGGTATGACGGTGGCTATTGCGACTCCTTGAATTTATATATCTCAAGCTCAGCCCGGATGTTTTTGTAATCGGTAACATCTGCCGCTACTCCAACATAATTTCCATTGGGTAGAATCGAGTTGGTCCATTTCAGCCAAACCGTTTTGCCCTCAGCTGTCTCTACACTTCGTTCGTTTTCACGGAGCTCTTCCGGAAGGATGTTAGGATAGTTGCGAATATCTTCTTGTCTAATCCAGCCATCGGTAAGGTTCTCATTTTGCCACCAGCCAGTTTTTAGGAGTTTGCTGGCGTTATAGCCGAGCATTGAATTGATGGATGGGCTCACGAATATCACCTCTCCCGACTTATTTGCTATGATGGTAAGTACGTTTAACTTGGAAAAGAGCGAATCCGAAAAGCTTAGCTTCTCCGTGAGCTTAATGCGCATTAGGAAGACAATCCCAAAAACTCCGATCGCTATTACCACATTGGTAAATGAGATTATATCAGCATTTGTATAAGGCTTCCCCTGAAACAGTGCCAACGAAAACAAAATAATTGCCACAGATTGAATTATATACAAGGCCATATGGTTGATCAGAACTGTACCTCCACCGATGGTCAGAATCAATAAAGTGGCCGTAGTTGGATGAAATTGATTGATCAATGCGAGATAAAGGCTATGCCCCAAAACCAGGAAATATAGTGACAACGAAACATAGGCAATATAGCGAGGTGAACCGTAGGAGAAATACGTGGAAATGAAGAATATGCCTACCATGGCTGTAATAGCGGCCCTAATCCAAAGCGGATCTACAATCTCCGGGGCAAATTGCGATAAAACCCAAAAAAGGGACACGTAAGTAACAACAACAACCCCGGCCAATAGCCGAATAGACCTTAATGATTGCCCCAACACCAGTTGAGTAATCACATTTCTCTTACTGCTTTCTGACATTGAAATATTTGGTTTTGGTACCCTATAAATACCCTTCAAAAACCAATAGTAACTGCCTGAAAGCGAAAAGTTAAAGTCTAATTTTAGAGAGTTTTTTGTCGGCCAAATTCTGCTATATCAGCAGCTGCCAAAACCCTGATTTCTCCACCTGTTGGTATCATTTCGCGCCAAAGCCAATTGTAGTGATCGATCACCTGTTTAGCACTTAATGCCGGCCTGTCTGCCGTTGTATGACTATCGGCAACTACCGTGACATTATAGTCTTTAGCCAAGGCAGATTGTACGGTCGATTCTACACAAAAGTCAGTAGCACAGCCCGTGATCATTACTTCTCGCGTTCCATGCTCGTCTAGTATTTTAGACAGATCTGAGCGGTAGAAAGAATCGTTAGCTGTTTTTGACAGAGAGATGTCTTCAGCACTTACCCGCAACGAATCCAGCAACTCCCATTCTTCCGTATTGGGTAAAAATGCACCCTGCGCGGTGCCATCATGCTGTATAACAATTACAGGTCGATGCTGCGATCTAAATACCTCCGCAAGTTTGTTGATTCGCTCCACTACTCCCTGCTCATCAAAGCGCGGAGTGGTATCGGTGAAAGAACCCTTTTGCATATCGATGATTAAGAGAGCAGCTGCCTGAAGATTACTGGCCACACCTTGAATTTACCAAATAACAATGACCAAAACACAAATTATGCTTGGGCCCAGCATGAACCATCGGGTTTTTAGAAATTGCTATTTGGTAATTGATGATCAGGAATTTTACAATGCTCTCATCCTGTTGTTCCGGGCATTATGCTCCACCTCAGCTAAACCCAAGGCTTCAAGCAGAGGCGGCATGTACATACCAAAGCGGCCCCGAAACCCTTTCTTCAGGCCATACCAACCGCCAATCGGATTACTACTTGAGCGGCCCCAATCTTCCACAGTACCCTCTTTCGTTTCCTGCTTCTCATCCTTACTACCTAGTTCCATCCAATCTCCATGAGTTTTAAGCATCTTGTGAAGATCCCTTATTGCGCGATAGTCATAATGCAAAACCGTTTTGCCCACTACGCAAACTATAATATCAACTCCGTCCTTCTCATCGATATACATTTCATAATCTGATGACAAAGGCGGGGTTTTAAGTTTCCACGGGTTGTCTTTTGTTCTCTTTTCCATAGCGATTTAGTTGGCACCGTTGTTAATCATTTCAGCTTCTTTCTTGAGGTCTGCAGCAAAGCGCTCGAACGACTCTTCAAATGGCGGCAAAAACCTTGACCAAAGTGGAAAGGTTAAACCTCCCATTTTTTCAACCATTGAAAAGACAACCCCAGCTTCCTGCTTTTCAAGTGTGAATACCCTGGTGCCATTACCATCACCCCATACCATCCGGGATTCAGGCTGAAATTCCTTCACTCCTATCTTAAATATCCTTTTGTCGTCAAGGTAGGATTTCAATTTCAACTTACCTCCAAGCTTAATTTCACCTTCCAAACCAGTTACGGTTGAATTCCATCGGGTGAAATCTGATGCGTTGGTAAGTAGAGCCCAGATTATGCTCGGGTCGGCGTTAATAGTAATGCTTACCGCGGTTTCAAGGCTAAATGTTGTTTTTTGAGTGATGGCTTTGCCATCGGGCTTTAGTGATGTTGTCATTTCTGCAAAAGTTTAGATGTTACTTCTGCCTCTTTGACGACCGCCGAGAAATTAATGATAGGATTCTTAGTCTTTTTCTTCGAGGTACTTTTCCATAACCTGCCTATTGTGCTCTAAGTGCCCCAATTGAAGCTCCGCCGCATCGGATTCAAACGGATCTATCTGTTGCAACAGTTTCATTCTTAAATCGAACAACTGCTCCTTCGATTTTTTCTCAGCATCCCTGGCCATCGAGATTTTAGCCAACTCCTCCTCCGCCTTTTGTTTAGGGTTAAAAAGCCCATTTAGTTCCGTGCACTGGTGACAAACACCTTCTTTGTTTATTAACGAACAACGATGGTCGAATACTTCGATCATTTTTGACCGGGCCGTGTGTAGATAGTACTTCACCATGGCGTCAGTGAGATCAAGTATGCCGGCGATTTCCTTGACAGTGAAGGCGTATACCTCTTTTAGTAGCAAAGCTAATTGTTGCTCCAAAGGCAAAGATTTAGACACACATGTAAAGCAAAAAGTAATGTGCTCCTTTATCTCAAAGTGCCCTTGCGGAGAAGTATTGCGAATACGCATGGCTTCCTGAATAAACTCAGGGTTGCTTAGTGCCGCATCACGGCAGATGTCTGTCACATTTTCTGGCCACCGCTTCTTTGCTCTAAGCAAATCTCGGGCTTGATTTGAGGCGATAGCGAATATCCAGGTTTTTAGGGAAGAGTCTCCTTTAAAAGTGGCTAGCTTCTCTGAGGCCTTGATAAAAGTATCCTGAACAATATCTTCCGTATCCTGAATGCTGGTTGTGATGCGAAGTATGTACGACTTCAGCTGCCCCCGGCACGCTTCGAATTCCGTGGTGAGTTGATCTTGGGTCATAGTGCTATTGCTGTGAAATCCTAATATTAGGAATAATTCACCTAAGCAAGAACACTATTATCATTTCTCTCGAAGGGCCTTGGTGGGATTGGTAGAAACCAGCCTCAGTAGATTAAAAGTTAGCGAGAGCGTACTTAGTGCCACCATTACAATAATACCTCCCAGCAGCAGGCCAGTTGGCACCTGAATTTTAAAGGCAAATCCTGTAAGCCAGCTTCTCATTATCAAATAAGTGATGGGGGCTATCAACACTAAAGCCAGTAACATCATCCTAAAGAACTGTCCTGAATAATCCAGGAATAGTAAGTTGATTGGTGCCCCCAACACTTTCCGTATTGAAACTTCACGGGTTTTTCTTCTGCTGATTATATAAGACAAAGCATAAATTCCCAGGGAAGAGAGTAATACCGCTATTACCGTGAGGTAGGTAACTATCTTATTGGTGGCGGCTTCAGTTTTGTACATACTGGCAACATCGTCTTCAACAAAGGAATAGCTAAAAGGCATATCTGAAACGTTCTCATTCCAGACTGACTCTAGTTTGCCCAGTACATTTTCAACCTGACCTGTCACCACCTTTACAGACATAAACCGCAGGTAGTTGGTACTCCAAAAGCAGAACGATTCAACTTCTTCGTGTAGGGAATTATAGCTAAAATCCTCAACTACCCCCACAACCTTGCCCGGACGGCCGTAAGCAAATTGTAACGATTCGCCGATCGGTTGGTCCCATCCGAAAGTCTTGGCCATGGTTCTGTTAATAATAAATTCCTGCTGTCCCCACTCGCCAAAATCCCGACCTTCAGCCACTTCAATTTCAAAAGTTCTAAGGAAATCAGGATCTACCATAAGCGTAGGTAGAATCAGGATTTTCTCTTCACCCTCCACCTTCAATTTTAAATCCAATCCACCGATAGTTCCAAACTTATTACTGGCTCCGGTAACCATCTCCACTCCAGCTTGTGGAGATATTTGCAACTTCATCGCTTCAAAGTTCTTCTTTGCCTCCTCACTAAGTGGGACTTGAATAATGAGTTTCTGCTCAAAACTGTTGTTATTATCCAGCAAAAATCTGGTTTGCTTATAAACGACGATGGCACCTCCCAAGAAGCCGAAGCTCAGAGCCAACTGCAGCACTATTAATATTCTGGTAAGAATAAGGCTTCCTCCTCCTTCACTATCGCCCGACAAAATTTTTATTGGTGTAATAGCCTGCGTAATGGCTGCCGGAATCAAGCCCACAATCGCTATTATCAAAACCAGCATTGCCAGTACTATCCAGTAGCTCCCGCTATCTATTAAGGCCGCGATGCTGATGTTGGTATTGAGGTCGGTCAGTATGAAAGACCGTAAACCGTAAATGCCGGCTGTGGCTATTATTACAGCACCAATACAGAGTAATGCTGTTTCGAAATAATACTGCAGTATGATATTCCACTTTGAGCCGCCAACCAGCCTGCGTACGGCCATTGACTTAAATCTGTCGGATAGCTGCCCTACCGATAATTGCACAAAGTTGATTGCGGCCACAACCAGCACCACTACTGCTAATACTATAAATATGTCGACGTACTTTCGATCGAACTTCTGCCAGTTTAGGGGATCATTCTTAATTCCTGCAGACTGAAGGTGAATATTACCCAATGGCTGCAGTTTGCCCTGGTACATATGCTCTAAATCGGGCACGTGGTCTTTGTAGAAGTTGCGAAGCTTACCATCCAGAATTTCCGCAGAACCTTCATTAACCAGCACGTAGGTTGCTGCCACCGGGCCACTCCACATAACATTCTCCAGCGTATGTGTGCTAGATATCGATACCAACATATCAAACTGTAGATGACTGGTTGGCTCCGTTTTTATTACCCCGGTAATGGTTACCGGTACTTCGGTAGGCTTAGGCATAACAACCCAGTGTCCATAACGAGCCATGACAGTTTTTCCTACTGGGTTCTCATCGCCAAAAAGCGTTCTGCTTATTTCCTCCGAGATTACCACCGTATTAGGGGCTGTGAGTATCCGCTCTTTGCGACCGAAAAGCAGGGAGAAATCAAATACATTGAAAAAGGAAGAATCCGCAAAAAGGGCCCGATCGAAGTAGGCTTTTTCATTGTTAAACTTTACATAGCCTTCGTTGGAATCAAAAAGCCTGACAAAATTCTCAATCTCGGGGTAATTGTCTTCGAGTAAGGATCCCATGGCCCAATGTGATGTGGCCATTTCTACCCCGGCTATCTCTTCGAAACTCCCAAGTAAATTCAATCTGTAAATACGTTCTCCCTTCTGGTGGAAGGTATCGAATGACAATTGGCGTTTGACAAATACTGTGGTGGCACTAAAAACCAAGAAACCCACGGCCAACCCAAAAACTTTAGCGGCGGTTAAGAATTTGTCCTTAGCAATAGTTCGAAAAAATAAAGTCCAGCTAAATCTCATCGGTGTTATTGTAGTCTTTTTGCTGAAATTCTTGAAAGCAATTTCCAGGTTTTGCCCTCATCCACGGAATTCTCCACTTTCCACTCAAATGATTCTCTTTCAATATCGTAAAAAGTAATCCTTTTCAAATTCGCAGGGTCTTGAGGATCCCAGTCCATTATTACATCGTCTCCATCTCCGTAAGCCGTGAATCTACCAAACACCCTCGCTGGGCCTTGGCCTGCGTGGTTGTTTATAAACGCTACTTTCCAAACCTCCTCCCTTGGATCGTAAATCCTAATCTGCGTCAGTATAAGGTCGCGCTTGAAGTATATCCAGAAAGGAGATTCATTTTTACCCTGATAGTGGAAATCCTGAACCCCATATCCACCAAGGATGTACTTCCATGCCCAATAAGCAGTTGATGTCTCTTTTAATTCCCCAGTATCGGGATCAGGCATCTGTTCTGTACAGTACCATATACCGTCAAATTGACCAAACTGCTTAGTTTCTGCAGGAGCATTTGGGTTCAACTCCTGTCGTTGCTCATCTGGGCCGTAGAAGTTGAGGACTGCCTTGGGGATTTCATCTTGTGCGTAGCCCCTTCGACCGGTGCCACAAAGCACAAACACGATAATTAGAAATGTGGTAAATCTCATACCAGCTAATCTACGAGGGGCACCCCGCACAAGATCTAAACAGCAAATAGTTTCACATTACAATTGATCCGTTGTAAACAAACTTACCAACTACTGGCCATTTTTAGCCTTTATATAGTCGGATGGAGAAATCTTCCTAACCTTCTTGAAAGTGCGATAGAATGACACGTAATTATTGAAGCCAGCCTCTTTAGCAATACCAGAGAGGGAAAAGGTCTTCAACATATCGCCATCCATAAGTTTGCAAGCATGGGCAACACGGTACTCATTTACAAAGTCGTAAAAATTGCCCTTCACCGCTCCTCCCAACAATGCAGACATCTGATGTCTTGAGAGATCCATTTTTTCTGCCACTGCGGCCAGGCTAAGATCGGAGTCTAAATAGAGATGCTCCGTATCCATTAATCTTTTCAGAGTAATGAGCTGGGAATCTCGGATTGACATCTTCCTGGCAGATCGCCTATCCTGAGAGGAAGCTATTGCCGTTGGCTGCCTGTTGGGGACAAAGAATAACAAAACCAGGAAAGCGTGCGGCATGAACGCGAATACCACCGAGCGAGATTGGTCAATTGCCGAAAGTAAATCAGGAGCGAATATTCTGGCTGTTCCAGTCAATAGAAACGAATATCCAAAAGCACCAGTTATGATCAAAATCAATGACAACCAAGGTAATGATGCCGTGCTGTATTGTCCATGCACCTGCTGCCATCGAGAATGACTTGAAAGTTGGCGATACCAGAGGTAGCAATAAACCCCTATTTGAGCTACCAGTGCAACCAAAATCACCAGGTGAGGTGTGGAAATTACCGGCTGTGCCGATGAGGTATACTGTAGCAAGTAATTGCACTTTGCAATCGCAGGCTGCATATAAAAAACTGTCAACCCTCCTAATACCCCAGCAGCCGGTATCATCTCAAGAAGCAGCCCCCTCCTATTAGTTGGCGATCTCAAGACAGACTTAATCACCTGATTAATTATCGGTGCCAACAGAAAATATAGGGGGGCGGTGGAATAAATTAGAAAGGTAAACTGACAGGCTAGCCCGCTGTAGATAACTAGTTGTTCGACAACAATTAACACAACTATGCCGCAAAGAGTGAGAGAAGCAAGCTTGAAGCGGCGGCCAATGAAGTTTCCTTTTATCGTTAATAGAACGATTAGCAAGGAACTAACTAACGCTGAGAATAAAAATGCTTGGGTTAATTGGGCCATGGTTATTCTACCATAATACTAAAGAGCAGAAATTTATAAAAAAGTCGCCTGAGGCTAACGGATTCTTTACTTAGCCGTTGCCCTATTCCTGGCCGCGATCACCTCTGCCATCACACTAAGGGCTATTTCCCGTGGTAGTAAGGCTCCAATATCAATCCCAATAGGTGCGTGGATCTTTTGCAAATCCTCCTCGCTAAAGCCCATATTTACTAGTCGGTTTTTTCTCTTTTCGTGAGTCTTTTTGCTACCTAAAGCCCCAACATACGCAACATTTGATGGCAGCAGAATCTCCAGAGCAGCATCATCAATGCGAGGATCATGAGAAAGGATTACCGCATAGGTGGTATTGTCGAGATCAAAGTGAGGCAAAACCTCCTGGGGCCATTTTACCAGTAGCTGATCTGGAGCCTCCGCATAATTGGTGTCTTCAGCAAATGTATTCCGGGGATCGATTACTATCGTTTCAAAATCATGCATCTTGGCCAAAATTATGAGCTCGCTGGTAATATGGGCTGAGCCTATCAGCAGCATCTTATCCTTTACCGGAAATACCTGCGCAAAATATCTACCGTCTTCCGTTTCAAAAACCTGGTTCTTGCGTTGTTCCAATGCTGATTCCGCCAAGGGTAAAATAGCCGGTCCTACATCTTCACTACCTGAATATACCCAGTGGCTGCCATCATCCAAACTGCTTATTAAAACTGCCGATCGATTGTCGTCTATCGCTTTTCTTAAGGTCTTCCAGGCCACTTGATCATCCTCATTACCGAAGGCAATAAACTTCTCTAAATAGATTTCCAATTGACCGCCGCAGCTCAGACCCACCTCCCAGGCCTCCTCATTGCTTACTCCTACTTTCAGCACTTTTGCTTTTTCGCCTGCCAGGATTTCTTCCGCTTTGACGGCTATACTCTTCTCAACGCACCCACCACTAACAGAGCCGAGCATTTCCCCAGCCTTCGAAACCACCATAGATGAACCCACCGGCCTCGGAGAAGATCTCCAGGTTTGAGTAACCGTAGCAATAGCGAACGGCTCACCCTTTTCAACCCAATTACTTACATCATTCAGAATATCACGCATCAGGATATTGATTTAGCCAGACTATACTAATATACTTTTCTTTATTTTTAAATCTGACCTTGTGGATGAATTCTAAATGAGATTACTGGTAGGAACCGATAAAGGCCTGGTTGTTTTTAACCTTGATGAAAATGGGATCAAACTTGAGAAGATTCATTTTGTAGGATTGCCTGTTGGTGTAGTTCAAGTCGATTCCAGGAACGAATCCTGGTGGGTAGCTATTAACCACAAGCACTGGGGTCCCAAGCTACATTTCTCAAATAATCAGGGGCAATCCTGGGAAACAGTGGAATCCCCAAAATTTCCATTTGACGAAAGTGTGAGGTCGATCTGGATGATTGGAAACAGCAAGTCGCAGGAGGAAGGAAGCTTTTTTGTTGGGGTTGAGCCAGCGGCCTTGTTTAAAACTACAGATCACGGGCAAACCTTTAGTTTGGTTGAAGGTCTCTGGAACCACCCAAGCAGACCCCTTTGGGAAGGTGGCGGCAAGGGGTCTATGGCACCGTTCCTTCACACTCTAATCGTTGATCCTGAAGACAGCGAGCGCCTTTTAGTTGGAATCAGTTGTGCCGGTGTTTTCGAGTCCACTAATGGAGGCAGCTCTTGGAAAGCACTTAATGAGGGGCTACCGGCAGATTTCCTACCCAACCCCAGTGCAGAAGTTGGCCAGGACCCCCATTGTATTGTGATGTCTTCCCAAAACAAGGAGGTTATCTGGCAGCAAAACCATTGTGGAATTTTCAAGACTGAAAATGGGGGCCGCAGTTGGTTAAATGTAAGTGATAAGAATGGTATGGCCAGCTACGGATTTGCTTTGGCATTAGATGAGCAGGATGACAGCCGGGCCTGGGTAATTCCTTGTGAAAGTGATAGTGTTAGGTTGCCAGTTGCTAACGCGTTAAAAGTTTACGTCACCGAAGATGGAGGCCAGCATTGGAGATCTTCCAGCGAAGGCCTACCACAGTTGGGAAGCTTCGATATTGTGTTGCGGCAAGCTTTTGCTATCTCAGGAGAGACACTGGCCTTTGGTACCAACAATGGCAATCTTTATTACTCCCAAGACTATGGCAAGCATTGGCAGGTAGCCTCCAACAACCTCAGCACGGTTAGGTCGGTAGTTTTGCTGCCATGAGTTTCTAAAGCCTCTCATAATCTTGCTGGGTGTCAACATCTCCTCCAGCGTCATCCCTCATGGCCACCTCAATTGATTGCGCCGCATGATCTACAACTATTTGCCTGCATCCTTCCGGATACTGATGGCCCAGAATCTCATTTCGATATGATGCATGAAATATGACAGGATTGCCTCTTTGGCCATTATAGGTAGGCACAATGATGGGTCGTGATAGTGAATTAACATTTCCGATAAACGCTTCAAGAAGCAGATTGAGGTCATCCGAAGTTAATTTGGGCATGTCAGCTACAGCAATCAGATACCCCTGCACAAGCGGGTTGGCGGCTTTGACCCCACATTGAATGGAGGATGTCATTCCTTGCTTGTAGCCTTCATTTACTACCACGGAAATTCGTGAGTTAGCTGGAACTAGTTTTTCAATTTCATTGTGCGAATGTCCCAGTACAATAACTATTTCTTTAACCTGGGAGTTGAGCAGCTCATCCAATACATGGCGGAATATCGGCTTTCCATGGTAGGCCATCAACAGCTTGTGGCCACCTTCCATTCGAGTTGAAAGTCCTGCCGCAAGCAGTATTGCGCTTATTGGTGTATCTGTTATGGACAATTCTATAAACTTGTCAAGCCCGTTGCAAAACGTTGTTTCCAACAATTCTACTGACAAAAATGTACTTTGTGGCGCTTCTTATTATGATTAAAGGTCAGCACGAAGAAGTAAAATGGAGTAATTATTGAAGCTGATTATAACTTCTAACCACCTCTTCAAGTTCAGTGCGCTTCCACTTCTTATCCTTTATCCTGGCAACAATATCGGGTTGATCTGCAAAGTGCCTAACCAGCATTTCAACAATCTTCTTCTTTCCTCCTTGCAACCGGGATATAGAAGCATTGTGACTAGTAATATACTGGTGACTAAAGTCTTGAAAATTAACT
Organism: Cyclobacteriaceae bacterium; assembly: GCA_028285445.1. Classification (GTDB taxonomy): domain Bacteria; phylum Bacteroidota; class Bacteroidia; order Cytophagales; family Cyclobacteriaceae; genus JANQPQ01. The sequence continues at coordinate 36,585 of JANQPQ010000007.1, read as the reverse complement.
GAACCGCCCGCTTCTATTTTGGCGTAAACCCCATCTACACTATACAAGGTAACCTTTCCCTGTTCAAGCACCCGTGCGAAAACGAGTTTCATGGCGGTAGCCCCTCCTTGCTTATCAGGAATGCTAATAGACTGGTAATAATTACCATCTATGCCAAAGCCTACCACATCTCCAGCCATATAACTAAGACTGTTGCCTTCTTTATCTGTAAACTCAATACGCTGCAGCCTACGAAATTCAGTTCTTGCTTCCGTGTGAACGGAACCGGGCTTTACTTTCAAATCTTGCAATTCTACTGTGCCGGCAACTGTATCTTTCTTGAAGGTGACCACATAGCCATTCTGGGCCATTATCGATCCAAAAATGAATATTAACAGTATAGATAGTAATGTTCGCAAATCGTTTATTTAATTTCTGTAATCCAACGGCGGCTTTCTATTCCCAACCAGGGCTTCGTATTTAAAGTCTCCTCCCCTTCGCTCCAACAGCTCTTTTTTTGAATTTGCAATCAAGTCAGGGTTTTGGAAAATATCAATAGCTGTAAGTGTAATAGTCTTTGCTGCAACCATCATGCCTTTTATGCCAATAGAAGTGCCACCTGCAGCCACCGCCTGCCAGCTATGCGCCGAAGTACCTGGCACCCAGGTAGCGGTTCTTAAACCAGTGGTAGGCACTATCCAGCTAATGTCCCCTACATCAGTTGAGCCGCCGGTACCGCGTTCCCTCACCACAAACTCGCCGATTTCGTCGTTTGTGTCAATGATTGACTCATCCTCGTTGTAAGTCGCAACTATTTTTTTAGCGAATTCCATTTCTGCTGCGTCATACTGTACGCCACCCACCTGCTGTAAGTTTTTGTACATTACTTCAGCCAACACTTTGTTAGGAAGCACATTGTAGATGCCATGGATTACTTCGTACTCCATGGTAGTTTGCGTGCCAATGGCGGCACCCTCCGCGGCTTTTACCACTTTTTCGAATAATTCCTTTACTACCCCAACTTCCGGATGTCGGACATAGTAATAAACTTCTGCAAAGGCGGGCACCACATTAGGAGCTTCACCGCCACGGGTAATTACATAGTGTATGCGTGATTCCATGGGGATATGTTCGCGAAGCATATTCACCATAATATTCATAGCTTCCACCCCATCCAAAGCAGAACGACCACGGTCTGGAGCCGAAGCGGCATGTGCAGCTGCACCATAAAACCTAAACTTAGCAGACTTATTAGCCAATGAAGAAGCAGCATTTGCGCTGTTGCCACTGCTGGGGTGCCAATGTAGTACAACATCTACATCGTCAAACAAACCTGCTCTTACCATATAGACTTTTCCAGCTCCACCTTCTTCTGCTGGGGTACCAAATACCTTAATAGTGCCTTTACCTTTATTCTTATCCAGCCAATCTTTTACCGCAATTCCTGCTGCAGAGGAACCAGTTCCGAAAAGATGATGCCCGCAAGCATGTCCGGCAATGCCACCTCTTGACTTTTGTTCAGGAACTGCTTCTTGCGATACACCTGGCAGTGCATCAAACTCGGCCAGAATACCAACTACTGGCGAACCACTACCATAGGTGGCCACAAAAGCTGTTGGTATATCTGCAACGCCGGCCTCAATGCTAAATCCGGCATTTTTCAACTCCTTTTGCAAAAGTTCTGAGCTCCTGGTCTCCTGGTAGCCCACTTCAGCATAATCCCAAATTTGATGTGCTATAGTCCCATACTTTTCAGATTGGGCCTCAAGGGCTTTGAGTATAGCCTGCTCACTTTTCTTTTGAGCGACAGTGGCTAGCGCCAGGGTTGAAAGAAGTAGGCTAACTATCACTTTCATAATGTAGATGGGTTTAGTGGATGTCTAAGATACGAAAAGTGTCGATAGGTGTAAGCATATAAGCACCTGTCAAAAGCAGCCGTTTATTTCCATCAATTGATGTCTCTGATCTTGCTTAGCTATTTTACGGTTGCCTAATTTTCGGGATCAGCTGCCAAACGGAAGCCAAGGTCAATATCACGGTACTTAGTGTACGCCCTACCGCGCATGCTAACCTGGTGCAGGCTAGGAATATTATAAAAACTTCCTCCTCTATACACTTTTTCCTCGCCAACCTAATTCAGTTTCCTGCCTCCAACCTAATTGTTGCCGCTGCGGGAAAATTGGAAATATTGCCGTCTTCGTCCCTAAACTGTACCTCCACCTTCTTGTCCCCCAATCCTTCAGTAAGTACCCATTCCACAACCATATAGTTAAGACCTTGTTGCTGCTTGTAAGGCAGCTCCTTATCGCCATTAATTATAATCACCGAGGTGTTCGTGGCAAACACCTGGATCTTTACAGTAGTGGAAGTGGTGCTATTTGCTCCGCCGTTGATTGTAATGAAACCTTTAGGCCCTGAACTGCCAGCTGATGGTAGGGAAATGCGGTTAGCTGTGTCCGCCTTGTCGGGCCCCTCCTCTTGAAGCATTTCCCTCCCAGGCTTCTCTTCATCTTCTTTTGCTACTGACTGTAACACCTCGATGTCGATGGAAGTATCCTGTGGAAACAACCTCTGGGCGGCACGTAACCGAGTCTCGGCGTCTTCTACCTGCTCAAGACCCAGATATGACATTGATAGAAATAGGTTAAGTAAGTATTCAAGTCTTGGGTTTGGTACGGAATCATTCATCTCATTCAAGTATTCCTCCAAGACTGCTACCGATTCGTCGTATCTACCTAGTGACGGATAGATCATGCCCAGAATAACCTTAGCCAGGTAGTTGGTTTGCGCTGGAATCTCGAATTTAATATTTGCGGGTGGCCTGATGATAATAGACTTATCAGAAGTCAAATACTCAACTGGTTCGTAGATGCCACCCATATCTACGTAGCAGTTCAGCACTTCCTCAGAACGGCTATAAAACCCATAAACTACCAATCCTTTATATGAACAAAAGGAGCCTTTAATAGAATCTAATGCTTGCTTACTTGCTTCTTGCAAGGCAATATCAAGGTAAAGTGCAACCCCTTCAATGGAAACATTGCTGGCCGTATTCTGACTACGCAGGCTACTGATCAAATCCCTACTCAGCGCTTCTCCGGGACTTGCCTGAAATGGGGCGACAGTAATGAGATACTCACTTGATTGGGTCATGCAAGTATCAGGCTTAACACTTTGTTCCTCAGAACCGATTTTCAAACCATTACCCCCACTAAAGTAAACCAATGCTATTGCTGCTACCGCCAGCACTAGTAGGGCAATGAATAAATTGCTCCTCTTCACCTTTAGTTGTGCTTCCTCGCTGCGGGTTGCCTCCCTTTTCAGATCACTTCCAGGGGAGAGATCATCCTGATTGGGAACTCTTTCTGCCTTGCCCTTTACTTGGCTAGGGTCGGGAACTACCAGCCCTTCGTTAGCAACAGCAAACACTTCAACCTCCCTAGTTACATTTTTCAGCTTGAACCAGCCCATTGACTTAGTCTTAATATCATGCTGGTTTTTGATTTCGTCGTAAACTTTATCCGAAATCAGCACGCTGCCTACGGTAGCTAGTGATTCAATCCTCGATGCAACGTTTACACCATCGCCAATAACATCTTCCTCCGTATAAATGATATCTCCTGAGTGAATGCCAACACGCACCGGTATGCCTTCTGTACCGGGATGAGGATTGTACGCTTGTTGATAGGCCCGTTGCATCTCAATTCCGCACTGCACAGCGTCAACAACACTATCGAAGGTGCTCAACGTGCCATCACCATAATACTGGAGAACATTGCCTCCCCATTTCTTCATGGCAGTATTAAAGATCCTGCGATGTTCGTCCCGTAAGAAAACAGCTTGGAATTCATCATGCTGCATCAAGGTGGTGTAACCCTCAATGTCGGTAAACATGATTGCGGCCAGTTGTCGGGTCGTCTTGGGCATGATTTAGTTTTTTGAGTAAACTGCGCTTCCAAACCTTGGTTTATGCCGCCACTACAATCCCTTTTGAGACCAGAATCTGATCCCACCTGTACTTCCTTCAGTCCCAGTTAATTAGTAAATTTAAATAACTTAAGATGAAATGCGAACCCTTTGCCTCAGCCTGGGTTTCTTTTTACTCTGCCCCACCACATGGCTTTTTAGCCAGGAGGTTGCGCTTGCGCCTACTGCAAGAAAAGCCCTCATTATGTTGGAATTTTTCGATAGTGAAGGGGAGCCAGTTCAATATGATTTTGAACTGGTTGGAAGACAGTCTGGCGAAAGCATTAAAGGGTCTGTAAATGCTGAAGGCAAAATTCAGTTGCTATTGCCTGTTGGAGATGACTATGATCTTCATATTGCAGGCCACAAGAATTACGATTTACTCAGTGTCGCCAATCTACCTTTTAGAAGCTACATCCTGCAGGTGGAGATACTGCCTGAACTACTTGGCCAGCTACTACCCTCCGAGAGCGAAGCTGTGGTGAACTTCTCACTAAAAGATTTCGAAGGGAATATTCTGGATGGGGAGACTATCATGCTAAAGAGAGAAAGCAGCGACCAGGATTTTCATGGGATCACTGACGCTGATGGCAAACTGACGTTGAAGCTACCTAACGGAGAGGACTACATAGTCAGTTTTCAACATGCTCCGGATTACGTGCGGATTGATATCCCGGAGGTTAAGAACCTGGTGCTCGACTTCGATTTAGAGTACTCCGGGGCCAATTCAGGATCAAAGTACCCCTCCCTCACTACCGGCTTAATAAATTTTCGCTTTTACGATTATCGTACTATGGAGAAAATAGGCGGCGAGTTGTTTACCGTAACCAACGCAAGAACCGGGGAGCAATACACTGAAATCAGTGACGAAAACGGGCTGGCTCAGGTGGTTGTACCACTTGGAGACCCCTATACGCTTAGTCACAAGTACAACCCCAATTTTAGGCAAGGCGAAGTAAAAGCCGAACACCGCTATCATGTTTTTATACTTAATGTAGACTATGAATCTGTTCCTTCTGGTGAACGGGAAGCCTACATTAGATTTCAAGAGCAGGCTGAAGCTATTCGTGACTCTTTGGCCAGGAATATAGTAGACTTCTGGGCTGACTCGCCTGAGGAAACCGCCAACAAAATCGCGAAAACAACCGAAAGAGTTAAATCGGCCTTGCAATCGAATTCAAATCTATTTACCGAAAATAGGAATACCGTGTTATCAGTATTTGATCGTGTTGGAGAGAAATGGCGCGATAAGACGGTAGTAACAGACCTCACCTGCAGTATGGATCCATACATGGAAGAAATACTTGTGTGGCAGGGCTTAGACAGAATTGAAGGGGAGTCAACTAAATATGTTTTTTTTAATGATGGCGATGGCAAGCCTAACCGGCTAAAGGAGATGGGCAAGACCGGTGGCATTTACCAAAGTAACTCAACTAACATGGTAGACATCATCACCGTTATGATGCAAACCAAAATTAGAGGCTGCAGTGGTGACAAAGCTGAAAACGATCTGGAAGCGTTATTATCAGTTGCTAGCGGTATCCAACCAAAACAGGAGCTGATACTAATTGCTGACAATTACAGCAATGTACGCGATATCGAGCTTCTTGACCAACTAAACATTCCGGTTAGAATTATACTTTGCGGCACAGAAGGTCGCTTTGGCAAAAAGCCTGGTGCCAATCCCCAGTACCTAACAATTGCCAGAAGAACCGGCGGGTCAATACACACTATGCAAAGTGACTTATGGGATCTCTCTGAATTGCGGGAAGGTGATGAAATTGTAATCAACAACCAGAAGTACCTGGTTCAAAACAATGAATTTATTCCGGTGAGATAATCGTAATTACTGATACTGATAATACCTACTATGCAGAAGGAAATATACTGTATTGATGAATCAGCTTACTCTGATCATATAACAAAACGGAAAAGTTACGTTATACATGAATTCAAAGAAGACCAGGTGAGAATAAAAAACAACCGCGGAAAATTAGTCTGGCTACCGAAGTATTGCTTCACCGAAGCTCCAATTCCAGCTATTCGGTCAATTAATGTTGATGACCAAATTAATGACCTTCACCACTCCCTCCTGGCTACAACAATTACTCGGACCTCTAAACAGTTATGTCCTGGGTTCTGGATTCATAATTGTTGAGGAAATAAACCGGGAAAATATCGAATATGCTATTACCAACCTTGATTCTCAAAACGAGCTCGTAGAAAATACCCGAAGTTATTAATGGAATAAGCAGCTGGCGAAATGATGAAAACTGTGGTGATGATGGTAGTAACTTGTTCAATTGCTCAATACACCCTGGGGCAAGCCTGTGGCATATATAGGCTAAAGTATGTCGGTAACGTGAAATCTGAATCGCTAAAAATTGAAAGCATAAAACTGCCGGACACGAGAATGCTGCACGGATTTGAAGTTGAGCCTCCTCAGAATCTCTGGGTGGTGGTTGAGTCCACTAACCATAATTTTGATGCTCTTATATGCTCACATCTCTCCTCTAGTCTATACGGATCAGCAGAAGATCTACTAAAATTCTACAAAGCAAATAGGGATTCTGTACCTCTGGTCGTGATAGCTACGCAAAACAACATCACATCGGAAATACAGATTACGGTGCCATGGCATGACATTCAAATCACTAAAATTGAAGATGGCAAATTCGGAAATCTCTTCGAATTTAATCTGAATACCATCATTATTGATTAGCCCACGGAATCGTGAGACATCACTCGGGCGTCATTCTACCCTTAGCGTATTAATGGGGTTTAATCTCGCCGTTTTCATTGCCTGGTAACCGATGGCAATGCCAGCTACGATCAACACAAAAAGAATCGCTCCAACAAACGGCCAAAGTGTGATGTCAATTCTAAAGGCGAAATCGGCAAGCCACGTTTTCACCAATAAATAGGCCACAGGCGTTGCCAAAACTGCCGCGAGAAAGATCAAGGTAATGAGGTTTCTTGATATGCGGAAAGTGATCTGAGAGATGTTTGCGCCAAACACTTTTCTAACGCCTACTTCCCTGGTTTTCAGACTCATGATATAGCTCGCGAGCCCGAATAGTCCCAAAGCGGCCAGTATTAAAGTTACGGTGCCAACTAAAACCGCGACACGGGTAAGGTTGTCTTCAGCCTTATATAGTTGCTGCATCTCCTGATCCAGGAAGAAGAAATCAAATGATCGGTCGGTAACCAACTTTTGCCATACGTCACCTATCTCTGAAAGCATTGTGGTTAAATCTGCGTTGTTAAAGCGAATTACCAAGTAACGTCCAAAGAAGCTTGTTGCGCGAGGGTCATTACCCATGCGAACAAATACAAAAGGGCTAATTGACTTATGCAGTGATTCGATGTGAAAATCCTTTACCACTCCAACAACCTCATCCCCCTGCCTATCAAATGTTCTGCCAAGAGCATCTTCCGGTTCTCCCCAATCAAGATACTTCACCATCGCTTCATTGATAATTACTTCCCTCCTCGCGAGATCAAGATCGGCTGAGAGAGTTCTTCCGGCAATAATTTCTACACCCAAGGCTTCAATAATTCCCGGGAAAGTTTGCAATCGCTGAAACTGCCGGGGCTCATCAAAACCTTCGGGCATAAAATTGCCCGTATTAGTTCTTTGTCCTGGTACATCCTCCAATAGTGTTACAGCTTCGACACCTGGAAGAGCCATTAATTCGGTATGCAACGATTGAAACTGCTGAACCGCGGCCGAGCGATGTACCGGTACCAGGATAACCTGATCCTTATCAAACCCTAATTCCTTGCTACGAAGGAATTTTAATTGGTCAAAAGCAAAGTAAGCTCCAATCACCAGGATAACATTGAGGGAGAATTGGATCAGGATAAGGGATTGCCGCAGCCGGGCAGAGGCGTTAATTCGCGACTTTCCCTGTAGTATTCGGGCTGTTTCAATCCTGGAAAGAAATATGGCAGGATATGTTCCTGACAGTACTCCCACCACAATTCCGAAGCCAAGCAATAGCATAATGTTAATAGGATTCTCAAACCAACGGATATCAATCTGCTTACCAGTGTAGTCATTTAGGTAGGTTAAGCCCCACTCTGCCAGCGGTATGGCTATTAAAACAGCGATGATTGAGAAAATTACGAACTCCAGCAGGTATCGCTGCAGCAACCATTGTCGATTTGCACCCAGCGTCTTGTGAATGCCAACTTCTTTGGCCCTGCGGGTAGATTGTGCTACCGCCAGGTTTACATAATTAATGGAAGTAATGATAAGAATGAGGGCAGCCAGGCTACCTAGTATGTACAGGTAAGCCATATTACCGTTAGGCATCATTTCTCCACCTAGGTTAGATTTTAGATGGACATCTTCTATTGGTTGCAAATATAATGAGACTTTGTCCCTTCGCGACTCGGGAAAGTGCCTCTGTACAAACGCTGGCAGCTGCTCCTCCAATGCGGTCGCGTCGGCTCCTTCTTTCAGCAATAAATAGGTCCAGGTGGGATTCCATATCCACGAATTCCGTAGTCTCGTGGCCATTACATCGGGGTTGTCGAGGGTGGAAAAAGAAGCCAGAAAGTCGATCTTCATATGAGAATTATGTGGAGTATCTTCCAATACACCAGTAATACTAAGGTCATGTGTGTCCTGGTATCTCAAAACCTTACCAATGGGATCTTCATCACCAAAGTACCTTCTGGCTGCACTTTCGCTTATCACCAACGCATTAGGTTGGGTAAGTGCTGTCTGAGGATCGCCGGTACTTAGTTTGAGATCAAATACATTGAAAAATCCGGGATCCGAGAAATAGAAATATGATTCGTTAAAATGCGTGACGCCGTCGTTGCTTCGGTAGGAGATCGGAGAAGTAGTGGAGCCGAAATTGAAGAACCTCACTGAGTGTTCTATGTAGTTAGCAAAATCTTCCTCCAATGCTTCCGCTGCCGGGGTTACAGTGGAAACCAACCTTTCTCCAACGCCATCAGTAAGCCTAAAGTCCAATACCCTGTAGATGCGATGGGAGTTGGTATGGAACTTATCATAGGATAGTTCGTCGAGAATATAAACAGTGGTAAGCACAAAAAAGGTTAAGCCAATACTCAGTCCTATAAGGCTTATAGATGAATAGAGCTTATTGCGCAGATAAGTGCGGAGTGCAATTTTGAGGTTTATCATAGTTTTGTTTTGGTAATTGCAGGCATATGAGAAACTTCCCGAAAGTTTAGTATACGAAACCGATAAATTAGATGCAGCTTTCGGCGGCAGACAACGTTTTTAAGTGGATATAATTTGAATTAGCTGCCATTAACTGCAGGTGAAATTGGTATGGTGGTGGCTTCGCCTTATCCCACTTCAGTATTAAAATTCCAGTAATGGATATATTGGTAAAAGCAACTACGTCAGGCTATGCGACAATTCACTTTATTAATTCTTCTATTCTGCTTCTCCAATCTATTTGGGCAGGAACTAAAAAAGGGACTCATTTTGCCAAATCCAGATCGGTCTTTTGAATCCTGCTGCATCTACATACCTGCCACTGGACTTGTGGCTTACAACCAACCAAATGGCAAACAAATTGCGAGACTTGAGCTAGGCCCCAGCGACAGTAACGGCGAAGTATACAAGGCTTTAGTGAAAACCGAATCTCAATACCAGGAGTTAAGTACATCAAGTCTATATATGGTGGGATACGAAGTGATGGCACTGGTATATGTGGACACCCAAGAAGGTTTCGTGAAAACCGGTGATGGTTACTGGATAAAAGTGGAAGAATTGGAATCCAAAGGTTTAGCTGTGACCTCATGGATGAGCTACCTGCTAAATAAGGGTGATGTATTGGGATGGTATGCCAAGCATCCTGGATTAAATTTAAGGGCTGCTCCCACTACGGACTCAAACATTCTGGTGACACTTACAGGAGATCTTTGGGCAATAACACTGACAAAGGAAACGGAGGGTTATTGGTGCAAAGTAGAGGCTAAAGAATATCGCAAACATCCCTGCTCTGGAGAGGATGACCTTGTTATCAGGACTTTAACTGGGTGGATCAAAGTTCTATCTGAAGAACAAACACCGAATATCTGGAATTATGGTAAGGGGTGTTAGCTTGAGGCGAAAAGTAGGAGAATACTACGTTTACCAATAATGGACCTCAAATCGGCATACAAAACACTTATCTGGGCAGGAATAGTTTTGTTCATGGCTGGCATGGTAGGTGATGCAAACGCCATTCCCTATCTCAGGCATGGTGCCAAAGTTGGACCTGTCTTATTTGTCATTGGGGCAATCATCTGGATAACGGTCCGCATCCGGCAACCTATCCTTCATCCATTTGATTCCAGAAAATATCGATCTCAGGGTGACGCGTTCATGGCATTTATCTTTAACAATTTCCTGCTTGAATTTTGGGCGTTTTGCCTTGGCTTCGCAATGCTTATCGTAGTTGGTGGTGGCTCATTAATGAAAACTTCACCGGGATTCAAGGCAGCGATTATCGAGATTCAGGAAAACGATGCCATCATGGAACGTATTGGAAAATATGGTGGAACCGGCGCGTTGGTGTCAGGTTCAACCAGTACGTACAATGCTGACTTAGATTTTAGCGTTTATGGAGCAAAAGGTGGAGTCCGAGTTAATATCTCACTAAGCAAGGAATTGGGATATTGGGAAGTAAAGTCACTGCAATTTAAGTAGGCACGAATGTCTAGTGTCATCGGGCCTCAAATTACTGCACTAACATGGTTGGCTTAGGCACCGGGAATCCTTGTTTTTCTAATGTGTGGTGGCGACCGTAGAATTCGTGAGTATCAAGTAACATACACGACAGATAAAGAATTGAGCCATCCTTGAGCACTACCTTCCAATAATAGAAGTAGCCGAAACCGATTCTATCAAATCTATTGTCGTATGTAGGGGGCGAAACCACCTTTACTACCTTATCTATCTGATCACTACCAAAAGCGATCTGGTTACTTCCGTCCCGGAATTCGTACCGATCTTTCGATTTATCAATAGCGAAATATGCATCCCTGCTTCGCTTAATATGGATTCTAGCAATTATCAGTAGAGGAAGTACATAGGCCAAACCTACCGACAACAATGTTCCAACTACTACCGCTGTAAAGTCTTCATTAGCCACCTCGAAAAATAATGCTGCGCAGATGGTGGCTGCCACTAACACAACAACCAGTTTCGTCAATGGCTTGGAAAAGTACTTCCAGCGTTGTTCACTGCCATATCTATATTCCTCCTTCATGTGCTGACTTGTGTGGGGAGAGTATACTTTTCATGGAAATTAGACGACTCCTTCTTTTCCATTATCGATAACCACTAAGATGGATTGTGAATGTAGACCTCGCTTATTTTTCCATAGCGCATTACAAAATTCAATGAATCATCCAGAACGTAAACCCTCAACACCCCGCTACTGCTTTCTTTGAATTGTTTATACGCATTGGGAAAATGCTTTTGTAATGTATAGTCTGGATCGCCCACCCGAATCCCGTAAGGACCCAAAACGAATCCAGGCTGATCAATTGTAAAGCTATAAAAGCCATATTCCGGGTGAAAGAAAAAGGTGCTGCCCCCATAGTAGAGGCGCTTCAAGTTTAACCCGTCAATTTCACTATAAATGCTATTTATTGAGTCTGGATTTCCCAACTTCTCAATGAATTTCTCCAAATCCTCTCCGAGGCCAACGCCATTGACATAGATCTCATCAATAAGCTCATTTTGCTTCATATTTGATTGACACACCGCCGTTGCAAAGGTCAGTAGAGTCATTGAGAGGCTTACGAATGTTCTCATTGCCGGCAAATTATAAAACATAGTTCCACATATTCTCAACGTCCCAGGGTTTTTCCTTGGATGAAATAGTATACTTTGCCATTTCGGTGTACTAACAAACTATCGGACTGCGCAGGCTTGTGTATAACATCACCCTTCCTTAAGAACTGGAACAAAAACATTGGGTTGTAATCGTAGTTTCTTGCTGATTCCAGCATAATTTTCTCGCCGCCATTAAGGTCAATAAAGATACCTCCTCCAGCTGCTCTCAACTCCACAATCTCACCTTCATATGAATTCGCATGCTTGACCGCCGGATAATCTTCCATGTCTTTGCGGAAGTCCTTAATTAAATCTCCCACGCCGAGGAGGAAACCGATTCCCAGTGCTAGTATAAATCCTATTACGTAAGCCTTGCTGTTAAAAAACTCCTTTACACTGCTGGGAAATTTCATTTATAGATAACTAGCTTCTGGAGGATTCTACTATTAATGTAAAAACTTATCTAAAAGTGGTATTGCAAGTTACAAAGCGCTTACCATTCATCCATGCCAGCGGGTAGCGAGGGGTCATCAAAATAGAGGACAATATCTTCTGGCTTAAAGTGCTCGAGCAAAATGTTTGATTTGGCCAGGAATCGCTCAAAGAAGCTCTCCAGATCATCAGCAATGTAATGGTAATCTCCCATCATAGTTTCTTGCCTAACCATTCCTCCATTCTTTTCACCAGACACTATCTGACAGTACTTTTCATCACCACTGGTTCCAACTAGCTCCATAACATTACCATGACGAGTTTCGACTCCACCTCTTAAATTCGCTCCATGCAAGTTCATCACTTTACTTCCCAAAACGCCACAAACACAATAGTCGATAATGCTAAGGCCATTGGAAAATCTATAGAACTCTTGCAATAAAGGGTGAAGCTCGAAGCCCAGATAAGTTTCAGCAAAAGCGATCTTTCTGCTATCCGCAGGTGGATAGATCCTCACCTGATCAGGATACCGATCGGCCAGTTCAAGGATATTTTGCTTTAGCTTTTCCATAGCGGGGGTAAGCAGCTCCTAAATATCATAAAAGTAAAGAATGCCGCCGCATATCTACATGAGTTCCTTATGGGAAGAATGAAGTTCGTATAAAAAAGTGATCCCATCCAAAATTGGATGGGATCGAACGACTAAACCAAAGTGACGAAAGCAGTGCTTTATGAGAAATTTTACTTCATTCTAACAGAAGGGCCAGATTTCTGGACACAACCTATCAACGCTTATATCGGCATCTTGCCCGTCATTAATTTCATTTAGCAGCTTACACAAACTGTTCTCGGCCTTGTCTCTGGATTCTCTAGAGGCTAGCTGGCCTACTGACATTCTGTTTACACCGATATCAATAATGGTTCTTAGAAACCTTAAGTATTGAGGGTAAACTAAACTGCTATCAATAATTTCCTCCAAATGACCTTTGAATTCTCTCCGTTGACGGAGACTTGCGTTTGCACCCACCATAAATCGGAATCAAAGTTTTCATTTGTTTTGAACGTTAGGTGTAAAATATGCACAAATGAAAAAGGGTGCCTTTTGAGGGGGTAGTATAAATACGTATAAAATGTAGGTGTTTATACGTATAGTGATACGTGGTCTGTGTTTTCCTCCGAATTAATTGGGAATAATTATCTGATAATTAGGCGTTTATGCACAGATACTTTAAATAATTGTTTTACGAAAAAAAAATGATTTTTTTTCTTTTTCGTCGCTTTAGACCAACAAATTGAAGGAATCTGTAAGCCTAAACCTCTTCAACAACATCATATTCGGAGGCAAGCCCCTGTTGAATATCATGTGGCACTGGGGCATATTCGGCAAACTTACTGGTAAAGTTGGCCTTACCCTGAGTTAAGGAGCGAAGAGTAGTAGTGTAGCGATCAAGCTCAGCCAATGGGGTCTTGGCCTTTATAACCTGGTAGTTTCCTTTAGTATCCATTCCAAGTATGACTGAACGCCGTGTTTGCAAATCAGTCATTACATCGCCCATTAAGTCTTCCGGCACCATTACTTCCAATTCATTCACTGGCTCTAGCAATTTTGGGCTGGCTTGTAAGAAGGCATCTTTGAAGGCCATGCGACCAGCTATCTTGAAAGATATATCATTAGAATCGACAGGGTGCATCTTGCCATCGTAAACTGATACTCGTACATCCCTTACATAGGAGCCGGTAATTGGTCCTTCTTCCATCTTCTCCAATACACCTTTTAATATTGAAGGGATGTAGCGTTGATCTATTACTCCTCCCACAATGCAGTTATAAAAGACGAGCTTTCCTCCCCATTCCAGTTCTATTTCCTCCTTCTTACGAACAGAGTACTCCGTAGGATCCGGAGCGCCTTCAACGTAGGGCTCAACCTTCATATAAACCTCCCCAAACTGGCCGGCACCACCAGACTGCTTCTTATGCCTGTAGCTGGCCAGGGCATCTTTTTGTATTGTTTCCCGATATGATATTCTTGGTGAATCAAAGTCAACTTCCACCTTGTAAATATTCTCCAACATCCATTTCGTCATAGCCAGGTGTAACTCACCCTGGCAGCCCAGTATCAGTTGTTTCAGTTCCCGGGAATATTCTATTTGCAATGTGGGGTCTTCCTGATTTAGCTTGCTTAACGTCTCCCCAAGCTTCTCCTCATCGGCTTTGTTCAGGGCCCTAATAGCTACATACATCCTGGGATCAGGGAACTCAATTGGCTTAACAGTTACATTCCTTTCCTTTGCTCGTAAGGTGTGATTGGTCTCAGTATCCTTCAGTTTTAGTGTCGCTCCTATATCTCCAGCAACCAACTTATCTACGGATGTCCTGGTTTTACCGTCCATGATAAACAGTTGATTGAGCCGTTCGGTCCCATCAGTGGTACTATTTTGCAAATCCGCTCCGGCGGTAACTTCTCCAGACAGTACTTTGAAAAAAGACAGTTTACCCAGATTGGGTTCTATGTGTGTTTTAAAAACGAACGCAACAGGTGGCTTCGTGGTATCAAAAACCAACTCTTCCCCTTCCTCGGTTTCTACGGGTTTTACCTCACTGGCACTAGGAGCAACATTATCAATAAAGCCCATCAGCCTGCCGCTACCCATATTGTTTTTCGCTGAAAGGCAAAATACTGGCATCACCTGGTGATTGATCATTCCAATCTTAAGTCCTTTTCTCATCTCATCCTCATCAAGTGAGCCTTTCTCAAAGTAAAGCTCCATCAATTCTTCATCATTCTCAGCAGCCTTTTCAACTAGCTCGTTATGAAGTCTGTCAGCCTTTTCCTTCTCACTATCAGGAATATCCAGCTTCTCTGGTTTGCCACCATCGGCAGGAAATTTATACATGACCATCTTAAGCAGGTCGATAATGGAATCAAATCCTTCGCCTGCGTTGACCGGGTATTGCATTTGCGTAATTGCAGATCCGAATCGTTCCTTCACTGATTCTAATGACTGATCGAAGTTAGCCTTGGGGTGATCAACCTGATTAAGTGCAAATATTACCGGTTTTTCAAACTGCTCCACGTAATTCCATATTAGCTCCGTACCAACCTCTACGCCATGTTGAGCATTTATTAGCATCAAAGAAGTATCAGCAACCCTTAATGAGGAGACAATCTCACCGAGAAAATCATCTAGGCCCGGGGTATCAATTATGTTAATCTTATAATCCCGCCACTCGGTATGCATGGCAGTAGCAAAAACGGAGTTCCCCCTTTCATGCTCGATTTCATGGTAATCAGAGACCGTATTCTTAGCTTCAACCGTACCTCTTCTATTAATAAGACCAGCCTCGAACAGCATGGTTTCGGCCAAAGTGGTTTTGCCTGATTTGGCGCTACCAAGTAATACTATGTTCTTTATGTGCTTCTGATCGTAAACTTTCATAGGAGTATTTTAATGTTCAAACTAAGGGTTGCCTTCCCCAAAAAAATTTTGGGATAACGATAAATTTAATCTAAGGGAGCAAGAAAAGCAACTAGCTAAACGCTACCGTATTTAACTTGAATTCGCGCCCTCCTTTGGCTGGTGTAGGGCCCTTAGTACAACAGACAAACAAGCCAATGAACAGATTTTGTAACTTTCTTGCGGTATCACCATCCAATAAATAAAAAGCAATGGATGTCAACGGTTCTCCGGTAGAAATGGCAGCAAATGCCGATGTTACAGACCAAGCAGTGATTGACGCCGTATTGGGCGGAGATAAGGAATTGTATGAAGTGATCATCAGGCGCTACAACAGCAGGCTGTACAAAATTGCCCGCAGCATAATAAGAGAAGAGGCTGATGTAGAAGACATTATGCAGGAGGCTTATATAAAAGCATTTCAGAATTTGGATCAGTTTGAAGGCCGCGCTCAATTCTCCACCTGGCTTACACGCATTTTGATAAATGAGGCTTTTGCTAGAAAGAAGAAAAATAACAGGTATTCTAACTACACTTTAAACAATGACCCGGATGATGGCGCCACTGAACAGTTGCTGGAGAGCATAATGGAGCTGAGCCAAGAGCAAAAAATCATAAGAGGCAATGTTAAGCAAATACTAGAATCTGCTATCGACAGTCTTGACGATAAATACCGAACGGTGTTCGTAATGAGGCTAATTGAAGGCATTAGTGTTACAGAAACCGCAGCGGCACTAGATATCAGTGAGGAAAATGTGAAAATCAGACTTTATCGGGCCAAATCATTTCTTAAAGATCTACTCAAAGATACCCTCAGCGACATTGATCTTTATGAATTTAGGGACCCGAGATGCAACCGCATTGCGGACTACGTAATGGCTGCAATTTAGAATTCGAGATTACGCTATGAAATTCTTGATCTCGTTTGCGTGCTGCTCAATATTGAACTCGCCTTCCTCTCCCACTTTTTCTACCAGGTAGTAATAAGTTGAATCAACTTCCAGGTAAGACTGAATCTGGTCATTCTCAACCATCTCACGCATTTTGTCTATCACCTTGTCGAACTGACTTTTGTTCTCCAGGTAATTATCATCATTTAGCGCTTGAGATCTTTGTAAATACTGAATACGTTGTAGTAGATGGTCCCTGCTTTCTTGGGGCATGGTGTGGGTTCGGCTATTATTAGTTAGTTAGATTAACCAAATATATAAAAGTAAAGGATAAAGGGAAAAGAAGATATTGAATTATAAGCCGGTAATTATTCTCCTTCATACCTTGTAATATTTGGAATATTAGGCTTACATTCGCCTTAGATTCTTACCACAAAACAACGTAGCATGTTAGCAGCTATTATCGGAAGCGGAGCAAATATTTTCATCACCATTGTAGTGATTATTCTTGCGTTTGGTATTGGCATCGGTACTACTGACTTCCTTAAGACCAAAGACAAACAGGATCAGGCAGATCCTGAATAAGCTCTAGCGCCAGCTACCCCTTTCATCTTATTGCCGTTTATTTAGCCTGGGAAATTTCCCCACCTCGAGAATTATATCTACCCGAGTGTACCTTTTGGTCTATGCGCCATTATAGAGATGACTAACAATTATTATTCATCCAATTAACAACACAAAATCATGGCAGGATCGAAAGAAACAACCAGGCAGAAGATGATAGGCATGATGTACCTTGTACTCACGGCACTTCTGGCACTGCAAGTCGATGACAAGCTGTTAGATAAATTCCTATTTATCGATGACAGTTTGCAGTTCTCCACACTTTCCACGCGTGGAGATAATCTAAAAACATTTGATGGCATTAGAGATGCTGTGGAGAAAAGAGCCAACAGCGACGAAGCGCAAGCGGTAATGGACAAAGCGCGCATCGTGGTGCAGGAAACTGACGCGGTACAAAAGGAAATCAATCTTCTAAGGGAAGAAATTGTAAATATCACTGGCGGTAAAGATGACGCCGGAAAATACAAGGGAGCTAAGGAAGTGGATAAGGTAATGAATTTGGTTTTAGGAGGCGGAGAGTCTAAACAGGGTAAAGGTTATAGACTTAAGGCGGTTTTGAATGACTATGCTCAGAAAATATCTGGGCTAGACCCTGATTTAGACATCTCCCCTTTGGCTCTCGACGCTGACGAAATCGATTATTACAAAAGTGGAGATCAGAAGAATAAAGATTTTGCGCAGCTAAACTTCTATTATACTCCGATGGTCGCCGCATTGGCCGTTTTGAGTCAGATGCAGATGGAAGTGGCAAAAGTGGAAACTAAGGCATTAGACCTGTTAGCGAGTAAGGTTGGAGCGGAAGAATACAGGGTAGACCGGGTGCAGGCAATTGTAAGTCCTGAATCTCGAGTAGTAACTGCCGGCACCCCCTACCGGGCCAAAATGCTTATTGCCGCTTCCTCTTCGTCTGCTGAGCCGGAAATGACTGCAGATGTGGGCGACGTAGAAGTGGGAGAATTTGGTATTGGCAACCTAGAATTTATTGCCAGTGCCAATAAGTTCAATGAACAAGGCCGGGCGAGGAGAGTATGGAAAGGCTCTATCACCCTAAAAACACCTTCAGGCGATTCTACCTTCTATGTAGAAGAAGAGTATGAAGTGGCCA
The DNA here is from genome assembly GCA_028285445.1 of Cyclobacteriaceae bacterium. GTDB lineage: Bacteria > Bacteroidota > Bacteroidia > Cytophagales > Cyclobacteriaceae > JANQPQ01. The sequence goes on along the minus strand of JANQPQ010000007.1, from coordinate 18,321 downwards.
AGCCTACGTTACAATTTCGGTCTGCAGCCATTCAAGCCTTATACTACAATTGTGGTAACAACATCACGGTGCAGGTGCCGGAATTAGGCTCATACTATGACCCCAAGTTTAGTGCAAAGGGTGGTGAAGTAATAACATCCAACAAAAGAGGAGTTATTACCATAGTTCCTACTTCGACTAAGTTCTCAATTTCGGTTAGGAATAAAGGCACATTTATAGGTGAGGAATCCTTCAGAATTAAGCCTGTTCCTAAGCCAACAATAGCACTTACCACGCGAGGCAAAGCATTAGATATCAAGAAGGGTGGAGAGTTCCCCAGAAGGCTAAAAGTAAAGGCAGTAGCAGAGCCCGACTTTGCAGAGTTTCTACCGCGAGATGCGCGGTACAGAGTAACCAAGTGGGAAGCTACACTAGTGCGGAACGGAATACCAAGGGAAAGAAAGGAGTTTCGTAAGGAAGAGATCAATCTTACTGAAATGGCAAGAATGGCACAGAAAGGTGATCGGCTGGTAGTGGAGGTGCTTGAGACAAGAAGATTGAACTACCTCGACAAGCAGGAAAAGGTAAATATGGGCGTGCAGGTATTCTCATATGATATAACCAAGTAAGCTGTTGACCAATAACAGGTATTTGATAAATTGAATCATGGTTGCTAACCTCGCTATAAATCCTACTACAATCGCATTACTCGGTGCATACCACTGGGTAATGCGTTTGGGTATGCGTATTGAGGTTAGTTTCAATCATCTCCTTAAAGCCAGTTCTTATCATAAAACTGAAGAGGAGATGAAGGCTGAATACCAGGTAATTGTTAAGGCCCAACAAGACCCACGGCATTTCGCTCCTATTTATGAAAGGTACTATGATGCCATTTTCGTCTATGTAAACCGTCGTGTTGGGAATTATGATATTACCGCTGAGATTACTTCGCGGTGTTTTTACAAATGCTTGCAGAACTTAAAGAAGTACAAATACCAGGGCGTGCCTTTCTCTGCCTGGCTTTATCGTATTGCCATAAATGAGATAAACCAGTTCTTCAGACAACAGCATACCATGGAACGATCCGTGGCCCTGACTGATGATCACGTAGATTTGTTGATAGAAGAATTGGATCGGAAAGAACCAGAAATCGATCGGCATGTTTTAATATCAGTATTACTAGAGCAACTAAATCCACAAGAAATTCAATTTCTTGAACTGAGATTCTTTGAAAATCGTTCTTTTAAGGAAATGGGATATCTTTTAGGACTAACTGAGATAAACGCAAAAATTAAGACTTATAGAATAATTAAGAAGCTTCAAAAGCTCTCGAAGGAAATCAAGTATCATGAATCCTAGAGAGAAAAATGTAGATGCATAAGATAAAAGTAAATATCAATAAACCTGATCCTTCAGAGGCAGTGGTAAGGAAGTACAAAAACTTCGATCGCTTTGTCTCAAAGTATCAGCAATTCCACACACCCAGTGGAATTAGATATTTGTTTAAGCACGATATAAAACGGCTGGTGTTAGTTGTAATCATTATTTTGCTTCTACTTATTCTATTGCTTTCGGAAGAAGGCGAAGCCAGTGCTACTACGACCTACCTGCAATCCTTGCTATCCAATTATCTCACATAGTCAGTAACTTATAGAAGTGCGAAATCTACTTCTTCCGGCGATTTTTCTGTTACCCTTCTCCCTACTGGCCCAACAGTCTGATATCTACATAATAGAAAACGGAGACAGCTCTCTTAACGAGACCTTCGTCGCTCAACTCTGTGAAGCCGCCAGAACTCATGCCAACAGCGATGATCCCAACGTACCCAGCGATTTCGAACGCCTGCTTAATGCCGGCGCTGGCACAGAGTTTAAAGCTGAAGGCCAAAAAGAGAAGGTGTTCAACTGGTGGACTCGATTCGGAAGTGACTGTCACTGTGAAAAGCAAAAGCGAAAATTTCCGGCAGGAAACGTTCTGAGGCAGGTAGTACACTCAGATTTCCGGGCAATTGTCAATTACCTGGGCCCTCATGGCAGACTGTCACTAAACCTTCAAATGCCCGATTCGGAAGACGGCCTTAACATACTGCAATGGGTAACTCAGCAACGTGATGTAGTCCAAGAAAAGTACAATAATGAAAGGCTGCGGTTCCAGAAAGACAAAAACTGGAGGAGGATTATCTTTTACTATATGCTTTTCACCGAATATCAGGTGCAGCGGGATGTAATCGAGGAAGAGAAGAACTAACTACTCAAATCAATTTTCAACTATTGATTATTCTTTTTGCCTTTATTAAAATTGCGGGATTGAATAAAGGCAGATGTCTATTGTTGTTGAAAATCTGACTAAGACCTACGGCCTGCAAAAGGCGGTTGACAACATCTCATTCGAGGTAAAAACTGGTGAAGTATTAGGCTTCCTGGGCCCAAACGGGGCGGGTAAGAGTACCACCATGAAAATCATTACCTGCTACATGGCCGCCTCAGATGGCAAGGTCATGCTAGATGATATCAATACTGCTCAAGATCCGGATTCAGTTAAGAAGCGCATTGGTTATTTGCCTGAAAACAATCCGCTTTACACGGATATGGCGATTATCGACTATCTGAAATTTTGCGCTGAAATTCAGGGTGTAAGTAAAGCAGATACTCCAGAGCGAATAAAGTCGATGATAGAAAAGTGCGGACTTGAAAGGGAAAAACACAAGAAGATTGCCGAACTCTCCAAAGGTTACAAGCAGCGCGTAGGGCTAGCGCAGGCCATGATACATGATCCGGAAGTACTAATCCTCGATGAGCCCACCACAGGCTTGGATCCTAATCAAATTGTAGAGATACGGCAGCTCATTAAAGATTTAGGTAAAGAGAAAACTGTCGTACTCAGTAGCCACATTCTCTCGGAAGTTGAGGCTACCTGCGATCGTATTTTAATCATTAACAAAGGGAGAATTGTAGCAGACGGCACCGCCGATACTCTCAGGCAACAAGCACAAGGTCAGGAACTGTTAAACGTGGAAATTGAAGGGGATGCCAGTGCAGTTGAAAAAGCTTTGCTAGACCTGGCTAGTGTAGAGAAGGTAAATCAGATCGAGAACAGGCCTGGTGCCTTTCAGGTACAAAGCAAGCCAGATGCATCTTCAAGGAAAGCCATTTTCGACCTTTGTGTAGAAAAGAAGTGGTACTTAATGGAACTCCATAGCTTAGAAACGAGGCTTGAGGACGTATTTAGAGAATTGACCAACTGACATGAAAAGTGTTTGGATCATAGCAAAAAGGGAGCTCTCCTCCTACTTTGACTCGCTAATCGCCTACATGATGATTATACTATTTCTGATCATTAGTGGGCTCTTCACCTGGATTGTTGGAGGCGATGTATTCATCACCGGCCAAGCCAGTTTGCAAGTGTTCTTCACCTGGGGCTATTGGACATTATTTTTCTTCATCCCTACCATCACGATGCGCTCACTAGCAGAAGAAAGCCGATCTGGTACAATCGAGCTGCTTAGCACCAAAGCCGTTACAGATTGGCAAATTGTGTTGGGTAAGTACCTCTCCAGTTATCTATTGGTCATAATAGCATTGGCTTGTACTATCCCTTATTATATCACGGTTGCCAATCTTGGTAACATCGACCATGGAGCAGTTATCGGAGGATATTTAGGATTAGCACTAATAAGTGGAGCTTACGTAAGCATTGGCATTTTTGCTTCAAGCACTACTAATAATCAGATTGTGGCTATTCTGTTGTCACTGCTCATTAGCGTTTTCTTCCACTTTTTGTTTGATGTACTAAACACCAACGCCTCAGCTATCAGCTCGGTGTTAAGCTATTTAAGTACTCGCACGCATTTTCAGTCATTAGCTCGGGGAGTGATAGACTCCAGGGATTTCATATACTTCTTCTCTCTGATTTTTATCGGCCTGCTACTATCTCAAACTATGTTATCGCGAAGAAACTGGCAGAGTTAAGATGTTAAAGAAAAACGCAGTTATCGGAAGAGTTGCTCTAATTATTGCCATTGTGATAGTGGTAAACATGATCTCTGAAACGCTGTATTTGAGGCTGGATTTTACAGCAGATAAAAGATATACGCTGAGCGATGCCACTTACGACATCCTGGAAGAGCTTGATGATGTCATTACCATTAGTGCCTATTTCACAGAAGACCTTCCTCCGCAACTTCAAAGTACCAGGCAAGATTTTCAGGATCTACTAGTCGAATATGAAACCCGATCCGACGGCAATATTGTTTTTGAGTTTATCAATCCAAACGAATCCGAAGAAACAGAAGCCAATGCCCAACAACAAGGAATAGGGCCATTAATAGTAAATGTGCGGGAAAGTGACCAGGTACAACAGCTTAGGGCCTATATGGGCGCCACATTGCAACTGGGAGACCAAACCGAAGTAATCCCGGTTGTACAGCCTGGAGCAGCGATGGAATACGCTTTATCTACTTCAATTAAGAAACTATCGGTACTGGAAAAACCGAAAATTGCCGTGCTACAAGGGCATGGAGAAGCTACCTTTAGCGCCATACCTCAATTGGGCCAACAACTGTCTGTACTTTATGATTTGGAACCATACTCACTCACAGATACCACTCTGATTCCCAACTTTTATCGAGCCTTGATCGTCCTCAATCCTACCGACACTTTTCCTGCCTCCCATCTTAATCAGATAGATCAATTTATCGGTGCTGGCGGCAACGTCTTTGTCGCCTACAGTAACTTACAAGGAGACCTCAATCGGGCTTATTTATCACCAGCGCCTGATATTGGAATATCCGGTTGGCTGGCGCAAAAGGGAATAGTGCTGGGTAATCAGTTTGTGACTGACGCAACTTCCGCATCCATTTCGGTGCGTCAGCAACAAGGCCCATTCGTGATTAACACCCAAGTGCAATTTCCCTATTTCCCAATCATCTCAAAATTCGCCGATCACGTCTCCTCAAAAGGTCTGGAATCCTTAGTGCTACCATTTGTAAGCCCTTTGATAATTCAATCTCAGGATTCAACCATTACTATTACTCCTATTGCATTTTCTTCAGATCAATCCGGACTAGTGGGTGCGCCCACCACAATTGACATCAACAAACGCTGGACTGAGCGGGATTTCAATCAGGGCAGTCAGCCAGTGGCAGTAGCCATTGAAGGAAATCTTCAAGGTTCCCAAAGTGCGAAGATGATTATTGTATCCAATGGTAGCTTTGCGGTAAATGGCGAACCACCACAGCAGCAGCAATTAAATGCAGACAATATCAACTTTGCCTCTAATGCAATAGACTGGTTGGCGGATGACACCGGGCTGATCGACTTGCGAACTAAGGGTGTCACCTCCAGGCCGCTGGATACTATTGAAGACAGCACAAAATCGATTTTGAAGTATGGCAATGTGCTGGCCCCTATTCTGCTTATTCTGCTTTATGCATTTGTAAGAAGGCAGCAATTCGTTAGAAAGAAGCAGAAATGGTTTCAGGGTAATTACTAATTGATATGAAAAAGGTCTCAACAGTTCATCTAATAGTAATTCTGATAGTCCTCATTGGTGGCTACTTTTTGATAAAAACAGTAGGCAATAGAAACAGGAGTGACTCATTTAGATCAGTATTGGTTGAAATTGATACCGCAAAGGTTACTAGGGTTAACATTACTAAGCCAGCAGAGACGACAGAGATGAGCAAAAATGATTCGGGGCAATGGCAAGTGGCACTTGCAAATGGCGGTGTGGCACCAGTGGATCCAAGCAAAATAGAGGGTACATTCGCAACCCTCTTATCGATTGAACCCTCTCGCCTCGCAACTCGCAAAGTCGAAAAATGGTCTGAATACCAGGTAGATAGTACCGGCACTAATGTCAAGGTTTACGAAGGAGATGATCTTACCCTAGATTTGATCATTGGCCGCTTCGGAACCAAAAGTCAAAGAGAATTTTTCACCTACGTAAGAATAGCCGGTGAAGACGAGGTCTATACCGCTGACAATTTCATGAGCTTCTCATTGCAAACAGATGCCAATGGCTATCGCAACCAGCAGTTGGCTCGAATCAACTCTTTGGACTCGATTACCCAGATTAACTTCAATTACAACGACGGAGACTTCACTTTAACCAAAGCCACTAATCGATGGTTGATAGATGGAGCCGAGGCAGACTCAACTTCAGTCGCAGGTTTACTACAAAATCTTAGCTTCGTTTCTTCTGCGAAGTTCCTTGACGGATACGACCCTGCAAACCTGCCCCAGAAATCAGTGAACCTATCTATAGCCGGAAGGGAGAATGTCAGCATATCTGCTTACGCTGATGAAATTCATGAATGGGTACTCAGCTCGGCATCCAATCCTGAGTATTTTGCTGATACTGCACTCTACTCAAAAATCTTTAAGATGAAATCTGATCTAGTCAGTAACAACTAGCAGTTTACCGCAAAGTGTTAATTCTTGGAATAATCAGCCTTAGCTGACTGATACTAGCGATTTGCCAGGAATGGCGACTTATACACCTTTTGAAATTCCGGCCAAGACATGCTCTTGTAGTGGTTATCACCAAAGAATTCTATAATCGGATAAAAGGTATCTGGTTTTTGGTATCCGGCCAGTGGTTGAATCATATTCAAACCCTCATCAAGAAAGACGACTGTCGGATAACTCAACTTATTTTGTAGCAACGTGGCGGCCAGTTGATGATAGCCTCTTCTTCCTGAAGGAATAAACTTAAAAACTATCTCCTGATTGCTTTTAGGGTCGGTGAAATTCACATCCTCTCTTTGCTCGGCATTGAACTTTACCGGATAATACTTGTCATTGAGATAAGCCGCCACAGTTGGATTATTGAAGGTGCTGGCATCCATCTTCTTGCACCAACCACACCAATCTGTATAAACATCAATAAATATCTTCTTAGGCTCCTTTTTTTGCAATTGGACAGCCTCTTCAAAAGTATACCACCTCACCGTTTCCACATCCTTCGGTGCCTCAATGGTATTGCCCATCATAAATGCTGTGCTAAGCATCACAGCCGTAACCATCAGTACACTTCCGAACACAATGATGTTTTTCTTCATCTTAATCCCTTTTGTGGTTAACAAAACAAAATGTGGATATGTTCAAATTTAGCAAAAGATAGGCCAAAATACTCCGTTTAAATGTTAATCATAGATTTAGCCAATAAGTAACCTTGAGCACAATGGCCCGATTTTTTACCTCGAAATTGCTGGTATTATAGTTATCAGTATAAACCAGAAAGAGGTCTGAAACAGGCTTAAATCTCCATTGAAGTCTTGAATTTATGTTGAAATTGTCTATCTGGTTGTTGTACTGCAGGAAGGTGGTCAAAAACAACTGCCTGGAGAACGTGAAATCAATTCTTGGCCCAATGAGAAACAAGTTGGCGTCAGAGAATGGGTTGGGAAGGTCTATCCTGTTATAGTTAAAATTAAGGGCCAACACGCCATAAGGCTGATATCTGAAGTTGAGGTTGCCAGAAACACCAAACCTGGTGCCATTAAAATACTCACCTCCATTGGTATTCACGTTATACCAAAACGCGCGTCTGGGGTTCGACCGAAAGCTTATTCTGTAATTATAGTAAGTATAGTCACTTCCTTCTGCGAGTTCAATACCATCAGTATTTGTGGGATCGAAATCGCTGAACAGAAAAGTGTAATCGCGAGTGAAGGTAACATCCAGGTTGGCTGTGCTTCGAAACCTGAAGTTGTATCCGATATTAAGTTGTTCATCCGTTCTGCCATTGTCGTCATCCCAGGTTTGGCCATAGCTGAACTCCGGCCCATGCGAGTTCATTAAGGTAGCAGCCGGGTAGAAAATCAACTCTACTTCCGGGTTGATTCGATTGAAACCTTTCCTGGGAACAAACCCCACCTGGGCATCAAAGTTCTCTCCCACCAGTTGATGTTCCCAACCAAGTCGGTAGTTTCTGTGGTTATAATTTAGATTAGCCCCGTGTGAATAGTCATCCCCCTGTTCATAAGGGTTTATAGACTGGTGATAATACACCTTGCCGGTCCAGGTGCCATCAAATGAAGCCAGGTTATAGTCTAGTCCAAAAACGCGGTTGTACTTAACACTATCATCTTCCAATGATTCACTAAAGTTTTGCTTATTTACAAAGAACGCAGACACATTAGAGCGCTTAAAAACCTTCTGCTGCAATGAAAGCACTGAGAAGTTCAGACTTGGAATTCCTGCATCATCATCACTGGAAGTTTGCATATTGAGCACCCCAATCCTCGTGTTGTCAGTAACTTTTCCGCTTAGGCGAGCTCCATAAATAATTTGGTTCTCTACAGTTTTGTCTTCGACAGTGTCTCTGGCAATACCGATTCTTCTGGAGAAAAATGGCCGTGACCGTTGAAAGCCGTAATTGGAAAACAAATCAGCGTTCTCAAGGAAGAATTGTCTCCTTTCGGGAAAGAAAATCTCAAAACGACTAAGGTTTGTGACCTGGCGGTCAACTTCTACTTGGGAAAAATCAGGGTTAAATGTAAGGTCAAGGTTCAGTGATGGCGTAACCGCAACTTTAGCATCTCCACCTACGCCCGAGGTGAATTCATCAGAGTCTTCCTCATGATTTTTCAAGTAGCCCCCTGACAAATATGGAATTACTGAAACATTGGCTCCAGGTTTTTTTAGGGGTGCGTCCCATCTTACTTCACCCATATATGCCAGAGTAAATATGTTGAATTGCCTGGGAATGTGTGTCCAGGTAGATCGCTCATTATAACGGGAGTCAATTCTATAAAAATTCGCATTCCAGCGATCAGATCCCTCTCTGAATCGCAGCGTTTTAAAGGGAATGGCGATCTCCGCTACCCAGTGGTCTTCGGCAATGGTAGTTTCTGCATACCACTTATTATCCCATGACAAATCAAAGCTTCCCCTTTCCGATCCCCCGTTGGAAATAAGTGCCTCCCGTTGCACACCAAATGGGTTTATTCCAAACATAAAGGCGTTGATATTATCCTGAAAGGGGTCAATAACTATGGAAACGCCATCGTTGGCGGAGCCTCTGAAATCTCTTCGCAGCGAAGGTGTTACATATTCTCCTTCCTTCTCCTCTTGCATCTTCGCCAGTATATAGACGAAGTTATCGTCGTAGGTCATACGGATCTCGGTCTGGGCCTCAGCGCGTGAAGTATCAAAGGGGAAATACTGATTGAAACCAGAAGCGACATCAGCACTTTTCCAAGCTTCTTCTTCACCCTTACCGTCAATAACTATGGCCTCCACTGTCCTCTTTATATTGATAGAAGGTAATTCTAACTGGGCATGAACCGTAACTATTTTTAGAAGGAAAAGTATTGCTAGTGGAAGCCTCATCTCAAGATTATCCGCATAAAGATAAGCATGCCAAGGGTTGTCAATATCTTAATTTCTACAATTGGTTGTAGAGCAATTTCAAAAGACTTATTTGCCCCACAGAGGGCTTGCTTCTTAGTTATGAAAATTTTAATTGAATTTCCTATCTTCGAATTGGTCAAAATAAACTCAAACTCTCATGGCGAAAGACATCACAAAAAAGAAATATCTACGCGAACCTATTGATAAGGTATGGCAGGCTATTTCTCAATCAGAACAAATTTCTCAGTGGTTCCTTGAGGGGACGATTCAGTCTGAAGAAGGAGGCAAGGTGCAACTTAAGGGTAAAGGCAAGGATATTACCGGAGAAGTGCTTACTTCCCAGGAGCCAATCAATTTGGCTTATAGCTGGGTTGATCCTAAGTTAAGTTATACTACCTATGTTTGGTGGAAGCTCATTGAAAAAGACGGCAAAACGCTAATTGAGCTGGAACATTCGGGTTTCAAGGGTTTTCAGGGAGCATTTGCCGCCCTCTCCTACGGTTCCTTTTGGAAAAGGTCATTTAAGGATTTAGAGCAATTTCTTAATAAGACCGCAACGTCGAATCCAGCAGAACCCGGATCAAACTAGGCGTTCGAGAACGTTCGGGATTGTGTACGAATTTGAACGTTCCAGGCAATAGTAAATAGCCTAAATCAGCTTCTGGGCCAGAAAATGGGTTAATTATTTAGTTGGCATAATAATTGGATTTTAGGCTTTAGCATGAATAGTCCTATAACATTAAGCCGCAAAAACATCATACTCCTGCTGGGAGTGTTGGTGGCAGTTGTTATTGGGATCACTTCTTTAGTATACGAAACGAGCCCGGAGGCTACCCCAACAGAGCCAACTAGCAATGAATGGCAAGAGCAGGAGGAATCTGAAACCACCATCGGATTTAAGATGATATATATTGTTGCTGAGAAAGGTCAACGTGTACTTCAGTTATTGCGTAGTTTATAGTTAAACTTCCTATACTAATTCTAAAAATATGAATGGCAAATTTATCAAATCGTCAATTGCAAGCTTGCTTTTTGTGCCTCTGCTTGTAGGAGTGACTCAGGCACAGGATGAAACTTATAAGCTTGATGAGGTTTACAAGATCAGCCCCACCGGTAAAATAGAATTACAAACTGATGATGCTAACGTTAGGATTACTGGTACCGATCGCAAAGATGTACATGTCTATATCTATCGAAAGGTAATCGTTAGAGGAATTAAGTTTGGCAACAAGCGCGAGTTTGAAGTCGAGGTGATGGAAAGAGGCGGTGACTTAGTAATTAGGGAGAAGGAATGGGGTGGTTATTCGGTAATGTCTATGGGCTACCAAAGAGAAGAATATGAGGTAACTATTGAAGCACCAGCGTCTGTTAGTTTGGAGATAAAGGGAGATGACGACGATTATGTGGTTAGAAACGTTGATGGTTCAATTGTAATGAATATTGATGATGGAGATATTGATATAAGTAATTGCGACGGTAACCACTTCGAATTTGATTTGGATGATGGTGACCTGGAAATGGATGGCGGTGGTGGATTCCTCTATGTCCGCTCTGATGATGGAGATGTGGCAATTAGTGATGCGAAATTTAATGAGATATCAGCGAACCTTGATGATGGCGACATTCTTATTGAAACGACCCTCGAGAATAACGGCGATTATACATTTAGAGTGGATGATGGTAGTATTGATTTGAGAGTATTGGGCGGAGGCGGAGAATTCGAGATAAGACATGACGACGCGAGAGTAATTTCCAGTGACGATTTTACGCTCATTGAAAAGGACGATAACGAGACCATTCTGAAATTGTCAAATGGCAACGCCCGGGTAAGAATGAGAGCCGACGACTCTAGAGTACGATTAAGTCGGTTATAGACATCAAATAAACGAAACTAGAGGCCAGTTTGACTGGCCTTTTTTTATAACGCTTTTTACATCCTGTGTACCACCGCATTAACATGCATACCGGCCCCAACAGATGCCAACATTACTACATCTCCGCTCTCAAGCTTGTGCTGAGGATATTTTCCTGATTTAACCAGGTCTATGAGCGTGGGAATGGTAGCCACGGAGCTGTTACCCAATTCATTAATTGACATCGGCATAATGTCCTTGTCGTATTCCCGGATGCCATAAAGCCTAAAGAATCTCCTTACTATGGCTTCATCCATCTTCTCATTGGCCTGATGGATGAATATCTTCCTTACTTCGGAAACATCCACATGAGCGCGATCAAGCGTACATTTCATGGCCTCTGGCACAATATTCAACGCGTATTCATATATTTTCCTTCCTTGCATCTTCACATACCTGCGGGCTCCATTAAGTGTAGCGCTATTGGATTTACCCATCGAGAGGTAAGAGGTTTCTTCATCGGCATGTGTCAAGCTCGATGTTGACAGCACTCCTCGTCCATTACTACATGCCTCTACTACTACTGCTCCAGCCCCATCAGAGAATATCATGGAATCTCTATCGTGAGGATCTAAAACCCGGGAGAGCACCTCTGTTCCGACAATGAGGCACCGCTTAGCCACCCCAGCCTTTATAAACGAGTCGGCATGTATTAGTCCCTGAAGCCATCCCGGACAGCCGAAAATCAGATCATAAGCTACACAGTTGGCATTCTCTATTCTCAACTTGTGTTTGACCTTGCTGGCTAAACTGGGCAAAGTGTCGGATTGCAAGTTACCAGCAGCAACGTCACCAAAATTATGTGCAACAATAATTTGGTCGACGGATTCTCTATCTACCCCAGCATCAGTTATGGCGCGGTTGGCGGCAATTGAAGCCATATCAGAGGCCAATAAGTTATCTGGCGCATATCTTCGCTCCCCTATTCCAGTAATTTCCTCAAACTTGGCGATTACTTCAGCGGTCGGCGCCTGAATAGGAAGTGTGTTTTGGTCATAGAATTTTGAATCCAGGAATGTTCTATTGCTTATTACCTGTTCCGGAATGTATGACCCTGCGCCAATTATGGTAGCGTTTCTGTTATTAGCCTGCATTTGATAGTGAATTTACTCTACGAAGCAAAAATATAAACTTTAGCGAAATTTCGCTAAATGTCATACACGCTTTTTCTCATGGAACAAAAGAATTGTTGAATCTAACTGAGGGGCATAAAAAAAGGCGAGATGAAACATCTCGCCTTTTGGCAGTCCGTAGGGGAATCGAACCCCTGTTACCAGGATGAAAACCTGGCGTCCTAACCCCTAGACGAACGGACCTCAAAATTGAAAGCTTAACGCCTTCAAAAATGTGATGCAAAGATATATCGCCGGTATTATTTTGCAAAAGGTAGGAAATATTTTTTAGTGATATAGTTCAACATAGTTATGAAAATTATTGTTTTGCTTTTAGCTGGCAACCGTTGTAGTTTTGCGCTCATCAACAAATTAAACCTGCATCTAAATGACAAAAGTTGCAATAAATGGCTTTGGTAGAATAGGAAGATTAACCTTCAAAGCGCTTCTTGAAAAGAATATTGACGTTGTAGCTATCAACGATCTTACTGACCCTAAAACCTTAGCGCATTTACTTAAGTACGACTCAGTACACGGAAAATTCAAAGGTACTATTGAAGTAAATGATGGTGCCTTCGTGGTTAACGGAAAAGAGATAAAGATCATTGCTGAAAGAGACCCCGCTGCTTTGCCCTGGGCCGACCTTGGGGTAGACATCGTCTTGGAGTCTACCGGTTTCTTTGTTGATGAGGAAGGTGCCGGAAAGCATATAACGGCTGGTGCCCGAAAAGTTGTGATCTCGGCCCCAGCTAAGGGTAATATACCCACTGTTGTACTAGGTGTGAATGAGGAAATCCTCACCGGTGAGGAGACTATTGTATCTAATGCCTCTTGTACTACCAACTGTCTGGCACCGATGGCAAAAGTACTTGATGATAGCTTTGGCCTCGAAAAAGGTTATATCTCCACGATCCATGCCTACACATCAGATCAGCGCTTGCAAGACGCTCCTCATAAAGATCTAAGAAGAGCCCGGGCAGCAGCATATTCTATAGTGCCCACCAGCACCGGCGCCGCAAAAGCTGTAGGTCTGGTATTGCCACACCTTAAGGGTAAATTAGATGGCGTAGCCATGCGGGTACCAATTCCCGATGGTTCACTGACCGACCTGGTTGCAATCTTGAAGAAGGAAGTAACTGCAGAGGAGATTAATGCAGCCATGAAAGAGGCAGCAGGAAGCAGCATGAGTGGCATTCTTGAATATACTGAAGACCCAATTGTGAGTATTGATATCATCGGTAACCCTCACTCCTGTATCTTCGATTCACAAATGACCTCAGCAAATGGAACTCTTGTTAAGGTTGTTGGTTGGTACGATAATGAGGCAGGATACTCGAACAGGGCTGCTGACCTTATCGAGAAAATCGCTTAAGCAATTCATTTACTTAAGAGCTTCAGGACCAACGTCAAACTAAGGGTTCGCTTGCGACAGTCTGGAGTGAATCTCATTAACCTGCATCAAGGCTGCACTGCCATACCAGGGATGCAACTCCATTACTAACCTTCCAGCTTGTATTGCAGGATCAGACTCCGTCAACCTTCTGGCTTCTTCAATGGTAGTAACGTTGAATATGTAAATACCTTGATAGTCGCCTTCCGCAAGGAAAGGACCGGCCAAGACCAACTTGCCGGCTTCGGCCATTCTCCCAATGTTTTCCATATGGGCTGCCTGAATCTGCGCAGCTGTGGTAGAATCTTGATCCCTATTAGGTCCTGCTTTAAGGAATGCCATTACATATTGCTTCATGCCATACTGATCGGCACCAAGAGAAGCCGCTAGCTCTGCATCAAAACCCGTGGAAGGGGCGGAAGGTTGAGGAGATTCGCCTCCAGTAGTTGCTTCGTCGGTTTCGGATTGTGAGCAACTTGCGAATATTACAATGGTGACTAATATGTTGAGTACTCTTTTCATAACCGGTGAATTAAATTGTTGCTAATTGTTCGTCCGTAGCTTCAATATTATGATAGACTTTTTGTACGTCATCGTCGTCTTCCAAGGCGTCAATCATCTTCATCACTTTGGTGAAATCCTCATCCTCTAAGCTAACAGTAGTGTTCGGTATTCTTTGCAACTCCGCATTCTCGGGCTCAAGTTGCATCTCTTCTAACTTGCGTTGCATATTGCCAAAATCTGCCATTTCTGTACTTACAGTTACGTACCCATCCATCACTTCCACTTCAGTAGCCCCAGAATCAATAACCTCCAGGGTGAAATCGTCTTCATCAAAATTCTCAGGGCATGCAATGTTGAAGATTCCCTTTCTATCGAAAATGAATTCCAGTGATCCATTGGTTCCTAGACTACCCCCATATTTTGTATAGGCAGCCCTTACATTTGATACTGTCCTGTTTAAGTTATCTGTTGTGGCCTCTACAAATACCGCAACCCCTTTAGGCCCATAACCCTCGTAAGTAATTTCTGTATAGCTTGTGGCATCATTACCACTACCCTTGCTTATAGCGCGGTCTATAGTATCCTTAGGCATGTTAGCGCCTTTGGCATTCTGTACCGCCAATCTCAGGCGAGCGTTTCCACTAATATCTGGACCGCCTTCTTTCGTAGCGACAGTTATTTCCTTAATTAGTTTTGTGAAGATCTTGCCTCGTTTTGCATCCTGTGCTCCTTTCCGGCGTTTGATATTCGCCCATTTACTATGTCCGGCCATTTTCGGTATTAAACTTTGTGAGAAGACAAAAGTAATAGTTTCGGAAAAAGAAAATGAAACTAGGTATTTGCTTTTTTGCTCTTGTACCAAACATTGAGTGCGACACCAACTAGCACCAGCGCCATGCCCAGGTAGGACATCAAATTGAAAGTTTCATCAAAGAAAACATAACCAAGACCGAGGGCATAAATTATTCCTACGTACTTCAAGCTTGAAACTTTCGATAACTCCTCGGACTGATAAGCGCGAGTCATAAAGTACTGAGCAAATTGAGTCATAATGCCGATCAGCAATAAGATTAGCCATTCAACTCCCGAGGGTTGAACCCAGTTAAACGCCGAGTACAACCCGGTAATTGGCAAAGTTACAAGTGGAAAATAGAATACAATCACTAAGGGATGCTCAGTAGTATTTAGCTTTCTGATGAAATTATACGCCAGGCCTGAAAAAAGGGATGATACGATTCCAATAGCCAGATAGGCCAGGGAAATCCTTGGATCAAACCCTTGAACGACTATCACCCCGGCAAATGCCATGGCAAAAAACAGCCATTGCCACGGCTTTACTTTTTCCTTCACAAGAAATATTCCTAGAATAGTTGTGAAGATTGGAGACAAGAACTGTATTGTAACTGCACTGGCCAGGGGAATTACCTGAAGGGTAAAGAAATACATAATTAAAGCCACCGCCCCAGTGCTGCCCCTTAAGAGTAGCACTTTGTGATTCTTACCAAACACCGGAACATTTATCTTTTTCAGAATGGCGTAACTGAGCACAAAGGATATCAGAGACCGGAAGAAAACAATCTCTACTGCCGGAATACCGGGTAGCATTTTCACGAGCAGATTCATACCGGCGAAAAAAAGTGATGAGATTAGCATGAATCGTACGCCAGGGGAAAATATCATTTCTGCCTTTGAGTTTGCGCAAAGGTATGAAATAGCAATAGATTTGATGTTTGAAATATTTTCATTCGACATATTAGCACATGCTTGCAAACGGCACAACTGCCCCCGACTTCACCCTACCTTCCACAAATGGCAAAGACTTCACTTTAAGTGTGAATCAAAATGGAGCATCTTGTGTGCTTTACTTCTATCCCAAAGATTTTACTCCAGGTTGTTCTAAGGAGGCTTGCGATTTCAGAGATTGGCATAGTAGGCTAGCTGACCAGGGCATCGCTATATTCGGCATAAGTACGGACCCAATAGCGAGCCACCTTCAATTCAAAGAAAAATACCAGCTGCCATTTGACCTGCTTTCTGACCAAGATGGTGAGGTATCTAAACTCTATGGTGCCTACCTACCCATATTCAATGTATCGAATCGGATTAGTTACCTGCTTGATAGTGACCATAAGATTGCTGGAGCCTATAAAAGCTTTTTCGGAGCCAAACAGCATATCAAGGAGATGCTCAAACTGATCCGGCGATAATACCATCTGATATTGTCAACTTCGAATCAGCCATGTCAGCAAGTTCCTGATTGTGCGTAACGATAACAAACGTTTGATCAAGCTTTTCCCGCAGCTCAAAGAACAGAGTATGTAGTTCTTTGGCATTCTTTGAGTCCAGGTTTCCACTGGGCTCATCAGCAAACACAATAGCCGGGTCATTAATCAGGGCTCTTGCCACTGACACCCTTTGCTGCTCTCCACCAGAAAGTTCTGACGGTTTGTGATCATGACGCTCAGCCATTCCCAATATTTCCAACAATTTCAAACCTTTTGATTTCGCTTCATCCTGGTTAAGTCCATTGATAAACGCAGGTATGCAAACGTTCTCAAGTGCTGTAAATTCCGGCAATAGGTTATGAAATTGGAAAATGAAACCAATATTGCTATTCCTGAAATTTGCCAGTTGGCTGGTACTTAGTTCTTTCAATTTTTGATCATTGAGAAGAATGCTACCGCTATCTGGCAAGTCGATAGTACCAAGTATATGAAGCAGTGTGCTCTTGCCGGCACCGGACGCCCCAACTATGGAAACGATGGCCCCTTTTTCAACCTGAATATTTACTCCCTTCAAGACTTTCAAGTCGCCGTAACTCTTATGGATACCCTCAGCTTTTAAGATCATAAAGGCCTGTCAATTGGTCACCAAATATAGTTTCCTTTTATAACAGGATTGAAGTTCCACTAGCTTTTCTTTTCCAATATCATCTTGTTGAATTATAGTGGCAAATGGCGTAGATTCGTGACTTATTTGATTAACCTCCAATCCCAGGCAAAATGAATATTCACGAGTACCAAGCAAAAGACATTCTGAAGAGTTACGGAGTTAAGATTCAAGAGGGAATTGTTGCCGATACTGTTGAGAAAGCGCATGAGGCAGCAAAACAATTACATGAGGAAACCGGTACCAATTGGTATGTGGTGAAAGCGCAAATTCATGCTGGAGGAAGAGGAAAAGGCGGTGGTGTAAAACTAGCCAAGAGCCTCGACGAGGTGAAAACTATCGCTGGCGACATTCTGGGAATGCAACTAGTTACGCACCAGACTGGACCAGAAGGAAAAAAGGTTAGAAAGGTGCTTCTTTCTGAAGATGTTTACTACCCTGGAGATTCAGAACCGAAAGAGTTCTATCTCAGTATTCTTCTGGATCGGTCAAAAGGTTGCAATGTAATAATGGCCTCTACCGAAGGTGGTATGGACATAGAAGAGGTTGCAGCAAATACCCCTGAGAAAATCGTAAAGGAGTGGATTGATCCTGCGGTTGGTTTGCAAGGTTTTCAAGCTAGAAAGGTAGCCTTTAAGCTTGGACTTGAGGGCCAGGCATTCAAGGAAATGGTGAAATTCATTTCAGCGTTGTATAAGGCTTACGAGGGCACTGATTCTTCATTGTTTGAGATAAATCCCGTATTAAAAACCTCCGATGACAAGATACTTGCGGTAGATGCAAAAGTCAACCTTGACGACAATGCCCTTTACCGTCATCGAGATTTGGCTGAACTAAGAGATCTTACCGAGGAGGATCCTTCTGAAGTCGAAGCCGGCGAGTCCGGACTCAACTATGTGAAGCTAGATGGAAACGTTGGTTGTATGGTCAATGGTGCGGGTTTGGCAATGGCCACAATGGATATTATAAAGTTGTCTGGTGGTGAGCCGGCCAACTTCCTTGACGTCGGTGGTGGAGCAAGTGCCGAAACTGTGGAAGCTGGGTTTCGGATCATCCTAAAAGATCCTAACGTAAAGGCTATTCTAATTAATATCTTCGGAGGAATAGTAAGGTGCGACCGTGTGGCCAACGGAGTGGTAGAAGCATACAAAAATATTGGAGAAGTTAATGTTCCCATA
>JANQPQ010000050.1 GCA_028285445.1 Cyclobacteriaceae bacterium | reverse complement strand
GCAGACCAGCACAACTGCTGATTATCTACAGAACAAATTAAAAATAGCAGTTCCCAAACAAAGAAGAGAAGGTAGTGGCGAAGCAGTTGTGATAAAGGGAGCTGAAGGAAACAACTTAAAAAACCTGAATGTTGAGTTTCCTCTTGGCAAGATGATTTGCGTCACAGGAGTTTCAGGAAGCGGCAAATCCACACTTATCCACGATACCTTATTTCCTATTCTTAACCGTCATTTTTATAAATCCAGGAAAGAGCCACTTCAATTTAATGAGGTAGGAGGGCTGGAGCATCTTGATAAAGTCATCGAAGTAGATCAATCACCGATTGGAAGAACCCCACGCTCTAACCCGGCTACTTATACCGGAGTTTTTTCTGATATCAGGTCATTATATTCCGAACTTCCTGAATCAAAAATACGAGGCTATAAGCCTGGTAGATTTTCATTCAATGTGAAGGGTGGCCGTTGTGAAACTTGCGAGGGAGCTGGCTTGAAGTTGATAGAGATGGATTTTCTGCCGAATGTTCATGTGCTCTGCGAAACTTGCAAAGGAAGAAGATATAACCGGGAAACGCTGGAGGTGAGGTTCAAGGGCAAATCGATCTCGGATGTTTTGAATATGACAGTTGAAGAGGCAGTTGAGTTTTTTGAGAACCAGCCCAAGATTTTGAGAAAGATCCAAACACTTCACGATGTCGGGCTTGACTACATCACTTTGGGGCAACATGCTACCACATTATCTGGAGGTGAGGCACAGAGGGTGAAGTTGGCAACGGAGCTTTCGAAGAAAGATACTGGCAAGACATTCTATATACTGGATGAACCAACTACCGGATTACATTTTCAGGATATTCAGCACTTACTTGATGTGCTGGATAGACTGGTAAATAAAGGCAACACAGTGCTGATTGTAGAGCATAATATGGATGTGATAAAAGTAGCAGATCATGTAATTGACCTTGGGCCAGAAGGAGGAGATGGTGGTGGCAAGATTGTGTTCGCAGGAACGCCTGAAGACCTGGCCAGAAAAAAGAACAGTTATACAGGTAAATATCTTAAGGAGGAGCTAAAATGAATAGTGCCCCGTGGAATCGGGGCACTTACTCAACCAAAACATTGAAAAATTATCAACTATGAATTAATTGCTACTCTTATAATCAAATTCGCACTTGAATTGTTCCCAACTTTCAAAAAAAATTTTTGAATGGACACCGCCAACGATGTTATCATCCCCATCCCTCCTTCAGCTAATCCAAGAGTAGTAATTATAGGAGGTGGCTTCGCCGGACTCAAATTGGCTAAGAAATTAGTTCGGCAGAAGTTTCAGGTTGTCCTTATCGACAAGCACAACTACCACACATTTCAGCCCTTGCTCTACCAGGTGGCAACCGCCGGGTTAGAACCCGATTCCATCGCAGGCCCCCTTCGTATGTCAATGGCTGGTAATAAAGATTTCTACTTTAGAATGGCCAAAGTGGAGAATATTCTCCCCGAACAGAACTTAATTCAAACGGCCATTGGTAAGCTTAGCTATGACTACCTGGTAATTGCCAGTGGTTCAACAACCAATTTCTTTGGTAATGAATCAATTGCGAATAATGCCTTCCCGCTAAAGGCTATTCCTGATGCCCTGAACCTACGAAGCCATATACTTCAGAATTTTGAACAAGCCGTAATCACCGATGACACCGAGGACCTGGAGAGAAGGATGAATTTCGTAATTGTAGGAGGTGGGCCAACTGGTGTTGAAGTGGCTGGAGCACTGGGAGAACTGAAGAGGCATGTGCTACCCAAAGATTACCCGGAGCTGGATTTCAAACAAATGAAAATATACCTGGTGGAGGGTAACAAACGATTGCTTCCCGGCATGTCACCGGAATCGGGAGAGAACGCTAAAACTTCATTGAAGAAATTTTCAGTCCGCGTAATTCTTGAAAAGTTTGTCGATTCATTCGACGGGCACAAAGTTGCACTTAACGATGGACGACAAATTGAAACAAACACGGTGGTGTGGGCAGCCGGAGTTAAAGGTTGTTTACTTGATGGTATTTCTGAAAGCAGCGTGGTTGGGGGTAGATTAAAAGTGAACCACTTCAACCAAGTGGCGGGCTATGACAAGATTTTTGCGATTGGTGATATCGCTATAATGGAAACCCCGGATTACCCCAATGGCCACCCTATGGTAGCGCCTGCGGCCATTCAACAAGGTACACACCTGGCCATGAACCTCCGCAATCTCCAGATTGGAAAAGAACTTAAACCCTTTGTTTATACAGACAAGGGTTCGATGGCCACAATAGGACGAAACCGTGCGGTGGTTGACTTTCCGGGTAAGCTAAGGTTAAAGGGACTAATCGCGTGGTTTGTATGGATGTTCATCCATTTGATTCAAATAATTGGCTTCCGCAGCAAGTTGGTTGTATTTAGTAATTGGGTATGGAATTACCTTACCTACGACAGGGGCACAAGGTTGATAATTCGGCCATTCGTACCCCGCTGGGAGAAAGACAAGAAAAGCCAGAACGTCTGAAATTAAGGCAGGGTGAGCCGACTGACCCGCTAATATAATTTTCAACCCTAACCCTCCTATATTAAGTATATTTGGATACGGGCTGAATGAATAAGCAAAAACTATATTGGATTTTTCAAATAGGTGGATGGTCAAGCTACGCCATACTTACCATCATCGCTGCGCCAATTATTACGGAGAATCAGCTCGATACCCCAACACTGGTTTTACTTATTTCTGAACCAATCTTCTTTTTTCTAATAACTCACGCCTATCGCGGTACTATAATTCGTAGAGAATGGTTGAGTAAAGGTATGCGGTGGCTAATTCCACGGGTTATTGTTAGCACTATAGTCATGGGTTTCGGCATTTACCTACTACGAATCGGCACTGGTTACCTGCTGGGAATATTTAGTGCTGAACTATACCAGCTCACAACTTTTCTGGGGCTTACAACCACTAATGCCTTTGTTCTGTTTCTCTGGTCACTGTTCTATTTTATTTACCATTATTTCGAAAGGTTCAACATAAGTCTTAAGTATGAGGCGGCATTAAATGAGATCGAGCTAAATCACCTCAAGTCTCAGCTCAATCCTCATTTTATATTCAATGCCCTTAACAGCATTAGAGCGCTTGTTGATGACGAACCAAGAAAAGCCAAAAATGCAATTACTCAACTTTCTCACATTCTGAGGAATTCCCTCGTTACAGATCGCAAAAGGCTAACCTCTTTTGACAGTGAGTTGAAAACTGTAAAGGACTACCTGAGCCTGGAAACCATCAGGTATGAAGAAAGACTGGCTACCACGTTTGAAATCCATCCCGGCTCAACAAAATTTACGGTTCCACCGTTGATGTTGCAGACACTTGTGGAGAATGGTATCAAGCATGGTATTAGTCACTTGAAGAAGGGTGGATTCATAAACCTTCGCACCGATGTGGCAGACTCAAGGTTGATAATTCAAATCCGCAATAGTGGTCATTACCGCAATGGTGAGAGTGTGGGCCCAACAGGGTTTGGGCTGAAAAATACCAAGCAGCGGCTAAGCTTGATTTACGGCGATGAAGCCAAATTCAAAATAAAGAACGAAAATCCAGAAACAGTACTAACAGAAGTCATTATACCATTAAAAATATGAATGCACTTATTATCGACGATGAGCGGTTGGCTCGCAAAGAATTGATCAATCTTCTTGAAGAGCACAAGGAGGTTCAAGTAGTGGGTGAGGCAGCAAACGCAGACGAAGCGATAGAGCTAATTGACAAACTTAAGCCAAACCTACTTTTTCTCGATATCCAGATGCCCGGCAAGACAGGCTTTGAGCTATTGGAAATGCTTGATACTGTTCCGGCCGTAGTATTTACCACAGCTTATGATGAGTATGCCCTAAAGGCATTTGAAGTCAATGCGCTGGACTACCTTCTCAAGCCTATTCAACCAGAGCGCCTGAGCGAATGCGTTGCCAAACTGACGAAGGTGGAAAGCGAGGTATCTGATGTTAGCGGAGAGGAGAAGAAGTTACAACTTACAGACAGGGTATTTGTAAAGGATGGTGATAGGTGCTGGTTCGTTAGCCTTTCTAATATTCGGTTATTTGAATCTGATGGCAATTACATAAAAGTCTATTTTGAGACTTTCAAGCCGATGATACATAAATCACTGAATGCCCTGGATGAGAAACTGGATCCAAGGTCATTTTTTAGGGCAAGCCGTAAGCATATTATTAATCTTAGTTGGCTGGAAAGTATAGAACCGTGGTTTAATGGTGGCCTTATGGTTAAGCTAAAAGGTGGAGAGAAAGTTGAGGTCAGTAGACGTCAGGCGGCGCGGTTTAAAGAAATGATGAGCCTTTAGTGGGCTATTGGCCAGGCTGGATTCTGGCTATTTCCAACAAGTCATTTTCCACTTCCCAATCTTTGGCGAGCTTTATCATGGCCCGGGCCTCCATCTCAGTAATATATCCCTTGGTGTTGTTGGCAGCCCAAACCTGGTGGATAAACTCCACTCTTATGGCATTGTCCATTTTCAAAAGTGAATCTTTCAAGTAATCCCTTGCCCTGTCAAACGCCGATATGTAGTCCTTTGAGATGAATTCATTGGCCCACTTCAGCTCTTCAAAAGCATCAAACTTCTTTGCGTACCCATCTAGCAGTTCTTCCTCTTCCTGATCGAGCCCATGGTAGTGAAAAACTACGGACATCAGAAGCATAAAAGCCATCTTCTCCTTTTTGCTGTTAATGGGTTGGCTCATATAAATAGAGGAATTTATGATTTCAGTTCGAATAACACAGGCTTGCTTGGGCTAGCGTCAAGTTCAAAACTAGCAATTTGCAGATTCAAAAGGTATAATCCATCTCCAATAATATCTGGCACGTATATCAGCTCGGTAATTGTGCAGTTTAGCCTTTTCTCATCGCCTCTGCTCCAAAAGGCATTGTGTGCTGCGAGCTTGCCACCATCAACCTCCTTGTCTACAGAAGGTAAATCAACTAACAGGTGACTAATTCCTATCTCGGCCAAGTACGCGGTTACCTCATCGGCCAGGTAGGGTGGATTGGTACCAGAATACTGCCTGCTTAGCTTGCCTTTATCATTCGGCATTGTTCTTATTACCAATGCTTGAATACCACCATGCTGAATCTTGCTTCTAACCTCCTCCAAAGAGACCACCTCGTCTCCGTCTATATTTTTGGTCGGGGTAACTGAAATTAGCTCAGCGATGAAATGAAAAGAAGACAGAGATTTATTTATAGAGATTTCGTTAGATGAAATGTGTCCGTAACATTCGGTATGAGTTCCATTACCATGGGGAGTAAACACAACCTTCTTATAATCAACCGGCCCACCATCAGCAACACTTCCTACAAAATCCCCACTGCGAATTACCTCGAAGCTAACCAGATCAGCCCAATAGCAATTAGGGTTACTACCATCACCTCTAAGAGGGATAGATATATCTTTTGGGTTGGAAAAATCTGTTGTAAACTCTGTACCGTTATGTGTTATTCTTCCAATCATAGGTTATGAAAATAAGACATATTCTGCTTAGGGGAGTAGCTCCAGTGCAATCTTGTCTGCCACCAACTTTCCATTATCTGCCAGCCTCAAAATGCCGTCGTTAATAACTATCATTTGTTGTTGTTCTAGCTTTCGCAAGAGCTGCCCTTTTTCAGCCAGCAAATCATATGTCATTTCATTCTTAAGGTGGGTGAGGTCAACCCCCCACTTGGTACGGAGGTTAATATAAATATACTCTTGCAAAATCTCTTCCGCATGAAGGTGTTCCAGCTTATGTGGCAGTTCACCAGATTCAATTGCCTTAATGTAACGTTGGTTGTTGGATACATTATACTGGCGACTGACGCCATTATATGAATGTGCGGAGGGACCGATGCCGAGGTAGTGTATACCCTGCCAATAGCTAGTATTATGACGTGAACTATACCCAGGTAGACAGAAATTTGAAATCTCATAATGATCATAGCCGGCAGTAGTCAATCTCGCCATTATCTCCTGGTAATAGGTGGCAGACAAATCTTCATCACATGCCTGCAGTTTTCCGTCTTTTTCCCATTTCCCAAAGACGGTGTTATTCTCAATGGTTAGACCATAAATTGATATGTGTTGGACCTCCAGGCTTAGAGCTGTTTCCAGGTCAGCAACTAAATCCTCCATGTTCTGATTGGGTAAACCAAAAATGAGATCGATGCTTATATTTTCAAAACCCATGCGCCTGGCCTCCTTTACAGATTGTTTGGCTTCGTGACTATTGTGGGCGCGGTTCATATAAGACAAGTAACGCTCCTGGAACGACTGTACTCCGATGCTCAGGCGATTGATACCAACATCCCACAGATCTTTCAGTTTCTCTGACGATAGATCATCGGGGTTTGCTTCCAATGTAACTTCGGGTCGCTCTTCCAATGAGAATTGATCAGAAATAGCCGTAATGATTTGAGAGATTTGTTTCCTTCCCAATAGTGAAGGAGTCCCACCTCCGAAATATACCGTGTCCACTTTTCGATTCTGCAGGTAGCTATTCCTTAATTGTATCTCTCTGCAGATCGCTCCGGTCAGTTCATCCATTCGCATGAGGTTGGTACTAAAATGGAAGTCGCAGTAATAACATGCCTGCTTACAAAAAGGAATATGTAAGTATATACCAGCCAAGGGATTTCCTAAATTTGTATTGGGTTCGATTGCATCAAGAAATGAAAAGTTGCATTACCATCATAATGCTGGTTGGTGTTTCAGTTATTTGCCGTGGGCAAGAAAATAGCGTCAAAGTTTGGTTGCAGAGCTCGTCGGTTTCCAACCCGCCCAAGATAGATATTTCCCACGACTTGAATACTAATGAAGCTGTAGCCGCTGCGAAGGAGGAAGTTGTTAGACTAAGGGATGAAGGCTATTTGTTGGCTAACTTGGATAGTGTAAAGGTTGACGCCAATGTAACGCATCTTCACTTATCTGTGGGCGAAAAATTCACCTGGCTAAGAATAGCTAACTCAAACCTTCCGGCGGACCTCGTATCAGACCTCAATCTTAACACGCAGTATCTGAGGGGAGAAGCAGTAAGCGTTCGCAACCTTGCGAATATTCGAACAAAAATTATAGAGCACGGCTCAACTACCGGCTACCCATTTGCAACGTTTCAACTGGACTCACTAAATATCAAACAGGGCTTAGTGAGTGCAACCCTTGCTTATGATCAGGGACCATTCATTACCTTTGATTCACTTGAAATAATTGGAGATGTTCGCGTACAAAAAATCTTTCTGGCGAACTTTCTGGCCATCCTTCCAGGCCAGCCATATAATGAGGCTGTTTTGGAAACGGTGGAGGCCAAAATCAATCAACTACCGTATTTGAAGCAGGTAGAGCCTTTGCAAGTGAGGTTTCAGAATGAGCGGGCAACAGTGGCACTGACTCTTGAAAACCAACAAGCCAATTACCTAAACGGTATTGTTGGATTTTTGCCGAGGGAGAGGGGAGGCGATAAATTACTAATAACCGGCCAGGTAGATTTGATGCTAACCAACCTCTTCGGTCGAGGCAAGTCTCTAATGGTAAATTGGCAAAGCACCAAGCCCCAATCCCAAGTTTTAAATCTTGCCTATAACCACCCGTACGTGGCGGGTTCGAGATTGAATCTCAGTTCCTCTTTTTCCTTGCTAAAAGAGGACACAACCTTTATCAATATTCGCGGAAGATTGGCTTTTGACTTCAAGCCGCAATTTGGGCAAGCCATTGGGATGTATGTTGAGTCTTTTTCTGGCCGACAGGGTTCGGCCTCACAAAGTACAGGTCTGGGGTTGCCACCGGTGCTCGATATCAATAACACAACTTATGGATTAACCTATAGCCTAAACACCTTAAACCATCAGCTATTCCCAACTCGAGGGATTAGCCTTGGAATTGACGTTGGGGCAGGATCGAAACGAATTAAACCTACTCCAGAAATAGACCCGTCTGTGGTTTCAACTATTGATTTAAAGAGCGTTCAATATATTACTTCCTTTTCGTTACAAAGAATCACTCCAATCTCCGCGCGCCATCTCCTATTTACAAGGTTGACCGCTAGGAAGTTGTTTAACGATCAGTTACTTCTCAATGACCTATTTAGATTAGGGGGAGCCCAATCTCTACGTGGATTCAATGAGAATGAGTTCTTTTCATCGGAGTATGCATTTGCTACTATCGAGTGGCGCATCCTGTCGCAGGAGCAGACTTATTTCTTTTTGTTTTATGATCAGGCCGTAACGAGGCAAAAAACGACCGTAGATAGTATTACTGACACTCCTTTTGGAATAGGTGCAGGTTTAACACTTGCTACTCGCTCAGGAGTTTTGAATGTAACTTATGCATTGGGCAGTTCTCAACGACAGAAATTTAGCCCTGAGTTCTCGAAATTTCATTTTGGTTACGTAGCCAAATTCTGATAACTTGCATAGCATAGATGGCTGGAATGGTAGATATAAATATGGTATTGTCAGCACTGTGGGCACTGTTTGTGTCGCTTTACGCCGTGCCCTCTATTATCGATATAGCACATTCCAAGAAGCTACTTGACACACCAAATCATAGAACTTCCCACGAGTTGCTTACTCCCCGACTGGGTGGGGTGGCAATATTTGCTGGATTTATATCTGCGGTCACCATATTTGGCGGGCTTGAAAATGGTGTCCAGCAAATACTGGCTGGAAGTATAATAATATTCTTCCTTGGAGTCAAAGACGATCTAAGCCCAATTCCAATTTTCAAGAAAATACTGGTGCAACTACTCGCAGCCATCATTATCGTATACGTCGCCGATCTTAGGCTTACTAATTTTCACGGTTTTCTGGGAATATTCGAGCTATCCCCAATTGCAAGTCAATTGTTCAGCGTATTTCTAATCATAGCCTTAACGAACTCTTTTAACCTGATTGATGGTATCGATGGGTTAGCCGGGGTTATTGTTGTAACCGTGATGATAACCCTGGGGCTACTATTGGTGAGTAGTTCCCCTGCTTTTGCGCTGGTGGCATTCACATTAGCCGGAGCAGTAGTGGGTTTTTTGAGATACAACTTGCATAAGGCTAAAGTGTTTATGGGAGATACCGGCTCACTAGTATGCGGCTTAATCGTTTCCTCACTAATAATTCACTTCATTGAGTTTAGCGGTTATGATGGAGCCCCGGGTATTGCTGTGGGCTTGTTAGTGATTCCAATTTTCGATACCCTAAGAGTTTTCACCCTAAGGGTAATCAATGGGAAGTCACCATTGGAAGCTGACAAAAATCATTTGCATCATCGGTTGCTTGATATGGGCCTATCATCACTTCAGGTAGTGGGAGTACTTCTCGGAGTAAACCTGTTGTCGATAGCTTTTGTGCTTTCGTTCCCCAATTTGGGACTAACTATAACCCTGGCGATTTATGTAGCCACACTATTACCTGCCAGCCTTGTACTCGAAGCTTTGGCCAAAAGGAAATTCGATGGGCAAGGGGCATACTAAGGCCTGTTACATCCTCATACTACTACTAACACTGCCGGGGCTTTGCAAAAGTCAGCATAGTGATTCTGAAGTGCTTTATGATCTTCGCTGGGACTGGCTATTTCTTAACTCTGATCAAAAGATTTATAGCCAAGATTCTCAGGGCTTAGATCCATCAAGCGTGGTCTTCTTTGTCTCCGAACGTCACGGTCTTGAGAACACCCTACTATTGAAGCTTCCCCGGGGAACCACCCTAATGGTGGACGACCTCATATTGGATCACTACCACCAAGATACGCTGGTCTGGCTGTCAATTCAGGATTTGATGCAATCCGAGTATTCACGGCCTAAGTTGGTAACAATTTTTAACAGCGAAAGATCCCTCAATAATATTGAAACTCAGGTGGTGGGATCAAGTCCGGCGAACACAGAGCAGTCTTCGCTGACTAGCCTACCAAGAACGTCTACTCCAGCCTTGGTCATATCGCTACTAGTAGTATTGTATCTGGTTGCATTACTTAGGAATTTATATCCTCGGTCATTCGTTGAGTACAT
This sequence comes from Cyclobacteriaceae bacterium, assembly GCA_028285445.1. GTDB lineage: Bacteria > Bacteroidota > Bacteroidia > Cytophagales > Cyclobacteriaceae > JANQPQ01. The sequence continues at coordinate 159,698 of JANQPQ010000050.1, read as the reverse complement.
TAGTTATTCAAGGGCTTTGGCAATAAGTAAGCGAGATGAGTTAGTATACAAGCTAAGGGTCTTCGAAAAGCCAAATTTGTTGATGCAACTGCTGACGGGCGCAGCCATTGCCGCATTTGGTATTTTTGTTGCCATTACTTACCCCAAGATACTTCAGGATTGGCTTGTGCCCACCGTATCACTTTGGCAAACATTGTTGATGTTTGTTATTTCAGTTGTAGTCGTTGTTGTTTTTATAGGGCTGAAATGGATTTGGATTAGGGCTCATGCCGTTCTGTTTAAGCTTACCGACTTTACCACCATTCACTTCGTTAATGGCATACGACTTTCACTACTTATAACAATAACCGCTCTCGCAATTGCAGGGATTTTCTATTTCGTTTTGGAGGTTCAAGGCCATTACTATTTCTACTTGCTACTGGGATTCCTCGTTTTAGTAATCGCTAGGTTAACTATACTCTTATTCAAATTATTGAGCTTTTCTTCCTATAAATTTCTCCATTTATTTTTATACCTTTGCGGCACGGAAATCATACCCCTGCTTATTGCATTCAGGGTAGTAGTTAAAGTGGTTTGAAAAGTTTGAAAGTAAAAGCAAAGAAGCAAGCTATGAGTCAAAATTCGGGAAACGGGATATTTCCAAAAGAGAGGCTATTTGAAGTGCAAAGCATACTAGTTTCTCAGCCTAAGCCAAGTAACCCTAACTCCCCGTACTTTTCTCTGGCGCAGAAGTACGGTCTTAAAATAGACTTTCGTCCATTCATACAGGTTGAACCTGTACATGTTAAGGAGTTCAGAAAACAGAAGATTAATATTCTTGATTTTACGGCTATTATTTTTACCAGCAGAAACGCGGTAGACCACTTCTTCAACATGTGCCAACAATTGAAGATTGAGATGCCTGCGGACATGAAATATTTCTGCATCTCTGAACAGACGGCAAACTACCTGCAGAAGTACATCGTAATACGCAAGCGGAAGATTTTCACAGGATCTAGAACTCCATCAGATTTGATAGAGGTGATGAAAAAGCACAAAGGGGAGAAGTTCCTTTATCCGTGCTCGACTATTCGTAAGGATGATATTCCAAAATTCCTGTCAGAGAATGACTACGAGTTCAAGGAAGCCATTCTTTATGAGACAGTAGCAAGCGATCTATCAGATTTGGCAGATATCAAATACGATATTATTGCCTTCTTTAGCCCGTCTGGGATCAACTCACTATTTGTCAACTTCCCAGACTTTAAGCAAAACAATACCCGAATTGCCACTTTTGGCCCAACAACGGCTAATGCTGTAAAAGAAGCTGGCTTAATTCTTGATGTAAATGCTCCTTTACCGGAGGCGCCTTCAATGACCGGCGCCCTCGAACTTTACATTAAGAAAGCAAATGGCATTAAGTAATACCCTCAGCAGTAGTATTTTATAGTAGATATTACATCTCCTTAAAAAATGGGGGGTATAGATTTGGCTATTGCCTTGCTAATGACCAAATTTGAGGCTAAAGCATGAAGAGAACCATTACCCTTTTAATAGTATTGTTTGTGGCGGCATCGTCTAAGTTGACAGCGCAACAGGATGCCCAATTCTCACAGTACATGTTCAACAGCTTGTTTTATAATCCCGCTGTCGCTGGAACTGACGGGTTCACTAACTTCACACTGATCCATCGCACACAATGGACGGGGTTCTCCACCAGCTTTGATGGTTCTGGTGGCAATCCTACTACACAAACACTTAGTGCATCAACACCTGTTGACAAACTAAGGGGTGGCGTTGGCTTTCATATCGTTAATGACAACCTGGGTCCTCAAAGCAACCTTGAAGCTCAGGTGTCCTATGCTTACTATCATCAACTGAGTACAGGTAGGCTTAGCATCGGTGTCAGGGCGGGTATATTCGGTCAATCATTGGATTTTGATCAATATAGATGGGTGCAAGACGGAGACCCAATTCTGGATCCCCCTGGGGGGCGGCGTTCGGGAAAAGAGTCACAGGTTCGACCTGACCTCGGGCTGGGTGTATTCTACCGCAGCCAGAAATACTACGTTGGTTTGAGTGCCAACCATCTGATCAAGTCGGAGTTTGACTTCGGCAATGCCGACCAGAGGTCAGCCTTGGAGAAGAATTTAACCCTTACTGCAGGTTATGATTATCAACTTAATTTCAACTTGACTATAACACCAACACTTCTGGTTAAGTCTGACTTCAATTCTTACTCATTTGATATAGGAGCAATAGGTACTTATAATGACAAAATGTGGGGAGGAATATCCTTCCGACAATCAGATGCTGCGATAATAATTTTAGGCTATAGCCTACTCAAGGATAACTCTCTAAAACTTGGCTACTCCTTTGATTATATTATTCAGGGACAAGATGCGAAACAGCCCACTTCGCACGAGTTTTTACTCACATATTCAATGCCTGTAATTAAGGAACCAAGGAAAGTCATAAGGACCCCCAGATTCAGGCACTAAGACAAAAAATATTTTGCATTTTCCTATAAAATACCCAATTTGGGTGGCAAAAATTTACTCTGCGCAATTTTTTCTTTTTATGGTACTAAAATTTCGCTTTGTAAAATTTTAAGAGTTAAATTATTTAATGTTATTTTAGGCAATAATTGTGGATAACTTGGAGTTAAGTTTTCACCAAGTTTAACTTAGATCGTGCTATGGAGAATATTATTAGAGTAAGAAAGTCATGGTGCTTCCTGCTTGTAGTGCTAACCGTTTTTTCAGGGGGTTGTGGCCTTCTTGGACTAGGCGGCGGTGGCGGCGATAGAGGAGAGCTAGTTGGAGTACCTAATCGGGAAGGATGGGTGATGACAGTCCCCTACGGGATGGTGCCAATTCCTGCAGGTACTTTCCATATGGGTCAAGCTGACGAAGATGCAGCACATTCTCAAATCAACTTCAACAAACAGGTTACTATAGGTAGTTTTTTCATGGACGATACTGAGATTACCAACAACGAGTATCGACAGTTCATGAATGCTATGATTGAAGATTCGCTTAGTGTTTTAGGCGAAGACTTTGTGATGGGCCAGTTGTATCCAGATACTACCGTTTGGGTAAAGGATTTCGTTCACCACATGGGTGACCCTATGATGGATTACTACTATTGGCACCCAGCATTTGACAACTATCCTGTTACAGGTGTTGACTGGGAGGCAGCTAAGTACTTTTGCGATTGGAGAACGAGCTATTTGAATGACTATAGACAGAGCATTGGTGACTTTCCTATGCCAAATTTCAGGTTGCCATCAGAAGCAGAGTGGGAATATGCGGCCAGGGGTGGACGCGACATGGCAAAGTATCCCTGGGGGAATCCTTACATAAGAAATTCAAAGGGTTGTATGTTAGCCAATTTCAAGCCTGGAAGAGGTAACTATTACGATGATGGTTATGCATACACAGCTGAAGTAAGTTCTTACTTCAGTAACGACTACGGATTGTTTGATATGGCTGGAAACGTTTCGGAGTGGTGCGAAGACGCATTTAACCCCGCCTCAGTTCCACTAGTATGGGATCTCAACCCAACTTATTTTGATGATGATGAACCAAGAAAGGTAATTAGGGGTGGTTCGTGGAAAGATATTGCCTTCTTTTTGGAAACTGGAACAAGAACTTTCGAATATAAAGACTCCACCAGAGCCTACATTGGATTTAGATGTGCCCTCACCCACTTAGGCCGGTCATCAGGAGCAGAATTTCAATAAAATTGTTATCTTGTAATCATAAATTGTTTTACATCCTTAATCACTAAAAATCTAATAAAATGAGTAGTAAAAAAGGCGGTTTCGTTGAGCTTCTTTTCACAACCATTATGCCTAAAGTATATGGTATAGGAGCGGCAGTGGTAATTGTTGGAGCGATGTTCAAAATATTACACTTGCCCGGAGCTGGTGCCATGCTAGGTATTGGTCTCACTACGGAAGCTATAATATTTTTCCTCAGTGCCTTCGAGCCAAAGCACGCCGAGTTAGACTGGACAAAAGTTTATCCTGAATTGGCTGAGGATTACGACGGACCATCTGCCAAGCCCCGAATAGCTAATAAGCAGGGAGGTAAAGAAGACTCAGTTACAAAGAAATTGGATCATATGCTTGAAAGCTCCAAGATTGGTCCTGAACTCATTGACAATCTTGGTAAAGGGATGAAAAACCTCGCAACGAATGTTTCTCAGATGTCATCATTATCAAATGCCGCCGTTGCCACTGAGGAATACTCGAAGAGTGTAAGTACTGCATCGAAAGCTTTGCTTGATATGAATAAGTCTTACGCTACAACCGCCAATGCCATGGCAGATATGGCAAATGCTTCAAAAGATGCTAAGGAGTATCATACTCAGGTTCAGAATATCACCAAGAACTTGGGAGCATTGAATGCCGTATATGAAATGGAATTGCAAGATGCAAATAGTCACCTGAAGGCAATGAACAAGTTCTACTCTAATGTTGCCAGCGTGATGGAAAGCATGGAGAAGGCAGGGCGGGGATCTGAGAAATTCTCTACCGAACTTCAGAAACTAACAGGTAACTTAACATCACTAAATAGTATTTATGGAAGTATGCTAACTGCAATGAGAGGTGGTGGCGGAAGTGCAGCGCCCAGTCAATCGCAACCACAGGTTAGCCAACAACCAAAGTAAAACACTTTAAAACTTAGACATTATGGCAGGAGGCAAAGAAACCCCCAGACAGAAGATGATAGGTATGATGTACCTAGTTCTGACAGCCTTATTGGCGCTGCAAGTAAGTAATTCAGTACTCGAGAAATTCATCTTTATTGACGAAACCCTCAATACTCAAGCTAAAGAATCGGAGATTCGAAATACCGGTACTCTTGGTAGAATCGAGGCTGAAGTAGAAAAGAAAGGAGAGAGGGAGTCAGACGTTAAGGCCTTAGAGAAGGCAAAACAAGTACGTCAGATGACAAAGACTACTCTCGAGTATTTAAGCGAAGTTAGATCAGAGATGGCGATTATCACCGGCGCCGGCGATGAGGATGGATATGACGAAAATGGACAGTTAATTGGTGCAAAAGACTACGATAAAGTCGGAGCGCTAATGATGTTTGGTGGCCGTGGCGAGGAGTTAAAGAATAAGCTAAACACTTATGCCGCGGATTTATCTAAACTGGCAGGTGAGGAGTTTAAGCCGCTTGCTCGGGATGCTAAGGATATTGATATAGCCAAAAACGATCCCAACCAAAATAAGAAGAACTTTGCTGAGTACTATTTCCAAAACACGCCAACCGCTGCTGGTATGGCTACAATCAGTTATATGGAAACTGAAGTACTGAGCTATGAAGCCAAGGCATTGGATGACATTGCGAAAGAAGTTGGAGCCAAGGATGTAAGCTTTGACCAGATTATTCCTATGGTGTTGCCTGTATCTAATATTGTTGCTGCGGGTGCTCCATTCGAAGGAGATTTATTCATCTCAGCTTCATCTTCGGCGGTTGACCCAACGATGACTTTTGAAGGTAAAGATATTGAAGTGGTCAATGGAAAAGGTAAAATCAAGTTTACAGCTACCCCAGGTAGTTATGACAAAGATGGCCTTGCTGCAAAGACGTTTAAGGCTACGATCACTCTAAATGACTCAGTCTATTCAATTGAGCATCCCTATTTTGTTGCCAAACCGGTTATACAGATTCAATCGGCGGCAATCTCTTCTTTGTACTTGAATTGCGGAAATGAGCTAAATGTACAGGTACCAGCTTTGGGAACAAACTACAACCCAGCGTTTAGTGCATCAGGAGGAAGAGCGGTAAAAGGAGCGAAGAAAGGTGAAGTGACCGTAATCCCAACTGCAGCTAAAGTTGCCTTGACGGTAAGTAGTAATGGCAACAGGATTGGAACTGAAAACTTCACAGTAAAAAGAGTACCAAAGCCTACCTTGGCAATTACAAATAGAGGGAAACCAGTGAATATGAAAACTGGAATGAAAGTACCTGGTCCAAGACAGCTATCTGTTAGAGCGGTACCTGATGAAACTTTTGCCTCTCTTCTGCCTAAGGATGCCAGGTATAGAATTGTAGAGTGGGAGATGATTATTGCTCGTGGTAGTAGGCCAGTGGTGAGGGAAACAATCAAGAAGCAAGACCTCTCAATGAGTAAGTACCTATCTCAAATCAAGCCTAATGATAGAATTGTAATTGAGGTAAAGAAGGTGGCTAGAATGAACTTCCAAGGAAAAACTGAACCTGTAACAGGCATAGCTAATACAATATTCAGTATTCCTTTACATTAATAACAACGAGATGATGAAGATGAGATTTGTAGCGTTATTTCTAATAGTTTGCGGCTTCTCTTTTGTGGGATACGCTCAGGAAAATGAGCCACAGTACAATGACAATTCTGTGCGCCCTATTCCAAAATACGAGCAGTTCTATAAGAAGAGGGTCTGGAGAAGAATGGATCTAAAGGAAAAGCAAAATCAAGCTTTCTTTGCCTTCAATAACGAGATTACCAAAATTATGATTGAAGGTGTGAAGTCCGGGGTCCTAAAGCCTTATATGAACGATTCCTTGCTTACTGAAATGCCATTAGAGGAGTTTACCAAGAATTTGACACTTCCTGGTGCTGAGGATGAGGACGATCTCGAAGGTTTCGGTGACGACTCAGGCTGGGGTGATGACTCTGGTTGGGGTGATGATAGTGGAGACGGGGAAGGCGAAAGCGGTGACGAGGAGCCAGTGGAGGAGGAATCCGATGAATTCTTACCGAACGAGATTACCATATTGGAAATAATGGAAGATTTAATCTTCGATAAAAGGAGATCTACTCTTTACCATGATATTCAGTCTATCAAGATGATCATACCAGGAGATAAGTTTGAGACTGGTGTATTCAAAGAAGTAGCCGTGTTTAGGTACAAAGATCTTGAAAAGCTGTTCCGTAGTATGCCAGAGGAAGCGATCTGGTTTAATCGGCAAAATAGTGCTGAACACAGAAATTTGGCTGATGCCTTTGATTTGAGACTATTCAATGCACGACTTACTAAGGTTGATAATCCGAGAGACCAGTATATTGTAGACATCTACAACAAAAGCCCTAAGGAGGGTATAATGGCCTCGCAATGGTTGGAGATGCAGTTGATGGAAAAAGAGCACAACCTCTGGGAGTACTAACGGAGATTTTAAAACATTTACGAAGGGAGCTTTTGCTCCCTTTTTTTGTGGAGGTAGGTAACGACTAGTTTTGCCTTGGCCTCTCCAATTACCGCTGAAATCTGTTCAAGACTACTCTCTTTAATCTTCTTTATGGATCTAAATTGCTTAAGTAACTTGTCACTAGTATTGGGGCCAATTCCGTCTATTTCTGTTAAGCTTGTTTTGATAGTAGATTTTGATCTTTGATTTCTATGAAATTGAATAGCAAACCTGTGCGCTTCATTTCGTAATTGTTGTATTAGTCTTAGGGAGGGAGAGGCCCTGTTGATGTGTAGAGGAATGGTATCTTCCGGAAAGTAGAGCTCCTCTAATTTTTTGGCCACCCCGATAATGGGAATTTTACCATACAAGCCAATTTCTTTAAGGGCTTCACAGGCAGAACTCAGTTGGCCCTTACCCCCATCAACAATTATCAGATTAGGAAATTCCAGGCCTTCTTTTTGTAATCTGCTGTACCTTCGGCCTACCACCTCCTTCATAGAGGCAAAGTCGTCTATACCCTTAACCGATTTTATATTGTAATGACGGTAGTCTTTTTTTGCTGGCCGCCCATTTTTGAAACAAACCATGGAAGCAACGGGGTTTGAACCATGTAGATTGGAATTATCGAAGCACTCAATGTGCAGGGGTACCAATGGCAACCGCAGATCATCCTGCAGCTGGAATAGTACATCTTGTATAGGAACTTTATTCTTCTGATTGGCTTTAATCTTTTCTTTGCGATACTCCATGGCGTTACGCAACGAAAGGTCAACTAGCTTCTTCTTGTCACCTCTGACTGGCACGACATTTCGTACTCCATCTGGTAAAACTGATAAGGGAATATTGGTCAAGATTTCATCAGAATCACTTTTGTATTTTTCCCTAAGTTCAAGCACCATGAGGTTGAGCACTTCTTCATCCATCTCATTGAGTTTTTTCTTGACATAAAGCGTATTGGTCATGTTAATAGCCCCATTACGGATCCTCATAAAACTCACATAGGCACCAGTTTGGTCTGAGGTGATACTAAAAACCTCTGCATCGGCAATATTCTGATTTACAACTAACGTCTTGCTTTGAAATTTTTTTAGAAGCTGAAGCTTATCTTTAAAAATCTGGGCCTTTTCAAAGTCCAGATTTTCGGAATGGCTCATCATGTTTTCCTCGAAATGCCTGACGACCTTAGATAGGTTACCCTTGAGAATATCCTTGGCAAGTTCAATATCCTTATTGTAATCCAGTTCATTTTGCAAGCCCTCACATGGACCTTGACAGTTGCCAATGTGATACTCCAGGCAAACCTTGAACTTAGACGCGAGAATATTGTCTTCAGACAGATCATATTTGCAAGTGCGAATTGTGTAGAGGCTGCGAATGAGGTCTAGCACATTATTCATTGCCACAACGCTAGAATATGGCCCGAAGTATTGACCTTGTGAGGGCTTGAATCTTCGTGTTGAAATGATTCTTGGAAATCGCTCATTAAGAACACAGATGTAGGGAAAGGACTTATCATCCTTAAGTTGAATATTGTACTTAGGTTGATGTTGCTTAATTAGATTATTCTCCAACAATAGTGCATCGAACTCCGAAAGAGATACGGTGTATTCAATGCGAGCGATTTCTGAGACTAAACGCTGAGTTTTTCTATTTATGAATGCACCTTTATTGAAATAGCTAGCAACTCGCTTCTTAAGGCTCTTGGCTTTTCCTACATAGATTAAGATACTATGCTTGTTGAAGAATTTGTAGATACCAGGTTGGTCGGGCAAGAGCCCTATTTGCTCAACTTCATACCGATTCGCTTTCATCGGTGGCTAGAAAATATCTTCTTGCTTGATTTCTTCAGCTTGATTTTCCAGTGAGTCTATGGGGGTAGTTCCGTAGTACTTAGAACAATCAAGCTCCACGGATAGGGGATTGTTAGGTCTTTGAAACGGCCCCATGGTATAGCCGAGATCCTCATCAGCATAAACTTTACTCATGAAATTGCCCCAGATTGGTAGGGCCATTACTGCTCCCTGGCCATAGCGGATGCTCTTGAAATGGATACTTCGGTCATCTCCTCCGACCCAAGCACCACCAACAAGATCTTTTGTGACTCCCATAAACCAACCATCTGAGTAGTTTTGGGTTGTACCCGTCTTAGCGCCAATTTCGTTCCCATCTTGGAGCAAATTATAGCGATAATCCAGGGACCTGGCCGTGCCTCCTTCTTCTTCAACTGTGCCTTTCAGCATGTGAAGCATCAGGTAGGCAGTTTCTTCGCTAATACCCTGGAACCTATTGGGTACAAATCGTTGAAGTACATTGCCATATTTGTCCTCAATGCGGGTGATATAGAAAGGATGGGTCCACATACCCCTATTCACAAAAGCAGAATACGCTCCGGAAAGTTCAAATAGGGAAACATCATTTGTACCTAGCCCTATTGAGAGCACTGGGAGTATCTTCTCTGTAATCCCCAGTCTCTTTGCGACATCCACTACATTCTCAGGCCCAATTTCATTGGTAATATGCACGGTGATGCTATTCTTGGACTGGGCCATACCTTTACGAAGCGTCATAGTTTCCCCAGACCACTTCCCATCGGAGTTATCTGGTGTGTATGGAGGCTGGTCTTCAGAAATAAGGTATGTTTTGGGGTCGTCTACCGCCTGATAGCATGGGTAATAGGCACTTTCGATTGCAGCCGTATAAACGAATGGTTTGAAAGTTGAACCTGTTTGACGTCGACCCCTCTTGACATGATCGTATTTAAAGTACTTGTGATTGATGCCTCCGACCCAGGCCTTGACGTGCCCAGAGTGAGGATCCATAACCATAAAGCCAGCTTGCAAGAACCGCTTATAGTATTTTATAGAATCAATGGGGCTAAGAAGGGTATCAATCTCACCATCCCATGAAAATACCGTCATCTCCCGCGGGGTGTTCATTACAATATCCACTGAGTCATCATCCTCACCATATTTTTCAACAAGACTCCTATAGCGCGGAGTACGTTTGGCGACCTGGCGGATGAAGCCTCTAATCTCTCTTCCATTTCTATCAATCCAAGGATTACCATCTTTCCAAACCTCGTCAAAAAGGCGCTGGAGTGTATCCATATGCTCAGTAACGGCCTCTTCGGCATATTGCTGCAATTTGCTGTCAATTGTGGTATAGATTTTCAATCCGCTTTCATAAAGGTCAATATCTCTCTCATTACACCAGCTCAACAAATCCCACAATATCTCAGATCTGAAATAGGTGGCCAGGCCCCGGTTTTGATTCGCAACTTTGTAGTCAAGAACAATTTCTTCAGCCACCAAAGAATCATATAGCACTTTGTCTAGATAGTTGTATTTGAGGAGCTGAGCCAAAACCACGTTTCGTCTTCCTTTGGCCCTTTCAGGCCACTTAACAGGATTGTTCCAAGATGGAGCTTCGAGTAGCCCAACCAACATTGAGGCTTGAGATATATTGAGGCTATCGGGGGTTGTGTTAAAAAAGGTTTCAGATGCCGCTCTGATGCCATATGCGTTGCTGCCAAACTCCACTGTGTTCAGGTAAAGCGCCAAAATCTCTTCCTTTGTGAATGTTCTTTCAAGTTTTACAGAGATAATCCACTCCTTCGTTTTGGCGATTCCTCTTTTTATGAGATAGCCCAGATTATCACCAATTTTTCCTTCTAAATCCGAACCCATGGTTCCGTAAATATTCTTTGCCAACTGTTGGGTAATAGTACTTCCTCCACCGCGGCTCCCCATGTACCTGACAACCCTCAGCATTGCATACAAATCCACCCCGGAATGTTCCTCAAACCTTATATCTTCCTTAGCCTTGAGTGCATTAATAATGTGAGGAGAAAGTTCGTTGTATGCAACTTGGCTTCGATTAAATCTGAAGTATTTTCCGAGACTTACGCCATCAGCGGTTATTAGTTCTGAGGATAAGTCGTTTTCAGGGTTCTCCAGGGCTTTCAAAGTGGGCATGCCGCCGTACAAACCCCAGAGGTCTATACTAACAGAGTATATGTAAAATGGAATTCCTCCAACAGCCAATACAAAAAGTATCCAGGCCACAAGAATTATTTTCCGATATGGTTTAGGCTTAGTCTCTGACATTTAATAGTTGCGATCAAAGAAGGAACGATAAGACTCTAAATCTTTTGTTTGATACAAGATATCGAAGTTGTCTTTGGTTATAACAAAATTTTGAAGACTATTTGAAGAATCTACACCCAGCAAGCTACTCTCAGCTTTAAAGTAATCAAAATATTCCAGAGCTGTAGACCTGTTTTCAAATGAGCTAACTAAGACCATCGATTTTCCACTATCAAAAACAATGTTATCAACATCTATTGCCGACTCCTTAAAGTGCAGTTCGTTGAATCTCTTAATGTCATCTGAAACAGTAGTAGCTATTCCAGAATTGGAGTCATAAACTAACAGGAAATAGTGAAGCTGCTCAAAGCCCAGAGCAAAATCTGTGGCTTCGGACTTAAACAGGTTGTCTTCGAAGTCTTTAGCGGTGGCCAGTAAGTTCTTTGCAAAGGCAGTTGTACCGTGATCTGGGTACTCAGTAATAAACTTGTCTAACTCCGAAATGTACCTCTCCTTACTTTCAGATTTACCAACTATCAGAATATCTAATAATCTCAGATTTGCGAAGAACTCTGTATCGTTATAGGTGATTAATGCCTGTCGAATCAAGGCCCTGGCTTCAGGAAAAGATTCTTGCTCATACAGAGCGTAAGCAGATTTATATACCTTCTTGAGCTGGTCAAGTTCCTTGCTACTCTCTTCGGTGTAATTTGGATTGATGAGTAGTTTGGCGTACGTAGTTTTCGGATGATCAGCAATTAACCTTTTCTTGTAGGTCTCTTGCTTAATATGCTCCATTTCCTTGTACATAAGATGAAGTAGGTACAGTACTTCAGGTTCATATTCAGAACTTGGAAAACGATCCAGGAGGGTTTCGAATGAATTAATAGAGTTGTGGTCTTCAAAAAGGTTGAAATGGTAGATATTTCCCAGTGAATAGTAGGCGTCAGTAATCTCAACAAGTGCTTTTTCCTTTGCCTCATTGCTGAACGGAATTTTCGCCAACATTTGCTTTACTTCTGTTTGGATGGCGTTCGCGTTGTCACCAGCTTCATTACTATCTGTAGATTCTGTATTGCTTGCTGTGGTGGTGTTATTTGTGTTATTGCTCAGGCTAATGTTACTTTCTTTATTAGCTCTTCTCCAATCATCTTCCAAGGAACGATTTCCCCATTTTTTTCTGAATTCACTCTGGCCAAGACTTATAGCTGAGGGATTGCTAAAGTACCAATTTAATGATGAAGTTAATATGCCGGTATTGTCTCCAAAACCAGAGTCAAAAGCGCTTGGAGATCTTCTTCGTTGCTGCCTCTGTTGATTCTTCTTTTTTTCCTCTTCAGCCGCCTTTCGATCTTCTACTTGCTCGGTTAAATAGGCAACTAGACGGGTAGAGTCCATGGAAGCCAGATTTATCAGACTATCGTTAAGGGCTATCACATTAAGTTGCTTAACAAATTCTGCCAACACCTCTTGCCGTGATTTTACAGCTTCATAGTCTTCATAAGTGGTAGGCATAACCAGAATTGTGCTATCGTAATATTTCTGAGCAAGCTCATAGTTTCTAAGAGTATCATAATAGATTTCACCAAGCCTTAGATAGGATAAGCCTTTTTGTCTATTGTTGCCAATGCTGGCCCGAATTGACTCATTATAGAAAGGAATTGCCCCATCTATGTCGTTCTGCTTCATTTCAAACTGGGCCATTTCGTAATATATTTTATCTCGGAACTCCCTATTCTTGGCATCAGCAAGCAGTTTTCTAAAATACTTCCTAACTCGCTTAACGTCAGAGCTCCGAGAAAGCTCAGTTACTTGTGCCATGTTAAGCTTTGCGTAAAACGAGAGTTCGTACGGGGGGTTACTCGCCAAACATCGTTTATAATTTCGATAGGCTTCAGCGTCAAAACCCAATTGTTGGTAAACCTGGCCGATGATAAAATTTATCTTCGCCTTACCATCTTTCTTTGTTAGTAGAGGCGAAGCCAAAACCAGGTTTTGGACAAGGTTGTCGTAATCAGCCTGTTTTTGGTAGTAGTAAGCTCTAACCAGGTATAGCTGTTTGAGGTTTCTCTTGTTAAGCTTTTCTTTCTTGAGGAAATCTGAAACCGCAATAGCGTTATTCATTTCACCATACTCAATGAAAGTTCTCATCAGGTTTACCAGGGCTCTGTGGCGGGCATCGCGATCGTTACTGGTAGTATTGACGTGCTTGAAAGTTACAATTGCAGTTTCATGCTCATGACTGTACAATCTGGCCATGCCTAGAAGGTTGTAGCTGTCATCAACCCATTTGCTGTTTTTATGATTTTGGATAGCTAATGAAGCTTTCTTTACAACATCCTCGATTTGAATTTGGTAAGTTGTTGCATGTGTAGTGTCCAGTGGTGGAAAGATCTTCAGGATATGGTCGAAGTCGTTTTGGTGTTGATTGGCAATCCCGGTCTCAATCTCTTTGATTCTCTCCTTGGCATAGAAATAGGCATTATAGCGCGCAGTAGTGTTGTGGTAGGTAACACTAATAAGGTTGGTCTTTTCAGCCGAGCAGCCGCCGAAAATTAGAGGCACCAAGGCCAACAAAAAAATCCCGTAATTAACTCTTTTTCCCATCGAAAACACTAGTCCCACAAATTTACTAACCTTCTTCATTAACGAAAAAAGCAAGTTCTTATTTACCCTTTTGACCCCTTTATATTCTATTTTTGTTTAAAATAATTAAAGTTGCGTACTCGGAAGACGTTTTCTAACTGGTTATTTAACCGCTATCTGCTCATTATTCGCAATGAAGAGAATTTTGCTGAGAAAAGCACGGTTAGCTTTACCTATGCAAAACTATTTGTCATCACCTTTACTGTTTTTGTAATAGTGATGATAATGAGCTTTTTTCTGGTGGAGACGCTCCTTGCACAGTGGTTTGATCCCCGTCATGCACAAATGGAAGCAAATAGAAAACTAATTGAGCTTTCACTACAACTTGACTCACTAGAGGTAGAAGTGTATAAGAAGCAACAGTTCATTGATAATTTTCAGAATGTTGTAAGTGGAAATATCGGTGGTGAAGAGAATGATGAGGAGGATGATGCCGGGATTCGCGAACTAAAGGCGGAAGTGTCACTTGAAAACTTCGCCGAAATTGATTCACAATTCAGGGAACAATTCGAGTCGTCTGATGTTGGCTTGCTCGCCATAAACAGGGAGAATCCTGGAAGGCTGCAGGAATTTCTATTTTCGCCAATTGATGGAATAATTTCCTCCAAATACGATGCTCGTAAAGAGCATTTTGGGGTAGATATAGTTTCTAAGAACAATGAGCCGGTGAGGAGTATCGCCGATGGCACCGTTATCCTGTCGTCCTGGACACAGGATTCAGGCTACGTAATTGCTATTCAGCACCGTGGAGACCTCATTTCACTTTACAAGCACAATGATGATTTGTTAAAAAAAGTTGGTAATTTTGTCAGCGCCGGGGAGATTATATCTATTACAGGGAATACAGGAGAGCTTACAGATGGGGCTCATTTGCATTTTGAGCTATGGTATAATGGGAATCCTGTCAACCCTGAAGAGTTTGTCTCATTTTAATATTTAAGATATGTTCAACAAAGAAGAGAAAAAAGTGGCAGACGAAATAAGTAATTCCAGTAACATTATCGGGAAGGGAACAATTCTCGAAGGTAGCATTGAGACTTACGGAAACATCCGTGTAGAGGGCAAAGTTGTCGGTGATGTTAAGACAAAGTCGAAAGTAGCTTTGGGGCAATCTTCTCGAGTGGAAGGGAACATACTTGCTCAAAACGCCGAAGTAGCCGGAGAAGTAAAGGGAAAAGTTGAAGTATCTGATCAGTTGTTGCTTAAGCCAACGGCAGTTATTCATGGCGACATCATCACAAACAAGCTGATTGTAGAATCAGGAGCAACCTTCAATGGAGGTTGTAAGATGGGCGTTTCTATGAAAGAAATTCGAATTGGCGAAAATGGGCACAGCGTCGGACAAGCCCTCAAAAAGGAAAGCGAGCAAGTCAGAGCAGTTTAGCTCTTACGTTCGATTTTCCGGATTAGCTTTCCAAATGGCCGCCATTCTGGGTATTTGCACTATTGGCGGGGTCTATTTGGATCGCAGTCTTGAGCTTAAGTTTCCAGTTTTCACAATTTCATTGCTAATAATTGCCTTAGTAGGCATTATTTATTGGCTCATCAGAATTACGTCCAATAATAGCTAATGGCTGAGGTAAATATCAGGAAGGCCTTCAGTGCTTTTATATTGAAGTTAGCACTACTCACTATTTTACTTGGTGTAATCAATTTTTCAATTAAATTATTATTTCCGGAAGTCGCTATTCCATCGCAAACTCCCACGGTCTATATTTTCTTCTTCGCACTGACGGCGGTGGTTCATTATTCTCTATTGAAGGCGAACAATAAGCGCGATGTGGTCTTTATCCGTGTCTTTATGCTTTCTATAGTTTTCAAGCTGCTGGTTTACGTGGCCTTCATTGCCATTCTTATTGCTCTATTCCGCGATCAGGCAAAGGGTTTAGCAGTTTTGTTTCTGGTCCTATACGTGTTTTATACAGCCTTCGAGATGGCATCGATTATGGGTCATCTGAGATCTCAGAAATCCACTCCCAAATAAAAAACCCAACTGTTTTTACTTTCTCACTTATTGCCTAAATTTGCAGTCGATTTTGAGGCCTGGAAATTTTCATACTAAAAATCAATGACCAAAACACACCGATTCGCGACTGAAGTAAAAGCCATAATCTTCGTTTTTGTCGCCTTTTTCCTGGTCCAATTCCCCTCTTTTGCGTCTGAAGAAAAAAGTGATTCTGGTGAGACATTCAACCCCGGAGAGATGATCATGCATCACATCCTGGACTCACATGAATGGCATATTCTATCAGTAGGAGATTTCCACCTTACAGTGCCACTACCAGTTATTTTGTATGCACCCGATAGAGGTCTAAACTTCTTTATGTCTAGCAAGTTTCATCATGGAGAAACAGCGTATGCTGGGTATCGCTATGACAATGGGCATATTGTGGCTGAAGATGGGCATACATTCTACGATTTCTCTATCACTAAGAATGTAACCACCATGATACTGAGTATGGCATTCCTCTGCTGGATGTTTATCTCAATTGCCAATACTTATAAGAAAAACCCAAACAAAGCTCCAAAGGGAATACAATCCTTGCTGGAGCCGATTATACTTTTCGTTAGAGATGAGATTGCGATTCCTTCAATAGGAAAAGACAGGTACGAAAAATTCCTGCCATTCCTGTTGACGGTTTTCTTCTTCATCTGGTTTAACAACCTGCTTGGCTTGGTGCCCCTCTTTCCAGGAGGAGCAAACCTCACAGGAAACATCTCAGTAACCATGGTGCTGGCGTTGTTTGTTTTTGTGATTACAACAGCAAGCACTAACAAAGGATACTGGGTTCATATTTTTAACACACCCGGTGTGCCCTGGTGGTTGAAGTTCCCGATTCCCATTATGCCTTTGGTAGAATTCCTTAGTGTATTTACCAGGCCATTCGTATTGATGGTACGACTTTTCGCAAACATCACTGCTGGTCATATTATCGCGCTGGTGTTTATGGGTATCATATTCATATTTGGACAAATGAGCACTGCAGCTGGTTTAGCTGTGGCGCCTTTTTCAATATTTTTTAACGTCTTCATGACATTCCTTGAATTGCTGGTAGCCTTTATCCAGGCGTATGTATTTACGCTGTTATCAGCTATTTACTTTGGAATGGCAAAAGCAGACGATCATCATTAGTCTTTACTAAATCTTAAATAGATAGATTATGTCTCTATTAACAATTCTAGTTCAAGCTGCCTCGGATGCCGGTGTTGGATACATGGGCGCAGGTATTGGTGCCGGACTTGCTGCGATAGGCGCAGGTATTGGTATCGGTAAAATTGGTGGAAGTGCTCTGGAGTCTATTGCAAGACAACCTGAAGCTTCTGGCGACATTCGTGGTAACATGATCTTGACTGCCGGTTTGGTGGAAGGAGCTGCGATCTTCGCGATCATTGTTTCAGTTCTTATCATCTTCCTTAAGTAGTCACAAACACCCGAGCATGCATCTGCTTACAATAGGTAGGGATGCATGCTCAACTTTAACTTTTAAAAGATGGACTTAGTAACCCCCGATATTGGATTAGCACTGTGGATGACTATATCATTCGCAATTGTACTATTCATACTTACCAAATTTGCCTGGAAACCAATTTCCCAAACTCTGAAGATCAGAGAAGCTTCAATTGAAGAAGCGCTTCAAACTGCTGAGAAAGCTAAGGAGGAAATGGCCCAGCTTAAGGCCGACAACGAGAAGCTGCTTGAAGAGGCAAGAGCGGAAAGAGACAAGATATTGAAAGATGCCGTGGCAGCTGGTAACCAGCTAAAAGATGAGGCCAAGGAAGATGCTGACAAAATCAGCAAGAAGATGATAGAAGATGCCAGACAGGCTATTGAGAATGAAAAGAAAGCAGCACTGGCAGATGTGAAGAATCAGGTCGCGTCGTTGTCGTTGGAAGTAGCCGAAAGAGTAATCAGGCAGAAGTTGGCAGATGACAAGGCCCAAAAAGCCCTGGTAGAAGATTTCGTCAAAGACATAAATATTAACTAATGTCAGATTTTAGGGCAGCATCGAGATACGCAAAATCATTGCTGGAGTTAGCAGATGAGAAAGGTGTGCTGGAAGAAGTACACGCTGATATGCAGGCATTCTCACAAATCTGTGAAGCCAGCTATGACTTCACCTTGATGTTACGCAATCCTATTATCAATCATGATAAGAAGAAGGCAATATTGGATGGGCTCTTCCAGGGTAAGTTCAATGATCTTACCATAGCAATCTTCGATATTATAACCAGAAAGAACAGGGAGCCAATCTTACCGGCCATTGCCAAGTCATTCCATCACCAATACAACGTGGTGAAAGGAATTGCACAGGCGACTGTGACAACAGCAATTGAACTTGACGAATCTATGAAGGAGGAGTTTGAGAAAATTGTGGCCAAAATTTCCAAAAAGGACGTAGAGCTTCATGCCGAGGTAGATGAAGATATACTCGGAGGTTTTGTTCTTAAAATTGGTGATAACCAAATCGATGATTC
The DNA here is from genome assembly GCA_028285445.1 of Cyclobacteriaceae bacterium. Classification (GTDB taxonomy): domain Bacteria; phylum Bacteroidota; class Bacteroidia; order Cytophagales; family Cyclobacteriaceae; genus JANQPQ01. Next base: position 141,325 of record JANQPQ010000050.1, on the reverse strand, counting down.
GGTTAAATCCAAATTCAATCAACTAGAATTAGAATTCAGCAAAAACCCTTACGTAAAGGGCATATAACAAAGAAATAAAATACAGTTATGGCAGAAGTAAGACCAGACGAAGTATCAGCAATATTAAGGGAACAACTCTCAAATTTTAAGACCGAAGCCGAGCTTGAAGAAGTTGGCACGGTACTCCAGGTAGGTGATGGTGTGGCTCGTATTTATGGGCTAACCCAAGCACAATCCGGTGAACTTCTGGAATTTGAGAATGGCATCCAGGCACTTGTTCTTAACCTTGAAGAGGACAACGTGGGAGCGGTAATCTTTGGTGACTCTAAGGAAGTTAAGGAAGGAGATACTGTAAAGCGAACCGGTAACATTGGTTCGATTCAGGTTGGTGATGGAATGTGTGGTAGAGTAGTAGATACGCTTGGTAATCCTATAGATGGTAAAGGACCAATAGAAGGAGAGCTTTTTGAGATGCCGCTTGAGCGTAAAGCTCCTGGTGTGATTTTTAGAGAGCCAGTTAGTGAGCCTTTGCAGACCGGTATCAAAGCTATCGACTCTATGATCCCAATCGGAAGAGGACAAAGGGAGCTTATCATTGGTGACAGACAAACTGGTAAAACTGCCGTAGCAATTGATACCATTATCAACCAGAAGGAATTCTACGAAAGGGGGGAGACGGTTTACTGCATTTATGTGGCAGTTGGTCAGAAAGCTTCAACAGTAGCATCAGTTGTTAACTCTTTGGAAAGGGCTGGAGCGATGGACTACACAGTTGTAGTTTCTGCTTCCGCATCCGACCCAGCTCCAATGCAATTCTTTTCACCATTTGCAGGAGCTTCAATTGGAGAATACTTCAGAGATACAGGTCGACCTGCTTTGGTGGTTTATGATGATCTTTCAAAGCAAGCAGTAGCATACAGAGAAGTGTCTCTTCTATTGAGAAGACCTCCGGGACGAGAAGCTTATCCAGGTGATGTATTCTATCTTCACTCAAGGTTGCTTGAAAGAGCTGCAAAGGTGAATGGTAGTGATGAGATTGCCAAGAATATGAATGACCTGCCTAAGTCGCTGGAAGGTAAAGTAAAAGGTGGCGGATCGTTAACAGCCCTCCCAATTATTGAAACTCAAGCTGGTGATGTTTCAGCATATATTCCAACCAATGTTATTTCAATTACCGATGGCCAGATATTCCTGGAGACTGATCTTTTCAACTCTGGTATCAGACCAGCTATTAACGTCGGTATCTCCGTATCAAGGGTAGGGGGATCAGCCCAGATTAAGTCAATGAAGAAAGTGGCCGGTACGTTGAAGCTTGATCAGGCTCAATTCAGAGAGCTTGAAGCTTTTGCCAAGTTCGGATCAGATCTGGATGCTGCAACCCAGCTTACTATCGACAGAGGTAGAAAGAATCAGGAAATCCTCAAGCAGGGGCAGTACTCGCCGGAAACGGTTGAGCGTCAGGTGGCAATTATCTATGCCTCTACTAACGGCTTGATTGATAGTGTGCCAATTGATAAAGTAAAAGAGTTTGAAGCTGACTTCTTGAACTTACTGGAAGCACAGCATAGAGATGCTTTGGATTCTCTTCAGGCCGGTAAGTTGGAGGATGAGGTACTTGAAAAACTTAAAACCGCAGCAGCTGAAGTAGCAGCTAAATACAATAACTAATTAGTCGCTAAAGCATGCCCAACTTAAAAGAGGTAAAGACCCGGATCAACTCGGTAATCTCTACTCAGCAGATTACCAAAGCCATGAAGATGGTTGCAGCAGCGAAATTGCGTAAGGCCCAGGATCGCATTATCCAAATGAGGCCTTACTCACAAAAGCTGACTACGATTCTTCAGAATGTCTCCGCAGGACTCGATGATGGTGCGGGTAACGTTTATGGCCAGGAGGGACAGGGCTCTAAAGTATTGGTGATTGTAATTACGTCGGATCGTGGGCTTTGTGGTGCTTTCAATGCTAACGTCATAAAAGCTGCTAATAGATTAATAGCTGATAAGTATAGTAGCGAGAAAGAAAAAGGAGACATTGAGCTAATGCCCATTGGCAAAAAGGCCCATGACTTTTATAAGAGAAGAGAGTACTCTTTGATTGAGGATCATGCTTTTCTATTTGGTGAGCTAAGTTTCGATAGCGTTAGAAAAGTGGCTGAATCAGTGATGAAGGCTTACGCTGAAGGAGAGTATGGAAGAGTTGAGCTTGTCTACAACGAATTCAAGAATGTGGCTACGCAGATTTTGCGCGTTGAGCAATTCCTACCCATTGTTGGTTCTGATAATGAAGAAGAGGTTAGTGCAGTGGACTACATCTATGAGCCATCCGTAGAATTTATTGTGGGAGAGTTAATTCCAAAGTCACTGAAAATCCAACTGTATAAGGCTCTACTGGAATCCAATGCTGCCGAGCATGGCGCCAGAATGACTGCTATGGACAAAGCGACGGAAAACGCCGGTGAGTTGCTTGATGACTTGAAATTAGCTTATAACAGAACAAGGCAAGCCGCCATTACTAAGGAACTCAGCGAAATTGTAGCCGGGGCTGAAGCCTTAGACTAAACAAAACATTATTACTTCAAAAGCCCACTTGCAAAAGCGGGCTTTTTTATTTTTGAAGGATACGTATGGGGCGATTCTATCAAATTATTAGAGACCTTAGTATCGATGTAGCTGCAGGTGCAATGGTGGGTTCGCTGTTCGTGGCTGGCTACTTGAGAGTGGGCCTACCAATCACAACAGTTATCCTCTTGGGACTTACAGTTTGGGTGCTATACACTATGGATCATTTAATTGATGCCAGAAGAGTTAAGCATCAAGCCTCCTCCTCTCGCCATCAGTTTCATCAGAAGTACTTCAAACCCATTGTTATATTTTGGGTGCTGGTGGTTGGCGTTTGTGCCTACCTCCTCCTGGGCCTTACTTTGCGCACTCTTTCAATGGGAATTACTCTGATGGTGCTAGCAATCATCTATTTCATTTTACTAAAGTCTTTGCCAGTATTCAGAGGTTATTTGAAGGAATTGCTTTCCGCATTCCTTTACGCTGCGGGGGTGTTTCTTGCTCCAGTCGCTTTGTACCAAGGGGCAATTGGTGTACAAGTATTCACTTTCTTCCTACAATTCGCTTTAATTGCTTTTCTTAATATGCTAATTTTTTCCAGCTACGAAAAGGAATCGGACAAGGCTGATGGTCATGGATCACTGGCAATGAATTTAGGCGAAGAATGGTTGAAGAGATTGCTGCTGATGGTATCAGCATTGATTCTGGTCAGTGGCATGCATACCGGATTCCTCTTCCAATATGACAGACCCTATCTGGCGGTACAACTGATTCTGTTCTGCATGTTAGCAACTTTGAGCCTGATTCACTTAAAACCCTCATTCTTTGGGCCCCAAGAGCGCTATCGAATTTTTGGAGATTTAATTTTTTTCTATCCGCTATTTCTTGCTGCATGAGTTCCTTCAATAAGGTGGCTCCAATCTACGACCAACTTGCCTGGCTAGTGTTTGGCAATAATTTGAAGAATGCACGGCGAGCTTTCCTGGATGATATATTACCTGGGTCCAGAGTACTTATTGTTGGCGGCGGTACTGGCTGGATTCTTGAAGAGCTGGATGCTCTTCAACGCCACCTGGATGTTGTTTATATTGATTCGTCGGCTAAAATGATTGATTTGGCAAAATGCCGAAATGTTTCTGAGCTGAAGGTCGAATTTGTTCATGATGATTTTCTGAATTGGGCGGAATTAGATCAATTTGATTGTATAATCACTAATTTCTTCCTGGATGTATTTGACGAAGAGGTGTTGTCAGTGGTTGAAGACAAGGCATTAAACAGCTTGAAACCTGAGGGAATTTGGTTGGTAACCGATTTTTCTCTCACTACAAATACCGGCTTTCGCTTTTGGAAAGTAGCTTTGATTAAAGTAATGTATGCTTTCTTTAGACTTACTGCTGGCCTAAAAAGCAACCAGTTGCAGCATTTTGAGCAACGTCTTCAGAAGAAGGGCTTGAACTTGAGTAGTAGGCAATGCTTCTACCACGACATGGTCCATAGCTGGAAATTCAAAAAGATTATTTGAAGCGGACATACATTAGCTTGTGTGGCCCAATAGGTTCAATTTCAAAAACTTCCCCATGTTCCTTCATTCCGAGCTTTTTATAGAAGTCGCTCACGGTTATTCGTGCATTGCACCAAAGTACATCTGAGTTCCTTTCGCCCAAATTGTCAATGGCGTGTTGCATTATCTTCGAACCTGCCCCAAGGCTTCGATACTCTGGATTTGTTGCCATGCCCCTTAATCTATACTGATCATTGTCAGAAAAGGCATCATTCCTTTCGTAATAGAAGGATCCAACACTGATTAGCTTGTTGTTAACGAAGGCTCCCAGGTGCAACGATAATTCTTCGAAATCAAGTGGATACTTGCAGTCCTTAAGTGTTTGATTGGGACGCAGTACTTGATGCCTTAGCTGGTATGTATCTGTAGCAGATATTACCTCAATAACCAAGGTCACTGATCGTCCCCTTTAGATAGGATTTTGAACTCCACTCGTCTATTCTGCTGCCGGCCCTCATCAGTGTCATTAGAGGCAACCGGCACCGTTTCGCCGTAGCCGCGAGCTTCTACTCGTGCCGAATCTACATTGTTTTGCAGCAAATACTCACGCACGGCCATTGCTCTATCTGTAGATAACTTAAGATTGTAATCATCACCACCTCGTGAATCAGTATGGCCAGCAATTTCGACTCGCAGTCCAGGAACTAACTCAAAAAGCTCAAGTACTCTGTCAAGCTCCGGGAATGATTCTTCTTTTAATGTGGCTTTGTTAAACTCAAAGAAGATGTTTTCCAGCTCCACGGTTCCACCAACTTCAAGCGGAATTAAGTAGATGTTTTTCTCGATCACAGCGTTGTGCTTCACATTTTCCGTGCTAACATCATTTTGTTCTATCGAGATGAAATCTTCAGCTTTAGTTTGGAACCCATAATGATAGCCGATGGGTAGCTTAGTCTCATAATAGCCTGTTTCGCCATCTGAGTTAATATTGATAAACTCGTCACCAGATTCAAGGTCAGTGAAAATGATATTGGCCGCTATCGGTTCATCTGTATTCTTGTTTCTTACATAACCCTTAAGTGTAAACTGATTGCAAACCTGGGTATCAAGCCTGTACAGAGCCCTGATTTCTTCGATGCTAAGAGAGCGGTTGTAGATGCGAATTTCATCCAGGAAGCCTGTGTAAGGGCGGTCTTGACCAACGATTTGCCTGCCCGCTTTTAAAGACACCTCAGAATCAGTATTAAACCCATCACCCTTTTGCTCACCTATTCTATCCAACTCTCCATTTACGAATATTCCCATTTTCTTTGACCGATTCCATACTAATACCACATGATACCACTCATAGGGCTCAATTTTAGTTTTGCTATAGATACCATAGCCAAACTCTTCTCCATCTGCTACTGAGAAAGACAATTTCTCTTGTACCGTCAGGAATGCCGCAAATTGATCTCTTTCAGCATTGAACGCCCACTTGCCAAGCAGGAGTTGGAAATCTTCAGGGGCCTGATCGGTCCATTGAAAAAGGAATGATACAGTGAGCCCACGGAAAGGCATATTGAAATTATCGTTATGGCCAAAATCAATATGGTCGTTACCATCAAACTCATAAGCGCCATCGCCACATCGCACATCAGCATGCAATTGTGCCCCTGTAACGGTACCATTCAAATTGTTGCCGCTTTGATCGTTAGCATCGGCATTGAATGGATAATAGGCGATTAATCCTCGTTCAAGATTTACCTTTTGTGCAAAGGCATGATAGGTAGTTAACAATCCAATAAACAGCATTAAAAGTGTTATCCTCCTCATGTACAGACTTTTATGTTCCAAATTGCGAATTTTGTATTTTTTGCTTCTAATTTGGCTGCATAGCAATACAAAAGTAGGAATTGTGAAATCATTATCAATTATTTCAATGGTGTTACTGGGTTTCGGTTGCTCAGTAAAATCTGGAGAAAAACTGCCAGTTGATTCACCGGATAAGGTCCTAAATGTAGGATTGCTGATCGTAGAAGGGGTTTACAATACTGAACTCACTGCGGCTATGGATATATTCCATCATACCATATTTCATGCTGATCCGGCGATGCGTGTTTTTACTGTGGCTCCCACAAACGAAACTATCACCACCTTTGAAGGCTTGCGCATAATTCCCGACTATGCCTTAACTGCCGACAGCCTGCCCACAATTGATGTGCTTGTAGTCCCCAGTGCCGAGCATAGCATGGATACCGATCTGGAAAATAGGGAGCTAATCTCTTTTGTTGAAAAGGTTGGATCTCAAACGCTCTACAATGTTTCTCTTTGTGATGGATCGTTTGTACTTGCGAAAGCTGGCCTTGTGGATGGGAAGGAGTCGACTACTTTTCCTGATGATATTGGCAGGTACCGCCAAACATTTCCAGATCTCAAGGTGCATGAGGGGGTAAGCTATGTGCACGATGGGAATCTCGTGACCTCCGTGGGTGGAGCCAAGTCATTTGAGGCTTGCCTTTATTTAGTGGAGGTTTTGTACGGCAAAGAGGCCGCAATAGGAGTGGGCAAAGGTATGGTTATCGATTGGGATGGCGATGAAATACCCCACATCATAAAGTAATCTACTTTTCCCTTAATGAAGTTTCCACCTGTATCTCAGAGTGTAACGTGCGGTGTACCGGGCATCTATCAGCAATCTCCATCAATCTATTTACCTGCTCTTCAGATAGATCTCCTTTTATTTCCAATTCCCTGGAAAGCACATCAATCTTTCCCTCCTTAGTCTCGCAATCTGCACAATCCTGTGCATGTATTTTATTATGGTCTAAATGCACTGTAACCTCTTGTAAATCCCATTGCTTGCGATCTGCATACATGCGCAGAGTCATGCTGGTGCAAGCTCCCAGAGACGTCAAAAGGTAGTCGTAAGGAGTTGGGCCCAAATCTTTGCCCCCAACTGATTTGGGTTCGTCAGCAACAAAACTGTGCCTGCCAGTAATTACTTCCGTAGTGTACCCTTCAGGGCCGGTGGTAACACTAACCTGATTGCCCGAAGCAGTTTGCTCCGGTTGTTCATTTAACGTAATGTATCGAGAGGCCCAACCTGCCAAAACCTCAGCAACATATGTAGAATCCTCTCTATTCGAAAGAAGATGATCGGCCCCATCAAGGGAAATAAAACTCTTGGGATGCTTTGAGGCGGTATAAATTTTCGTTGCGTTTTCAATGCTGACAATTGAGTCTTGTGGGGAGTGGAAAATAAGCAGCGATTTATTGAGTGAGGGTAACACTTTTTCCAGGCTGTTTTCTTCCAAGTCTGATATGAATTGTTTCTTGATGGTGAATGGGCGGCCTCCTATCGAAACGGTGGCGTAGCCGGTATTTTCAATTTGGTCTAATCCTTCAGTAAACAAGTGTTTAACATGAGGTGGGTCGGCGGGTGATCCAATTGTAGCTACTGCTTTAATTCCCGAAAGTCCTGGTGCCGCCGCCAACACAGCTGTTCCACCCAAAGAATGTCCTACTAACAGCTCAGGTGGGGCATGGTTAGCTGCCAGGTAATCATAGGCAGATTGCAAATCGCTGATGTTAGAGGAAAAATTTGTCTCAGCAAATTCGCCTTCGCTATCGCCAAGTCCGGTGAAATCAAAACTTAGCACAGCAATTCCCTTGTTAGTTAAGGTTCTGGAGATGTTTCGGACTGCTGTAAGGTTTTTAGAACAGGTGAAGCAATGTGCAAAAATTGCGTAATTCTTTATTATTCTGTCAACCGGTGTTTCAAGGATAGCAGAGAGTAATTCGCCCTGTGAATTCGTGAATTCTACTTTTTTTGAAGGCATTACAATTAGGATTATTTTAATACTAAACCCGAATTAGAGCAAAATAATCCAATCAGAGCAACAAAAGTGGTAAAATATTACATCGGTGGGTTATAGAAATATTATCTGGGAGAGATGTGGGAGAATGAGAATAATTTTAATGTGTGGGCAGAACAGGAGATTTGACTAACACCCTAACCGAGCTCTTCTCCAACAGTACTGATGGTGTGTTTGCTATAGATACCAATGGCCATCTTACTGTTTGGAATGAGGCCTTTGAGACCTTTTTCGACCTTGAAATCTCAGAGCCTGGTGATAATATTTTCGATGTCCTTCCTTTTATTAAGGGATCTCAAGAAGAGTCATTTATCAATGAGGCTTTAGATGGTAAAAGTACGGTAGGCAAAAACCTACTTGTGCCAAATGGTTCTCCCAATACCAGCCGTCATTATGAAACTTCATATTCGCCAATTACTAACGATAGCGGTGGTGTAAATGGCGTGGTTGGTATAGTTCGGGATGTGACGCATCGCAAGAAACAAACTAAATCGGAGGCTTATAAAATAGCGGCTGAAGATGTTGCCACAGTTTCACCTTTGGCGATGGCCATACATTGCGAGGGCAAGGTTGTTTTTGCCAACCGCTATGCTGCTGAGATGCTAGGCTATTCTAACGAGGAGGAAATGCTGGGCGAACCAATTTTGCAATTTATTCATCCCGACTGCCTGGAAGTAGTTAGGGAGCGAATGAAGAAAGTTTTGGTTGACAGGGAACCGGCCGTAGCGCTGCATGAAAAGCTCATTAGAAGAGATGGGGTAGAGATAGAGGCGGTAGTGGCGGGCCTACCTTACGAATACGAGGGTAAACCTGCGATTCAGAATATAATCAGAGATGTAACTTCATCTCGCAAGGCAGAAGAGCAATTAAAGAGGAATGAGAAGCTTTTTCATCAGCTCTTTAGTATGTCGCCGCTGGGAATAGTGATGTTGGATGAAAACTATCGGGTGGCAAAAAGCAATGATGGTTTCACCGAAATATTCGGTTATTCCCCGGAAGAAATGTTCGGAAAAAAGCTGAACGAAGTAATTGTGCCGGAGATATATCAGGAAGAAGCCAGCTTAATAAACGAAACCACTGGAGGTGGGAAAGTTCGTCATATAGAGTCAATTCGACGACATAAGGATGGCAAACTGATACCAGTCCTAATCTATGGGGTGCCAGTAAGGCTTGATGAGGAAATTATCGGTATCTATGGTATTTATGTAGATATATCCAAAAGGAAGCAAGCGGAAGAACAGCTTAGGATTAGAAATGAAGAGTTAGATCATTTCGTGTACAAAGTCTCTCACGACCTTCGGGCCCCACTTACATCGCTGCTGGGGTTGATAAACCTGACAAAACTCGGCACCAATCAGAATGAAATTAGTAAGTACATAGAACTAATGGAAGGTCAGATAAACCAGATGGATGGGTTTATCAGGGATATTCTTAGTCACGCAAAAAACCTAAAGCAAGCTGTAAGCAGAAACGAGATCGATTTCCAAACAATTATAGAGTCAACTTTTGGAGAGTTAGATCACCTGCCACAGTCAGGCAGAGTGCAGCGGAAAACTAACATTTCCGGAGAGGCCTTCTATAGCGATAAATGGAGAATTGAAGAGATCTTCAGGAACCTCATTTCTAATGCAATCAAATACAGCGATCCATCTAAAAAGGAGAATCATATTCACCTTGAGATAGTAGTAACTAAAACAGCCGCCGTATTAAAGTTTGCCGATAATGGTATTGGTATAGCCAGTGAATTTCTGCCCCATATTTATGATATGTTTTACCGAGCGACGGAGTCTTCGGTAGGATCCGGGCTGGGATTATATATTGTGAAGAATGCCGTTCACATGTTGGAAGGGGAGATTAAGATTGAAAGCAGGGGAGGTGAAGGCACTTGCTTCGAAATTACCATTCCCAACTTGGCTTAAACTATCTTTTTCCGAGAGGCCAAACCTCAATAGCATTTCTTTGGTTATATTGGCAATCCCTTTTTCAAAGGGCACATCAAACTTGCCAGCCATGCAGCTAATAGAAGTAAAAGATAAGAAAGATGCGCGGAGGTTTTTGTACATGGCTATTGACCTTTACAAAAACGAAAAGAACTGGATACGACCCCTGGATGTCGATGTGGAGAATGTGTTTGATCCCAAAAAAAACAAATACTTCCGCAATGGAGGGCAGTGTTCTCGATGGATTTTGGTCGATGACAAGGGCAAAACTATCGGACGCATAGCTGCATTCTTTAGCCCCAAAACAGCCAAGAAAGATAATGATCAACTAACCGGTGGGGTAGGGCTCTTTGAATGCATAAATGATTATGGAGCAGCCTCTATGCTATTCGACCGGGCTAAATTATGGTTGGAAGAAAGGGACATGGAAGCCATGGACGGCCCAATTAATTTTGGAGACCGGGATCAATGGTGGGGTTTGCTGGTTGATGGCTTTGACAGGGAACCAAATTATCGCTGTAATTACAATCCGCCATATTATCAGGAATTGTTCGAAAAATACGGTTTTCAAACGTATTTCAAGCAACTCACATTTTGCAGAAAAACCCTTGATCCGCTACATGAGAAGCTGCAGATCAAAGCTGACATTATTGCGAAAGATCCCAAATACTCTTTTGACTATCTCCGCTTAAAGAACTTAGATAGATATGTGGAAGAGTTTCGAACAGTTTATAACCAAGCATGGGCAGGGCATAAAGGTGTGCCCAAGATGACTGCAGCCCAGGCCAAGCATGTCATTTATCAACTTAAGCCAATTATTGACGAGAGAATTGTTTGGTTTGGATATTATGATGGTGAGCCGATAGCTTTCTTTATATCACTACCGGAAGTAAACCAGATATTCAAGTATGTAAACGGTAAGATGAATCTTCTTGGTAAACTGAAATTCGTTTATCACAAGTGGCGCAAAAGCTGCAAGAAGATGTTCGGGCTGGTATTTGGCGTTGTTCCAGATCATCAAAAGAAGGGCGTTGAAGGGGCGCTAATTATGGCTGCCCGTAAGATGGTTCAAGAGGATTACTATCGCTATGAAGACTATGAGATGAATTGGATTGGCGACTTTAATCCTAAGATGATTAGGGTTGTTGAACAAGTCGGAGGTTATGTTGGCAAAACCCACATCACTTATAGAAAATTATTTGACGAGTCGAAGCCATTTAAGAGGCATCCTATTAAAGACTAGCTGATGAGGTTCCGATTATCACTGCGAAATAGATTCTTAGTGAAGAACCTCTTGAGGGGAATTCTCTGGCTACTTGTAATCGTGGTCTTATTTATAGTGGCCCGAAGCTACTTCGATTTTGATGGATTGCTTGAAAGGCTGTCTCACAGACCATTGCTGATCTATTTCATATTCATGGTCTCCGAGATCATGATCGGTATAATTCCCCCGGAGGTGTTTATGATATGGTCACTAAAGGCAGGGTCTGGTTCGCAATATACGCTTAACATTCTGTTGCTAACGCTAATCTCCTATGCTGCGGGAGTATTTGGATACTTCATTGGCCGATACCTTAATGGTACCAGGATTTATGACTACATCCAATCGAGATTCTTTGGCAGGTATGAGGCCTTTCTTAGAAGGTACGGAGGCTTTTTATTGGTTGTGGCTGCATTAACTCCACTTCCTTACTCCGGAATTTGCATGCTGGTAGGGTCTGTAAAGTATAATTTCCAGAAGTTTCTAATGTACAGCTCTTTCAGGTTCCTTCGTTTCGGAGCCTATGCTTATATTCTATGGCTAGTAGATAAAATCTAGATTGCTAGATAAGGCTATTGTAGTACAAGAATATCTGCTGCAAATCTGCACGACGACTGAATAGCAAACCTTTCTTGCGAGCAAACCTTACCACCTGATCTTGCTTGTCTCCGAACAAATAGAGGTTGTGCTTTCTTTTCTTATGAAGCTTGTAAAGTTTGTTGCCCTTAGCCAGGTAGTAATGCTCCAGGTAAACGATGTTGTGTGATCGGTGGCTACCAGAGACTGATACAGAGGAGTTTGCGTGAAAAATTTGTACAGACTTGTGAGAAAGTAGCTGTACCTCTCCGTCAAATAAGACTTCAAAAAATCCAACCGGAGGAATGTCACCATCCATTTCAAAACCTCTGGTTTTGATGAACTTAGTGGCAGTCGAAGTAGTATTGTTGAACCACTCGAAACTATCTATGGTTCTCGCTGGAAGAACCATAATTTCATCATCCATCTTAATCTCCATCCACTGCCTCACTATGTCATATTTCAATGGCTGATTACTTATGATTTTCTCGCCCTCGTATTCGATGTTTCCAAGCTGCCATTGTTGCTCCATGTAGTAGGCTCTGGCATTGGGGTTTTCAAGCTTGGGCTTTATCTCCGTATACATGCCAGCACCGGTGCGCTTATCAAGTACGCTTCTATCTGCTGTAACGACCTGGGAAAAGCCGCTTACAGATAAGCATACCAGTAATAGAAGTAGTAGTGATCTCATAAAACTAATTTTCTTTGTAAACGGGACTGGCAAAAAAACGATTCGGAAATATCAAATTTAGCGTATTTTAATCAAGTGATATGGCCCTGTTTGGGGGATTATACTGTCACCGAATAAAGTGTGGCAAGCTTTTCTGCTACAAAGTCCGCTTCTTCCATCGTGTTGTTCTTGCTAAACGAGAACCGAACAGCACCGCGGCTAGGGTTTGACCCTATAGCGGTTAGCACATGCGAGCCGACATTTGACCCACTTGAACAGGCGCTTCCGCCACTGGCACTGATACCAGCTATATCTAAATTGAAAAGAAGCATGTCATTATCAGGAGATTCAGGCAGGCAAACGTTAAGTACGGTATATAAACTTCGCTCAGCATTTGCGCAGTCTCCATTGAAAGCGATGCCATCTATTTTTTCTGTTAGAAGGCCGATCAGGCGATCCTTAACCGCCTGTACGTGCTTTTGATGCGCATCCATATCGCGGTAAGCAATTTCCAGCGCTTTGGCAAGCCCCACAATACCATAAACGTTTTCAGTACCACCACGCATGTTTCTCTCCTGCGAACCGCCGTGAATAAAGGGCTGTACTTGTAAGTCATTGCTTATATACATAAAGCCAATCCCCTTTGGCCCATGAAACTTATGAGCAGAGCCAGCAACGCAATGGACTTTCGTGGTATTAAGTGTGTGTTTGTAATGCCCGATCGTCTGAACAGTATCAGAGTGGTAGACAGCATCGTATTGAGAGCAGAGTTCTCCAATGGCATCAAGGTCATTCAAATTCCCAATCTCGTTATTGGCATGCATTAAAGAAACAAGAGACTTAGGATTACTTTGAAGTAATTTCTCCAGGCTAGCCATGTCTAAGTGTCCCTTTTCATCGAGATCTACAAAAGACAGCTTTATCTTACCTTGTTTCTCCAGGTTCTCCATGGTATGCAACACCGCATGATGCTCAATACGTGAGGTTATTCCGTGGGTAATTCCATACGATTCTACTGCGGAGCAGATCAGGGAGTTGTCTGCCTCTGTGCCTCCGGAAGTGAAGAAAATTTCTGCAGGGGTTGCCCCCAACAGATCGGCAATAGTTTTGCGAGACCTTTCAATGGCAGATCTTGCCTGCCTTCCGTGCCAGTGAATTGAAGATGGATTGCCGTGTTGCTCTCGCAAGTAAGGCATCATCGCCTCAATTACTTCCGGGTCAATGGGTGTTGTTGCTGCGTTATCAAAGTATACCCTCATAATTATGCTTTTTGCGAGGTTATAGAATTTATTTCATCAATTATCTGCTGTGCTAGTCTAGTGGCTGCCTCCAGTGAGGAGGATTCAGCATAAACTCTAATAATAGGTTCAGTATTAGATTTTCTTAAATGAACCCATCCTTCTTCAGTATCAATCTTTACGCCATCAATAGTACTTACATTGTCGGTGGAGTGGTTAACTGCCACGGAATCAAGTAAATGATCAATGTCAATCTGAGGCGTAAGGTCAATTTTATTCTTTGAAATATAATAATTTGGATAGAGAGCTCTTAGCTCCGATGCCGTCTTTTTTGACTTAGCCAAATGAGTAAGAAAAAGTGCTATGCCTACCAGCGCATCACGGCCATAGTGTGATTCTGGATAGATAACTCCACCATTACCCTCGCCGCCAATTATCGCTGATGTTTCCTTCATTTTCTCTACCACATTTACTTCGCCCACAGCGGATGCTGAATACTGGCCCCCATGTTTTTCAGTAATATCTCTCAATGCTCTGGTTGAGGAAAGATTGGAAACAGTATTGCCTGGCTGATTCTGCAAAACGTAATCAGCAACTGCAACCAAGGTGTATTCTTCGCCAAAGAAAGAACCGTCTTCGCAGAGCAGCGCCAGGCGATCTACGTCCGGATCAACCACAATACCGAGGTCATGATCGCCATCCCTTAGAAGGTCAGACAATTCGGTGAGGTTCTCAGGTAATGGTTCCGGATTATGAGCAAAATGTCCGGTAGGCTCACAATGTAGCCTGGTAACAGCCGTAACGCCAAGGGCATTAAGCAACTTTGGCACGGCTATTCCGCCAGTGGAGTTCACAGCATCTACTGCTACTTTGAAACCGCTAGCCCTAATAACTTCAACGTCAACAAGTGGTAGATTAACAATGGCCTCAATATGTTTTTGAAGATGATCTGTATTGGTAGAATATTCTCCCAGATCAGTTACCTCGCAATAATCGATTCTATCAGATTCAGCTAGTTCAAGTACTTGACTACCATCTTGCGCTGAAATAAACTCCCCACGATGGTTTAACAATTTCAGGGCATTCCATTGCTTTGGATTGTGGCTGGCAGTGATAATAATGCCACCTGCCGCAAGCTCAGCCGGTACAGCCACTTCAACGGTTGGTGTGGTTGAAAGCCCAAGATCGATTACATCAAAACCGAGGCTGAGCAAGGTGCCACTAACCAGGTTGCTGACCACCTCGCCTGAAATCCTGGCATCTCTTCCAATTACCACTTTGCGGCTATCAGATTGACTCCGCAACCAAGTGCCAAATGCCGAACTGAATTTTACAATGTCTTGTGGAGTAAGGCCATCGCCAGGCTGCCCTCCAATTGTTCCTCTAATTCCTGATATAGACTTTATTAATGCCATTTTGCAGTTGCCTTCCGGGCATGCAAAGGTAGCGATTTCTGTATGGGAAATAAAAGAATTAGGAGAAGCGAGAGAGGACTTTGTCTACTTCAGACTGCCCTTTATTCTCGTCCTTGCCACAGTTCTCGCCGGCAGCTAGATTTCTGCCGCAATAACCACATGCTTCACCATCTTTATTCAGGAAGGGACTTTGGGATGCACACGTGCCCTTAAACTCTCCATTCTTCACCAGCAATAATCGTACTGACATTAGAACGAAGAACAAGGCAACAAAACCGATGGCAATCAAAGCTGTGGTCATGAATCAACTATATTTGTACAAAGTTAATATTTAATAAGGAAACAATATTTCCCCACTAAAAGTTTCTAACCCTATTCCTGAAATGGCAAATATCAAGGCGACTGTTGATGACAATAGAAAAGCTAAGTTGGACGCTTTTGATCGGTTGTTGACTATTATGGATGAGCTACGTGAGAATTGCCCCTGGGATAAGAAACAAACTTACGAGAGTCTTAGACACCTTACCCTTGAGGAGACCTACGAGTTATCAGACGCAATCATTCGAGCAAATCTTGACGATATAAAAAAGGAGCTGGGAGACTTAATGCTACATATGGTTTTCTATGCACGAATTGCTTCCGAAACAAATGATTTTGACATAGCTGATGTTCTTGAAACTGTTTGTGACAAACTGGTTGCCCGGCACCCACACATTTATGGAGATGTGCAAGTTGATGATGAGGAAGCCGTAAAGCAGAACTGGGAGAAATTAAAGCTGAAAGAAAAGGGTAATAAATCAGTATTGGGCGGAGTTCCAAAATCTTTACCGGCGATGGTAAAGGCCATGCGGGTTCAAGAGAAAGCCCGTGGCATCGGTTTCGATTGGGAGAATCAAAACCAGGTTTGGGAAAAAGTTCAAGAGGAGTTAAATGAGTTTAAGCAAGAAGAGGATGCTGACAGGCAAGCTGATGAATTTGGTGATCTGCTATTCTCCCTTGTCAACTACGCACGATTTGTGGATATAAATCCAGAGGAGGCATTGGAACGGACCAACCAAAAATTTATTTCTCGATTTAGATTTATGGAGGAGGAAACTAAGAAGGATGGCAAAGCCCTCTCCGATATGACCCTACTCGAGATGGATCAGTATTGGGAGAGGGCAAAAAAGAACCAGGCGGGCTAGTTCTCTAATCGGTAATAGTGTCCATCAAAAGCCGTTTGCCACGTTTCTCCCTTGTCAGCAGACATTTCCCAATGTTGCCGCACATGGTTGTCATCAATCTTATAGAAAGTTAACTTACTCATAATTTGCTGCCCCTGGGGGTTTAGAGAGGTGCCATTAAAATGCATGTTACCGTCCTTAAGATTGCCCTCCAGTTCCAGGGGGTTGCCAAAGTTATCTATCCACTTTTGTACCCACTTGCCAGTATAGGCATTGTAATAGTTGAAACTTTTTCCGCGGGAAGCTCCCTGGCCAGTCCAGTTTTCCATCAGAACACACCCATCAAGGATTAGCTCAATGTTGTTATGTCCTACCAGTTGGCCATCTGGATTTTTCACTTCCCACTTCCCAATCCAAAAATCGAATTGTCTATATTTTTCAGAGTTTTGACAAGGCTTTACTGGCGTGGTTTGGTCTTGGGCCATAGCCAAAGAAGCCCCAAGTAGAAATATTAAAATCAATAGCGATCTAATCATTTTCATTCATCAAAATTTTGAATGTAAATATGGCATGTAGAAATCGGCTAAAGGTAAGGGCCGATAATAGTTTACCTTATTCGGGCCTGATCGTTCAGCCCCCAATCGTAGCGTTGGAAAGATACCTTTGCCTTACTTCTAATAGGAGTATCAAGGTACTGGTTGAGCCACTCAACCAAAGATCCCTCTTTGGTGAAATCACCTTTATACCAGCTGAATATTTTAGATAGCCTCGGTCGTTCAGGATCAATTTCATTGCGACTGGAATCAAGAAGAAATTGAACGGTTTGTTCTTGCAGTTGCTCATCCAATTTAGACGCAGTATATGCCTCCTGCCGTAGTTTCGGGCACGACATAGATGCGCAAACAAGGGCGAAATGCACCCTGGGATCGTCGAATTGTTTCCTTAATATCTTATGCTCAATGTTGTTGAGGTCGTATTTGCTATCACCAATAAAAATAAACTTGATGTCCCAGGGAGTATTAACAAAAGGCACCTGGATCTTAGAGCCAATTTCCTTGATTCCATTTAGAGGATAGTAATCCACAATGAGCTTAATTGTAAAAGCATTGTAGGCATTAATCCAATAGGCCATTTGCTCATTGGTTGACCAGGATTCAGACGGATGGTTTTGGGAAAGAACCTGGAGGTAGTTGCCTAGCCTTACCGAATCGTCAATGAAGCCCTGGTAGTCTACAAATCCATTTTTGTCCACATAAGAATTGACTAGATCATCCCACAATTGGTGATCGTTTATACCTTGGCCGGACACTAAACTAAATTGCATCGTCAGCACCATACCCAGTGCAATATGGAAGTACTTATTTCTCAGTTTTTTATAAAATGGTATTACGAACGTGGATTGAAGCAAATAGATTTTCTTTCTCATTTTAAGAAAATTTCGACACCTTACGATTCACGCCAAGACTGATAACACCTCATCTATGCATCCAGTTCAGGAGTTCGTCATTTTATTAGCTGGCTTTTTGATAGTAGTGGTGGCGGCCAATCAGATCGCCAGGCTGTTTCAGATGATAAAACTTCCAATTATCACTGGTTTACTGATAACTGGAATAGCAGCTGGGCCTTTCATTTTCAGACTTATTCCGGTCGAATCCAAGTCGTCGCTGTACTTTATAAATGAAATTTCCCTGGCCTACATCGCATTTGCTGCCAGCGGTGAATTATATCTCAAAGAGCTTAGGAGCAGGTTCAAAAGCATTAAGTGGATGACTTTTGGTCAGTTGGCGGTCACTTTCATTATGAGTAGCGTCATAGTCTATTTTCTGGCAGACTACGTGTCGTTTATGAAGGATATGTCGCCTTCGGCTAAAATTGCGGTATCAATCCTGGCAGGGACAATCTTTGTTGCCAGGTCTCCCGCCTCGGCAATAGCTGTAATTAACGAGATGCGGGCAAAGGGCCCTTTTACGCAAACAGCTCTTGGAGTAACAGTGTTGAAAGATTTCCTGGTTATAGTGCTTTTTGCATTGAACCTGTCGATTGCTGTTACACTGGTTAAGGGTGGAACACTTAGCTTCGCTTTCGTTCTGGTTCTGGTAGGTGAGCTGCTTTTATCATTTGGGATTGGGTATCTGCTATTCCAGATCCTTAAACTTATTCTGCAGTTAAGAATTCACAGATATGCCAAAGCCATTTACATCCTGGCCGTAGGATATGGTGTTTATCTACTAAGCCATTTCGTGCGAGATAGCACTTTGGAATATGTTAATAACGGCGTACATCTTGAACCCCTTCTAATCTGTATCATAGGTAGTTTCATCCTATCTAACTACAGTAAATACCGCTACGAATTTCTAAGTATTATCAATGAAATATCACCGGTAATTTATGCTTTGTTCTTTACCCTTGTTGGGGCAAGTATTTCCCTGGATATACTTTTTTCAATGTGGGGAATTGCCATCGTTCTGTTTCTGGTAAGACTGTCCTCCATGGTTATAGGGTCTTATGTAGGAGGTACTCTTGCCGGTGATCCTCCACTTTTTAATAGAATTGGGTGGATGCCTTATGTAACCCAGGCTGGAGTTGGTCTTGGCCTGGCAACTGTAGTTGCTCAGACTTTTCCCGAATGGGGAAATACGTTTGCAACCATGGTAATTTCCGTAATTGTTCTTAATCAGATTATCGGGCCACCGCTATTCAAATGGTCAATTACCATGGTCAACGAGGGCCGCCAAAGGGCTCAAAGCGCCGCCTATGAGGGAGTTCGCGATGCCATAATCTTTGGATTGGAAAACCAATCAGTTGCACTAGCCAAACAATTAGGTGATCATGGCTGGGAAGTTAAGATCGCCACGTTGAGAACAGACGTAAATATGGAAGACTATCCGGGTTTAGATATCAGAATAATAGAAGACCTAACCAAAGAGACTTTCGACAACCTGGAGGCCTCTGAAACGGAGGCCATTGTTACCATGCTAACAGATAACGAGAATTTGAAGATCTGTGAACTTGCATATGAAGAGTACGGCACTAAAGACATGATTGTGCGTTTGAATCATCACTACAACATGCAGAATTTTAGTGACTTGGGTTGCCTGATAGTAGATCCATCAACAGCAATTGTAAGTTTGATGGACCATTTCGTAAGATCGCCGCAGGCCGCTTCTCTTCTTCTGGGAATGCAGGAGGGTCAGGATACTATAGAAATCGAAGTCTCCGATTCCAACATGCATGGCATCCCACTTCGCGACTTGCACCTGCCACAAGATATCATTATTCTTTCCATCAAAAGACGCGGGCAAATGATTATTACCCATGGTTATACACGGTTAAGAATGGGAGATCTGATTACCGCCGTTGGTTCAGATCAGAGCTTATCTAACATGATTCTCAAATTCGAAAAAAAGCCAAGCCGCAGCCCGGGCCTGTAAGTTTTTCGATCATAATTCTTTAAAATTTAATATAATTAATTATTTAAATCATATTTTTGATTTATAACGTTTTACGGTCCGATTAGACCATGGCAGCTTCCTTCTTTCGACATTTCCTATTCCGGAATCGCCCACCCAACCTACCGCAAAATGAATACAAGATGATCATTCTCAATGGTCAGCTCAGTATTTTGTGCGGTGGAATTGGCGTTTTTTATATCGTTTTCGATATGATTACCCAAGCTTTTGGCTCTTTGTTAGTCTATGCTTTACTGGGAGGAGGCTCTTTGTTAGTAGTTGCTCTTATTAGGCTTGGGAGATACGAGTTGGCTAAAGTTGTGAGCCTACTAAACATAAATGCAGTAGTGTATCTTTTTGTGACCCGGCAGGGGACCCACCTTTATGGCTTGATGTATTTTATCCCAATATGCATGGCTTCTTTTGCTATGTTCGGGCATAAAGGAAGATATAAAGCTTTGTTAATGACTCTGATGTCACTAGGGCTAGCAGCCTTAGCGCTGCTTAGTGATTACTCAATATTAGAGAAGGTTACTTTCTCCCCGGAATTGGACAGGATTAATCAGGTAATCAACACCATGATTGCCATGATTAGTGCTACGGTTATTATACAGTTTCTTATACGTCTGAATCACAATTCAGAAAAGGAATTGTCAGAAAATGGGGAGTACCTAAAGGAACTCGCGCAGCAGTTGGAATCCAGTCAGAGGCAATATGCACTTGCCTTGCGAGGTATCAACTCCGGTTTGTGGGACTGGGATATTACTAACAATGTGATGAAGCTTTCGGTTAAGTGGAAAAGAATGCTAGGATATGCTGAGGAGGAACTGGTAGATATTCCGGGTCAGACGGTATTGGATATGGTTCATCCAGATCATCTCGATCGAGTTTCAGACCTTGTTAACAGGCACCTTCTAAAGCAAGAGCCCTACAATATGGAATGCAAGCTAAGAATGAAATCAGGGGAGTACCGTTGGTTTTCGGACAGTGCCCAAGCCGAATGGAATTCTGAGGGGAGAGCTGTGCGCATGGTCGGCTCGATGGTTGACATTACTGATAGAAAATTGGCTGAGGAGCAAATCACCAGGCAAAATGCAGTTCTGGAAAAAACCAACCAGGAACTGGATAAGTTCGTCTACAGTACATCACACGACTTGCGCGCGCCATTGCGCTCAATGATGGGACTTGTAAATATTGCCAGGCAATCAAACTCAATTGAGGAAATATCCGCTTGCATCGACATGATGGACGAGAGGGTGAAGACTTTGGATGATTTCGTTCAGGAAATTATTGATTACAGCAGAAATTCCAGGGTGGAATTGAAACCGGAAAGAATTGAACTGAACGAACTTGTGAAGCAGGTCATAGATAACTTAAGGTTTATTGAGAATATTAGCGCAATTGACTTCCGAATCAGTATCGACCCTCAATTGCAATTGGAAGTTGACAAGTCAAGGTTGCGCACCATTCTGAATAACTTAATTTACAATGCCGTTAAGTACCATAACTACCAACAGCAGAAGCCATATGTTCTTGTTTCAGCAGAAAAGGGAAATCCATCGGTTGTATTGAAAGTTGAAGACAATGGCATTGGAATAGAACCCGATTTTCAAAAGAAAGTGTTTGATATGTTTTACCGGGCATCGGAGATATCCAAGGGATCGGGTCTTGGGCTATACATTGCTAATGAAGCCGCGGTGCAATTGGGAGGTATGATTAATCTGCAATCTGAGCCCGGCGTTGGTAGTGAGTTTAGAGTGACGTTGCCCAATCGCTAATACGGCATGGTTAGCTTTCCTTAACAACAGGCTTTTACCTATCTTTGCCGCCATGGCTGAAAAGGACGATAATCTTCTCAAAAAAATAATTTCTCACGCTAAGGAATACGGTTTCATCTTTCCTTCAAGTGAAATCTACGATGGGCTTGCTGCAGCCTATGACTATGGCCAAAATGGAGTTGAGCTAAAAAACAAAATCAAAGAATATTGGTGGCGGGCTATGGTGCAAATGCACGAGAACATAGTAGGCATAGATGCCTCCATATTTATGCACCCTACCACCTGGAAGGCATCGGGCCATGTGGATGCCTTTAATGACCCCTTAATTGACAATAAAGACTCCAAGAAGAGATACCGCGCCGATGTATTGGTAGAAGATCATATAGCCAAGGTGCAGGGGAAAATTGATAAGGAAGTAACCAAAGCCGAAAAGAGATTTGGCGATGATTTCGACAAAGACCAGTTTGTTAGCACCAACCAAAGGGTAGTGCAATACCAGGAGAAGATCAACTCCATCAATGAGCGCCTTAAAAATTCCATAGAGAACAGCGACTTTGATGCTTTGAAAGCACTGATTGAAGAGCTGGAGATCGCCTGCCCGGTTTCAGGTTCGAGAAACTGGACAGAGGTACGGCAATTCAACCTGATGTTTTCAACAGATATAGGATCTCTTGCCGATGACTCCAGCAAAATCTACTTGCGCCCCGAAACGGCTCAAGGAATTTTTGTCAACTTTTTGAATGTGCAGAAAAGCGGCAGGATGAAGATTCCATTTGGGATAGCTCAAATCGGCAAGGCTTTCCGCAATGAAATAATAGCAAGGCAATTCATTTTTAGAATGAGGGAGTTTGAGCAGATGGAGATGCAATTCTTTGTGAAACCTGGTGAGGAGATGGATTGGTATGAGCAGTGGAAGGAAAAGAGAATAGCCTGGCACCGTTCGCTGGGAATGGATGAAAGTAACTATCGCTTCCATGATCATCTCAATCTTGCGCACTATGCAAACGCTGCCTGCGATATAGAGTTCAATTTCCCCATGGGATTTAAGGAGCTAGAAGGTATTCATTCCCGAACAGACTTCGATCTGAAGGCACACGAAGAACACTCTGGTAAGAAGTTGCAGTTCTTCGACCCTCAAGAAGAGCAGTCTTATGTGCCTTATGTAATTGAAACCTCCATTGGTTTGGATCGAATGTTCTTAGCGGTTCTTTCCGGTTGTTATAAGGAAGAAAAGTTGGAAGATGGTAGTGAGAGAGTAGTGCTAGCGCTACCGCCGGCATTGGCTCCAAGTCAGGTTGCGGTACTACCTTTGATCAAGAGGGATGGTTTACCGGAGAAAGCTCGCGAGATTATATCATCTCTTAAATTTGATTACTCCTGCAACTACGACGAGAAAGACGCTATCGGCAGACGCTATCGTCGCCAGGATGCCATTGGTACACCATTTTGCATTACAGTAGATCATCAAACTCTTGAAGACAATACAGTTACCGTTAGAGATAGGGATAGCATGGAGCAAGAGAGATGCTCTATAGAAGAATTGAAGTCAAGAATTTCAGAACTAACGGCTATGACCAATCTCCTAAAATCACTTTAAATGACCGCCGTATCAGGTCTATTAGTCTTCCTTTCTTTTCTTTTTGGAATCTTCGTTGTTGGCCTTGCCTTGTATACAGTCGCCCGCGTTACGTTCGATGCGATCGTTGGTGGGATGAAATCAAGGGTTTTGCCGATCAAAGCGTCTTATAAAGAAACCCTAAAAAAATACTTCGGATACTACAATCGGTTATCTCCTTCTAACAAGAAAAAATTCGAACGTAAAGTTCAGTACTTTATATCGGTCAAGAAGTTTGTGCCCCGCGATATTCCTGAGGTTACGGATGAGATGAAAGCACTAATTGCCGCCTCATCGGTACAATTAACTTTTGGTTTGCCAGGCATATTTCTCCAGCACTTCAGAAGAATATTGGTTTATCCTGACGACTACTATTCGACTATTAGTAAGCGTTACCACAAAGGGGAGGTCAACATTCGGCATGGCATCATTGTTCTCAGCTGGAAGAGCTTTGTCGACGGTTATATTGACCCTCATGATTCAAGGAATGTAGGTCTGCATGAAATGGCGCATGCATTGAGGTTTGAAAATATGATCACCAATAATGAGTACAACTTTTTTGATGATAAACTACTTCTGAAATGGCGAGAACATGCGCTGGAGGAAATGGCGAGGTACGATGCCGGAAATCCTTCCTTCCTCCGCGAATATGCTATGACTAATGAAGAGGAGTTTTTTGCGGTAGCGGTTGAATACTTTTTTGAACAGCCTCTGGAATTTCGTGAGAATTTGCCCAATCTTTACTCAACACTCCAAGGGATGCTTAAACAAGATCCCTTACAAGTATTCAATCTTTCCTAAATTACTGATAATGAACTGGGAGCAACTATTAACAGTCGATCGTATTGGCAAAGGCAAGCAACAGTCAGCAGGAGTTGGAGACCGCAGTGCCTTTGAGCAAGATTATGATCGCATCATTTTCTCCCACCCCTTCAGAAAATTACAAGACAAGACCCAGGTATTTCCACTTCCGGAAAATGATTTTGTACATACTCGACTAACGCATAGCTTGGAGGTTTCAAGTGTGGGCCGATCAATGGGAAGAACAGTTGGAAGCGTTATTTGTGAAAGGAATAGCGACCTGGCCAAAGCTGAAATTACTGGATTTGATTTTGGAGCTATTGTGGCAGCTGCGGCTCTAGCCCACGATTTAGGGAATCCGCCATTTGGACATTCCGGAGAAGATGCTATCGGCGACTTTTTTTTGCATAATGAACGAGGCAAGTTTTTTCAAGATAAGGTAGACTCCAAGCAATGGGCTGATTTATGCCATTTTGAAGGAAATGCGCAGGGTTTCCGCATTATGAACAAGACCAACCTTCAAGGGCTGAAACTTACAAATGCTACTCTTGCCGCTTTTAGTAAGTATCCTCGCGAGTCAGTAATCGAGAAGGTTGATAAGAACAGAAGAAGCCAGAAAAAGTTCGGTTTCTTCCAAAGTGAAAAAGAACTTTTCCAGGAGGTAGCACACTCGGTTGGTATGATCCCAATGGGCGATAAAGACAATGCCAACTGGTGTAGGCATCCGCTTGCATTCCTGGTAGAAGCAGCAGACGATATTTGTTATCATATTATTGATCTTGAAGATGGCTGTCGACTGGGGCTCGTAAGCTACGAAGAAGCCTTAGAGTTGTTTTCGGCCATTCTCAAAGACAAACTAGAATTACCGAGGTTGGAGGAATATGCAGGGCAGAACGAAAAAGTGGGGCTACTTCGTGCTATGACTATCGGAGTTTTGATCGAGCAGTGTGCGCAGTGCTTCGTTGACAATGAGGCGGAAATATTATCGGGTAATTTTGATACCGCCCTAACAGATTTAATAGAAGCAGAAAAACCCCTGGCCGATATCATGGCAATATCGATAGAAAAGATATATCGCTCTCAGACCGTTATTGAAACGGAGGCTGCAGGGTTTGAGGTGCTACCGGGCCTTTTGGAAGAGTTTACACAGGCAGCTTATTTTGATTGCGTTGCTTCACCTGAATTTTCGAAAAAGCATCAGGCTATTCTGCGATTGTTGCCTCCGGAGATCCAGGTAAGCCTTCCCAAAGGGGATATTTATCAAACCTTAATGGTGTGTCTCGATTACATCTCAAGCATGACAGATCGATTTGCCCTATCAACCTACAGAAGAATAAAAGGCATTTCACTCCCTGGTAGTTAATTTCAGCCAATTAGCCCTGATTTTCATACTGTTAGTACCCCAAGAATTTCAAGGTTGGTAACCGAGGCTTATTCCTAAAATCCTTACCTTTGACCTCCAATTTCATATGTGGACGAAACTCTCCCATAACATCATAAAGTACAGGCTCTTCCTGGTATTAATCCTGGTTGGAGTTACCATTTTCATGGGCTTTAAAGCTCAAAAAACGGAGTGGAGCTACGACTTCGCTAAGGTGGTGCCAGCCGACGACCCTGACATGATCTACTTTGAGGAGTTTAAGCAACTCTTTGGGGAGGATGGCAATCTGGTGGCTATTGGCATTAGGGATAGTGCTATTTACCAGCCTCAGAACTTTCGCAGGTTCAAATTCCTCAGTGAGGAGATATCATATCTCGATGGCGTGGGAGAAGTTGTGTCATTTCCATTGTTGCAACGGCTAAAGAAAGACACCTCCAGCAGACAGTTTACACTAGAAACCATCTTTAAAGAGATTCCGGATGACCAGCAGCAGTTAGATAGCCTGCTGCAAGTTGCCTTCGACCAAAAGTTCTATAGCGGGCAAATTATCAATGAGAAAAATGGCGCCATGCTGATGCTGATCTCAATTGACAAAGAAGTGCTCAACAGTGTGAAGCGGATAGCCCTTACCCAGGACATGATTGACCTGGGCGAAGCTTTCACCAATAGAACCGGGCTTGAACTTCATTATGCCGGTTTGCCATTTGTTAGATCAGTAGTAGCTGGCCGGGTAGGCTCTGAAATGATCATGTTCATCATCGCATCCGTGGTTATCACCGGCCTCATAATGCTTCTTTTCTTCCGATCGTGGACTGCAGTCGTTTTCCCTATGATCATAATCGGGGTAGTTATCGTCTGGGTGCTCGGCTCCCTCGAATTATTCGGATTCAAGATAACGTTGCTGACTGGCCTGATACCGCCGGTTATTGTGGTAATAGGAATACCTAATAGTATCTATCTGCTCAACAAGTACCACCATGAGTTCCAAACTCATGGCAATAAGGTGATGGCGATCAGCAGGGTTACGCGCAAAATTGGCTTCGTTACCTTGATTACCAACCTAACCACCTCCATCGGTTTCCTGGTACTCGCTTTTACGGAGATCGTAATTCTTACGGAGTTTGGAATTATTGCCGGATTAAACATCATGGCCACTTTCGTGGTTAGTATCATTCTTATCCCCAGTGTTTTTTCATGGCTGCCAGCCCCATCGAAAAAGCAGATAAAGCACTTACAATTCAAACCTCTGGGAGCGGTTCTTACCGGTCTGGACCTTTTGGTTCATAGACATAAGTACAGGGTTTTTGTTGTTACAGCAATTATTGTTGGGTTTGCCATTTATGGACTATACCAGGTGTTTTCAGTGTCATACATGGTTGATGACATTCCGGAGGATAGCAAGGTAAAAAGAGACCTGGCATTTTTCGAGGAAAACTTTAGTGGTATCATGCCACTGGAGGTAATAGTAGATACCGGTAGAAAACGCGGAGTTATTCAGCTAAAAAATCTAAGGCTTGTCAACCGCTTTGAAGAATTCCTGGCTTCACAAGAAGACATCTCCAGGCCGGTTTCAATCGTGAGCTTCATTAAGGCTTCGCGCCAGGCGTTTTATAATAATAACCCTCTACGCTACGGTTTGCCCAACAACCGGGATAGAAATTTCATCCTCAGATATTTCCGTAATCAGTCAGATAGTTCGGGGCTCTTGAATTCCTTTGTTGACAGCACTGGCCAGAAAATGAGGATTTCGCTGAAGGTAGCAGATATCGGCAGTAAAAAAATGGACTCATTACTCAGCCAGGTAGTGATACCCATGAGAGATTCTATTTTCGCAGATACCGATCTTGAGGTCGGCATTACCGGCACAACTCCCCTGTTTATCAAGGGGAACAAGTTCCTTATTCAGAATTTGAAATTCAGCTTCTTACTTGCATTTGGGATAATATCGCTGATTATGGCGGCACTTTTTGTCAACCTCCGCATGATTGTGATTTCACTAATACCCAATGTTATCCCACTGCTGATTACTGCGGCGATCATGGGCTATTTCGAGATACCCCTAAAACCCAGTACTGCCATTGTTTTTAGTATTGCCTTTGGTATATCTGTGGATTATTCAATTCACTTTTTGGCTAAGTATCGGCAGGAGTTGTTCGCCAACAAATTCTTTGTGCCGGTAGCGGTAAGCAATAGCCTGAAGGAAACTGGTACTAGTATGATATATACCTCCATTGTGCTCTTTGCCGGGTTTGTGATTTTTGCGGTTTCTGATTTCGGCGGCACTGTTGCCCTTGGCATACTAACCTCAACAACTTTGTTCATTGCGATGATAGCCAACCTGGTTGTCCTACCTTCATTATTATTAGCCTTTGACGATGGCAAGCGCAAGAAAGATTTCCATCCATTAATTGAACAAATAGACGAGTTCTACCAGGAAGATGAGGACGAGGACATTGATCTGGGGCGTATTGAGGTAGGAGGTAATGGCATTGACAAGCAGATTGAAGGAGAGATTGATACAAAATAAATTCCCCCAATTTTTTGGAGAGTGATGAAGTATAAAGAATACAAAAGTCTGGATTATGCAAAGATTGCCAAGGAGGTTCTGGAATCTTGGCAAAAGAATAGCGTCTTTGAAAAATCTATAAGTAACAGGGAGGGAGCAGAGATCTTTACCTTCTATGAAGGTCCGCCCTCAGCCAATGGTACTCCTGGCATACATCATGTTATGGCCCGTACGGTTAAGGACCTATTTTGCCGATTTAAGACCTTGAAAGGCTACCAGGTGCACCGTAAGGGTGGTTGGGATACGCATGGCTTGCCCGTGGAGTTGCAAGTAGAGAAGGAGCTAGGAATAACAAAGGATGATATCGGGACTAAGATCTCTATTGAAGATTATAATCAGAAGTGTAAGGAGGCGGTAATGAAGTTCAAAGATCAATGGGACGACCTGACAGAGCGCATTGGTTTTTGGGTTGATTTGGATGACCCCTATATCACCTTCAAAAAGGACTACATGGAATCTGAGTGGAACCTGCTAAAGCAGCTTTATGAGAAAGATCTGCTTTATAAAGGCTACACTATTCAGCCGTACTCCCCTGCTGCCGGAACAGGCTTAAGCTCTCACGAACTGAATCAGCCTGGAACCTACAAGGATGTCACCGACACTTCAGTAGTGGCCCAATTCAGGATCGAAAATACTGATAATGATTATTTCCTTGCATGGACCACTACTCCATGGACGTTGCCGGCGAATAGCGCGTTGGCCATTGGCAAGGATATCGATTATGTGAAAGTCAGCACATTTAATCAATACACATTTGAGCCTATAAATGTAATTCTGGCCAAGGATAGGCTTTCCGCATATTTCAGCGACAAAGCCGAAGACATCGCCATCTCGGATTACAAGCCCGGCGATAAGCTGATACCCTTCGAGATAATTAAAGAGTTTAAAGGGTCGGATTTGGTTGGTATGGATTACGAGCAACTGATGCCTTATATACCATTGCCAAAACCGGGATTTACTGTGGTTCCCGGAGATTTTGTAAACACAGAAGATGGAACCGGCATCGTTCACATATCAAAGACTTTCGGTGCTGATGACTACAGAACTTGTGTACAATTCAATATCCCTGGCGTATTAGTTAAGGATGAACAAGGTCAGGATGCGCCCATTGTCGATCGAAAAGGAAGGTTTGTTGAGGAGATAACAGACTTTGCCGGCATGTATGTGAAGAACTATACCGATGAAGACGAGTCTGATCCGGACTATAGATCAACTGATGTTAGGATTGCCATAAAACTGAAGGAAGAAAACAAGGCGTTCAAGGTAGAGAAATATGTACACTCGTATCCGCACTGCTGGCGTACGGATAAACCTGTTTTATACTACCCACTTGACTCCTGGTTTATTAAAACCACAGCCTTGAAAGATAGGCTGGTGGAGCTCAACAATACTATCAACTGGAAGCCAGAAAGTACTGGTAAGGGAAGATTTGGAAACTGGCTTGAGAACCTGGTGGATTGGAACTTAAGCCGTTCGAGATTCTGGGGAACGCCCTTGCCGATTTGGGTATCTAAGGATCGTACGGAGATGAAATGCATCGGGTCTTGGCAAGAACTTGAAGAAGAAATCAACAAGTCGATTGAGGCCGGCAAAATGGACTCTTCGCCGTTCGATGGCAGAGAGGCCGACCTGCATCGCCCGTTTGTGGATGAGGTGGTTTTGGTAAGTGATAGCGGGCAGGAAATGTTTCGTGAGCCAGACCTCATTGATGTTTGGTTCGATTCAGGGTCCATGCCTTATGCCCAGTGGCACTATCCATTCGAGAATAAGGAGGTATTCGAGAGAAACTTCCCCGCAAATTTTATTGCTGAAGGAGTAGACCAAACTCGGGGCTGGTTCTTTACACTCCACGCCATTGCTGTGCTTCTGTTTGACAGTGTAGCGTTTGAAAATGTAGTATCCAATGGTTTAGTACTTGACAAGGAAGGCAATAAGATGTCGAAACGGCTGGGAAATACCGTCGACCCCTTTGAAGTAATAGAGAAGCACGGCCCGGATGCAGTGAGGTGGTACATGATTTCGAATGCCAACCCTTGGGATAACCTCAGGTTTAATATTGATGGCGTTACCGAAGTGCAGCGCAAGTTTTTCAGTACGCTTTATAATACCTACTCATTCTTTGCGCTTTACGCCAATTTGGATGGCTTCAAGTATGAGGATGATATCAAACCGGGGAATCTCACCGAAAGTGATCGTTGGATACTTTCAAGGTTAAGCACGGTGGCATCCGAAGCAGATGCATTTTATTCTGACTATGAGCCTACCCGGGCAGCAAGGGTAATTCAGGAATTTGTTACTGACGACCTCAGCAACTGGTATGTTCGCCTCAATCGTAAGAGATTCTGGAAAGGGGAGTATAACGACGATAAGAAGGCTGCTTACCAAACACTTTATGAATGTTTAGTAAGTGTGGCAAAAATGGCGGCCCCTATTTCACCTTTCTTTATGGATCGCCTCTTCTGTGATCTAAACGAAGTAACAGGCAGGGAGCAAGCAGAGTCAGTTCACTTAACCGATTTCCCAACAGCCGTAGCTGAATTAGTCGATCTGGATTTGGAAGAGAAGATGAGGTTGGCTCAGAACATATCTTCCCTGGTTCATTCTATTAGAAAAGGGAAGAAAATTAAGGTGAGACAGCCACTATCAAAGATATTGGTGCCTGTTCTTAACGATCAATTTAAGAAGCACATCCAGGCTGTAGAAGATCTCATTCTAAGCGAAGTGAATACCAAAAGCATTGAATATCTGGATGATGCCTCTGATATTCTGAAGAAGAAGGCCAAACCAAACTTCAAGAAGTTAGGCAAAGAATACGGCCCAAAAATGAAAGAGATATCGGCGGCTATTGGGGCTTTTGGAGCCGATGAGATCAGGACGCTTGAGCAAGAAAACAACATTCCGCTAGAACTTTCTGATGGCCCTATAAATCTAACTCTTGAAGATGTCGAAATTATTTCTGAGGATATTCCGGGATGGTCTGTTGCAAATGAAGGTAGCCTCACTGTGGCGCTGGATATAACGCTAACCGATGAACTGAAAATGGAGGGAATAGGGAGAGATTTGGTTAACCGGATCCAGAATCACCGTAAGGAGATGGGCTTCGAAGTTCAAGATAAGATAGAACTGGAGTTTGAAAGCGGGGAAGAAATAGTGAACAAGGCCATTGATGCTCATAACGATTACATCAAGAATGAAACCCAGGCCGTTTCAATTACCATAGCGGATGCTGTTGAAATAGGTACTATATTTGAGGTTGACGATTACTCGATCAAGGTCAAAATTGCAAAAGTCTAATGCCGTTCAAAAAGTATTATAAATTCTATCTCCTAAGCCTGGGTATTATTCTGTTAGACCAGACCGTGAAGTTCCTGGTCCATTTCAATATGGATATGGGCGTGGCTGGTCAGATACCCGTTTTTGGAGATTGGTTTAAGCTGCATTATACTCTTAATCCGGGAATGGCATTTGGTATGCAGCTTGGTTCAGCCTACGGCAAGCTTTTTCTTACAATCTTCAGACTTTTTGCTATGGTTGGGATTGCCTATTACTTATACTACCTGGCCCAAAGGAAAGTACCGCAAGGTTTGTTGTGGTGTGTAGGTTTAATTCTGGGAGGGGCCATCGGCAATGTAATTGACAGTACCTTCTACGGGGTCTTTCTTGATAACGCACCCTACAATGCCAGTACACCTTGGTTTCATGGCCAGGTAATAGACATGTTCTACGTGGACATATGGGAAGGGCAAATCGCCAATTGGGTGCCAATCTGGGGAGGAGACTATATAGCACTTTGGCCCATATTCAACATTGCTGACGCCTCCATATTTGTAGGGGTAACTGCGATCTTGATCTTCCAGAAAAGATTCTTTGTGGAAAATCAAGGCGAAGAGGTAACTGAAACGGAGGCTAAGGTGCCAGAAGAATTGGTGTCTGAAAAAGTAAGCAGTGAGCCTTCTCAAGGTAGCCAGGTTTAATGAGGGGCTCTCCATAACCAGATAAGTGGTTATCGCCATCAACCATTCGCAGCACTAGCGGTTCGTATCTCGCACATTATCCATTATCTTAGTAAACTTTGACAAGAATAAATTTCTTAAAAACACTCCTATGGACGCAATCAAGTATTTCAGAAGATTTCTAGCCCTTATGTTTCTTCCAGTGGCCGTTACCGCCCAGGAAACTAATATTACTGGTCAGTTAGACAGTAAACTGCCAGTAGATCCGAAGGTTAGAATTGGGCAGCTTGACAACGGTATGCGGTACTACATCAGGCAAAATAAGAAACCAGAAAATAGAGTTGAAATGAGACTGGTTGTTAATGCCGGCTCTATGCAAGAAGATGAAGACCAGCTTGGATTGGCGCACTTTGTGGAGCACATGGCCTTTAACGGCACAAAGAATTTTGAGAAAAATGAGATTGTTGACTACCTGCAATCCATTGGGGTACAATTCGGAGCGGACTTAAATGCCTATACCAGCTTTAACGAAACTGTATACATTCTCCCCATTCCTTCAGACGATGAGGAGATTCTGAATAAGGGTCTGCAAGTGCTTGAAGACTGGGCACATAACGTTACCTTTAGCGAGGAGGAAATTGACAAAGAACGCGGTGTTGTGCTTGAAGAGTGGCGCCTCGGTCGGGGGGCAAACCAAAGGATGCGTGACCAATACTTCCCCGTACTCTTCAAAGATTCACGTTATGCTGATAGACTGCCAATCGGTAAAAAAGAAATTATCGAAAATCATGATTATGAAGCAGCACGAAGATTCTATCGCGATTGGTACCGCCCGGATTTGATGGCGGTAGTGGCTGTTGGCGATGTTGATGTGGACCAAATGGAAGCCAAGATCAAGCAGCATTTCAATAATGTTAAGCCCACCAAAAAGCCCAGGCCAAGAACCAGCTACGAGGTTCCAAATCACAATGAGACTTATATAACCATTGCCTCTGACAAAGAAGCAGCCTTTACACAGATACAGTTGTTCTACAAAGCTGATAGCGAGACAACCGAAACCCTAAAAGACTATCGCCGCGATCTCATCTATCAGATATATAATGGCATGCTGAATCGGCGCTTGAATGAACTTAGGCAATCGGCTGAGCCACCATTTATTTTTGGTAGTACCAGTTTTGGCGGATTAGTCCGGGATAAGAGTAGCTATTCATCGTTTGCCGTAGTCGGTCAAGATGGAATCGAAAAAGGCCTGCAAGCTCTACTCACTGAGAATGAGAGGGTGAAGAGATTTGGTTTCACTGCAGGTGAGTTGGATCGCTACAAAAAGGAAATGCTGAATGCACTTGAAAAGGCATTTAAGGAAAGCGATAAGACGGAATCTGGAGTTTATGCTTCTGAATATGTAGGGAACTATCTGGATGCCGAGCCAATTCCAGGGATCGAATTTGAATACAAGTATTCTCAGCAAGTTCTGCCTACTATAGAAATTGAGGAAGTCAATGCCCTGGCCAGTAAGTGGATTACTGAAACGAATAGAGTAGTGGTCGTCACTGGTCCGGAGAAAGAAGGTGTTGTGTTGCCTGCGGAGGAAGAAATTAGAAAGATGCTAGCCGATGCCGAGAAGATAGAAGTAACTGCATACGAAGATGAACTTTCAGGTTCGGAATTAATGGAAACCAAGCCTACAGCCGGTAAGGTTGCTAACTCTACTACTAATGAAGACTTAGGTGTAACCGAACTAGCACTTTCCAATGGAATGGTAGTGGTGCTGAAGCCGACTGATTTCAAAAACGACGAAATACTAATGTCGGCCTACAGCCTGGGTGGACATTCACTTTATGGAGAGGATGTGGCCAAGTCTGCTGAAAACGCTTCAGGCATAATTAACCAATCTGGAGTTAGAGATTTCTCACCAACTGATTTGCAGAAGTTGTTCGCTGGGAAAACAGTGAGGGTTTCTCCTTTTATTGGCACCTATCGCGAAGGATTCAGTGGTAGTGCAGCTCCAAAAGATTTTGAAACTATGCTGCAGTTAGTAAACCTGTATTTTACCGCACCTAGAAAAGACCCCGAAGCCTTCCAATCTTTTAAGTCCCGGAATAAGATGCTTTTTCAGAATTTGATGTCAAACCCTCAATTCTATTTCCAGGATCAGGTGAGTAAGATTATGACCCAAAATCACCCCCGTGGCGGAGGCTTCCCTACAGCTGTGGAATTGGAGCAAATCGACTTTGGAAAATCGTATGAGGTTTACCGGGAAAGGTTTGCCAACGCCGGTGATTTCAAATTCTTCTTTGTAGGAAATTTCAATATTGCCGAGATAACACCTTTATTGGAAACTTACCTGGGTAGCCTTCCCAATATTAATAGGGAAGAAACCTGGAAAGACCTCGGCATCCGGCCACCTAAAGGAGTGGTGAAAGAAACTTTGAACCGGGGAACAGACCCCAAAAGTTTCGTCACCATTAGGTTTACAGGCGATCATGAATATGGTAAAAAGGCTAATCACGCTATTAGATCTCTTGGTGAAGTGCTAACCATCAAACTGATCGAAATTCTTCGCGAAGAGAAGAGTGGAGTATATGGCGTGGGCGCCTCCGGCAGTGCATCACAATTTCCCTACCAACGATATTCCATGAATATCAGCTTCCCCTGCGCTCCTGAAAATGCTGAAGATCTAATTGCAGCAACATTTACGGAAATAGAGCGCATTAAGACCGAAGGAGTGAGTGAAGAAGACCTTCAGAAGGTCAAGGAGGCACAAACGAGAAACAGGGAAGAGAATCTCAAGAGGAATCGGTATTGGCTAAATCAGCTTAACGCTTATTATTACAACGGCAGCGACCTGAGTACTTTTAATGAGGCTGAATCGCTTACTGATGCTTTAACTATTGGTGATATCCAGGAAGCTGCTAAGAAGTATTTCGACTTAGACAACTACGTGCAGATAGTTTTGATGCCTGAAGAAGGAGAATAGGTCAGAGGAAAACAATGTCTTCTACAGTATCCTGACCAAATCTCTCGGCAAGCATAATAAGTATTTTGGATTTGGATAAGGACAATTCCTGCTTTAGGGGGGCGGAGGTCAATTCGATAAATAGCTTTCTGTCCCTGAAAAACATGCGGCGCGTTCTGTTGGCAATGGGTTTTCCCATTAGGCCTTCCCAGGAAGCAATTATTTCTTTTTCTCGATACTTGGCCTCCAGGCGATAGCTTTTGAACATACCATCAATAGCCTCCTTTAATGTGGAGGTATTAGCATTTCGAGGGGGCTGTTTTCGATCCTTAGCCATGAGAGTTGGTAATATTAGCGTTTGATACTTGCATCACGTTGGCGCCGACATTATTCTGCTCAAGAAGTTTTGTTGTGCGCTCAAGTCGAGCATCAGTAACAAAAATTTGCCCGAACTCATTCGAGGAAACCAATTGCACCAGCATACTCATTCGGTCCTCATCTAATTTGTCGAAGATGTCGTCTAGCAGCAAAATAGGCTTGAATTTTTTCAATTCCTTCATCAGGCTATACTGAGCCAGCTTCAAAGCTATTAAAAAAGATTTCTGTTGACCTTGGGAGCCGAACCTTTTTAGCAGGTGCCCATCTATGCTAAATATGAAGTCGTCCTTATGAACTCCGAAGCCGGTTCTTTTAGTGAGGTGGTCTTTGCTGAGGTTGTCATGAAACTTCTCCACGAAATCATCATCATGCAATTGAGATTCATATTGCAACTCAACCCCCTCTTTACCTCCCGATACTTTTTCGTAATGTTGATACAAGACCGGAAGGAACTTCTGCGCAAAGGCTTCCCTTTTCTCAAAGATTCTCTTTCCGGAATCAATTAAGGAGTGATCGTAAGTTTCCAGAAGTGTCTTGTCCAAAGCCCCAACATGCGGCGCCATCTTTAAGTGGCTGTTTCGTTGTCTTAATACTTTGGAATAAGTAAGCAGATCCTCCAAATAGTCACTATCTACCTGGCACAATATGCCGTCAAAAAACTTTCTTCTGGCGTCGCTATACTCTCTTATAATGTCCGTGTCATTTGGAGCAATCATCACCACCGGAAACTTTCCAATGTGTTCAGTTAATTTCTCGTATTCACTACCATTATATACCACCACTTTCTTCTTACCCGACTGAAAGCCGCATCTAATCTCGTGCTCTTCATCACCCGATTTAAAAACACCTTTTACGGTAAAGGCGCCTTGTTGATGTTTGATACATTGGGGGTCGGTATTGAATGCGCTCTTTGTAAGCGACAGGTAGTAGATGGCATCCAGTAGGTTCGTTTTCCCGCTGCCATTTGGGCCGGCAATGCAATTCATGGCAGGGGTAAATGAAACCGATGTAGACTCATAGTTCCTAAAGTTGAAAAGATTTAGCTCGGCCAGATGCATACCCTCGTTTCCTTCAATTTCTTCGCAAAATCAGCAGTATGAGGCAAAACGGTATTGCAATTCCTGCTTTATAATTGACTGAATTTGTGTTATTTTCGCAATCCACATGCTTCCAGTAAAGGGTACAAAATTGGGAGTTGGGAAGAAAGACAAAATAAACTAATGCCTACTACAAAGACAAAGTCCAAAAGTAAATCGTCGAGTGCCAAGGCCAAATACAGCAAAGAAACATATACCTATTGGTATGAGAGTATGTACTTGATGCGGAAGTTTGAGGAGAAAGCGGGACAATTATATGGCCAGCAGAAGATAAAAGGGTTTTGCCATCTCTACATCGGACAAGAGGCTGGAGTATCTGGTGCAGTTACAGCACTTAACAAAGAAGATAAATGGATAACCGCTTATCGCGATCACGCCCACCCACTGGGTTTGGGGTCAGATCCAAATGCTGTTATGGCTGAACTATTTGCAAAGGAAACGGGAATTTCCAAAGGACATGGTGGTTCTATGCACATGTTTGATGTAGAGAAGAACTTTTATGGTGGGCATGGAATAGTTGGGGGACAAATACCTCTTGGTGTAGGACTTGCGTTTGCCGAGAAATATCGCAAAACAAAAAACCTCTGCATCACTTATATGGGAGATGGCGCTGTTAGGCAAGGGGCCTTCCATGAAGCTTTCAACCTGGCCATGCACTTTAAGCTTCCTGTGATTTTCGTTATAGAAAACAACGGTTACGCAATGGGTACATCGGTGGAGCGAACTTCGAATGTTACCGAACTCTATACACTTGGTGAAGCCTATGACATGCCTTCGGAGCCTGTTGATGGCATGTCGGTAGAAGACGTGCATGAGGCAGTGACAAGGGCAGCTACCAGGGCTCGCAAAGGTGATGGTCCCACACTGCTCGAATTCAGAACCTACCGTTACAAGGGACACTCCATGTCAGACCCTGCCAAATATAGAACCAAGGAAGAGGTGGAGGAGTATAAGAAGCGGGATCCTATCGAGAAGCTTCGATCTACAATAGTTTCTAAGAAAATTTTGCCTGAGTCTCAGCTAGAAAAAATTGAAGAGAAAGTTAAGCAGGCTGTAGCCGAAGCAGTGACCTTTGCAGAAGAATCAGCCTTCCCATCTCCCGATAAGGCATTTGAGCATATTTATGTCCAGGAAGACTATCCCTTCATAACTGACTAACTGTAGTAAATTACATTTCTAATTAGTACCTTTGCGACCTGAATTTTAGGAATAGATGACAGCGAAAAAGAAAAAAAAGGCAGACGTCCCTAGTTCTAGCGCGATGGAAAATCCTGAAGTTTTCCAGGAGCAGTTTGGAAAATTTGAGTCTTATGTCAATCGCAACAAGACTATTGTCTTTTCGATAGTTGGCATATTAGTACTTGGCGTTGCAGGATTGTTCTATTACAGAACTAATCAGGAAAAGCAGAATGAGTCGGCCAAAAGAGATATGTTTCAGGCGGAATACTACTTTCAAACTGATAGTCTTAGTTTGGCACTCAATGGGGACGGGAACAATTTTGGATTCTTGGAGATCATAGATGAATACAAGGGTACCAAAGTTGCCAACCTAGCCAATTTCTACGCTGGCACAATCTATATTAAGCAAGGAAATTTCGGACAAGCAATAACTCACCTGGAGGAATTCAGCTCTGATGATCTACTAATCCAAGCACGAGCCTTTAGTTTGATAGGCGACGCATACATGGAATTAGAAGACTACCAAAACGCAGCTACTTCCTACACCAAAGCGGCTGATTATAAGCCCAACAAGTACTTTACACCACAATACCTGATGAAAGCGGCATTGGCTTACGAAAAATCTTCGGATTTGGCTAATGCAAAAAAGATGTATGACCGCATTGTAAGCGACTTTTATGACAGCAATCTCTACCAGGATGCTCAAAAACAAAGCGCGAGAATTGGCGGTTTAATTGCATCATAGTTAAGGTCAAATATTCGATTGAATCGTTGGGCTGAAGGAGGTCGTCTTATGCCTGACTTGAAAATCTGTATTTTTAATTGAAGTAAAGGCGGTCGCCATGGCGAGTAATCAAAAGAATCTGAGTACGTATTCCTACAAGAATCTTAAGGACATCTCTAAGAGTAATTTTGCGATTGTAGTTTCTGAATGGAACGATGAAATTACTGGATCTCTTTATGCAGGTGCATTGCAAACACTCATCAACAATGGAGCAAAAGAGAAAAACATAGTCCGCAAAGACGTCCCTGGGAGCTATGAGTTAGTTTTGGGTGCCCAATGGATGGCTTCTAAGAAAAGTATCGATGCGGTGATTTGCCTGGGTTGCGTTATCCAGGGAGAAACGCGTCACTTTGATTTTATCTGCCATGCCGTGGCCCAGGGCTTGAATGACGTGGCGCTGAAATACAACAAGCCGATAATATTCGGGGTGCTCACCACGGATAATCATTCCCAGGCTCTTGATCGCGCTGGCGGCAAGTATGGCAACAAAGGTGATGAAGCGGCCATTACAGCAATAAAAATGCTTAGCTTCTAGTTTAGCGATCTATCTGAAGAACAAAAACCAGGTTATTAGGAAAAGCGGCAAGAGTAGAGGAAGGGAGTACCTTATAATATACCCGAAGAATGATGGCATCTTTATCCCTACTTGCTCTGCAATTGACTTCACCATAAAGTTAGGCCCATTGCCTATGTAAGTCATAGCGCCAAAGAAAACCGCAGCAACAGAAATGGCCTTCAAATTCAGCACTGAATTAGCATAGGTGCCTCCCGAGGCATATGTAACTACTTCTGCCATGTTATTGATTGTGGCCCCTTGTGATGCCATGGCTGCCGTGAGGAAGTTGATATACGTAGGGGCATTATCAAGGAATCCACTGAGAATCCCGGTGCCCCAGTAAAGTGTATTTTGGGTGATCATTTTGATACCCTCTGGCGAGGCTGCAAAACCTCCAACCAATTCCAAAGCGGGCATCATAGTACCGAAAATTCCGATGAAGATATAAGTTACCTCTTTGATAGGTTCAAAACTGAAATCATTCCCCTTGATAGCCTCTTTGTTCGCGAGCTTAAACGATAGGAAGGCAACGCTGAACATTATTAGCTCCCGGATATACGAGAACTTGGTTCCATCATATTCAATTGCCGGCACCCATTCCAAAACATTAGGATCCAGGAAAACCGAGAATATTACCACCCCAAGCCAGAGGAAGTTCTTTGTTCCGATAAGGGTGATCTTATTGGTATAATTTACTGGCTCATCATCCGTGTTGTAGTTGGCCTTGTTCTTGATATCAAATAAGTAGAAAATACTGACCTGGACTATAATTGCTATGAGCCAGGGAACAAAGTTGTGGGTTAAAGTCCAGAAGAAGGGCACACCTTTTAGGAAGCCAAGGAATAGGGGAGGATCTCCAATTGGTGTCAGTGAACCACCAATGTTACTCACAACAAAAATGAAGAAGATAATATGGTACCCTTTGATCCGGAAGCGATTCAGTCTAATGAATGGTCTGATCAGCAACATTGATGCGCCGGTAGTACCAATGAAGTTGGCTATTACTGCGCCAACCAATAGAATAATTACATTGGCTAGCGGTGTAGCTTCCTTATCGACATTAATCATTATTCCGCCGGAAGCAATGTACAATGATGACAGTAGGGCTATGAATTGGATGTACTCAAAAAGGTGGTGAACGGGCTGATGGACATTATGCAATGCGAAGATGTAATAGAGCACCACAACGGTGGCGAGTATAACAGCTATTATCGGATAGGCTTTGTGCCAGAAGTGCTCGTAGAAAAGTGGCCCGGTTGCAATCATTAACAGCAGAATTGCAAAGGGAGTAACCAACCACCCCGGGGCAGCACTATGGTCACCTCCGCCACCAGATGAGATGGCCTCATCTGGAGTATTTATCACCAATTCCGCTTCAATAATTTCGGAGGAAGTGCCTGCTTGTACTTCACTTGGCAGGATTGCCGTCAGGATCAAAAGGAATAGTAGTCCCACCAATACCCTCTGGAAGTGAAGTCTCATCAATTACGCTAGGTGAAATTTTCGGTTGAGTAATTTAACGACACAAAATACTGCAAATAAATATTTTAGACTAATTGTTGTAGAGCAATTTCAAATGCCGATTGGGTAATGCCGACTTTCTCGGGATTGCGAGAATGGGTTTGTTGCAGAGCCTGTAAAATTGTATTAGAAGTGTCTGAGAAGATTGCCTCATCAGTCATTTCAATGGAAGTGTCCATGAGGTAGGCAAACACCCTAGCCATGCCGCAGTTAGCAATAAAATCCGGGATCAATGACACTTGGTTGTCAGCAGATTCTCCAATTGGACCAAGGAAAATCTCAGGATCATTGAAAGGAACGTTTGCTCCAGCTGAGATTACTTCAAGTCCGCTATCAATCAACATCTTTAAGTGAGATTCTCCTACCAGCCTTGATGCAGCCGCAGGAATAAAAATTTCTGCATCGAGATTCCAGATTTTGCTATCTACCTCTTCAAAGGTCAGTATGTTTTCAGCTTTTAGTTTGTTACCCTCGCGGGCAATGAACAACCTGGTAATCTCATCCTCTGAAAGTCCCGCTTCGGAAATGATTCCACCAAACTTATCAATGATACCCACTATAGAAACTCCTAGCTTACTAAGATAGAAAGCCGCGGCTGCTCCAACATTTCCCCATCCTTGAATAATAGCTTTCTTTTCTCCAATGTTGCCTCCCCAAAGATTATAATAATGTCTTACAGACTCCGAAACTCCGTAGCCAGTTATCATATCGGCGATGGTATACTTTTCGGCTAAGGAAGGTGTGAAGTGAATATCTTCAATCACTTTTGAAACCCCTTGCCTTAACTGACCAAGTTTTTTGATCTTCTCTGGTTCATTAGCCTGGTAGTATCCATTTACAACGCCTTCTTGGGGATGCCATAGTCCAAATTCCTCGGTGATGGGAATTACTTCGTCTATTTCGTCAATGTTGAGATCTCCCCCGGTGCCGTAATAATTCTTTAGCAGTGGGTATACTGCCTTAAACCACCGTTTCATTACGCCGGTCTTCCGATCATCGGTAGGATCGAAGTCAATGCCTGATTTAGCTCCTCCTATCGGTGGGCCTGATACAGTGAATTTTACTTCCATGGTTTTGGCAAGTGATTCTACCTCGTGCCTATCCAGGCCAACTCGCATTCTGGTACCACCACCGGCAGCGCCCCCTCTTAATGAATTTATAACAACCCAACCTTTCGCCTCAGTTTCTGAGTCGTGCCATTCAAATGTTACTTCGGGTTTCTTTTCCTCAAACTTTTTTAGTAGATCTCGCATCGTTGAAAAATGAGGCGCTAATCTAAAATTATTTGCTCAACGATCCAATCAATGTGCCGGAGCAACTGTCGGCAGAGGCTCCGGTTACCGTTCGCAGTACATTTACTTCTCCCCTTACCTTCAATACACCTAAAAGAGCAAAGACTAATGCCTCCTTGTAAGTGATTATTTTTTCGTCCGGAATTACAAGTTCAGCACCAACCAAGTCGGAAATTCTACCAACAAGGAAGGTATTAAATGCTCCCCCTCCAGTTACCAGCGCTCTGGCCTGGGAACTTGTTTGGTTACTGATAATATTTCCAACAGATCTTGAAACTTGCAATGCAATATGCTCAACCAGCGTGCGTAGTTCGTTACGTGGCTCAGCTATACCCAACAGAGGCAACATATGCTTCTCTATATCTTCAAAGCCCAGTGATTTGGGAGGAGATTTTGCATAGTATCTGAAACTGTCTAGCTGGTCCAGAAGATCTGGTAAGATTGTTCCGGTGGATGCCATATTACCATTCTCATCAAAGTCGAAGCCTAATTTATTGGATACGAAATTTAGCACCATGTTGCATGCGCAGATATCGTAGGCCAGTCGCTGATCTATCTCCTGGTACGACAAATTAGCTATGCCACCAAGATTTATGCAGACGTCATAATCTGCAAATAGTTCTTTATCGCCTATGGGCACTAGGGGAGCTCCTTCGCCACCAAGCTTCACATCCTGACTTCGGAAATCGTTAATTACTGGGAAGCCACAAATGGAATTGAGTACTTGCCCACTTCCGATCTGCATGGTAATACCCTTTTCAGGCTGGTGAAATATTGTATGTCCATGAGATGATATAAAATCGGGTTCCAACTGGTGGCTTGAAATAAAGCTCTTAACGGCTTTACCCCAGTAATCTCCTAACTCGAGGTCTAGCTCCAGTAACTCTTCAGCATTGAGGTCAGTGGCTTCAGAAAGCCGTTCTCGGAGTTTTTGTGGATAAGATAGGGTGTCACAGGCATCAATTGAGAATTTCCACCTTGATTCTTTTTCAAAGGTACAATAAGCCATATCAAGCCCGTCCAGTGAAGTTCCTGACATCAAGCCAATTACTTTATAAAACTGAGACATATAACTAATTTTGCATCAGGTTTGAAAATGAATATAGCGATAGATGTTGGCAACTCATCTGCCAAAACCGGTTTGTTTAAAGGCCATGAGTTGGTAAGTGCGAATAAGTTTGTGACCAATTCCGAACTAATTGATTATGTAACCGATTGTGGAGCGGAGTCACTTATTATCAGCAGTGTTGGTTCTAAGAGTGATGAGCTGTTGGCATTATCCAAAAGTTTCACTAGCCCAATAATTCTAGACTACCGAACCCCGCTTCCAATCACCCTAAGGTATGAATCGGCGGAAACACTTGGAGTTGATCGTATTGCGGCAGTTGTTGGGGCCTGGCAGAAATATGAAAGAGCCAATTGCCTGGTGATAGATATGGGTACCGCAATAACCTATGATTTTATTGATAACGAAGCCAACTACTGGGGGGGAGGTATAACCGCAGGAGTAAAAATGAAAACTACGGCTTTGCATAATTATACTGAGAGTTTGCCGTTAATCGAACTGAAAGATGCCAAGATTGATTTGATAGGAAGAAGCACAACTGATTCAATATTAAGTGGAGTAATTAATGGCACAGCGGCAGAAGTTGAAGGCATCATTAGTGAGTATGCAGACAAATATGAGAACCTGCGGGTAATTTTAACCGGGGGAGATAGCCAATACTTTGAAAGACGGATAAAAGCCCCCATATTTGTAGCCCAAAATCTCGTCTTGGAAGGACTAAATGCAATTTTGACTTATAATGCTCAAGATAGATAAGATATTAGGGTTTGCACTGGGAGCACTGTTTGTCAGTCACTTATCATTTTCTCAAGTCTCTCTTTCGACTTATTCCTCGTTAGGAATTGGCGACCTTCAATCTCAGGCTTCGGCCAATCTGGTTGGAAGAGGCAGCGTGGGATTAAGTAAGGGCGAAACCTGGTACCTAAACTCGCTTAATCCAGCCTTACTTACTTTCAATGTGGTTACTGTTTACCAGGCTGGCTTTTTAGGAGAATACAAAACAGTTCGACAGGATGATCTTAAGGAAGAGAATGGAGCAGTAAACCTCAATTACTTTGCAACAGCTTTTCCATTGAAGCCAGGTAAATGGACTTTGGGCGTAGGGCTCAACCCTTACAGCAGAGTAAATTACAATTTCGAAACTGTTAGTCCTTTTCCCGGAGCAAATGCAGATTTAGCAATTAAGGAGAGGGGCACGGGCGGCTTCAACCAATTCTATCTTGCCAATGGCTTTAGATTGTTTAACAAGTTGAATGTTGGGGTCAAAGCTTCCTATTTATTTAGTTCTATCAAGAAGGAAACGTCAAACACGGTGCAAATACCTAATGCAGTGGTGCCTTTCAATACTGTTTTACAAGAGCGCGTTTCTATCAGTGATATTATGTTGTCGGGTGGTGTTGCTTACCAACAAAAGCTTGGAGAAAAACTACAATTGAATCTTGGTTTTACTTATGACACTGAAACTGTTGCCTCTGCCACGAAATTTGAACAATTCGAACTGAGGAATATCGGAGGGCAAATCCAGGAAACCGACACTATTGCAGATAATATTGATGGCTCCATAACCCTTCCTGCAAAAGCTGGTTTGGGAATTTCGATAAATAACGGATTCCTATGGACGGCAGGTATAGATGTTACCATGCAGGATTGGTCTGATTTTTCTAATTTTGAAGGACAAAATGATGGGCTGGACCGGAGTTACACCATCAATATTGGTGGCGATATTACCCCCGATCCTTCGAATGTTGACAGCTACTTGGCTAGAGTTACTTACAGATTTGGAGTTAATTATGAAAATACGCCGTTTGTAGTGAATGGCGAGCAATTAAAGGAATTTGGTATAAATTTTGGATGGTCCTTACCAGTAAGCCGGCTCTC
The DNA here is from genome assembly GCA_028285445.1 of Cyclobacteriaceae bacterium. GTDB lineage: Bacteria > Bacteroidota > Bacteroidia > Cytophagales > Cyclobacteriaceae > JANQPQ01. Next base: position 96,896 of record JANQPQ010000050.1, on the reverse strand, counting down.
CAGCCTCGACATGGCCTTTAGATATGGCAGGAGGGGCAATACAGGAAATTCATTAATTCAGGAGAACTTTTTCAGAGTATTCTTTGGCATGACTTTCAACGATCGCTGGTTTATTAAGAGGAAATTTGACTAACTATTTGGTTATGAAAACAAGACTACTACTACTTGCTGCATCTCTATTAATGGTTGCTAATGCTAGTGCGCAGAAATGCAATGGCTGGAATTGGCCTGAGGACAAGGCCACAGCTGAAACGAAGTACGCACTTTATACTGATGCCAAAAAGAATGGAGATTACAGGACTGCTGCTAATAATTTGTCATGGATTCTGGCCAATGCGCCGGATCTAAACAAATCTAACTACATCAATGGCGCGCAGATCTATGAGAATCTGGCAAAACTTGAGAAAGATGCCGCACAAAAGGCAGTATACCAAGACTCGGCGCTGCTTATGTACGACCTCAGAATTCAATACTGCAACGAAGAGGCCAATGTGCTAAATAGAAAGGCTTTTGCTGCCTATCAATTCCACAAAGACAACAAGGAAAAATATGCAGACCTGGTGGCTTTATTTAAGAAAGCTTACGAGTTGAACGGAGATAAAGTGTGGGACAACAACTTAGTTGCTTATATGTTTGTCGTGCACAAGTATAAGAAGGCCAACGGAGATATTTCTGATGATGAAGTCCTGAACGTTTATGATAAAATTGTAGGTATACTAGATACTAAAATTGCAGCAGGAAAGAATGTTGATAGGCTTAATAAGTTCAAAGACCAAATCGATCGCCTATTGACGGCAACTGTAGATATCGATTGTGAGTTTATTGAGAATACACTAGTGCCTAAGCTTGATCAAACACCAGATGATGTGGCGTTAATCAAGAAAGTATTTGGTCTTTCACTCACTGCCAAGTGCACCGATAATGCCTTCTTTTTGGACGTAGCGAAACAGCTATATGAAAAAGAGCCAAACTATGGAACAGCCTGGACCATCGGCAATAAGTGTATGGCCAATGAAGACTTCGATTGTGCGAAAAAGTATTTTACTGAGGCCATTGAGCAAACCGATGACAACACCAGGGTAGCAGATATGCATTACAAGTTGGCTTCTATAGCTCATAAGCAAGGAAGCTTTTCTGGTGCCCGCGACCATTCCTTAAAAGCGATTCAAGCTGATCCTTCAAGAAAGGAAGCTTACAATCTAATTGCTAACCTCTACATGAATAGCCATAAAACTTGCAGAGAAGGAGAAGACAAGGTGAAAGACAGGCTAGTATTTTTGGCGGCTTACGATATGTACCAAAAGGCAGGTAATTCTAAGGGGATGCAAAGTGCAAAGGAACAATTTCCATCAGTGGAAGAGCTCTTCGAGAGGAATTATACCAAAGGCCAAACCATGAGCGTTGGATGCTGGATCAACCAGGCGGTTGTTCTTCGAACAAGAGATTAAAAATTACAACAGAATAAAGAATATGGTCAAGGGTGCATCACCCTTGACCTTTTTATATTTATAGGGTGAACAGGCGATTTGCCATACTTTTATTTTCTCTTCTCGTGTTACTAACATCTTGCGGTGACGACGAATCTGGTCCCAAGGAGATTATTGAGTACGAGGGGCCAATCCGGTCGGTAGAGAATGCCGTAATCCTTCATAGCGACTCAGCTATTGTAACAGCAAAAGTAACTACCCCGCAACTACTGGAGTTTGACGACGGTAATCAGGAGATGCCACAGGGAGTACAACTAGAATTCTTTGACAAAGAGGGGAGAACAACCGGTAAGCTAAAGGCCAATTACGCTATTTATATTAAGGAGGAAGACCACTGGAAAGCAACCGGAGATGTGGAGTTGAAAAATGTTACCAACAACGAGCAGCTAAATACTGAGGAGTTGTTCTGGAATCCGACCAAAGAGGAGGTATATACCGATAAGTTTGTGCGAATTGAATCTCCGGGCCAGATACTGCTGGGAGAAGGGTTAACCGCCGCCCAGGATTTCTCCTCATATCAATTAAAGAAGCTCACCGGTGAAATAACAATTGAGGACACCCAATGAAACTCACTGATAGTATAATATTTGCGCTGGCAGTAGCTACTTTCATTATAGCCGTGCATCAGACTTTCACTTTGGGTCTTATGCATGCCTATTGGATCTTCATGATTTCAATAAGTTTCTTACTTTTATATAAGATGCGCAAAAATCAGCGTGCTCAACAGCAGAATCCTTCAAAAAGTAAAAAGCCAAGACGATAACTGATGGAATATTCAGACCTGGCTGCAATTGCCCTGGCGTTACTTTTTTCAGCTCTTTTCTCCGGGCTTGAAATTGCATTTATCTCCTCAGATAGGCTGCAAATGGAATTGCAGGGGAAGCAAGGCGGACTAGTTGGTGGTATCATTCGTAGATTCCAGCATAACCCAGCGCAGTTTATTGGTACTACTCTGATTGGAAATACCCTTGCTCTGGTGGTTTATGGCATTTACATGGCTCAGATCTTGGAGCCAGTGATTAAAAATTTCCTGCCAGAGGCATTATCCAATGAGGGTACCATCCTTGTGGTTCAAACCATACTCTCAACTATTGTTGTGTTAATTACGGCAGAGTTTATTCCGAAAAGTATTTTCTTGATCAATCCCAATCGGATGTTGACAGTTTTGGCTGTGCCAATGAGCGCCGTGTACTTCATATTATATCCAATTGCCTTTCTGGTTGTCAAGCTTTCAAAATTCATTATTGTTAACATACTTAAAAGAGATTATTCCGAAGATAAGCCCGTATATGGGCTCACGGATTTGAACAACTTCATTAGGAATCTGCAAACGACAGAATCAGAGAAAGGGGCTGTAGGAGTAGATACTAAGATATTCCACAATGCATTAGAGTTTAAAACAGTGAGATTACGAGAGTGCATGATCCCACGGACGGAAATTTCCGCTGTGGATATTGAGGACAGTATGGAGACACTCAAAAACGAGTTCATTTCCAGCAAGCATTCCAAAATTCTCGTTTATAAGGAATCGATTGACGACGTGGCCGGCTACGTACATTCATCTGAGATGTTTAAGAAGCCAGACAGCCTACGAGATATTCTAACCCCCATTACCATTGCGCCGGAAACCATGCTGGCCAATGAGTTAATGATTAACCTGATAACCGAAAGAAAAAGCATGGCCTTGGTGGTTGATGAGTTCGGGGGAACTTCCGGCATAGTTACACTAGAAGACATCATCGAGGAGATTTTTGGAGAGATCCAGGATGAACACGACGAGGAGGATCTTGTTGAACAAAAGATTGACGATTACAACTTCATTCTTAGCGCCAGGCACGAGATTGATTACCTAAATGATAAATACCATTGGGGCATTCCCGAAGGTGAATATGAGACGCTGGGAGGGTTAATTCTTTCAATTAATGAAGACTTACCACAGCAAGATGAAGTAGTGATTATATCTCATCTTAAGTTCACTATCGTTGCCATGGAAGATATCCGAATTGACTCCGTCAGGTTAACCATAGACCCTGATTTTGCACCTCCGGATCAGCCAGTTGCTTAGCACTTCTTCTTTTTGATTTTCACTACCGAAAGCACTAAATTTGCGGTCCTGTAAAAGCGAGAATAATGGCATTGATTAATACTTTAAGGGATAAGATGGGCAAAGTTCTGGTGATCGTCATCGGGTTTGCCATTGTGTCTTTCGTACTTACCGATTTGCTTGGGCCCAACTCTACACTGCTAGGTGGAGTTAACAACGATATTGGTGAAATAGCTGGGACTACGATTTCATATGAGGAGTTCCAGAGTCTGGTGGAGGAGCGTTCTGCCAATTACTCACTTAACTTTGGTCGCAATCCTAGCGATCGTGAGCTTATAGGTATTCGTCAAGAAGCCTGGGAGCTTCTAATTGTAAAACATGCCTTTCAGGATCAATATGATGCATTGGGTCTAGATGTACATACCGAAGAGGTCATAGACATGGTTCAAGGCAAGAATGTAAATCCCCAGATACAACAGGCTTTTACCAACCCAGAAACCGGTGAATTTGATAGAACTCGGTTGCTTGAATACTTGCAGAACATCGATCAGATGCCCACCCAGCAGCAACTGGCGTGGTATCTTTTCGAAAATGAACTGAGACCGGGGAGGCTGAGAGTTAAGCTAGATAACCTTCTTATCAAAACTAACTACATCACTGAGGCCGAAGCCCAGAGTGATTATGAAACGCAGAATACCACTGCTGAAGTTAAGTACCTTTACGTTCCTTACTTTTCAGTGGCAGATTCTTTAGTGCAGGTTGTTGACAGCCAACTAAGCAGCTACCTCAGCTCGCATCAGGATGAGTTTAAGACACAACAATCGCGCAGCCTCGATTTTGTGAAGTTCGCCATAGAAGCTTCCTCCGAAGATACCGCAGCAATCTTAGAAGAAATGGAGGAGATTGTCGACGAGTTGGAGAGTATTGAAGAAGACTCTGTATATGCAAGAATAAATTCCGATGGCAGTAACTTCTTCGGAACATATGATGCCAGCAATTTTCCATTCCAACTTCAAGACCGCAAGGAAGAGTTACAGGCCGGGGATATCATCGGGCCAGAAGCAGTTGGCACCACTTTCAACATCTATAAAGTCAGCGATATTTACGAAGGAGATTATCAGGCGAAATGCAGGCACATCCTATTTAAGTGGACCGAAGATACACCTGAAGCCAAGAGAGAAGCCAGGCAACAGGCTAATGATGTTTTGAGGCAAATCCGGAATGGAGCAGACTTTGCCGCTATGGCAAGGCAACATGGCCAGGACAACACGGCTAATCGAGGAGGAGATTTAGGTTGGGGAACTCTTGGCAACAAGTGGGTAAGAGAATTTGAAGAACCCGTATTTGCCGCTACCTCCCCAGGGCTAATCAACAGAATTATCGAGACAGAATTTGGCTACCACATAGTGGATGTCACAGAAGCGAAGGATAATATCAAATACAAAATTGCCATCATCGAACGCCTAATTACTCCAAGCACGGCCACCCGCAACGAGGCTTTTCGCTTAGCTGGCCTCTTTCAGGCTAAGTCTGGCAACTTAAGTGAGTTTACTCGTAATTCCGAAGAAGAAGCACTTAACGTTTTCAACGCTGAGAAATTAGATCCAAGTCAACGGTCTATTCCTTCCTTAGGGGAAGCGCGGCAAATTGTACAGTGGCTATTTAATGATGCATCCAGAGGCCAGGTATCGGATGTTTTTGAGCTTGACGATAATTACGTAGTTGCAGTAATGACCAACGAGGTTGAGGAAGGGGTAGCCACATTGGAGGAGGTAAGAACAGAAGTAACGGCAAAGGTTAAGAATGAGTTGAAAGGAGAAAAGATAATTGAGCAACTGACGGCGCTTAATGGTTCGTTGGATGAAATAGCTGAAGCATATGGTGAAGATGCCAAAGTATACTCTTCAACTGACCTTAAGCTTAATACAAACTTTCTACCTAATGTAGGATTGGCTCCAAACGCAGTAGGCAAAGTATTTGCCATGCAAGAGGGACAAACATCAGTACCATTCCCATCAGAAAATGGGGTAATTATATTGCAGGTCGATAAGATTACAGCCGCATCAGAGATTGGAGATTACAGTGTATTCAAAGATCAACTAGCTCGAAACAGAGACAACCAAACCTCGTTTCAGCTTGCCGAGGCGATAAAGGAAGCTGCTGAGATAAAAGACATTAGGTACAGGTTTTACTAGGCCCGAAATAAGGCAATTCCTTACGCAACACGGTCTAGGGGATTAATGCAATCACATGCAAGAAGAACAATTCTCGGAGTTCCGGAAAAAGCTCGATGACCAGCACGATTGGCCGTCGCTATATATGTTTAAGTTCATCGTGCCCTCAGGCAAGGAAGATCAGATAAAAAAGCTATTTCCCAAGAACGATGTTGTTCTAAAAAGCAGCGGAAAGGGAAACTACTACAGTGTCACTGTACAGATGATGCTTAATTCCAGCGATGAGGTTATCAAGATATATGAGGAAGTCAACCAGATTGATGGTGTGATCTCGTTGTAATGAGGATTATAAGTTATAGCATATTGGCGTTGATTATTGTCCTGGGTACGCTTTGCACTAGCCCGCGTCAGGATGATGGCACAACACAGGCTGATACCACAGACAACGGAACAAAGGAGCAGAAATCCGAGCCTGATACCTCCCAGGATAACGGTACTGAGGTTGACGCCAGCGATTTTGATTTGCTTGTAAAACGCTTCGAAGACCCAAATCGGGGGTCTTGGCAAAATCCGGATTTAGTGATTGATAAGCTTGGCAACCTCTCAGGCAAAGTTATAGCTGACATTGGCGCCGGCACAGGTTATTTCACCTTTAGACTTGCACCCTTAGCAGAAAAAGTAATTTCTATCGATATAGACCAAAGGTCTTTACAGTTTATTGAAGATAAAAAAGCAGAACTTTCTGTTGAACAATCTGAGAAAATTGAAACCAGACTAACACTGCAGGATGATCCGTTATTGACCAGTGGCGAAGCCGATATAGTACTAATTGTTAATACCTATCATTTTATTGAAGGGCGAGTGGCATACCTCAAGAAAGTTCGTGAAGGTCTCAGTCAAGATGGATTGCTGGTGCTGGTTGATTTTAAGTCAGCAGAAGTACCGGTGGTTGCACCCGAAGAGTTAATGGTGGCCATGGGCGATGCTGCAAGTGAGTTGGAAAGTGCGGGCTTTTCTAACATAGTTATTGATGCCACTAGCCTGGAATATCAGTATATTATTACCGCACAAAAATAAAAACACCATGTGGAAGGAGGAAGACAACAAACTTGTCAGGCAATTCGAGTTCAAGAACTTCGTGGAGGCTTTTGGTTTCATGACCAAAGTTGCTATTCTCGCGGAGAAGATGGACCACCACCCGAAATGGACTAATGTCTACAACCAGGTAACCATTGAGCTTACTACCCACGATGCGGGAAATACCATCACCGAACGAGATCGGGAACTCGCTGCAGCAATTGATGAACTACTTGCTTAACAGCTAGCCTTCTCCTGATGAGAGAAACGGCTCTTTATATCGTACCTACACCCATTGGAAACCTGGATGATATCACATTGCGAGCTTTGCAGGTTCTGCAAGAAGTAGATACCGTGCTGGCAGAAGATACGCGCAAATCTGGGATTTTGTTGAAGCATTACAATATCTCCAAGCCGCTGAAGAGCTATCACCAATTCAATGAGCACAAGGTCCTCTCATCTCTAATCTCTAAGCTGAAAGCTGGAGAGAAGTTGGCCCTTATTACAGATGCCGGCACCCCTGCGATATCAGATCCTGGCTACTTACTGGTGCGGGAGTGCCTCAAGGAAGAGATTAACGTAGAGACATTGCCCGGAGCAACGGCCTTTGTGCCGGCATTGGTTAATTCCGGCCTGCCCTGCGACCGTTTTGTTTTCGAAGGTTTCCTGCCGCAAAAGAAGGGTAGACAGTCGAAAATGGAAGCACTGAGACTTGAACCTCGTACTATGGTATTTTTTGAATCGCCCCATAGAATATCTAAGACACTCCATCAGCTGGCAGAAGTGCTAGGTGGTGACAGAAAAGCTGCAATTTCCCGCGAACTCACAAAAATTCATGAGGAGAATATTCAAGGTACGCTTCAATCTCTGGCAGAGAATTATCAGGATAAGAAGGTAAAGGGAGAGATTGTGTTAGTTGTGGCCGGTAATGGAAACTAGATATCTACCTCCACCTGGTTTCGCAGAAGGTCGTCAAGTGTTTCTCGCTTTCTAATTAGTTTGGCCTCTCCGTTGTGAATTAGTACCTCCGCTGGCCGGAGCCTTGAGTTATAGTTTGATGCCATGCTGAAAGCATAAGCTCCAGCATTCTTTATAGCCAAAAGGTCACCTTCTCGTACTTCATTTATTTTTCGGTCCAAGCCCAATGTATCGGTTTCGCAGATATAACCCACAACCGTACAGATCCGGCTTGTTCCATTAGGGTTTGAGAGATTTACGATTTCGTGATAGGCATCGTACATCATAGGGCGCAGCAGGTGATTCATGCCAGAGTCAACACCTACAAATACTGTGGCAGGGGTAGTCTTAACCACGTTGGTGCGAACAAGCAGCAAGCCAGCCTCGCTAACCAGGAATTTCCCAGGTTCAAACCAGATTTCTAACTCTCTTCCATAATCAACACAAAATCGCTTGAAAGCATCAGCCAACTTAGCCCCCAGGTCGAAAACGTTGGTGACAATATCCTCCTCCCTATACTTTACTTTGAAACCACTGCCAAAATCGATAAATCTTAGATCGGGGAAGTCCTTGGCGATTCCAAACAATATTTCTGCTACTTTCAGAAAAACATCAGCATCAAGAATGTCCGAGCCCGTATGCATATGGAGGCCAATGATGTTGATATTATTGCTTTTTATAACTCTCAGTAGATGAGGCAATTGATAAATGGAGATACCAAACTTAGAGTCGACATGGCCGGTAGAAATTTTCGTGTTGCCGCCAGCCATAATGTGAGGGTTGAGCCTAATGCAACATGGAACTGTTTTACCGTATTTATTGCCAAATTGCTCGAGGATACTAATGTTGTCGATATTCATCGTAACGCCTAGATCCACAGCTTTTTGAATTTCTTCAAATGAAACACAATTAGGTGTATAGAGAATTTCCTCTGGCTTAAACCCAGCCTTTAGACCTAAATGCACTTCTTCAATGGAAACTACGTCGAGCTCGGCTCCTTCTGATTTGAGCAACCTCAGAATGCTTAGATTGGTGAGTGCCTTTGCGGCGTATTTTATGCGAACATTCAGCTCCGAAAAAGCTCCCTTAATGCTATTTAGTTGCTGGAGTATTTTCTCACTATCGTAAACGTAAAGTGGTGTACCGTACTCATTTGCCACTTCTTCCAGGTTTACTCCCTGTATTTCGTACTTATTGGCTTGGTTTAATTCCATTTTCCTGTACCTGTAATTGTGTGCAAATATATAGGTTTGATGGAATGTTTGGTACTGAATTGATTGGTGTGGCAGGGGAAATTAATGACACAAAAAAAGGGAGAAGCTTCTGCTCCTCCCTTTGTATAGACCAAACTTTGATTCATTCCAAAATCAACTTCTTACTATTAACCTTGTTCCCCTGGGTAACCTGGAGTATGTAAATCCCTCGGTCTTGACCCGACAAATCAATTTCCTGATTGTAATACCCGCTAAATTGTCCAAGATCTTCTTCATAAACAGTTCTACCAGTGATGTCTACAATTTTTAAAGACAGGGGAGCAGCATCAGCTTCAAATGAAACCGTAAAACGGCCCTCACTGGGATTCGGGTAAAAACTGAGCCTGTCCAGCCAGAGAGGTTCTTTGTCATCTAGATGTAGGTCCTCGCTGAGCTCTTCTTCCTTGCCAATTTCTTCCACCCTAATTTTGTTAAATACCCGCACAATAATCTTCACTCCATTGTCTCCATCGTTTCTGTCAAGTTTCAAAACGTCCACATCCTCATCGTTATCGAGATCAAAATTTCCACGATCTAAACCATCCAACATTTCCCGCAGCCGTTTCTCCATTTCCTCGAAATGCTCAGATGGGTTGCTTCGAAAAATAAATGTTCCACTCTTGCCAAGATTTTGCTTCAAGTCTTCTCTGTTGTCGTAGTCAAAGTGCTGAAGCTTGGCGTCGTTGTCGTAATCATCCAGATGTATCTCTTCACCATCTTCAATAATAAAAATGTCGCCATTCTCGTCTCTACGCAGGCTAAGAGTTTCTCCGTCTTTTTCTATGGTAATTCGACCTGAATTTGATTTAAGCGTTATGCCGTTCTTAAACGAATGTAGATTATGGCCTTGGCCAAAATCGAAATCATCAAACAAGGCATCAAACTTATCGTCGCCTAAGATTCCCTCCTTGAGAAAAAGAGAGATGTCTCCGTCCAGTCCATCTCCAAACCAAATGTTGAACTTGCCATCCTTAAGGTCAGGATCGAGCTTCATATCTTCGATACTGCCATAGCTTTTTTCAATGGTCTCCTTTTTCCCGTTAATATCTTTCTGAATCTTGATTCTGATCTTAGGCTCACCCTCATTATTGCTGTTCTGAGCCGAGGAGAGATGGGCTGCCGTTGTAAAAAAGATGAGGACCAATATGCCCCGTGTTAAACTTCTATTCATTTTAATTAAGTTGTTAACCATAATATTCTAATCTACGCAATGGCACTAGTTTTCGCGGTTAATGCTTGGTTAAAGGATGTTAAAAAATGTTAATTTCATACCTCAGGCTTCCTGATCCCATACTTTTGTAATCATCGCCCGTATACTTTCGGAGATCAAATAATGATGAAGAAGCGAACGATCTGGGTCATAATATCAATAATGAGTTTAGCGCTGGTGGGCTTGGTTGCCTTTCAGTTATACTGGATAAACAGTGCCATCAGGCTGAACAATGAGAGGTTTCATAGAGATGTAAGCGAAAGTCTCCGCTATGTTACTGATCGATTGGAGCGGCAAGAAGCTCTTTTCTTTACAGCCAAAAGTGTAGAGAAAATTGCGGGGCTTGATGAGAATGAATTTATACATGATGCACCAAATCGCATCAGGGATCTAATGAAAAGCAGCCGCATGGTAGATGGATATGACTCTACTCACATCACCTCTTCCAGTTCAAGACTATGGTATTTTTCAAATGACAGCGTAGAGACCCTCCACATTGATGGCCAAACAAAAGTAAGGGTACAAGTGCCGCCTAAGGAACAGGCGGAGATTGAGCTTACAGCCGACACTGTTGTAGGTACTGACAATCTTAAGCTGAAGGTTGGCAAACTATCCAACAAGTCGGAGATGGTTACTATCGTTTTGGAGGAGATACTTTCCGGACCAAAAAAGATCAAAAAGCGAATTCATCCGGCTACCCTGGATTCCTTGCTGAAGGAAAGCTTAACCGAGAAGGGGATTCACATTGAATACGAGTTTGGGGTTGTGGATTCTCGCAACAACAGCATGATTATTTCAAATACCGAGCAGCATGAGGATCTTAGAAAATCAGACCTGAAAGCCAGTCTTTTCCCAAATGATATTATTGACAATGCTCATTATTTAATGGTTAATTTTCCCGATGAGGGTCAGTTTCTGTTTAGGCAAATTTGGGCAACCCTTGCTTCCTCTCTTGTGCTATTGATCATAATTTTAGGTTGTTTCACCTACGCTATACTGATCATTCTCAGGCAGAAGAAAGTCTCTGAGATCAAGACTGACTTCATTAACAACATGACCCATGAGTTTAAGACACCTATTGCAACTGTGTCTTTGGCCTGCCAGGCCCTCAACGAAGATGAAGTAGTAAATAATAGGGATACCTACCAACGGTATTTGCAGATTATCAAAGATGAAAATCGCAGGTTAGGCCAGCAGGTTGAAAGGGTGTTGCAGGTAGCTACATTAGAAAGAAGAGACATTAAACTCAAGTTTGAATCCTTAGATGTTAAGGAAATTGTTGAGAAGGCAGTGACTAGCATAAAGCTTCAGATTGAAGCCAAGGAGGGTGATGTAGCTGTATCATGCGAGAACAAGGGAGTTTTGGTAAGTGGCGACCCCGTCCATCTGTCCAACATAATTTACAATCTACTAGACAATGCAAGCAAGTATTCTACAAAGCCCCCGAAAATTACAGTTTCTGTAAAGGTGGTAGGCAGCATGGTAAGTATAGCCGTTGCTGATAAAGGCCGGGGGATGTCAAATGACCAGCAAAAGCGCATTTTCGAGAAATTTTACAGAGTGCCGACCGGGAACCTCCATGATGTAAAGGGATTCGGACTGGGCTTGACATACGTCAAAAGCATAGTAGATGCACATGGTGGTCAGATTCTGGTTGAGTCAGAATTGGGTAGGGGTACAACATTTACAATTGAATTACCATTAGCAGATGGCTGATAAACGCATACTAATAGTTGAGGATGACTTGAATTTGGGCCAAATTCTGAAGGAGTATTTGGAATTAAAGGGATACGAAACAGATCTATGTAGAGATGGGGAGCAAGGTGTTGAGAGCTTCAAGAATCAGCAATATGATCTTTGTATTCTGGATATTATGATGCCAAAAAAAGATGGTTTTTCCGTCGCAAAAGATATTCGAACGCTGGATAAGAAAACTCCTTTTATTTTCCTAACAGCCAAAAATTTAAAGGAAGATACTATAGAGGGTTTTAAGGTTGGAGCAGACGATTATATCACCAAGCCTTTTAGTATGGAGGAACTGCTACTGAGGTTAGAAGCTATTATCAGAAGGACTAATGGTAGAGACGTGCAGCAGGTACACAAGACTTTTGAATTCAGCGATTTCACACTTTACTACGACCAACAAAGGCTAATCCACCCAGTTAAGGAGTACAAATTAACCTCCAAAGAGGCCGATCTACTACTGCTGTTGGTTCAGAATATGAATGAGGTATTAGAGCGCTCAGTTGCCTTAAAAATGATCTGGAGAGACGATAGTTACTTCAATGCAAGGAGCATGGATGTTTACATTGCTAAGCTGCGAAAATACCTCAAAATCGATGATTCGGTTAAGATAATCACCATCCACGGACAGGGTTTTAAACTTGTAAATCTCAAATAATATCACTATTTTTCCTATTCACCCTTAATTTCTTGGTTTCAGGAATGCAGGATTTATTTGCGTTGGTAAATTGATCCATTAATTCCTATAGAACTAATAAGCGCAGGTTAGGAGCTGCAAAGGGTAAATTATCTCTGAACCAAAAAACCTAATGATTCAAATAATACCATCCATATCTATTCTCGGTGGTAAAATAGTAAGATTACAACGCGGAGACTACTCCAATGAAAAAGAGTATGCCGAAAGCCCGGTGGACCTGGCTAAGCGGTTTGAAGACCATGGTATTGAGGTATTACACCTTGTAGACCTTGATGGTGCACAAAGGAGCTCTCCGATAAATTACCACATTCTTGAGGCAATAAATGGCCACACCAATTTGAAGATAGATTTTACAGGTGGCATACACACAGATGGTGACATTAGTAAGGCCTATGAATATGGAGCCAGCTATATTACCGCCGCTAGTATTTCTGTAGAAAATAAAGAGCTGTTCGCTTCCTGGATAATTTCTTACGGAAGAGAAAAAATCACCCTCGGTGCTGACGCCCTCGATGGGAAAATTGCTGTTAGTGGGTGGCAAAGAAATACAGACATTGACTTATTCGATCATATTGATTACTTCTACTCACGGGGATTGAAATATGTGAAAATCACAGACATTTCACGTGACGGTTTATTACAAGGGCCCAACTTCAAGTTGTACCAAGAGATAATCAAACGCTTTGATGGAATTTGCGTGTTAGCAAGTGGCGGGGTGCGTAATGTCGCTGATATAGATCGGCTTAACGAGATGGGTGTATTTGCAGCTATCTTTGGTAAAGCCTTTTATGAAGATCACATCACCCTAAAAGACCTTGAGCACTTCCTGGTAAAACAATAGGGAGCCCGAGGACTCCCTATCTGTAATTAATCGAACTACTACTGTTACTGGACTACTACGTCGAAATCGACCTCAATATCGGTTTCGCCACCAGCATTGGTAATATCTCCACTAGATACGCCTGTTGCATTCTTGTCTGGCTCGTGACGAAGAGTAACAGTCAACGTGCCTGTTCCTCCGGTCTGGCCGGTAGTTAAAATGAATTTGAGGCCAATAGGATTACTCTCAGAATCTTCGTCGTCGTAGGTTAAGCTTACCAGTTGATTTGTGATTGCAGTTCCTGTAAAGAAGAACTGGTGATCCAACGCCTCGCCAGACACTTCCGCAGTAATATCCTCAGCAGGAGTTTCAGACTCATTCAAGAGTTCGATCGCAGCGTTGTAGGTAGTTCCAGCAGCCAGAGCTGGTGCCGTTATGGTTGGCGCGTTACCACCCTCTCCATCTAGATCGACAAAACTCCATGTTACTACAGTACCACCGGTACCAGTTGGGGTTAAGGTAATGTTTACTGTTGTAATCAATTCCTCCGGATTCTCTGGATCCGGATCATCATCATCACAACTAACTACAAGCAACATTGTTGCAAGTAGTGAAAGGCAATAAAAAAGGTTTTTCAAAGGTTTCATAGTTAAAAACGAATTTTCGACTTTATACATGTTTATTAATTAGTGAGCGTGAAAATCATATTTTAGACTGAACGAAAAATTTCTGCCGATATCGTCGGCATAGTATTTCAGACGATTCATGTAATCCCTGTAGGATGTATTGAATATATTCTCTATCCCCATCCTAAAACTCAACTCCTTATCTTTGAATGCTGGTACTTTAAAACCAAAATCTAAGTTCACCAGATTGTAGCCCTCGGGTGCAGGAATAAAATCGAACACATCATTCGAAGTGCTAGTTTCAAGTTCCGAGATCGGAACCACCCTTGGAGCTCGGTTTTGTTGTAGTACATTCAATAGCGATAACGAGACTTCAATATTTTTGAATTTTCCCACCTCCCCTAGATCATAATCCAGAGAGTTATCAAAGGTCTGAGCAGGAATGAAAGTCAGGTAGCTATCTCGTGTTTGGTCCTTTGCCCATATTAGGCTGGAGTGGCTATGTAAACTTAGCTTTTCCGTCAGGTCCATATCAAACTCAAAATCAACACCTGTAAACACCGCATCAGTTTGAGAGTATTGGAAAACCGGAAATGCTCCTCTTATAGTAAGCCTGGTTTCTTTTGGGCTAAGGAATACAAAATTATCAATGAGATTATAGTAGGTAGTAAGATCAATGTGCACCTTATTGGTATTTACTTTCAGTGTCGAGGACCATTTCCATGATTCCTCGCTGCGAATATTGCCACTACTTGGAATGGCAGCAACCTGGCCTCCATCGATTAGTAATCCTTCCTCAATAGATCCAGTACCAGTATGCAGGCCTTGACTGAAAAGTTCAAATGGGTGAGGCGGCCTAACAGATCGACCAATATTGGTACTTAACGTAACGCGATCTGAGACTATCAGGTCACCTCCCAAACTTGCCGAAATATTGTTAAAACTAAAGCCAGGCTTAATTAGATCATTTTGTGCGTCGAAGGTAAATACGTTCAGTGTTTGATGATCAAACCTCAACCCAGCATCAAGGCTCCAGTTACCGGTAACGTATTTTTCAACAAGGTAAACCCCGATAGTTCCACGTTCGTAGTCAGGTATTATTGGCCTAATGCCGGTGCCTGGCACATTCTCATTGTCCTTAAATGATCCGCTGATGCCTAAAGCCCCAACCATATTGGCATCTAATTGGTGATCTAGTGAAACATCTAAGGAATTGGTTATTAACTCAAGAGACAAGGCCGGCAAGCCGCTGCGGCCAGCCCTCCTCACATCAAACTCTTTTCGCTGATTGTACTGGAAGCCATATTGAGCTGTAACTCTCCCTAAATTGCCTGCGTCGGCAAAAGCTTTAAACTTTAGCAGGTGATGGCTTACTTGCTGCCGGGGGTTATTGATGTCATACGAAAAATCTTCAATAAAAAATGGTTCAGTTCTACCTATGGCTTCCGCAAGGTCAGTGAGGTTTCCGATATGGGCGCCTCTCAATATTCCAAGCTCACTGTTAAAACTACTTACATACAACTCTAATCCTTTGTTCTCCTCTTCCCATCCAATGGCCCCGGTGAAGTTGTATTCCTTTACCCCGGTGTTGGTCAGATTGTAGTTGGGAGTTTGGAAATCACCACCTCGCTTAATGGTGCCCTGAAGGCGCCATCCTAAACCACTTTCAGTGCCATTTTCAACTGTTAGTGATGTAATCCCGACACTACCGTTAGTCATATAGCCGAGGTTAAGTTCTCCGCCAAATGATTCAGTACTGTGAATTGAAGGTGGGTCGATAACCACCACACCACCAATAGCATCAGCTCCATATCTAACGGCGGCTGCTCCTTTAATTACACTTATTTCGGAAGCTATAAACGGATCAATTTCCGGCGCATGTTCTATTCCCCATTGCTGTCCCTCAATGTTAATACCATTATTGAGGATCATAAGGCGATGGCTGTGCATGCCGTGAATTACAGGTTTGAATATCGTTGGTCCAGTCTGCAGTGTGCTAACGCCTGCAACCTGGCTCAGAATTTCTCCCAAAGTTCTGGTTTGGACACCTTCAAGGTCTTCATGGCTAAGCGTGCTGGCGATTGCTGAATTATCGAATTTCTGCCGCTCGCCTTCAACCGTAACGTCACCAAGTATTAGATCGTCTTCAACTAGCTCTGGGTTGATTTCCTGAGAGGAATTCAGTGCTATTGTTTGCTCAAGTTGCTGGTAGCCAACAAAGGATGCAACTATTGTATAGTTGCCGGGGCAGAGGCCAGTAAATTCAAAATTTCCCTTTTCGTTAGCAACAACACCTTTGCCAAGTTCTCTAATCATAACAGTTGCACCAGGCAAAATTTGCTTTTCCCCATCACTAATTGTTCCGTATAGCCGGAATTGACAATCCTGAGCCAGGGAAGGCTTGGTAAGGGAAGAAGAGGCGAGAATCAATATGACCGAAAGCCTAGTCATAACTGCAAAGTTAAGCAATTATGCAACAACGTTGCATCATGGGTTACAAAACGTTTAATACTTGCTTGAGAGGTGAGAATTTAGTTTGAAAGGGGTGCTATTGGGACTTTACGTCCGAGAACTTGAATTTCTGAATGATGTAGTAGATAAAGTTGAAAGCAACTATGGATTCGCCCTCTTCAGTCTTCTTAACAGACTCCGTGCGGACTTCCTGTCCTTCCGTATTTCCAGCTTCTCCAACCTGTGTGTTGCTTTCCTCCATTTCAACCTTGCTGGTGTCTACGGAGCTTGGAGAGACGATCTCGTATCCACCACCTTCACCTTCCTCCATGGATGGCTCTTCTTTTTGAGATGGAACTGGTTGATTTGGAGGAGGCCCTTCCTGGCCTTCTTGCCCCTCTTGGGCACTAGAAAACGTAGCCGAGCTTGCTAGGAAGACTCCGGCTAAACAAATAGTGGCTATTTGCGTGGTGCGTTTCATTAGCGATTAGGCGCACTAAGGGTTCTCGAATATACGCAGGATATACCAAAATGTTGCATTTTTTTTGATATACCGTAGTAACTTGAAATGTTAAATTTGCACACGCAGATTGCTTCAAAAAATGGATTATTAGGTGATGCATCAACTAACCTGGGAAGAGTTTGAAAACGTGGACTTTAGAGTAGGAACGATAGTTTCCGTGGAAGACTTTCCTGAAGCCAAAAAGCCCGCTTACAAAATTGTAGTTGATTGTGGGGAAGAGCTTGGTAAGAAAAAGTCAAGCGCACAGCTAACGGCAAACTACCGCAAGGATCAACTACTTGGGAAACAGGTAATTTGCGTAGTGAATTTTCCGCCCAAGCAGATAGGTCCATTTATGTCAGAAGTGCTGGTAACTGGTTTTGCAGATTCAAATGGGGTAGTAGTTTTAGCCGCGGTTGATGGCGAAGTCCCCAACGGTAGTAGACTGTTTTAAAATCTATGGATACCACAATTGACCTTAAACTTCGATTTCTAAAGGCAGGCGACCTACCCAAAATGTATCGAAGCTTTAAATCATCATTTGCTGATTACAGTATTCCCTTTTCACTTACCTATCCTGAATTTGAAAAGAAGTTTGTAGAAAAACTAAATATCAACTTTGGATTGTCTCCGGCTGCATTTGACAATGATGAGTTGGTAGCTTTCATTTTTACAAGCACCAATTACTATCAGGGTTTGTACACTGCTTACAATGGAGGCACAGGTGTTTTGCCAGAGTATCGTGGTAATAGATTAGTTACCAAACTCTATAACTTCTCACTACCGGTTTTCAAAGCCCATAACCTGAAGCAATGTGTTCTGGAAGTATTAACTAACAATAACAGAGCCATCAAGGCATACGAAGGAGTGGGTTTTGTAAAGACTAAGTATTACAACTGTTTCAAATTGGATACCGGGATTTTGGATAATACCAACCAGGGTTACGAAGGGTTCAAAGTGGCTCAAAAACCCAATTGGGTGGACTATGTTCGTTGCCTGGATCATCTGCCATCTTTTTTGGATACGGAAAGTATGATCAATGAGAACCTAAAAAATGAAACAGTGGTTGAGTATCGACAAAACGGTTCGGTTTTAGGCTACGCAATCTTCCAACCGGTGCCAGGGAGGATTAGCCACTTAGCGGTGCATAGAGAACACCGCAGGCAGGGCATCGGCACAAAACTCCTTTCTTACATCCACGCCTCGTCCAAAAATCAAAGATTGTCTATTATAAATATTGATAGAGCTGCCGTCGGTATGAAGTCATTTCTAATCAAACTTGGTTTCAAGAATCAGATAGACCAGCACGAAATGGTATTACCAATCTAAAACCGATGATTTATTTTGAAGAGCTGGCGAAGATTATTGGTGGTCGTATTTTCAGCATCGCGAAAAACAACCCAATTGAGTATTTGGTAACCGATAGCCGGAAACCAGTAGTAAGTAAGGCATCCGTATTTTTTGCTATCAAAGGAGACAGACATGATGGCCATAATTACGTTAAGGAGCTGTGGGATTTGGGGGTGGAGCAATTCGTTATCGAGCAGGTTGATGACTTTTCCTGGCTCAAGGATAAGAAAGCCAATGTTATTCAAGTTGACAACACACTTACGGCTCTGCAGCAACTGGCAGAAAGCCATCGAAAGCAGCATACTGCGAAAGTAATAGGCATAACAGGTAGTAATGGTAAAACAGTGGTTAAGGAGTGGCTTTACCAGCTGCTATGCTCAGATTTCGATATCATTAGAAGCCCTAAAAGCTACAATTCCCAACTTGGCGTGGCATTGTCGTTATGGCAAATTCAGGAAAACCATCAGCTTGCAATTATTGAGGCTGGTATATCCAAGCCCGGGGAAATGGCTAAGCTCCAATCGATGATTAGTCCGGAGATCGGTATCTTCACCAATCTCGGAACCGCACATAACGAAGGATTTAAAAGCCGCAGTGAGAAGGCGAAGGAAAAAGCAATACTTTTCAAAGATTGCGAAACAGTGATCTACTGCAAAGATCACAAAGAGGTAGGACAATCTCTTCAGGCACTTTCTAAGCCAAAGTCATTCTGCTGGTCTAAATCTGAGCCAGCGGACTTGGTACTGCACTCTATTGATAGCAATAATGGCAAGCATTTACTTCAATTAGAGCATGGGGGAGAACAATTCTTGTTAACTACAAAGTTTGGTGATGAAGCCTCAATCGAAAATCTAATGCATGGTATCTGTTATATGCTAATTAGTGGCTTTGGTGCTTATGAGGTTCAACAACGCCTTTCCAGACTTACGCCAGTGAAGATGCGGTTGGAGTTGAAGGAGGCAAACTATGGTTGCTATTTAATAGACGATTCCTATAATAATGATATAGCAGGATTAAGGATTGCGATAAGTTTTTTGAACCAGCAAAAGATAAGAGATAAGAAAACAGTAATTCTTTCTGATATTCTCCAAGCTGGCTTATCCGAATCAGAGCTGTATCAAAACGTAAATGATTTACTGGCCAAGAAAGGCATAGATCGACTAATTGGCATTGGGCCGGAGATTAGTCGAAATAAGAAACAGTTTGATCTTCCCGCAAAATACTACAAGGATGTGGATCAATTCCTGGCAGATCGTTCATTGCAGTTTAACAATGAAGTGGTACTTATTAAGGGAGCAAGGGTATTTGAGTTCGAGAAGATAACTGATCTGCTGCAAAGAAAGGTACATGATACTGTGCTGGAGATTAGCCTTGATGCGTTAACCCACAACCTGAACTTTTATAAATCAAGGCTTAATGAGGGAACCAGCCTCATGGCCATGGTTAAAGCTTTTGCTTATGGCAGCGGCTCGCAAGAGATTGCAAACCTACTGCAATTCCATAGGGTCAATTACCTGGCAGTCGCCTACCCCGATGAAGGTGTGGCACTGAGGGAAGGAGGCATACATCTGCCAATTATGGTAATGAATACCAGCCAGGAGAGCCTGGCCAAGCTTGTTGAAAATCAGTTGGAGCCAGAAGTGTTTAGCCTGGAATTGCTACAAGAGATTGATGTATTTACCAAAGACACAGATTCCAAATTCCGTATTCACCTGAAAGTTGACACCGGCATGCACCGCTTGGGTTTTAATGTTGATGAATTAACCGAGGCCATGACGATTATTGCCAATAATGCGAGCTTGGAAGTGGCTACTGTTTTTACCCATTTGGCGGCACAAGAATCTGAGATTCATGATGAATTTACCAGGCAACAAGTAGCAAAATTCAAAAGTGGATATGAAGAAATTTGTAAGCATCTTGATTATGCACCTGTTCGCCATGTTGTTAATTCCGCAGGAATTCTCAGGTACCCTGAGTACCATTTTGAAATGGTAAGATTGGGCATAGGCCTGTATGGGATCGAATCAAGTCAAAACTTTGCAGATTCGCTGATCCCGATAAGCAGGTTACGAACGTCCATCTCACAGATTAGAAAAATTGCCAAAGGTGAAACTATAGGCTATGGCAGAGCAGGAAAGGCCACTGATGATATGGTGTTAGCCACGGTACCGATTGGGTATGCAGACGGCTATGATAGAGGTTTTGGAAAAGGAGTAGGGGCAATGTTAATAAACGACCAACGAGCGCCGGTTGTAGGAGAAGTGTGTATGGATATGACCATGTTAGATATCACCAATATTGCGGCAGAAGTTGGAGATGAAGTGGTTGTGTTCGGAGAGGATCCAAGCATTTCAAAACTAGCCCACGATATTGGTACTATACCTTATGAGATTTTGACCAAAGTAAGTGAAAGGGTAAAACGGATTTATATCTCGGAGTAGCTGCCCTTAATCACCACCCTCCTTTTTAGCCTTCTTTCGTTCTAATTTCTCCTGCTTCTTTTGCTTTTTTTCATCAATGGGTAATCGCCGAGGTTCTACTCCCAGTTCCTGGTCATTTATAATGGCAGTCATGATGCTGGTCTGGCCATTATCCATACGCGTCCAGATTGGCACTACGATGCCATTATAAGCTGCTATGTTGGTGTAATCTCCGAAGAATACGTCTTTGGAAGGAATGAACGGTGTTTCACTGATTTTGATATTGGCAAAACTGTCACCTCCATCGGTTGAATACGCCATAAAGACATCAGTCTCCAAACCCTCGTGGTTTCTTCTATCATAGAAAACTATGTAAATATTACCAGAGACGGGATCGATAGTCATCCATGGGAAAAATTGATGTTTGCCGGGACCATCGCTATTTATCTTTATCGGTTGTGTCCAACGGTCACCGTTACTGCTGCTTTTAATAAACCAGATATCAGTATCATCAGTGCCACTTCTTTGATCGGCCCAAACCATATAAATAAGTCCGCGATTACCATAAAGACTCCGATCTGATACCAAAACCGGCATACCATTGCATCGATTGATTCCAGGGATATCCATATCCCAACCTCCTGATTGTTCCGCAATAACCAGATCGTTGGTCAACCAGGTTTTTCCTTTGTCGAAAGACCTATCAAAGTAGATTTTTTCGTCGTGGGCCCAGGTTACAAAGATTTGACCACTCATACCCACGGCAGGAACAGCACCTTCCGTGGTTTGGTCACCATCTACGCAGTCTCCGGAAACCTTGTTGATCTGCACCGGCTTGCTCCACTTTTTTCCTTTATGAGAACTAGAAAACAGAATATTGCTCTTGTGCTCGCTATCGCTGCTGCCATACTTATCGAATTGCGTCCACGTAGCATAAAGATTTTCGGTGAAGAGATCGAAAACAGCCCACTCCTTATCCTGATCTTTGGGATGGTTCATACCAAAGTAATTGCCGTCGTCCCAAGTTTTTCCTCCGTCTTCCGATTTTTGCACTACTATCCGATCAAGGATTTCTTCACTTTGCCAGTTGTTCCCGGTGGGGTCTGATAGATGGAAGTAGAAGAAATTGCCGTCATGGTCTGCAACCAGCACAGGGTCTCCCCAGACACCATAAGAAGACTCAAGCCGGGAGGTTTCCCAGGTCTTGCCGCCATCGAAGGTGGTGTAAACCTTGTCTAATATTGCCCCCGCCACAATGTTGTTGGGATTAGTAGGGTTAATGGCAACTGTTGGTTCACTTGGGGCCCTCCCTTCTTCTCCACCATCTAGCTTTATGGGCTTAATCTGGCTGAAGCCAATAGAAATTGAACCCACCATAGTTAGCAGGTATATATTTAATCTGATAAACAGCATTAATAACCACTTTCTTTTCATTCTACATTAAATAAATGCCCTTGTTTAACTAGACCATCGTCATTTATACAGGCGGTACAGCCTTATACAAAAAATGGACCGTCTGCACTCTCAGTAGTGCTATAATTGCGACACAAGGTTCGCAACTATATAGCATTTTGCTAAATTCACCGTTCCAAATAAAAGATGAAAATATGAAAAGGATTAATTATTTGCTTAGTGCAGCCATTATTGGGGGGATTGCTGCTTGTTCGCCAGGAGAAAAGGTTGCTGAAGAAGCTGATTTGCCTCCAGGCCCGGTAGCAGAAAAAGTGCCTACAGAGCTTACCCTTCATGGCGATACCAGGGTAGATGAGTATTACTGGATGCGGCTAACAGATGAGCAGAAAAAAGCTGAACAACCTGACGAGCAAACTCAAAAAGTAAAAGACTACCTCGAAGCCGAGAATGAGTACACAAGTACTTTGATGAGTCATACAGAAGAACTTCAAGCCAAGCTTTATGATGAAATTGTGGGACGTATCAAGCAAACTGATGAGTCGGTTCCCTACAAAAACAAAGGCTATTGGTATTACACCAGGTACGAAGAGGGCAAAGAATATCCGATCTACTGCAGAAAGCGTGAGTCTATGGATAATGAAGAGGAGATTCTGCTAAACGTTAATGAAATGGCTGTTGGGCACTCTTACTACCAGGTTAGTGGCCGTTCGATTAGTCCCGACAACAAATGGTTATCATTTGGGGTAGACACCTTAAGTAGAAGAGTCTATACTATCTATTTCAAAAATCTGGAAACTGGCGAAATCCTGGATGAAACTATTCCCAATACTTCAGGTTTTGCTCCATGGGCCAATGACAACAAAACTATTTACTACGCCACCAAGAATGAGGTTAGCTTATTGCCTGAAAAAATCTGGAGGTACGAGAGGGGAGCCGGAGCAGATGCAGAAATGGTGTATGAGGAAAAAGACAATACCTTCTACATTGGTGCCTACAAAACCAAGTCCGATAAGTTTATAATAATCTACAGTGTAAGCACTTTGGTGAGCGACTATTGGATATTAGACGCGAATGACCCCAAGGGGCAATTTCAGCAGTTTTCTCCCAGAGAACAAAAGCATGAATACTCAATAGACCACTTCGGCGACAAGTTCTATGTTACCACCAACTGGGATGCGCAAAACTTCAGGTTGATGGAAACACCTGATACCAAGACCTCCAAGGAGAATTGGACTGAAGTTATTCCTCATCGCTCCGATGTACTGCTGGAAGGTATTGAGCTCTTTGGAAATCATTTGGTAGTGGACGAGCGTAAAGGCGGGCTGACATATCTGCGGATTATGAACCAGGAATCGGGAGATGAGCATTACGTAGATTTTGGAGAGGAAGCTTATCTGGCTTATGTCTCCACCAACCCTGAATTTAATACCAATGTGCTGCGTTATGGTTATGCTTCAATGACGACGCCTAACTCTACCTTCGATTACAATATGGACACGAGGGAAAAGACACTGCTTAAGCAACAAGAAGTAGTGGGTGGTCATAATCCTGAAGATTATATTACCAGAAGGATTTATGCTGAGGCTCGCGATGGCGTGCAAGTGCCTATGTCTTTAGTCTACAAAAAAGATACACCCCTGGACGGAACCAGCCCATTATTACTTTATGGTTATGGCTCGTATGGCGCCACCATCGATCCTTATTTTAGTTCAACAAGGCTAAGCTTGCTTGACAGAGGTTTCGTATTTGCTATTGCTCATATTAGAGGCGGGCAGATGTTAGGAAGGCAATGGTATGAAGATGGGAAGATGTTCAAGAAGAAAAATACGTTCTTAGACTTCATTGATTGCGGTCAGTTTCTTGTTGATAATAGCTACACCAGCTCCGACCGACTATTTGCTATGGGTGGTAGTGCAGGAGGCCTCCTGATGGGTGCTATAGTTAACATCAAACCAGAGCTGTTTGAGGGAGTCGTGGCAGGCGTTCCCTTTGTGGATGTGGTGACTACAATGGCCGATGAATCTATTCCACTAACATCGGGAGAGTTTGACGAATGGGGAAATCCACAAGACCTGGAGTCTTATGAATACATGCTTTCCTACTCTCCATATGACAACGTTAGTGAGCAAGACTACCCTCATATGCTGGTGACTACCGGTTTCTTTGATTCTCAGGTACAGTATTGGGAGCCGGCTAAGTGGGTGGCAAGGCTACGCGAGAAAAAAACCGATAACAACAAGCTGATGCTTTATACCAATATGGAATTTGGACATAGCGGAGCTTCAGGTAGATTTGAAAGATATAAAGAAACAGCCCTCGAATATGCCTTCATGCTTGACCTGGCTGGAATAACTAACTAGTTGCAGGCTGCGATCTTAAGCAAAGAATAACATAGAGGATATATTCAAACATAGAAAAAAGGTTAGCTTTAAGGGCTAACCTTTTTTTATGCGCCGTAATCTAACCTACGCAATCTTTCTTGCGATTGCAGTAAGCTGTAAGCCTGATGTCCAAACTTCTCAGGAAGAGACTAAAAGTTCAGAAATATCAACCATCGCCTTTGGGTCCTGTGCTTATGAATATGAGCGCCAGCCGATCTGGGATGCCGTGGTAAGCCATAACCCCGACCTTTGGGTATGGCTCGGAGACATTGTCTACGGCGATACTCACGATATGGATGTGCTTCGGGCGAAGTACAACCAATTAAAGTCGAAGCCTGAATATCAACAGCTATTGCAGTCGACGGAAGTGACGGGTATCTGGGATGACCATGACTATGGCATAAACGACGGAGGCAAGCACTTCTCGAAAAAGCAGGAAAGCCAGCAGATTCTGTTAGACTTTTTGGAGGTAGCCCAAACTGATGAGCGCAGATCCCGCGAGGGAGTCTACACCAGCATTATATACGGTGACACCAGGAAAGTGAAGTTAATACTCTTGGATCCCCGCTACTTCAGAGATACGCTGCAGGCCAGTGCAGTAGAAGGGGAGCGCTACATGATAAACGAAGAGGGAGACGTATTGGGGCAAGAGCAATGGCAATGGTTCGAAAAAGAACTGATAGAAAATGAGGCTGATGTTCATATTATAGCTATTGGCTATCAACTAATTGCCGAAGAACAGGGTTTTGAGAAATGGGGTAATTTTCCCAAAGCGCGACAACGATTTTTCGATCTATTGTCACAAACCAAGCCTAACAACCCCCTGGTGATTAGTGGTGATCGCCACATAGCTGAATTCTCAAAGATCGACATTCCTGGATTGCCGCAACCGCTTTACGACTTTACCTCAAGCGGGCTTACCCATACCTGGTCGCAAATGTGGGAAGAGAGCAACCGATACCGTGAGGGTGAACTTATAGTTAAGCTTAATTTTGGCTTGTTGCAATTTAATTGGGATGCACCAGAGCCAAATATTACCATGCAGGTTAGGGGAGTAGGTGACACGCTTTATGCTGAGGTCAAGATGCCTCTACTACTTAATCCCTGATCTCCTTCGGCCTGGTCAATTTTCTTTTTCTATTTTGAACCCTATCTTAATGTAATCGAACTGCAATATGAGTGGTTTCTCATTGAATATATGGTCTATTCTAATACTGCTAGGAGCAATTCAGGGTGTAGTTTTGGCAGTTGCTTTAAAAGGGAAAAATCGACCTAGGGCAAACATCTACTTTTCTCTGTTTCTTCTGGCAACCTCTATTCACCTTATTGATTACGCCTTGGCTACCTCTCAGTTCATATTAATCTTTCCACATAGTTTTGCTCTTAGCTATCCGGTTTTGTTTATGATGGGGCCATTTTTCTATTTATATACTCAGGCCCTTTTTGATTCGGAATTTAGGTTTACTCGCAAACACCTACTCCACTTCTTACCGGCCGGGGTGGTACTACTGGCATTCTTGCCATTTTACCTTTTGCCAACTCAAGATAAGTTGGCATTTCTGCAAGGCTTGGTTTCCGATGGCACACTGACCATTCCCACAAATCAGTTTATATTCATGTTTGCCCACATGAGTCAACTACTAATTTATTCCATACTTGCTGCCAGAAACCTGGCCAGGAAACAGCGGCATTTGGCTGAGCAGTTTTCCTCCTCAGCTGTAGGTCAATTTAGTTGGCTAAGAGTGCTAACCCTTGGTTTTGTTACTTATGCAATCGTGTACCTGGTTATGCTCCTGGTTCTATTAAATGTGGAAGTGTATCAGGTCGAAATCGATTATGTGGTATTGTTACTTACAGCAGTAGGTATTTATGCTATTGGTTATAAGGCCCTTAGGCAGCCGATGTTGTTCGATGGCCTGCAACTACATGGCAAGGTAAAAAGGAGCCTCAGCACAGAAAGTATCTCACAGATCGGCGCCTCAGTGGAGGACTATTATCAAACTGAAAGGCCCTATTTAAATGAGAACCTCAAGTTGATTGATGTAGCCGAGGCCCTACAGGTCCCAGCACATCAACTTTCGGAAGCTATCAATGAGACCGCTGGAAAATCTTTCTTTGAATACACCAATCAATACCGGATCAAGGAGGCGAAATCCATCCTGGAGAATCCAGACAATTCTAAACTAAAAATTATTGCGGTGGCCTACGATACTGGCTTCGGGAATAAAGCTACTTTCAACAGGGTTTTCAAGAAAAGCACAGGCTTGACACCATCGCAATACAAACTAAGGCACCAGGCGATCGGAAGTATATGAAAATAACATTCATTCAAACCGGTGGTACTATCGACAAAGACTACCCCCGCAGTTCAGGGGGATGGGCTTTTGAATTTGGAGAACCTGCCACGAAAAGAATATTGGAGAGGTTAAACCCGTCATTCGAATTTGAAGTGATCACTTCTTGTCAAAAAGATAGCCTGGAAATCACTGATGACGACAGGCAGGCTATGGTTGATTTGCTGCTGGGCCTTGATGGTGATAGGGTGATTATTACACACGGGACGGACACCATGATGGAAACGGCTACATACCTGGCGCAGACCGTGCAGGATAAGGTTGTGATAATAACGGGAGCTATGCGCCCCGAGAGATTCAGCAATTCTGATGCCCCTGTAAATCTAGGTGCGGCCATCGCAGCGGTGCAGGTGCTTGAGAATGGGGTTTACATTACCATGCATGGGGTAGTTAAGCCCAAAGACGAAATCAAAAGAGATACAGTAACGGGTAAATATTATTAGTATGAAAGCTATTGAATCTGATGGAATGCCTCGGGCTAATGGCCATTATTCGCAATGCATAGAGCACAACGGTCTGCTGTATTTGTCTGGCCAGCTGCCCTTAGACCGGGAAACCCGGGAAATTCCGGAGACTATTGAGGGGCAGGCTCTGCTCACTTTGCAAAACGTAGAGAGCGTGTTGCTGGCTGCTGGCGTTAATCGCAACAATATTCTTCAAATGCGGGTATACATTTCAGATATTTCTTTGTGGGGCCAGGTAAACGATGTTTACGCTGAATTTTTTGGCAGTCACAAGCCCGTAAGAAGTATAGTGCCTGTGAAGGATCTGCACTTCGGCGCCAGCATAGAGATCGAGGCAATTGCGGTGCGAGAATTGTCCTGATTCAGCTAAAAATGAATCCGCTACTTTCAGTTTGGTTCAATGCCGGTAAAACTATCGATTACTACGAAAGTCGCGGTTGGGACGAAAAGCTAAACAACATTATATTCTTCATTGTGGGCTTAACAGTTGCCCTGGATATTCTTTTGCTCGATTCCATCAATACGCCAACAAAGCTTCTCGTGCTTGCTCCTTTGGCAATCTTAATTGGTGGCCTGCTGAAGTTTACACTGCCGCGAGTGCTCAAACTCATAGGTAGAATTTGGAAAGGAAACGCGGAACTTACCTCAATTACAGGAGTGGTTGCTTTGTCTTTTGTGCCACACGGTTTCTTATTCATTTACAAGGCCCTTTCACTAATGGCGTATTCAGAACCTAGAGTTCTGCTTAGCCTGGAATATGTTGTCTGGCTTTTTGAGATTAAGATATTGATTGTGGGAATAGCGAGGGTTCAACGATTTACATATGTTATCGCGGCATTGAATATCTTCCTGCCTTCCATTATAGTGACTATACTATATCTGGTTTTTAGTTCGCAACCAGACTAGGTCTGTCGATTACGCAACTGTTTTCCTTCTTCGCATGATAGTTATTACCACCACCAGCAGGAGCACCAATCCTCCAGCTGATATGAACCACCAATTTGTTGGGGTAATGATTGGAGAATCGTCTCCGATTACAACAAAACTTGCCCAGTAAAAAGGAAAAGTGCGGGTCGGATGAGCCTTACTCAGATATTCAAGCTTGGCTAATCTCATAGCCTCACCCTTGGCCTTCCCATCATTGAGGTACCCATAAAAGAGTTTCATCAGGTCTTTTGTAGCCTCGTCATCCACAGCCCAGTGAGACATCACCATAGAAGGGCAGCCGCTGTAAGCAAAGGCCCGGGCCAAACTCATAATACCTTCTCCTTTTATCATTTTACCAACTCCAGTATTGCAGGCACTAAGCACTACCAAATCGGCATTGAAGCTCTGGTTGAAGAGTTCATAAGTGTGCAAATAGCTGTCTTCCAGGCTGTCCTTGTTCTGCGTGAACAGTAATTTGGAATTCATTGGATCATCATCATCAACCAATGCGTGCATGGCAAGGTGGATAATACTATAGGTCCCAGCCATTTCTTTGAACCTTCGCTCGGTGGCATCATCTCCCAGGTAGGCATCACCGCCAACCTCTTCAATAATTTCCTGCACCTCCTGCTTGTTATAGAGCAATTCCCCAACCACACTTCTAAATCGGCCCAGGGAAACGTCATTCTCCGGATTGCTGTAAGAAGGGGCAAAACCAATATATCCCTTACCCGCAGGTTTACTTCTATTGGGGGCAAATAGAATTGAGGCTGAATAGGCATAATTGACTATAAGGGAGCTTAATAAGTAGCTCTTCGGGTTGTCCGCTTCCATTGGTAGCACCTCGAAGGGTATATAGCCCAGTGCGCCGTCTGGAATTATTGTCACCCGGCTGGCATTACTAATCAGGTTGCTAACCGGCTCCAATATCATTTCATACAACTTGCGCGCATTGGCGTTGAAAAGAGCTTCAGCGGCCGAAGCATCTTTTGAGACCAGAGAATCGCTCAGGCTTACGCGGAAGTCTGTAATTGTCTTATTTAGATCATTCGACTTTGCGATTTTACTAAGCTGGTATTCTGATTGGGTTAGAACGAAAACGTAGTATGATGAATCGCCTTCAAAGTACTCTACCAGTACTTGTTGGTCTCCTAGTTTTGTAGCGATGTCATCGGTTTCGAGAATTGCCCCTCCGTATTTTAGCGAGAAGTAGTCAGGGTAATTTATCTCCAACTCATTTACAAATCGCTTATATTCTTCATTGCCGTTAAAGAGTTTCTCTTCGAACTGTAATATTCTTTCTCTGCTTGGGGCTTTCTTACTTCTTTCAGAAGTCAACGTACTTTGATAGTAGCCTAAGTCCAGCAGTAAGTTCTTTTCTCTCTCCAGGGTGCTGTCTGGTATGTTAGAGTATTGTTTAGCGAATCTATCGGAAACGGATTCCAGTAGTGTTAATGACTTGCTTTGTTCGGAATAGTGGAATGCCCGTTTGGCAAATTCTGAATCGTTAGTTAACTCATAAAGCATAAAGTTTACACGCACCAGTCCCTTATAGATGGAGACACCCAGTTCGGCCATTTCCAGCCTTTCCTTAAATGTTCTATCTGCCCTGCGGAATTCCGAGAGGAATTTTTCACTCACCTCATAAGTATGAAGTGCGTCATTCAAAGCTGATGTATCTCCGCGCTGATTATATAGCGCTTCCAAAGCAATGGCTTTTTGTTTCAATGAGCTAAGCATGATTCCCCGGTTAAGCACCTTTGAGAAATCGCTTGGGTTTTCATCAGTGCTTACTTCATCAAAGTCTATTATGTTAGCCACAACAGATCTATGATGATAGCTTGCCGCTGAGTCGTATTGCTCTAATTTGCTGAAGTATGCACCTACAACGTTCAGGATTTGCGCCACTTCGAAGTGTTTTGAACCGTTTTGCTCAATTTGCATTTGCAATCCTCTCCTTAGGTAATCCCTGCTTAGGTCATTGAGTCCTTTGGCCTGATATACACGTCCGAGGCTGGCGTAAGTATTTGCTAAGGCATGATTACCATCGGGAAAACGTTGCTCCAGAATTTCTTTCTCCGCCAAAAATCCGCTAATGGCCTCATCGTAGTTTTTGATAAGTTCGTTGTACTGACCCTTGGCGTCGTAAATAGTTGACAGCCCGTGGTCTGTGACATTCGCAACGAAGTCCAGTCCTCTGTCGAGATAAACTTTGGCTGAATCAAATTCTCCCAGCATTGAGTAATGTGTCGCCAGCCCTCTATAGCATTCAATGCGATCAACCCTAACCACGTTAAATTGCTCTTGAATATTAAGAGACCTTTTATAATTAGAAATGGCCAGGTGGTGTAATCCCTGGCTACCATAATTAACCGCCAGGTTCATATGAGGCGAGGCTAGCTGCGGGGCGCCTTCACCGAAGATTCTGTGCCGAATGTCGATTGAATTTTGATAGTACTCCGCGGATGTAGCAATATTACCCCTGAGGTAGTAGAGGTTTCCTAAATTGTTGTAAAGGGCCGCAATTCGATTATGAGAGTCACCAAAGTACCCTAATCCAAAATCCAGAATTCTTTTGAAGTAGCCAGTTGATACATCAAGATTTCCTGCGATAGCATTAAAAACAGCAACCCGGTTTAAAGACTGCATCATGATCAGCGTGTCTTCAAGGTGGTGGTCCTCAGATAAAGCAAGGGTTTTATTGGCAATTACCATAGCCGAATCTAGTTGGCCTTGCAATCGCATAATCCATGATTGTTGTGTTAGCGACTTAACTGCGCCCGTCGATTCTTCTCCCTCCGCTTCCAAAAATAACCTTACGGATTCCTCTGAATAGTACCTGGCCGAGTCCAGATTCCCTTTTGCCTCATGCCAATACTCCGCATAATTGTAATAGGCGGTGGGAAGTATGGAATCGTTAGGGCCACGATTTGCCTTAAGCCAGGCAATGTATTCCGTCAGTTCGTCATAGGAAGCCTGAAAATCACCTAAGAACTGCTTCACATATGCTGCATGAACCTTTGCAGCATAGGCAAGCATTAAGCTATCCGCTTCCTCATAGATATCGATAGCTAGTTCAAAGTAATAAAGGGCGCTGTCGTAGTGAGACTTGTCTGCGAGGCCCCTGCCCTTTAATTCATAACTCTTTGCTAAGTCGATATCCTGGGCAGTGGAGCTGAATACTATTGCAAAACAGAATAGGAAAATTGCTATTCGGGCCATAACTAATTTTGTTAATTACTGCTTAATGTAACTATAAATGAATTAGTTACCTGCCAGATTTGGTATTTGCCCGCATTGCATCCTGCAATTTTCTAATTAAATATTCAGCGGTGGCCGCATTCACTCGCATTTGGTTTGCGTGCATCATAAAGTGGTGTGTGTCATCAACAATCACCATGGTTTCTAAATCAACCCCTTTCTTTCTAAGTCGCTGAACCAAGTCTGTACTTTGGCTAAAGGCTACATTACGGTCGTCATCAGCATGAATAACTAACACCGGCGAGGTCCAGGTTTCTACTGTAGAAACCGGGGATGATTCCCAGGCAACATCCAACGCCTTGAGGGCATCTTGAGCACGCTCATAGCCGCTGGGGTTGCGGTAATTACGCGCGCGATTTCTGGTGCGATCATGAACTCCATGAATATCGACACCGGCTGCAAAAAGATCTGAATCCCTACCCAAAGCCATAGCAGTTAGGTAACCTCCGTAGCTCCCGCCGTAAATGCCAATCCTGCTGGCATCAATAAACGACTGACCAGCCAGCCATTCACCAGCAGCTTTGATATCCTGATATTCGCTGGCACCACGCGTGCCACCATCAACCGGCCGGTGGAAGTCGTAGCCGTAGCCAATGCCAAGCCGGTAATTAACTGAGAGCACCGCAAAACCCTGACTGGCCAGGTATTGGTTCAATGCATAGGCATTTGAGTAATAAGAAGAGTAATGCCAACCAAGTAACATCTGTCGTGGAGGTCCGCCATGCACATAAATGACGGCGGGCCTTTTCGGTGGTCCATTCTTACTCATGAAAAGCGTACCGTGCACAGAGGTACCATCGGGCGCTTTGTAGACTACTTGCGTAGGAGTTACCAGGTCTTTGGTAGGAAAGTCCTTCGGTATAAGGTCTTCGGCAATAAGATTTACTTTTTTGCTCTTCAGCTTCATAACTGCTGGCGTAGGAGGTCTTTTGGCGGTAGCGCTGATATATACCATGTCTAGTCCGTCGCCGGTTATTGCTGGAGTCCACTCCAAACCATCTCCGGGCGTCATAACCTCTGGCTCAGCTTTGTCAACCGCTACTTTCACAATATGACGCCGATCGATATCGAGTTTATCCTGACCGGCGTTACCTGCAAATACAAGCCATTTGCCATCGGGGCTCAATTTGATGTATTCCGCCATGTAATTACCTGGTGTCAATAGTAGAGCATCACCGCCATCTTCTGGTATGGAATAGAGGTGTGGCCATCCATCCTGGTACGAGAGAAAGACAATACGCTGGTGAGCCCAATGTAAATTTACTCGGCCGTGGGTGGTGGGCATGTTACCGTAAATAGTTTCTGGAGCTGTCCAAAGGTTTTTGCTTTCTCCTGAGGCAATGTCAAAGCTTCTGATTTGCCATGGGTTGTGTCTGTTTTCAAGAATCTTTTCCGGTGCACCACCGGAACCAGGCCTGCGAACAAAAGCAAGATGCCGCTCATCCGGTGACCAACGAGCGTAGCTATCCCGGTCGAATGAAGGGTCTACCCACACAATTGGCGTTTCAGCATTAGTATAAATACCAATGAAAGAATGGCCACCGCGATTAGACTGAAATGCCAACCGGTCGCCACTTGGAGACCATCGCGGAGATCCATTGTTTCCTCGCGCTGAGAACAACTGCTTTGCCGCCTCAGATCCATCGATAGGAGTTGTCCATATTTGGTTTGATTTTACAAAGGCCACAGTATTGCCATCAGGAGAAATGGTTGGGTTTTCTCCTGTACCCAGCAGATTAGGTTGCCCGCCTTCGAATGCTATGCTCCATATCTGAACTTTTGGTGGATTAGGATCAAAAGTGGGGTTAACCGATTTGGCGTCATCCCAATTGGAGCCAAAGTCGCCCCCTCTAATGTATACAATCCAATTACCGTCTTTGGAAATTGATATGCTGCTCAATTCCTGGCCATTGTCCTGGTTGTAGTTAGTGATCTTGCTAGCTTCATATTTAGGACCTTCAGCAACGTAGAGGTTTCGGATTCCTTCCTTATTAAATGCCCAGACAATACGATTACCGGTTTCGGCAGCTGCTAATCCGGTGGGAAAGGGGTAGGACTTAACTGCTTCCAAAGTAAAAGGTCCGTTTTGTGCACTAGCCAGAGTTACGAATAGCAGGGAAACGATTGCTAAGAATGATATAGAGCGTAGCATAAGGTTAGGTTTAAGTACATAATTTACGAAATCAGTAAGGAGTTTTTGCTTAGGCTTGACATTTTACAAGAGCGGCGGAGCCTTAACAAAGTATTAACAAAAATATAGCTAACTGGTGCCGTAATTTGTGCAAAAGAGAGAAGGTGAAGAAATTAATAATCATGGGATTTATCACTTTGTTGGGTTGCGGTACAGAAGATGGTCAGGAACAAATGGCTAGGTTTTCAACCTACTATGAGTTGAAGGCTCAGCAAAGCGATGAGCGCTGGAATTACCTGGCAGATACCCTTTACACCTGGTTTGAGACTAAGGAAAGAAGGCCAATTAAAAGCTACAAAGATAAACCAAAGTCCGGTGGGGGCTGGGCAGCCTGGGACAGAGTGATGAGATCAGAAACCACTTATGACTCTATATGGTTTGATGCCACAGATAACACCGTGAAGGGCTTCTTTTATGAGAATAACGATTTCTATGAACTCATCGGCAAGCCTGCCACCAAGACGCTGCGCACCTATTGGTTTGATGACCAAATGCAAATTAGTGAAGTGTTGATCTATTGGATTCCGGAGGAGAATACCACCTCCGGTCATTTTCTAAAACCGATAGTGATTTGGGCGCAAGAGCATGATAGCGCGGAGATCAGCTATCTCTATGCTGATGAAGAGATAAAGCCCTCGGCAAAGAGTGCTCGTAGATGGAAGGAATTGTTGGAGAGGTACAGAGAGTTTCAGGATTCCATCAAGGCAGCCAACTAATGTCTCAAAAACCTTAAAGCCTGATCCAGCTTCTGTTCAAATCCAGGAGGCCTTTCATGACCGACACCTTGATTCAACATGTATTCGAAAACGAATCCTTCTGCTTTTAGGAGATCTCTTAATTGCCGGCTTTCGCGTCGATAGCGATGGTCTTCACTGCCAACCATTATCACAATTCTTTTATGGGCCCTCCTAGCTTTCCTGATATTGTCAGCAGTTACAGCTGTAGATAGTCTACCTCCATGGTTGAGGCTAACCACGCCCCTTAAAGGGATCACATCTGCCAGTAGCAGGTCCACGCTCATTTTGGCTCCAAGCGAGAAACCTCCGGCAAACACCTTTGTTGTGTCTATGTTGTAATTTGAGGTTATCTCCTCGAAGTAGTTGGAGATATTCCGCCGCTCTCTGAAAACGTCTCTCCAGCCCCAACGGTCCGGGGCTCTGTCTAAGGTGGAGGCCTCCAAATAGGCAACTACGTAACTTGCTTTCAGAGTTCTATTGTTCCACCATCGGCTTATATCCTGCATGTTGCCATTTCCCCCGTGTAATACAAGGAAGAGTGGGTAGGCTTTGTTTTCGTCATATTGCTGAGGGAGGTTGATGAGGTACTTTTTGTCTTGAGCCAGAGTTGAAGCACTAATCATTAAACTCAAGACTGTGGCGAAAACCCTGTTATTGTTCATACTACTATTCACCTAAATGTTGAGCCAATCGCAGTAAAAAAATCTGCTGGGCTTCATTAATCTTTGCAGCAGCGGATTCCAGGTCGAAAAATTCCGCTCTATCAATCTCCGGGAAACTCTGTTGCCTGCCACTGCGTGGTGGCCATTCCCTATCAAACCTGCTACTTTTTAATACGAAATTATTCGGGAGGTTGCCTTCCAGGGCCCAGCAATGTACCACTTTACCACCCTTCTGTCTAGTTTCACCCAAGGGATGCAAACTGCCTTCTGGCTTGAATCCTAATTCTTCTTCAAATTCTCGAGCAGCAGTAAAAATTAACTCTTCACCTTCCTCAGGCTCCCCCTTGGGAATTGTCCAGGCTCCTTCATCCTTTCTACTGAAAAAGGGCCCTCCAGGATGTACAAGTAGCACTTGCAATTCCGGCTTGTGCTTAAACACTAATATACCAGCACTAAGCTTTGCCATCTATTGACTGAGGATTGCCAGACAAGTGCGAATGCCGCTGACCAAATTTCCCAAT
Organism: Cyclobacteriaceae bacterium; assembly: GCA_028285445.1. Taxonomy (GTDB): domain Bacteria; phylum Bacteroidota; class Bacteroidia; order Cytophagales; family Cyclobacteriaceae; genus JANQPQ01. The sequence goes on along the minus strand of JANQPQ010000050.1, from coordinate 61,174 downwards.
CTCAAGTTCTCATTAGGACTATGCTGATTGTTATCTGAGTTAACTGTGGGTACTGCAACTGCAGGTACACCTAGTGTTGTTACAAAAGGCGCAATAGGAATGGATCCTCCGGATGTGCGTTTCCTGATTGGTTCCTTACCAAAGGCCCTTTTCATAGCGTCGTAGAGCCAAATTCCGATGTCTGAGTCGAATTCAGTTCTGAATGCTTTATAAGAGTTTTCATACTCAAAAGAAATGAGATTTGGGTGTTGAGCACGCTCTTCGTCTGTGGGTTCACCCTCAACAAAGTGATAACCTTCATTTTTAATATGCTCTTTAACCAGGTTTACCAGCCTATCAGATTCTGTTTCCATAACCAGCCTGATATCTATTTCTGCAATTGCATGACTAGGAACAATCGTTCGCACTTCCTCTCCAACCCAGCCCGATGACATACCGCGAATGTTAAGGGATGGATATTGCATTGACTCCTGGTAGTTCTCAGCTACTTTATCGATATCGGCGATGCCAATCTTTCTTCGAATATCATCTTCATCGTCTGGCACTCCCCGTAGTATCCGTTTTGTTTCATCGCTAATTGAAATGCCATCGTAATATCCGGGTATGGTCACTCTGCCATCATCGTCTTTCATGGAAGCCAGTAACTTGGCTAGCTTAAGGGCTGGGTTTGGGGCATAGTTACCGTAGTGGCCACTGTGTTGTGCAGCCCGCGGACCAAACACAGTCAATGTAAGCGTGGTTATCCCCCTAGCTCCAAAGCTTAGGGTCGGTTCATTTGAGATGTGCCTTGGGCCATCAAGAATTACAAACATGTCAGCTGCCAACTCTTCGTTATAAGTTTTCACAGCTGCTGGTAGGTGTGGCGAGCCCAGTTCTTCCTCAAAGTCCATAATCACCTTAATGTTATAAGAAGGCCTACGATTTTCTGTGTTCATTATATCCATGGCGGTCAAAAACATAGCAACTGGCCCTTTAGCATCCGAGGCAGACCTGGCAAAAACCCGCCAGTCATCGTTCCAGCCAGAGTCGATGTTTTTCCAATCAATAATTTCCCACGCTCCATTTTCAGCCCTTTGCTTCAACTCAGGGGTATAAGGGCTCTCCTGATGCCATTCAGAGGTATCTACGGGCTGCCCGTCTATTTGCAAATAGAATAGTACCGTCTTATCCGGGTTGGGCGCTTCAAGCTCAGCGACTACAATTGGAGGACCGCCATCGGTTGGTAGTACTTTACTGGTGAAGCCTCTTTTGTTGAAGGCTTCAACACACCAGGCCACATTCTTGGAGACATGATCTGCATAAAGGGCATTGTTAGGAATGGAAAGCAATTCGCGGAGCTCCTTTAGCGCTGCTACCCGGCGTTCAGTACTCAATCGATCCAAATCGGCGTTGTTCCACTTTTGTGCAGGAGCAGCATTGCATATTAGGAAAGCAAGTGCCGTAATAATTGGGAAGGTAGTTCTACTCATAGTAATTGGTTTGTAATTAGCAATTTAATGAGAATGGCACTATTTGGGGAAATAAAGTTATAGTCATCTGGCGCCAGGGACATTTTAATACCGATGGCAAACCTTTACCTTTGAAGACTTGTGCAATGAACATTAATAAGATTTTTCAACAAAGGGAATCAGAATTTAGGATAACAGGTGAGAGCTTTGCCCGGAAGTCATCTTTGATCGGGATTTTGCGCCTAGCACTATTCCTGGTAGCAGCGGTAGCCGTTGTGTATTTCGCCAATGCCAGAATGATTGAAATAGTGGGATTCATAACGGTTGGTTTTGTATTGGTTTTTTTTCCGCTGGTGAAGTACAACAATTCACTAAATAGAAAGAGAGACAAGGCAATGCTACAAGCTGGGTTTAATAAAGATGAACAACTTCGGCTTGAATTGGACTTCGATTCATTTGATCAAGGAAGTGAATTTTCAGGGATAGACCACCCGTATAGTGCCGATCTTGACATTTTTGGCAGTAACAGCGTTTTTCAGCTTCTTAACCGCACTTCAACTGGGGCAGGCAGAGCGCTAATGGCAGAATGGTTGAAGAATCTTTCCACTGTGGCAGAAATGGAGAAACGGCAAGAGGCCGTAAGGGAACTAATTGACGAAATTGATTGGCGGCAGGAATTTCAGGCAAATGGAGTCCACAAACGTGAGGAGGAAGAGCAGGTAGAAATACTAAAAGCTTGGGTTAAGTCACCAATTCAACTTCAGCAAAAACTTCATTTTCAATTAGCCAGATGGATTTCTCCAGCTTTGGCATTGGCGGCAATTGTGGCCTTTTTCTCCTTCGGTGTAAGTTTTTACTGGGCAGTATTGGCCTTGATAGTAAATGGATTTTGGTTACGCGCAGTGCTGAAATTGGCCGGAGAAACCACCGAACAAACCTACGAAAGCATGGGAGCCCTAAAAGCCTATCGCGAGTTAATAGCCATGATGGAGACCAGGGGATTTCAATCTGGCAAATTGCAGGCCCTAAAAGAGGAATTTGTGCAGGGCCAATCTAGAGCTTCGCGGGAAATCAGGCGCCTGCAGATCATTCTTGATAATCTCCAGGTTCGCGCCAATGTGTTACATGCCCTCTTCAATCTGCTGTTCCTTCTGGATATCCACTGGCTTATTGCGGCAGAGTCCTGGAGGAAGAGAAATCAGGAGCATGTGATTGCCTGGTTCAGGGCAATTAATGAGATGGAAGTTGTGACAAGTCTTGCTGGCTTTGCATACGCCAACCCGGTATTTGTGTTCCCTACTTTGCATAAGGAAAACTACATGTACCAGGCCGCAGGGCTGGGGCATCCATTAATTCCCGAAGATTCCCGGGTTAGCAACAACTTTGCAATCGCTGGTCAAGGTAATGTTCATCTTATCACCGGGTCAAATATGTCTGGGAAAAGCACTTTTCTAAGAACCACCGGCGTTAATGCAATACTGGCATTTATTGGAGCTCCGGTTTGTGCAAGAGAGATGGAAATTGGCCGCATGAGGGTTTTTACCAGTATGAGAAATCAAGATAACCTCGAGGAAAATATCTCTTCATTTTACGCGGAGCTCCGGCGGATTCGGATGCTGCTGAATATTGCTAGCCACGAAGGTCCCGGCGTGTTCTACTGTCTCGATGAGATTCTAAAAGGTACTAACTCCAAAGACCGGCACAATGGTGCTGCTGCCTTAATCAGACAATTAAGCAAGGAAAAAGCTTTTGGCTTGGTTTCCACCCACGACCTGGAATTGGGCGATTTGGCAGGTGAATCTAAGGGGATAAGCAATTACAGTTTCAATAGCTCCATGCTTGATGGAAAAATCAACTTCGATTACAAACTCAAAGAAGGCCTCTGCCACAGTTTTAATGCCAGTGAATTGATGAAGCAAATGGGAATAGAACTGTAACCCCATCAACTATTAAAATTGTTAAAAAGTAAATTCTGAGCACATTTTTTTTCAACTTTGAAGGCCTTCAATCAAACACCTATGAAAGCATTCAACCATTTCCTTTTGTCAATTATAATATTGTCGATAGTGGCCTGTGGTGGCCAGGAAGGAAGAAATGAAAATGAGAGCAATAAGTTTTCAGATGCCGTCTTAAGAGAGATTTATACCTTTCAGGATCAACGAGATACTGATAGTTTACTAAACTACCTCGATCACCCTGACCCCACATATCGCAAAGAGGCGGCTTTAGCCTTTGGATCTGTCCAAGATAGTCTCGCCATTCCTGAGTTGGTTTATTTACTTAAAGACGAAAATCGAGATGTGAGACTGTATGCGGCTTACGCTTTGGGTCAGATAGGCAGCGAGGCTGCGGAGCAGGGAATAATAAATGCCCTTGATATTGAAAAAGTGCCACTTGTGCGAAGAGAGCTATTGGAGGCTCTTGGAAAGTGTGCTACCAATGAAGGTTTGGAACGTTTACTAATAGAGCAGGCGCAAGATAGCCTGGAGCGAGCGGGAATAGCGTGGGGGCTTTACCGAGCGGGGTCACGTGGAATTTTGTCAGAAAAGGGTACTGCTGTGGCGCTGGCAATGCTTGATATTAGAAATGGTTTTGATGTTAGGCTTGGAGCAGCTCACTACCTCTATCGCACTCCAGAAGTAAATATTGAACCCCATCTTAGTTGGGTACTGGAGTCAGCGCAAAATGATGTGGCTCCGGCCGTGAGGATGGCATCCACCAGAGCGCTTAGCAAGGTTACTGCTGATGAGGTTGCAGCCGCGCTTTCAAATATACTAAGCAACGACACTGACTACCGGGTGAGGGTAAATGCTCTTATTGCCATGGCCACTCAGGATTACGAAAAAGTAAAAGGGGCTGCTTTCCAGGCCCTACAACACAGCAACGTAAATACGGTTGTAGCAGCCGCCACATATATAGCTCGAAATGCTCCGGAGGCTGATTTGGAGCAGGTGGCAGCCGTCGCCAGAGGCATCGATAATATCAGATCGAAGGCATTACTGCTTGGCGCGGTTCTAAGACAGACTGAAGACAAAGTCGCTATTAGCGCCGAACTGCAAGAGCTTTATGGTTCTGCTGAAAGTTCATATGAAAAGGCGCAACTACTTGCAGCCATGTCAAATGACATAACCAATTACCACTTCATTAAAGAACAAACATTTGGTGCTACCGAGAAGCGGATAAGTACTTCGGGCATGCAGGCCTTGGCGGCGATTCGCCGTAATGAGGAATTTACAGAAACTGCTGATTTTGATGAGTTAATAAGGCGATCGGTTGCTACTGGAGATTTGGCTATGATTGGTACCGCTACTGGCCTAATTCGAGATGAAGATCTTAGCTACCGGGAGGTATTCAGTGATTATCAGTTCTTGGAAGAAGCTAAAGCTGCGGTTGAAATACCACGGGATCAAGACGCTATTGTAATGCTTGATCGCGCCATAGCTTACCTCAAGGGTGAGGAATTTGAAACGCCAGAAAATGAGTATGGTCATCCGATAGACTGGGATGCGGTGCTAACAATTCCCGTTGATCAAAGGCTAAAGATCACTACAGGCAAGGGAGAGATCGTTTTTGAAATGTTGATTGAGGAAGCTCCTGGTTCAGCAATTAACTTCATTACGCTGGCCAAGCAAGGCTACTATAATGGCAGAACTTTCCATAGAGTAGTACCAAATTTTGTGGTTCAGGGTGGTTGCCCGCGTGGAGATGGGTGGGGAGGTGAAGACTACTCTATCAGATCAGAACTGGGAATGGCACGGTATGGAGATGGCTACGTAGGCATGGCTTCGTCTGGAAAAGATACCGAGGGTGTACAATGGTTTATTACGCATTCTCCCACACCACACCTTGATGGTCGATATTCAATATTTGCAAGAGTAGTTGCGGGTATGGACGTAGTTCATAACATGGAGGTAGGAGACCACATTCAATCAATAGAATTACTTTAATGTCCGAGAAGTTTAATCAGAATACTAAGCTAGGAGTTTTGGGTGGAGGCCAACTAGGTCGCATGCTACTGCAATCGGCTATAGATTTCAACCTGGAGGTTGCCATTATTGACCCCGACGAAAATGCTCCTTGCAAGAACCTCACAAGTTCTTTTACTGTGGGCTCTTTGAAAGATTTTGATACTGTTTACGGGTTTGGTCAAAGCTGTGACTTAATTACCATAGAAATTGAGAACGTAAACACAGAGGCCCTACAACGCCTGGCTGATGAAGGGAAACAAGTTTTTCCTCAGCCGTCAGTTATCAGGCTTATTCAGAATAAAGTAAAGCAAAAACGGTTCTATGTTGAAAATGGTATACCCACAGCTCCATTTGTAGAGGTAGCTGGAATGGAAGATCTAAAAGCCCAAGAGGCCATGTTGCCTGCAGTCAACAAACTGGCAACGGAGGGCTACGACGGAAGGGGAGTTCAGATATTGAAATCTAAAGATGATATAGAAAAAGGTTTTGATAAGGAAGGCTTGCTTGAAGAGCTGATCAGTTTTGATAAGGAAATCTCCATAATTGTAGCGCGCAACCAGGCGGGGGAAATGCAAACATTTCCAGCGGTGGAGTTGGTCTATCATCCGGAGGCTAACTTAGTAGAATACTTGTTTGCTCCGGCAACAATTTCTGAGGAAACTGCCCGGAAAGCTGCAGATATTGCCAAATCGGTTATTGAGAAATTAGGCATGACAGGTCTTCTGGCTGTTGAAATGTTTGCCTTAAAGAACGGAGAGGTGCTTGTAAATGAAATTGCTCCCAGGACTCACAACAGCGGGCACCAGACAATCGAAGCAAACATTACTTCTCAATTTGAACAGCATCTGAGGGCGATTCTAAATTGGCCCCTTGGCGATACTTCGGCAACAATTCCTTCAGCCATGGTTAATCTGCTGGGTGAGGACGGTTACACAGGACAGGCAAAGTATGTGGGTATGGATGAAGTACTTGCTATCGAGGGCGCTCATGTACATCTTTATGGTAAAAAGTTGACAAAGCCTTTTCGCAAAATGGGTCACGTAACCATTGTTGATAATGATGTTGCAAGACTGAGGGAAAAAGCACAATTTGTGAAATCAAAATTGAAGATCATCGCATGAGTTCTCCACAGGTAGGAATAATAATGGGAAGCCAGTCAGATTTGGATGTAATGTCTGCTGCTGCCGATGTACTCAAAGAATTGGGGGTACCCCATGAAGTTACTATAGTTTCAGCACACCGGACCCCTGAGAGAATGATGAGATATGCTCAAGACGCCCGAGAACGAGGATTGCAGGCAATAATTGCCGGGGCTGGAGGAGCAGCCCATCTACCTGGTATGGTGGCTTCTGTAACCACATTGCCCGTAATTGGAGTTCCGGTAAAAAGCAGAAATTCAATTGATGGCTGGGATTCAGTGCTATCAATTTTGCAAATGCCTGCCGGTGTGCCAGTAGCCACAGTGGCACTAAATGGCGCCAGGAATGCTGGTATCCTTGCTGCTCAGATCATAGGCAGCACAAGCTCTGAAGTCTCTCAGCGACTGGCGGACTTTAAGCAGGACATGAAAGCCAAAGTGGAGGAGTCTGCCGCCAAACTTGAATCAGGCAGTTCTAATAGTTAAAGGTTAGTTTCAATATTGAAGGTGCTTTTTAGTTAGAAAAGCCTGGCCAGCCATTGATCCCTCACCGCTGCAATTTCATAAGCATGGAATAATTCCGTATTTTCTGCACCCAAATTTCTTCAAATCATGTTGAATCCGGGCCAAAAAGGCTGGCTAAGGGAGTACTTAGACTATAGGGGATCTGCCATTGACCAAACTGGAGGAGAGGAACCAAATGTTAAGTCGCGGCATCCTGATGAATCGCTGTATAGCATACTGCAGCCAACCGGCTTGATGTATGGGCATCCTCAAGGACTGAAGGGCATCGACGAGAGTGACATGGATGCATTGGAGAAAGAAGATCTGATCAAAGTTTTGCTGGCTGAAAGCCTAATCAATAGTAGCTTACTTTATCAACAAAAAGAGATCAAAAACGCAGATGACTTCTCCAAGATCATCATAAAGACAGTTTCTAGCATCAATAACTTCTATCGTAAAGTTTATCCTGAACTGGCCACCTCTGATACCAACTTTTTGGGCAAGAAGAAATCTCCGCTGGATGTTGCGGAGAAGATTCTGGAGAAGCGCATCTCAGATAAGAGGAAGTTTCAAAACAACTTTTGGACACGATTCTTTTACAACAGTTTGCTATTCCTCGATATCTACTTTTTTGGCCAGTGGATCCATACCAACTCAGAAGTGGCTATTACCGAATTTTTTAAAGTCGAAAAAGAAGAACTCAGATTTTTCGTTGTGAAAGTAATTGTGGCAGCTGCCCATGCCAATAATATTATCGAGGATGAGGAAAGAACTTTGTTTGGTTTCTTTCTGGAATCAGCGGGCTTGCCGAGCGCCAAGCGCAAGGAAGCCATGGAACATCTCGAAAGTGGTGTGAAGTTCGAAGATATTAGCCTGCCTGATGATTCCTGGATTCTAAGAAAGTACTTCTTGGAACTGGCTATACTAACTGTTTGGGCTGACAAAAAGGTTGAAGATTCTGAGGTTGAGTTTCTAGATGCTTTTTGCAAGCACCTAGGCCTTGAAGATGAAGACCTGGAAAACAGCATGATTGCCATTGAAGGTTTTGTGATAGAGTATTGGGAGGAGTTAGGTCAACTGCAACATAAACACGATCTACAACAGGTAAGTGAACGATATCTGGAAAGAATATCGAAGGTAATTAATCGCAACAAACAGAAGATAGGAGCGGAGATAAAGGCCAGTAAGAAAGTAAGTACATTGCTGGAGCAGGCGAAAGACAGGGAGTTGCCAGAAGAAGACAAAGAAGTGCTGCGGCTAGAACTGCTAGCAATTCTCAAAACAATACCCACTTTTGTAATTATCGCTTTGCCAGGAAGGTTTCTTAGCCTGCCCATCCTGCTTAAAATCCTACCAAAGAGTGTATTCCCCTTTTCGGAAGAAAGGGCAAATTCTTAATAAATTTTCAACTAGTTGCTTAGCTGCAAGAGGCGCAAACGCCTTCTACCAAGAAATTAAATTCCCGGGCTACATAACCTGCTGGTAGGTTAATGCCGGGTACCTCTATCTCATCAATGCAGGTGGTGTTCCCACACTTGTTGCATTTAAAATGTACGTGCTGATGATTGTGGCCTTCAATAGAGCAAGCGTCACTACAAAGAGCATATTTTGTACTTCCCTCGTCAATTACTTTGTGAAGTATTCCCTTATCTACAAAGGTTCTTAAAGTTCTATAAAGAGTAACCCGATCAAAATTGTGTTCAAGATCCTTCTCCAGATCACCGTGCGACAGGGCTATGTTCTTGTCAAGGAAAAGATTTAACACCTCATTTCTACAATCTGTAGATCGCAGCCTAAAATCTCGCAGCAAACTCTTTATCGCAGCTTCCATTTAATAAAGTTACTAACTTTTGGGCAAACTCATTGTCAACCTATTCCTCAAACTGAAGCTTAAGCAGGTGGCTGTATTGGCCATCATCTTTGGCCATTAATTCCTGGTGAGTTCCAGACTCCTTAAGGCCACCTTGCTCTATTACCATGATTCTGTCTGCATTGCGTATGGTTGATAATCTATGCGCTATAATGAGCGAGGTCCTGCCTTCCATTAATTTATCCAGTGCACCTTGCACCAATATTTCCGATTCGGTGTCAAGTGAGCTTGTTGCCTCGTCCAGGATAAGTACTTTCGGGTCTTTGAGAATGGCCCTGGCAATGGCAATCCTTTGCTTTTGGCCTCCAGAGAGCTTTATCCCTCTTTCTCCAACAATGGTGTTGAGCCCTTCCGGAAATGTTTCAATAAACTCCAGCGCGTTGGCTTTACTTGCCGCCTGATTGATTTCTTCCTCGGAGGCCTCAGTATTACCATAGGCAATATTCTCTCTGATCGAACCTCCAAATAAGATCACCTCCTGTGGAACAATACCTATTTCTTCCCTATAACTATAGAGATCTAAACCGAGGATGTTCTCACTTCCAAGCAAAATGTTCCCACTGGTTGATTCATAAAACCGCAATATGAGCTGGGTTATGGTTGATTTACCAGAACCGCTTTGGCCAATCAATGCTACTTTCTCGCCAGGGTTAATTGAAAAAGACAGATCCTGCAGCACAGCCAACTCCTTTCTGCTAGGATATTGGAAGGAGACATTCTCAAAGCTTAAGGGCTGGGTGAAATCAGGGGTATTTCCTTTGCCCTCGGTTCCACTCTCAACTGTTTCATTGTTAATTTCCAGCACCCGCTCGGTTGCTCCTACTACAGCTTGTATTTCGCCATAGATTGAACTTAAGCCACCAATAGAACCGCCAATAAAAGTGGTGTAGAGAACAAAAGACAGTAAATCACCCACCGAAATGTCACCGTTTTGGACCAGCGTTGCTCCATACCACATCACCATAACGATTCCCCCGAATAGGCCAAAAATTATGAATGAAGCAAACATGCCACGGTAGGTCGCTGCTTTCAATGCCACAGAGATTACGGAGCTCAGCGATTTGCGATAGCGATTTCTTTCAAAAACCTCATTTGTAAAAGCTTTTACAACACGCACGGCTTGCAAAGTTTCTTCTACAATAATATTGGTAGTCGCCAGTTCGTCCTGAGTTTGCTTAGAAAGCCTTCTGATAAATCGCCCAAAAATGATGGCAGTAATTACGATGAATGGAAAGGTTGCAAACATAAATCCCGATAACTTCGGTGTAATGAATATTATGGCAATGGTGCCGATAAGAAGGGTAAGGATCTGCCTTATAAATTCAGCCAGAGTAGTGGTGAAGGCAGATTTCAGCATAGATACATCAGAGGTAATACGCGAGATTAGCTCTCCGACCCGGTTGTTGTCGTAGAAGCTAATTGGTAAAAGCATTAGTTTTTTGTAAAGGTCGTACCGTACATCCGCTATGGCTTTTTCACTTACTCTTGCAAAGAGATAGATTCTCAGGAAGGAAAAAATACTTTGTACCAGCAATATGAGAATTAATCCAATGGTTATCTGGTTAATTCCTTTCAGAATCCAGTCGGTTTTACCTTGAGCCGCATCCAGTAATTTGCCTGCAAAGTATGGAAAGGCCAATAGGGTAGAGCTGGAAAAAAGGAGAGCAATCATTCCCAAAATGAAATTAGTGCGATAGGGAAGCGTATACTTGAAAATGCCAAGTAGCTTCTTCAGACTTTTCTTGCTGAGTTTTTTGGCGTCTGGGTCCTGATCTTGGCCCACTGCGGGCTTGCCTCGTCGATTTATCATGGTATCAGCACTTCCACTTCTACCCGATACAATACACTATCTACAGTAACCATTTTTTGCGCCCCTTCGATAATGAATTTGTGTAGAATTAAGTCTCGGTTTCCATCTTCGTTTAACTCCAATTGGAGATTCGTGCGGCCTTCGAATAGGGCGTTTCCTTCAACAAGAGTGGCTTCAATTTTCCTGATATCCTGGTGACTGTCAACGTAGAATATCTTCAAAGATTCCACCTTGAGTCCAGCATCTTTATTTACCGCTTGATAGGACAAGATCTTCAGATTACTTGAAGGTTCAGATGGAATTTCTACTTCCTGGTATTCACCACGCAGCACGGGCTTGTTGATATCTGCATTGAAGAAAATATTGAGCTCGTTTGCCCATTGTGCGCTGTCCGGTACCATTACCTGGGTTTCGACTGAATCACCGATTTGGGCTATTTTTCTTATCTGTGGCGATAAGCTTATCATGTTTGAAAGCTGGTCCTGCAGAACGGGCTTAATATCAAAATATGATTGCGAACTACCTGATTGCTCAGGAGTGACGCATGCAGAAGCGACCAGTAATAATATGAAGAAGTATCTAGCCATCTATCAAAACTTCACCTGTCATCTCTGATGGAATAGCGATGTTCATCGCTCTGAGGATGGTAGGAGCAATATCCCCTAGCTTACCATCTTTTGCAAGGCCTTTATATTCAGCATCAACCATAATACAGGGAACCAGGTTGGTAGTATGTGCCGTATTTGGGGAGCCATCCGGGTTGATCATCATATCAGAGTTGCCGTGATCTGCAATTACGATGGTAAAGTAGTCGTTTTCCAATGCGGCATCAATAACAGCCCCAGCACATTTATCTACCGTTTCGCAAGCCTTTACTGCCGCTTCAAAAACACCGGTATGTCCAACCATATCCGGATTTGCGAAATTAAGGCAAATGAAGTCGGCACTGTTGCTTGTTATCTCCGGAATGATGACATCGCGGATATCTTCAGCACTCATTTCCGGTTGTAGGTCGTAGGTGGCAACTTTAGGTGAAGGGCATAAAATACGCGTCTCTTCTTCAAATTCTTTCTCACGGCCTCCTGAAAAGAAGTAAGTGACATGGGGGTATTTTTCAGTTTCCGCTATCCTTATCTGCTTTTTGCCCGCTGCAGATAGTATTTCGCCTAAAGTATTTTCAAGGTTGTCCTTTTCAAAAATTGGCTGCACATCAACAAAGGTATTATCGTAATTGGTGAGGGTCAGATATCGCAACGAGAGTTTCTGCATTCCATGCTCAGGAAAGTCTTGCTGCGTAAGTACTTCCGTTATTTGCCTACCACGATCAGTGCGGAAATTGAAGCAGATAACTACATCTCCTGCTTCTATCTTTGCCACCGGTTGATCGCTTTCATTAGCAGCCACAATTGGTTTGATAAATTCATCAGTGACTCCCTGGGTATAGGAAGCTTTCATCGCCTCCAAAGGGTCGTTGGTTTGCTCTCCTACTCCATTAACCAAGCAATCGTAAGCTAATTTCACCCGCTGCCATCTCTTATCTCTATCCATTGCATAATATCTTCCAATCACACTTGCCAACTTACCACCAGTAATATTGAGATGGTCTTGAATTTCTTCCAGAAAACCCAAACCGCTTTTGGGGTCAGTATCGCGGCCATCCGTAAAAGCGTGTAAATAGAAATCCTGAATACCAGCACCTTGCATTATTGAGCAGAAGCCCTTCAAGTGTTGTATATGTGAATGAACACCGCCATCTGAAACCAGACCGATCAAGTGCACCTTGCGATTGTTAGTTTTTGCATACTCCAGCGCGTTGGTAAGGTATGGATTAGCTGCCAAAGTACCATCTTCAATGGCTCGATTAACCTTCACCAAATCCTGATACACCACCCTGCCTGCTCCAATATTCATATGCCCTACTTCAGAATTCCCCATTTGTCCATCAGGCAGACCTACAGCCATTCCCGAAGCATCAAGTTTGCTATGGGAGTATTTCTGATAAAGACTATCAATGTATGGAGTGGAGGCGGCATCGATGGCTGAGACCTCCTTGTTGGTGGCATGCCCCCAACCATCTAATATCATCAGCAGAACTCTCTTTCCCATTTTCATCATCTCAGCCAGGTTTAGGGATGCAAATATAATTATAAGGGCTAAGTTTGTAACTGAAGGTAGATTATATAATTTTAGTCATCCAATTAGCTATTTCAGCCTGCTTGGGCCTTTTTTGGCATAGTTTTGGTCAAAAGAAAGGCGAAATGAGGCAGAAGGTATGGTTGTAAGGGCAATACGATATTTAACGCTGGTACTATTGATCTTCATCACATCTGGTGGTGAGGCACAGGAGGATATTATCTCTCGGGTAGAGACTGCACTTAAAGCCGGCAGTTCCAAAGAGTTGGCGCGGTATCTCAATCAAACAGTAGAACTGAATTTGGAGGGAGATATATCCAGCTACAACCGCATGCAGGCGGAGTATGTACTCAAAGAGTTCTTCAAGAAAAACCCCCCTGATGGTTTTGAAATCATTCACAATGGAACCTCGAAGGGCGGCCTCAAATATGCTATAGGAAAGTATACATGCAAACGAGGGCAATATCGGGTCTGGATGAGGATCAAGGAGTTCGGAGGTAAGCTACTCGTTTACGAGATGAACTTCATAAAGGAATAGTCAAAAGAGACTTTAGGGTTATATATGCCTTACCTGATGGTGAGGTTTTTTTATTTTTGCAGCATGCGACCTGCTTATGTTACAAGTGATGCTGTGAATCAATTCATTAGATTGGCCTTAGTCGAGGATGTTGGAGATGGCGACCACAGTACGCTATCATCAATTCCAGCGGAAGCGCGGAGCCGAGCGCAGCTAATAATTAAGGATACTGGGATAATAGCCGGATTGGATCTGGCCCATGACATTTTCCATGTTGTAGATCCTTCTCTTCAAGTGAATATGCTACTCGGAGATGGCACAGAAATCAAACCTGGAGACATTGGCTTCACGGTGATTGGCTCGGCGCGTGCCATACTAACTGCCGAAAGATTGGTGCTAAATTGTTTACAAAGGATGAGTGGTATTGCCACATACACCGGCCGGTTGGTGGATTTAGTGTCTGGCACAAAAGCCAAGCTTCTCGATACCAGGAAAACTACTCCCAACTTCAGGCTTGCTGAGAAATGGGCAGTAACTATCGGAGGAGGGCATAACCACCGGTATGGGTTGTTTGATATGATCATGCTCAAAGACAATCATATTGATTTTGCTGGCGGATTCGAGCAAGCTATCAATGCCACCCATGAATATCTGAAGCAATCAGGCAGGAAGTTAAGTATAGAGGTGGAAACCAGGAACATCCCTGAAGTGAAACAAGTGCTGGAAATAGGGGGTGTAGATCGTATTATGCTTGATAATATGAATCTCCAAGAAATGAGAGAGGCAGTAGAAATAATTGGTGGCCGATGTGAGACAGAGGCTAGCGGAGGTATCACCGAGGATACCATTGCAGCGGTAGCGGCCACCGGAGTAGACTTCATTAGCGTCGGTGCCCTTACTCATAGCAACCGCAGTCTTGATATGAGCCTGAAGGCATTTTAATTGAAAAAGAAAAGAAATATTATTGCACTGTTATTGGAGGCTGTAGTGATCACCGTCATTTTCCTCATGTACTTTCATCACTGCACGTAGAAATCAGCTGAAATGATAGTTAAGACCAGGAAATTTAAACTTGCCACTGGAAAATACATTCGTTTGGGAATGAAGAACATTCTCAAGGAACAGTGGTGGGTGCTGTTAATAGTTTTCGCCATCTGTAGTGGCGCCTTTATCATTCCTTCAAATTGGTGGTTTATCGGGGCTGGAATCGGTTTCGTTTTGTACTTGCTTTTTTGGCTAATTCAATTTGCTGGCATGACCCAAATGGAGCAAGGCAAAATGCTATTCGAAAAGCTAAGCTATGAAATCGATAGCAGGCAAGTTTTAATAAAGATTAGCTCAAAGCAAGGCATGCCACTGAAATGGGAGCAAATTCGCAGGGCCTGGAAAGGGAAAGACCACTTCGCCCTGGTAATTTCCAAAGCACAGTTCATTTACCTTCCCTTTAAGGTTTTCAATTCTGACAACCAGATAAAGTTCGTTGAGACCATCCTAAGAAGGAAAGGATATATTAAATAACCTACTCTGGAGGAAGGTCTGCATTATAAGGAAATCCGCCAGAAGATGGCTTCCTTCTGCGCCTACCAGGAGCGCTCTATCAAAGAAGTGCGGCAGAAACTAGAGGGCTTCAACCTAAAACCAGAGGCATCGAAAGATTTGATTGCGGAGCTGATCGATGAGGGTTTCGTCGACGAGAAACGGTTTGCCGAAGCCTACGCCGGAGGGAAGTTTAGAATGAAGAAATGGGGTAAGCAAAAAATACGGCAAGGACTGCGGTTACACGACATTTCAGAGGATCAAATTGAATCATCGTTAAGGGAGATACCACAAACAGATTATTTAGAAACTCTTCGTCAGCTTAGTTATAGAAAATGGAAATCCCTTGCAGAATCAGATGGATACACAGCACGCAACAGACTAGCGAACTACCTGCAGGCAAAGGGCTTCGAGGCAGACATTATATGGCAGGTAATAAGGGAAGAGTTTGAGGAATGACAATTCATAGCAAGGATCACGGCCTAGCCAAAAGGGGCCATTAATACGCCTAGAAGCCGAATTCTTACAGTTTTGTGAGGCTTTTATTAGAAAAAAAATATAAAAACCTCCGATGTTTTTGCCGTATATTTGCCGGTAGCGAAAATTGACCTGACCCACTCGCGATTACGTTTGAACTAATATTATTCCTTTTAATGTTTTTTAGTTTATGGAATTAAAGCACGCAGTAAGCAATGTCCTGAACCAGCTTTCAGGTTTGATTAAGGATATTGGAGAGGAGAATTTTGCGAAACCGGTTCCGGCATTGAATAACTCAACGCTTGGTCAGCACATTCGTCATACACTTGAATTTTTTATCTGCCTCATGGATGGATATGCGACTGGATCGGTAGACTATGACAAGAGAAGGCACGATAAGAACATTGAGGAGGATCCGAAAATAGCCATCTCAGTGATTGAGAAAATCATCTACTTCCTTGATAGGAATCCCAATGATAAAGCTTTCAAATTAGCAGCTTGCTATAGCACAGAAAATGACATTAGTGAGGAAGTAACCACAACTTACTATCGAGAGCTTGTTTACAATATAGAGCATGCCATCCACCATATGGCTATCTTGAAAATTGGCGTGAAAGAGTTGTGTCCGGAGGTTACATTGCCTGAGGGCTTTGGGGTTGCTGTTTCTACCATCAAGTATCAGAAGCAACAAACTGCAAATTAAGCTTACCTTGCTAGTTGCTCTATGAGCATCATGCGGAGAATTAAGAACAGCAATTTTTGGATACGGCTGAATAGTTGGGAGTACTGGCCGTTCGAAGTTGTTTACATCCCTATCATGTTCTACTGGCTTTGGTTGTCTATTCGCGCCAGGTCGTTATTCTTCTTTTCAGCATCTAACCCTGGAATAGAATATGGAGGAATGCTTGGCGAGTCTAAGATTAAGATATTCGATGAGATATCTCCTGACCTTAAGCCCGTCACCTTGCTATTTGCAGCTACAGCATCAAAAGATGAAATACTTCAAAAAATTGAGGAGTCCGGCCTGGAGTATCCGTTAATATTCAAGCCGGATGTGGGAGAACGGGGTCTGCTGGTAGAAAAAATAGATAATGAAACAGATCTGGATAGTTATCTGGAAATTATCGACCAGGATTTCTTGGTCCAGGAGTATATAGACCTGCCCATAGAGCTTGGTGTGATGTACTATCGCTATCCAAATAAATCTAAGGGAAAGGTTAGCTCTATTGTGGTTAAGGAGATGCTTTCAGTAAAAGGAGATGGTAAGTCTACTGTGAGGGAGCTTGTTCTGAGCAATCCGCGAGCGAAACTTCAACTGGAAACACTGGAAATAGCTCGGGCAGATGTTATTGACAAAGTACTTGATGACGGGGAAGAGCTAGAATTAGTCCCAATTGGAAATCATTCACGGGGTACAGCCTTTTACAACGGCAATCACTTGATTAACCAAGACATGGACCGCGCTTTTGATAAAATCGCCTCAGAGATCAGTGGGTTTTATATAGGCAGATTTGACCTGCGTTGTGCTTCCATTGAAGCGCTAAACAATGGCGACGTTAAAATACTGGAGCTTAATGGAGCTGGTGCCGAGCCTGCCCATATTTACCATCCGGGATTTTCATTGATCAAAGCCTATAAGACGCTGTTCAAGCATATGCGTACCTTGCTTAAAATCAGTCGTATTAACAACCAAATGGGGGTGGATTATATGACGTTAAAAGATGGATGGTATGTTTTCAAGCAGTTGCCTATCTTCAAGAAAGCAAAAACGGCACGTAGCTGATCCCCGTGGATCTTTTGACACCATTCCTCGTAGGATTCTTCTTTAGCTTTATCGGCTCTATACCTCCAGGTTCAATTAACCTTAGTGTATTGCAGCTTTCGCTGCAGGGCTATTTCAATGCTGCCCTTCGCTTTGCCCTGGCTAGCATGCTTGTGGAATATGTCTACGCATATATTGCCATCCGCTTCGAGTTACTCATAACCAGTTCGCAACTTGTGCAAGATAATTTCCATTTAATATCGGCTTCTGTGCTTATTGTTCTGGGTGTTTTAAATCTGGTTTCCGCGAAGAAGAAAGGAAAAGTGCCCAGCAAACTGGATAACAGTGGTTTTCGAAAGGGTCTGATCATTTCCATTGCTAATCCCCTGGCTATTCCTTTCTGGATTGCCATTACTGCCTACCTACAAAGTAATAACTGGGTTTTGATTAACAATCGAACCATCTGGATCTATATAGCTGGCATCTCTGTTGGTACCTTCGTTTTGTTGTGGTTGCTGGCAATTTTAGCCAAGCGGGTAGCTCATCTTATTCAGAATGAAGTGATGATAAAGCGCATACCCGGGCTGGTGCTGCTTATGCTCGGTCTCTATTCTGTCTATCAATTTATAATCGATTATACTGCCCGGTAAACCATAAATGCCCTTGCCGAAATAGCAAGTAAGAAAGGCACCAGTGAGTAATGCAATTGCTGAGGCAGAACCACCCAAAAGGCCAGTACCAATACCATCATAATGCACGTAGTGAGGAAGTAGCGTCTTAGTAGATCTGGGTATTTCTTTAGCATGAATAGGATGATCATAGGAAGGTGCAAAGGTATGGCCCAGAGCAAATTGTAATTTGATGAAGAGGCATGATCTGTACCCACCCAGAGAAAGACCAGGAAAGAACCTAGCAGGCCAAGGGTTGAGAAGAATACCACATCAAATATCTTAAGGTACTTACGAGAGCGGATTTCCCACCAACAAGAAATGAGCACTAGCACAAGTAATAACCAGAAAGCAATTTCCGGGGTAAAGAAAACCCTTTCTTCGATTTCAGGTCTTGATTCATAGATGTGGAGGGCTCGTGCTACCAGGGGTAATTCGCCACTATCGGTTTTTATAGATGCGTTAGCAAAAGCTGAGTGGATATAATCTGGCAGGAACATATATTCATAAGGTGAGGCGGTTTTATCCATAGGTAATCCCAGTGCCAGATCGATTCCAAAATCACCCCAGGGAAATTTGTCTTCTATATAAATATCTACTAGCTGGCGGATGGTGTAATCAGTGGTAATATGAGAATCATCAAAGCGAATGCTATCTGGAAAGACTTCTTCCAAAACATCTCTCAGTTTGGTAGCGCAGTTGTCGTAGAAGTAGTCGTAGAGGTAGTTGCTGTTTTCTGGTCTGGCGTTGTTCTCAAGAAACTCAAAGAGTTTCTGTTTTTGTGGCTGGCTAAGGTTGAGAACTTGCTCCTGGATGGCTCGATTAAAATAGGCATAGGCATCTCGAAATCTTTGGTAATCCTGCTTAGCAAGTTTGTAGAGCAGGTATCCCCGGGTGAAGTTCATGTAGAAATTGGGCTGATTGAAATCGAAAGTGCCGTAGTTATAGACCCAATCTATGCCATTTTGCCTATCGCTTACGTGAAAAGCACTGTGGCCAAACCCTTCGTAAAGCTGTTGCTTTCCGGGGCCCATAGTCATGGCAGTTATCACCGCATTTTCAGATAACTTTATTTGAGCAATACTGCAATTGGCCAGTACCGTAAAAATGGTCGCATTTAGAAGTAATCTCATCTTCATTCGTAAGTCCCATCAAAGGTTGAGAAATTCCGGTCTTTTAGCAAGATGCTTTTTTGTATCTTGAGGGCCATGAATACCAATGTAAGAGATGGTATCAATTTTCTTTCCAAAATAACACTTAGTCGCCTTATCAACGCATTAAGTGTGTTGATCTCTTACTATTATTCAAAATTAGTTGGCAGGCCGAGCCAGTGGGGCATGCCGGTTAGTATTTCCTTTGAACCAACAACATCATGCAATCTCAGGTGCCCTGAATGCCCGAGCGGCCTGAGATCTTTCACACGACCCAAGGGTATGCTTGAGCAAGACTTATTCAAGAAAACCATTGATGAAATTTCTTCATCCCTGTGGTACCTTATTTTCTATTTCCAGGGTGAGCCCTATCTAAATCCTAACTTCCTGGATCTGGTTAAATATGCATCTGCAAAAAGGATTTATACTGCTACTTCGACAAACGCACATTATCTCAGTGACGAATCAGCCCGCAGAACTGTTGAATCCGGCCTTGACAGGTTGATCATATCTATAGATGGCACGACCCAGGAGACGTACGAATCATATCGGGTAGGGGGATCTCTAGACAAGGTTATTGAGGGTACCAAGCGCGTGTTGTCATGGAAAAAGAAATTAGGGTCTTCTACCCCCCACGTAGTATTTCAGTTCTTAGTGGTTCGGCCAAACGAGCACCAGGTTGGAGAAGTGAAACAGTTGGCAAGAGAATTGGGCGTAAATGAAGTAGCTATCAAAACCGCCCAAATTTATGAGTACGAAAATGGCTCGCCTTTAATCCCTGAGCAAGAACAGTATTCTCGTTATCGTGCTAATGAAGATGGCACTTATTCATTCAAGGGGCCCATGGACAATCATTGTTGGAAGATGTGGCATTCCTGTGTAGTTACCTGGGATGGTAAAATTGTTCCCTGCTGTTTTGATAAAGATGCTCACCATCAATTGGGAGATGTTTCAGGTACCAGCTTTCGAGAGATCTGGTATAGTAGACCATACCAGGCATTCAGGCAAACGTTAATTTCTTCCCGCCAGGAGGTGGAGATGTGCAAGAATTGTACTGAAGGTACGAAAGTGTGGGCTTAGAGTGGCCAGTGAGATTGAATTACCTCCAACATCTCTTTATGGATTGGGCCAGAAGCGACAATTGATCTTCCGAAAGTGAAATTACCCCCGCCATCAAATTCCGATACGATGCCTCCAGCCTCTTGAACAATGAGAGCGCCGGCTGCCACATCCCATGGATTAAGATTGTATTCAAAAAACCCTTCAAACTTGCCCGAGGCAGTCAATGCAAGATCTATCGCCGCGCTTCCCATTCTTCTGATACCATGGCTTTCCTTCATCAGTGATTTTAGTATCTCCAAATATGCTGGCAGCTGTTCAAAATTATAGTAGGGGAACCCTGTCGCGATAAGACTACCTGCAATCGTATCATGCGGCGATACTTTGATAGGCCTATTATTGAGGGTTGCGCCCATTCCTCGTGATGCTGAGTAACAATCATCATTGGCTACATCATAGACCACCCCCATTTGCATGTCTTCATGATGAAGAGCCACGCTAATAGCATAGACAGGAAGGCCATGGACGAAATTGGTGGTGCCATCAAGGGGATCTATAATCCAGTTGCGTTCTGCTGCCTGCGACCCGCTACCCTCTTCAGCAATGAACCCTGCTTCAGGATCTATTTTACTCAAACCAGCGATTAGTCTCTGTTCCGCCGTTTTGTCAACGTATGAAACCAAATCATTAAACCCTTTATGCTCAACTTGCTTTTTGTCAAATGCAGAAGATTCCTGTCGGATGAACTCTCCGACCTCCTTGGTTAGGTCTATCACTTGCTGAAGCAAGTTTTCAGTTTTTATCATTTCAGGAGTGAATAGTTATCAAACCTCATAAATTTACCATAGCAATTTAATCCGTGGAAGATAGAAAAATTTCAGTTGGAAATTCAGGCCCGAAACAATCCTCTTCGGGGGCCCCAGTGCCTAGCGACCTTTCGGAGGCCAGCTTGCATCAGTCCAAATCCTACTTTGGGAGATTCCAGCGCTACTTATCGGAATTTGTGTATGGAGGCATCGACGGAAGTGTTACAACTTTTGCTGTGGTTGCAGGTGCCGAGGGAGCCAATCTGAGCTCAGCCATTGTAATCATAATGGGCTTTGCAAACCTAATAGCCGATGGATTTGCGATGTCTATTGGTAGCTATCTTTCAGCCAAGTCGGAAAAAGATATATATAAGAGACACGAAGAGACCGAATACTGGGAGATTGAAAACCTGAGAGAGCGAGAGGTAGAAGAAGTTAGAGAGATTTACCGGGGCTACGGCTTCGAAGGAGAATTACTTGAAAAGGTGGTTGAGGTAATTACTTCCGATAAAGACCGGTGGGTTAAAGTGATGATGAAGGAAGAATTGGAATTGATTCCTGAGAGTAAATCCCCTTTTTCCATTGGAGCTGCAACTTTTGTATCATTCCTCCTAATTGGTCTTATCCCTCTGCTATCTTACTTGGTTGATTTGTTCGTTCCGCTTCAATACAACCTCTTTATAATTTCAGGAGTTCTCACTAGCCTTGCATTTATCATCATCGGATGGATCAAAACGGATGTTACAAAAACAGGTAAGGTAAAAGGTATATTAGAGACCTTGGCCTTGGGTATTGTTGCTGCTGTAGTAGCCTATTTTGTTGGCGATCTACTAGAACAATTAGCTACATAATATGCTCCTATACTTAAAAGCCACGCACATTGTATTCGTTGTAAGCTGGTTTGCCGGCCTCTTCTACTTGGTTAGATTGTTCATATATCATGCTGAAGCTGACGAGAAGGAGGAAGCGGAAAAGCAGATTTTGCAAAAGCAATTTAAGGTGATGGAGAACCGACTTTGGAAAATTATAACGGTGCCTGCAATGATCTTAACCTTGGCTACAGGTATTTGGATGGGTGTATTGGTGCCGGCATATTTCACCCAACCCTGGATGCATTTCAAACTGCTATTTATAGTAATTCTCTTGTTATACAATCTACGCTGCTGGATGTTCCTAAGGAAGTTTCAAAGTGGGTCGACTACGTACAGCCCAAAAATGCTTCGACTTTGGAATGAGGGCGCCACGGTGTTGCTGGTAGCTATAGTTTTCGTGGTTGTTTTAAAAGACTCCCTGAACTGGGTTTGGGGGTTAGCAGGCTTATTGGTTTTAGGCCTATTACTAATGGCTGGTGTAAGGGCGTACAGAGTTCTTAGAAAATGAAAAAGCCTCCCGACTATGTGCGAGAGGCTTAATCCCCTAAACCTAACCTATAACTAAACCGTATTCGTCATTTTGATCTTATCGCCATGAACAATACAAATGTCGCCAGAGTCTCTAATTGGTAATAGGAGATATGTATCAATCTTCGGTAATTTCGTTACGTTTTCAAGTATTTATACCTAGTAATTCGTGATTTGATCCCAATTCAGTAGAATTTATCGAAAAAATTACCTCAGCAGATGCAGATATCCTTCGTAAGAGATGTCGCGGTGGTGGTTCTTCACATGATAGTAATAAATACCTGCAGGCAGATTACCCCCGTCCCATTGGTTTTGGTAATCGCTGTTGTGGTACACAACTTTGCCCCACCGATTTACGACGGTTAGCGTCCAACTACTTTTCTCCAGTCCCACAATTTCAAATCGTTCGTTATAGTTATCCCCATTGGGTGTAAAAACGTTGGGGATCATTGTAAGATCTTGATTGATATGGATTTCAGACATGAATTGGGCCTGACAGTTATTTCCGCCAGTAACCAATACAGTAATGGGGATGGTACCTCCGTTGCTGAAGGCATGTACCGGGGCAGCATCAGCAGAGCCATTGCCATCACCAAAATGCCAGGCCCAATTAGTGGGCTCTGAGGTAGTTGCAAATTGAAATCTTACTGGTTCACCAGTGAAAAAAACGTCAGGTTCAACCATAATTTCGCCAGTAGGAATGGGGCGTACTGAAATTTCGGCTTGACTTGTGACGGCAACGATACACTCATTTGCGTCTTCCAACAAGAGTATGGGGGAGAAGGTACCAGGGCTCTTGTAAAGGTGACTCGCTGCTGACTGTTCACCAAGGTTTCCATCTCCAAAATCCCAGGTAAAGCCGGTGGTGTACTCAGTATCGCTTGAAAATAGCACTTCATCTCCCACACATATGTCAGTTTGCGAGATGTTAAAAGTTCCCCGGGGGCCGGCCACTGTAACCAAATCCTCATGGGTTATTGTGGTTTGGCAGCCAAACTCGTTCACCCCGACAAGAGTCACATCATAATTTCCGGGGTAGGTGTAAGTATGAGTGGGGTTCTTTACCGTAGCTGAGTTTCCATCTCCAAAATCCCACTGCCAGGTTTGAATGTCTGAACTAGATTCAGCCTTGAAAGAAGCAACCAGAGGTGGGCAATCCTTGGTTACGTTGGTGGCGACTACTGAGATTTTTGGCGAAGTGACGCTAATGTAATCTTTAACCATCAGGCTGTCTTTACATCCGTAGTTGTCTATCGCCACTAAGCTGAGGTCATAGATTCCCTCACGTTCAAAACTGACCTTTGGGATAGGTTCCGAACTTTGTGCGGCTCCATCTATAGACCATTTGAAGAAACTGGCATGTGATGATAAGTTCGTGATTTCCAGCTCTTCGTCAACACATACATCTGTTTTTGCTACATCGAAGCTGGCTTGCGGTTTGTTGAATTCAATTAAATTTTCTTTTCGTACGACACAGGTAGCGTTGGGTGACGTTACCGTTAATGATGGGGAATACTTACCAAACTTTGTGTATTTATGTTTTGGGCTTTTTTCTTCGGAATAATTACCGTCTCCAAAATCCCATTTGAATGATAGCGGATCATTATGGGTAGTAGCATTGCGAAATTCTGCCATAAAAAAATCACAATGTGATTGCTTACCGACTGCGAAATCAGCTTCCAAATCAGCCACGTTGATAAGGTCCTTCTTCACAATTGTCTTACTGCAGCCATTTACGTCACTCACCGTCAAGCCAACGGAATAGATGCCAGGAGTATCGAAGACCTTTTCCGGGTGTTGTTCTGAGGAACGAGTGCCATCACTGAAATCCCAAAACCACGATGAACTGCTAATAGAGGTATCGGTAAATACAGCCTCAGCTTTACGACATAGCGATTGGTTGCTAACTTCAAATCCAGGGGATAGCTCCACAATGTCCACTAGCCGTGATATTGTTACATCCTGGCACCCGGTGTCTTTATTTCCAACTATCAACTTGACCCGGTATCTACCGGCTTCCTTGAAAGTATGAAATGGTGAATGCGTATTACTAACCGAGCCATCACCAAAATCCCATTGCCAGGAGTCGGCTCCTACTGAGCTGTTTATGAATTGACGTGTAAATGGCTTGTTGCAGTCAAGGGCAATCTCCATTGATGGGGATGGATTTACAACTGTAACGGCGTTTGTAACAGTTATACTTTTACTGCATCCTGAGTTGGAAGCTGTTAGAGTTACATCGTAAATGCCAGCAGCTGGAAAAGCTACCTCCGTATGTCCCTGGGTGGTATGTGCTGTAAATCCCATGTCCCAGTGGTAAGTATCAGCATTCACAGACAGGTTGGTGAAACTTACTAACTCACCTACACAAACCACCTTCTTTGATATTTCGAAATTTGGTTCCGGAACTATGTCTGTTACAGACACTGTTCTTGACAATTCGCCTACACAGCCAAGTTCAGTTCGGACACTTAGTTTGACAGGGTATGTTCCAGCTTTGGTGAAGGTATGTGCAGGGTTCCTTTCACTGGAGGTGGTCCCATCTCCGAAATCCCAAAAAAGGCTCTTAAAAGGTGAATTAACAATACTGGTTTCAACAAACTGAATTGTCCGAGGAACACAACCACCTAAACCCGGGTCTGTTTCCGATGGGAAAATGTCGTTAGGTTCGAAGTCAACAGTAAATTTTGCCGGACTTAGAAAAGTTTTTGACCTTTTACTTTCACAGCCAAGGCTATTGAAAGCTGTAAGCGTTACGGTAAAAGTACTTTTGATGTGGTAAGTATGTGCGGGGTTGAATGAAGACAGACTGGAGCCGTCGCCGAACTCCCAAAGCCAACTATTTGAGTGTTCGGACTTATTTTCAAATGCCACGCTACCATCGCAATTGAAAGCATAGTCAAAATCGGCAACAGGATTGGCGACTACAGTGTGCGTTTGTTGTTGTTGCAAAACGCACCCGTCATCTAGTTTTTGAGTGAGAGTAACCAGGTGTTGACCCGGAGATTCAAAACTCATTGACTGCTCTGGTTCATGGCCTATGGCCCCATTTCCGAAATCCCAGCTCCTGGAAATGACATTTTGCGTGGACAGATCGGTGAAGGTTACAACCTCTCCCGCGCAGGAAGTAGCTGCGCTTTGTTGAAAGGTGGTTACAGATTTATCAGTTACCACTATGTAGTCGTTTCGGGTTAGAGTTGAAGTGCAACCCTCACTGTTAGTAACTGTTAGCTTAACTGAATAGGTACCAGGCTCCGTATATGCATGAACCGGGCTGGTTGCCTGGGATTCAAGCCC
Organism: Cyclobacteriaceae bacterium; assembly: GCA_028285445.1. Lineage (GTDB taxonomy): Bacteria > Bacteroidota > Bacteroidia > Cytophagales > Cyclobacteriaceae > JANQPQ01. Next base: position 35,630 of record JANQPQ010000050.1, on the reverse strand, counting down.
ATCGCCGAATTCCCACAGGTAATTAAGGCCGCCAGGACCAGATGAATCGTTTTGGAAGCTAATAATGGCTGGCGTATTGCAAACCTTAGGAGTTGTGGTTGAAAAGCCAGCTCTGATGTCACCTACCTTAACATAGTTTTCACGCACTATTGTTTTATTGCACCCCTGGCTGTTTTCAATAGTAAGTGTTACATCGTATTCACCAGGAGTCATATAAGTGTTGGTTGGATTTTGTTCGGTACTGTTGTTGCCATCGCCAAATACCCAGTGCCAGGACACTATGTCGTTGAAATCGTCGCTTGAAAGATCCTGGAAGTTCACTGCAGATGGCTTGCAACTTGCAGATTGGGTAAACGCAAAATCCGGCGAAGGATCATGATGTACAACTATATACTGTTCTTTGATGGTACTGCTGGTAGATCCGTTTACGGATACAGTGAGTTTTACCGAATAGACTCCAGGTTCGGTATATGTTGTGCTGGGATTCTGCTCACTCGAGGTGTTATTGCTGGTTTTGCCGAAATCCCATTGCCAGGAGTCGGGATTTCCAGTGGATAGGTCGCTAAATGTAACTAAAAGTGGTGCACAGCCTGAAATGTTGTCAGCTGAAAAGTCAATTGTTTGGCTGAAGACTGAGGCATAGGCGGTTATCAGTAGAAGGTGACTAAATACTATTTTCAAAACAAAAAATAAAAAAAATCAAAAATAATATATAAATAATTATATATATAACAATTCACCTTTATTCATTACATGAGAGATCCCTTTTGGTAGAAAAAGAGCTTGTTCCTTATCTTCCTCTTTCTACTTTTGCAATGAGAGTTGCAACTAACTGGCTACAGGATACAATGGTATTATACAACGTCACCGTGGGCATTGATAGAGACGTAGAACACGAATGGCTGACTTGGATGTTAGAGGAACATATCCCTGCTGTAATGGATACCAATATGTTCGTGGAGTATAAGATCTTCAAGGTGCTTTCCGAGGAAACAGAAAATGTTTCGTACTCAGTACAGTATTTTGCCGAAAATGTTGGTCTGGTTGAAAAGTATCTTCTTGAATTTGCTCCTGCCCTAATAGAACACCACAACGAGCGGTACCGAAATAAGCATGTAGCATTCCGTACACTGCTTCAGCAAATACTATAAGTTCGAAGCCTTGCTATTCATTCACTCTTAGCGAACAATTTATCCAGCTGTTGTCAAACTGCGTTGGATATTTTTTGTAGAAGTTTATGGCTGGTTCATTCCAGTCAAGTACCTGCCAACTTACAATTTGCAGCTTTCTCAATTCAGCTTCTTCCAACAGCGATTCAAATAAAAGTTTGCCTATACCTTTACCTCTATAGCTGGCGGTGACGATAATGTCTTCGAGGTGTAATTGTCGCCCTTTCCAAGTTGAGTATTTAGGGTAAAACAGCGCCAGACCAACGACGTCTTTATTGTTTTCCGCCACCAGAAATTCAAATATCGGATCCTCACCAAAGCCGTCTTCCTTCATTTTGTCAATTGAATTCGTCACCTGGTCCAGTCCCTGCTCATACTCTGCCAGTTCCATTATCAATTTCAAGGCTTCGGGTAAATCTTGTATCGTACCTTTTCTAATTTTCATCTTGAATTTTCATCTGGTGCAAAAAAAAGTCGGGATCAGATTGCCTAACCCCGACCAATTTGATTAGGAGACGTTTTACAGTCGTTCTTTAGCAAGGTCGGGCACAATGCCCATATTATACCATGCAAAAGCATACCGGTCTGCGTTTAGCTCAATGCGTTTTGATGTTGGCATGCCCCCACCGTGGCCGGCTTTAGTTTCAATTCTAATTAGCAATGGATTTGTGCCCCATCCAGCGTTATCCTGCAAGGTGGACGCATATTTGAATGAATGGGCTGGCACCACCCTATCGTCATGATCGGCAGTGGTAACCATCACTGCGGGGTATTCAACATCTGATCTTATATTATGTAGTGGCGAATAGCCAATTAGGTAGTTGAACATTTCCTCAGAATCTTCAGAGGTGCCATAATCAGCAGCCCACGCCCGCCCAATTGTAAAATGCTGGTAACGTAGCATATCCATTACACCCACGGCAGGGAATGCTACCTTGGCTAGATCTGGCCGCTGATTGATTGTGGCTCCAACCAGTAGACCGCCATTAGATCCACCGCTTACTGCCAGATACTTACTGGAGGTATACTTATTTGCTATCAGGTAATCACCGGCAGCTATGAAATCATCGAATACATTCTGCTTCTGGGTTTTTGTGCCAGCCTTGTGCCACTTTTCACCATATTCGCCACCGCCTCTAATATTCGGTTGGGCATAAATCCCACCGTTTTCTAACCACACAATCCTTGCGGCGCTAAATCCAGGTTTGAGGCTGATATTAAAGCCTCCATAAGAATAGAGCCAGGTAGGGTTGTTACCATCAAGTTCAATTCCCTTTTTATGCACGATAAACATGGGAACTTTGGTGCCATCTTTACTTTCATAAAAGATCTGTTTCGTCTCATAGTCGTCAGGATTGAAATCGACCTTGGGGCTTTTATAAAGCTCTGAATTGCCGCTCTCTATATTGTAGTTATATATGCTAGTAGGTATGGTGAATGAAGAGAAGCTATAAAACAGCTCCTTATCGCCCTCGTTACCGTTGAATCCAAAGGCAGTACCAATTCCCGGCAGATCCAAAACTCTTTCAAGATTGCCTTCTTTATCATATTGTCTTACGGCTGTTTTTGCATCGATAAGGTACTGGGCGAAAATTTTACCGCCGGCCATAGATGCATTCAGCACATTGTCAATTTCCGGTATAATATCAGTCCAATTATCAGGGGTCGGGCTGCTGAAATCAGCTTTCACTATCCGGTTGTTTGGTGCATCTAGATTTGTTTCTATCAACAGAGTAGTACCTTCATTTCCAATTACACTGTGGTCGTTATCAACATTTGTTACTATTGGTACAAATTCAGATTGTGGTGCGTTAAGGTCTTTAATGTAGAGTGCGTTCCCGCTTGTGCTCCGGTATGAATAAATAACCAAAAAGCGCTCATCATTAGTTACTTGGGCTCCAAACCGATTTTCCGGATCATCCGGATTCTCGTAGATCAATTGATCATGAGCTTGATCCGTACCGACCTGGTGGTAATAAATCTTGCCAAAAGTATTGGTTGATTTCAACTCATCGCCTTCTGCTGGTTTAGCAAATCTCTGGTAATAGAAACCGTTGCCTTTCCAGGAGATGCCGGTGAATTTGGCCCATTCCACCTTGTCGCTGAGTTTCTCTTTGGATTCTGTATCCATAACATAAATCTCTCGCCAATCTGATCCGGATACAGAAATCGAGTAGGCAAAGTACTTACCGTCATTGGAGAAACTCCGCGCTGACAAGGAGACGGTTCCGTCATCTGATAGCGCATTAGGATCCAGGAATACCTCAGCATCACCGCTCAGGTCTGTTTTACGGTAAAGCACGCTTTGATTTTGAAGGCCATCGTTTTTGAAGTAATAGTAGTAATTGCCTTCCTTAAACGGTGCAGAGACCCTTTCATAGTTTTGTAGCTCCTCTAACCGAGACCTAACCTGGTCACGGAACGGAATTTTCTCTAAATAATTGAAGGTCAGGTCATTTTGCCTCGACACCCAGTCAGCGGTTTTTTCGGAGTTGTCATCCTCCAGCCATCGATAAGGATCAGGAACTTCTTTTCCGAAATAGGTATCGCTATACTCAACCTTTTCAGTCTCCGGATATGAGAAAGCCGAATCGGCTTGTGGGCTTTCTACGGAACACGCGCCAAGCGCTAACACTAGGCCTACCAGTATTAAAGGGAATATTCTTTTCATAATGAATTAAGTTACTTCGCTATATAGCTGAGAAAATTAGAAAGAAAGCACCACAAAGCCAATGGAGTTGGTATGAGTGGCCAGTTTGTTTGGCCCAACACAGGTGAATAAGTAAGAACAAGGCGTGCTACACCATTGATATAAATTCAGAAAGGGAGTCCTTTTCGCTGAGCAATAGCTTCTTCTTTAATCTATATCTTGATATTTGCACACTCTTGTTAGTGACATTTAGGAGCCTGGCCACCTCTTTGGTACTTAGATTAATTCGTATATAAGCGCAGTGCTTCAGTTCGTTTTGTGTAAGGCCAGGAAATCTCTTTTTTAGACTCCCGAAGAACTTCGGATGGACTTGCTCGAAATGGAATTTCATTTTTTCCCAATCCTTGTCTCCACTAAGATTCTCGTCAATAAACTTCGTGATCTTGTTTAGCGTTAGCCTCAGTTCTTCTTGCAGGTGCTTTGTTTCCTTTCCCAGTTCGGTTTTTATTGATGTCAGCAAAGAATTTTTGGTGCTGAGATAGAGTGCACTGGCAGTAAGCTCCCGGTTCTTGAAATCTACCTGTGCCTGCAGCCTATCATTTTCTGCACTTTTAACTTTTGATCGGTAGGAGAATGAAGTATAGAGAAGTACAACAAAGATAGCGATCACTAAGGTGCAAATCACAGCTATGGTTTGATGAAATTCTGCATCAGCCTTAAGCCCTTTCAGTTTTTCATTTTCCTTAACTGTTACCGCCAGTTCTTCCTCCTTCTTGGCACGTTCATACAGGGCTTGAGTTCGCAACATATACCGTTTTATTTCCACTTGTTGCAGGCTGTCGTAAAGGTTTTGGAAAAGCCTGCGATACTTATTAGCCAAGGCGAACTCTCCCCTCGCCGAATAAAGTTGAGAAGACAAGAGATAAGCCTCAACCATAAGCGGTCGAAGGTTTTCTTCCCTATAATATGCCATTGCCTGGTCCAATCTCTCTAAAGATTGGTTGAGATCTCCTGCCGTAAAATCACATTGTGCCAAATAGAGAAGATTGTTGGCCGTGCCAACTCCGTTCTCCACCGATTCGTTCAAATCAAGCGCCAACATCAGTTGCTTGTTAGCTTCACTTAGCTCTCCCAACTGGAGTAAGGTTTTGCCCATTTCGCTACGAATAGTGGCCTCGTTGCGAAGATGTTTCTGATCTAGAGCAATGCTTAGAGCCTTAGTATGAAAGAAGAGGGCACTATCAAATTGTTGTGAATCTGAATATGCCTCAGCAATATTGCTAATGGCAATTGTAACCATTTCTATGTTGCCCAGGTTCTCATAGATAGCAAGCGATCGCATGTAATGGGTTATAGCCCGGTCGTAAGCTGATTGGTAGTGGAATGTTACCCCCACAGCCGTGAGTGCGTGTGCAATTCCCAACCCATCTTTGATACTCTCAAATATTGTCAATGCTTCATATCTGTATTCCAACGCCTTATTATATTCTCCAAAGTCAAAATACACGTTTGCAATGTTGTGATTAAGGCCTGCAATTCTTTTGAGGGATTGATCTTCCACCTCACCCCACGTGGATAGGGCCTGTAGATATGTGTCGAGTGCAAAGCGTAGTTGCCCTCGTGCTCTCATTGCAGATCCGAGATTGCTAAGTGCCCTCGCCTTTCCTTTTGTAAAGTTCAAACTATCTGAGAGGGTGAATGCCTGCATGGCAAACCATTCTGCGGAGTCAGGGTTAAGTTGGCTATACTGCCACGACAAGGAGATATACAGGTTTACTTCAGCGGTATCTTTAGTATCCTTAACTAGGTGTCTTAAGCTGTCAATTTTTGATTGTTGAGCATGACCGCTAACGATGGCTATCAGCAGAAGGAACCAAGGGAGTTGGATGTACTTTGTCATGAAATTTGATTTTCACCTCACGACAAATGTATTGTTGCTGGGTTGGGATTGGCCTGACTTACCTCCCATCCTTTGGGAGTAATGTATCAAAATTGGTATGTACTAGCTAACTATGAGATGATATCAAAGCCCAGGTAAGGCTGCAATATCTCCGGCATTACAATTCCATCCTTGGTTTGATTATTTTCAAGCAAAGCGGCCACAATTCTAGGTAACGCCAAAGCACTACCATTTAGCGTATGCGTTAAGTGCGTTTTCCTGTCAGAATCCCTATATCTCAGCTTCAAACGATTACTCTGATAAGTTTCGAAATTACTTACGGAGCTTACCTCCAGCCATTTGCCTTGGGCGGCGGAGAACACTTCCATATCAAACGTTTGCGCAGATGTAAACCCCAGGTCACCACCACAAAGGTTCAGTATGCGATAATGTAATCCCAACTTTGATAGCAACCCCGTAACATATTTACACATTTCATCTAATGCTTGGTATGATTTTTCAGGGTGCTGAATTTGCACAATCTCCACCTTGTCGAATTGATGCAGTCGATTCAGGCCACGAACATGAGCGCCCCAGCTTCCTGCTTCTCGCCTGAAGCAAGGGGTGTAGCCAACTTTCTTCAGTGGTAGTTCCTCTTCCGAAACAATTACATCACGGAACATATTTGTGATGGGCACCTCAGCTGTTGGTATTAAATACAAGTCCTCTGCTTGCACATGGTACATTTGCCCTTCTTTGTCTGGTAGTTGGCCAGTTCCGTACCCTGATTCTTCATTAATGACTATCGGCGGCTGGATTTCATGATACCCTTCCTTTGTAGCTTCATCTAAAAAGAAATTGACGAGCCCTCGTTGCAATCGGGCGCCCTTGCCCTTATAAACCGGGAAACCAGCACCAGATATCTTACTTCCTAACTCGAAATCAATAATATCATACTGCTTGATAAGTTCCCAATGTTCGGTGGCTCCCTCGTAAAGCGAAACAGGATCACCTTCAGTTGTAATTATTTCGTTGTCGTTTTCACCCTTTCCAGCTGGTACTTTCTCATTAGGAACGTTTGGAATTTCCAAAAGCTGTTGCCTAAGATCAGCTTCAAGTTGGTGGAGCTGCTCACCCAGAGATTTACTCTTTTGCTTTAGCTCCGCGGTCTGCGATTTGGCTTTTTCAGCTTCTTCTGTCTTTCCTTCCCTCATGAAGGCTCCAATACTCTTAGAGATGGCGTTACTCTCGGCCAACAAGTTGTCAAGTTGACTTTGGGTGTTCTTCCGATTATCATCTAACTCAATAATGTGCTCCAGCGAATTCTGTACACCTTGCAAGTTTCGTTTCTCAAGCCCCAAAACGGCTTTTTGAATATTCTCACGTATATCGTTTACAACCAACATTTTGATTCTGAATTGGGCTCAAAAATATATTTTTTTATGAAGATGGAACTTACACCAATGTAATTCGTTCCATAGAAGGAGAAAAAGTTTGTATTCCTTGACTATTAAATGATGTTAATCTATACTTGCAAGGTCTATGCAGACATTTTAGGACCTTCCTCGTCCGATCGTTACATTTATTTCATATTCATTTACTGACATCTTTCGTAACATAAGTCAATCTATCTAGTCACGCAATTGCTGTCCCGAAAAGGCACTCCGATTATACAAGACAACATCATTTTAGACCCCACTTTTCAAAGTCAACTTTAAAAACATTTTATGCACACCATTGAAGACCTTAACGTAAGGTTACTTTCGGAATTGAAGGAAATAGCCGAAGAGCTAGGCTTAAAGAATTTTAAGAAACTATCTAAGAAGGATTTGGTTTACAAAATCCTTGACTACCAAGCTTCTAACCCAGACCAAATGAAGTCGCCAACATTAGAAGCTGCACCAATCCAGGAACAACAGAAAGAGGCTGCTAAAGAGGCAAGTGAAGAAAGTCCGAAACAAGATGCAGAAGGAGGATCTTCAAATGACCTTCTTGAGAATTTTAATCTTGAGCTAGATAAGTCGTTAGCCTCATTCGACGAAGACCTAAAAACTGCTGAACAACCAGAGGACGCTTCAAAGCCGGAGTCGGCAGAGGAGGAAAAAGCTCCTGCTGGGGAAAAAGACGGTGGAGAGAAAAAATCGAATAACGATAGACGTGAAGGTAGAGATCGGGGAGATAGATCAGATAACGATTTTCAGAAGGGTAAGCCCAAGAAAAATTTCAATGCCAATATTAAGGAGTTTGACGGCCTGATTGAGAATGAAGGTGTCCTTGAAATTATGCAGGATGGCTATGGCTTCCTAAGGTCTTCAGACTATAACTACCTCGCCAGCCCAGACGATATTTATGTATCTCCTTCCCAGATCAAATTATTTGGGTTGAAGACCGGCGACACGGTTAAGGGGCAAATTAGGCCTCCAAAGGAGGGAGAGAAGTATTTCGCTCTTCTTCGGGTAGAATATATCAATGGTAAGACAGCCGATGAGATCAGAGATCGGGTGTCATTTGAATACCTTACACCGTTATTTCCAGATGAGCGGTTAAACCTAAGTACCAAGCCGGACCGTTACTCAACGCGTATTCTTGATTTGTTTGCGCCTATAGGTAAAGGACAAAGGGGTATGATTGTGGCCCAACCGAAAACCGGTAAAACGGTGTTATTGCAGGAGATCGCTAAGGCCATTTCTGAAAACCATCCGGAAGTATTTGTAATTATACTGCTGATTGATGAACGGCCTGAAGAGGTAACTGACATGGCTAGAAGCGTAAAGGCTGAAGTAATTTCATCAACTTTTGATGAGCAAGCTGAGCGCCATGTAAAGGTGTCAAGTATAGTATTGGAAAAAGCAAAAAGAATGGTTGAGGTAGGCCATGATGTGGTTATACTACTCGATTCCATTACCAGACTAGCCAGAGCATATAATACGGTGGTTCCATCTTCGGGAAAGATACTTTCTGGTGGTGTTGACGCCAACGCGCTGCATAAACCCAAGCGATTTTTTGGTGCAGCCAGAAATGTTGAAAATGGCGGTTCCCTGACAATTATTGCCACAGCGCTGATAGAAACCGGTTCGAAGATGGATGAGGTGATCTTTGAAGAATTCAAAGGAACTGGTAACATGGAACTACAGCTCGACAGGAAACTGTCTAACAAGCGGGTTTATCCTGCTATTGATGTTCCTGCTTCTGGTACCAGAAGAGAAGATCTGCTTATTGACAAAGAGGAGCTACAAAGAGTATGGATACTACGTAAGTTTATGGCTGATATGACTTCCTCAGAAGCAATGGAGTTCTTGTTAGAGAAAATGAAGGGGACTAGAAATAATGATGAGTTCCTAATATCGATGAATGGATAGCATTCTATTCCTATAAGAATAGCCAAAGCCGCCACTGTGCGGCTTTTTTATTTCCCATCAACGTAATCTTGCAGGTAGCTGAATTTTTCAGTGAGTTTACCATCTCGGGCAATGGTAGCTCTGTCAATTATGTCGCCCGCTTCAGGCTTGAGCATGGCCGGGATAACATGAGCAATAAGGTCTTTACCAAAATCCTCACTGGCATTCCTTGGTAATTCACAAGGAAGATTGTCCACTGCCATTACTGATATATTTCCCTCATCAGAAAATGGAGGCTCTAGCTTGTCATCACTTGGGTTGTAGTCATAGACAGGGTCATCAATGGTGCTTGCCTTTTTTGTTGATGGGATTGAACCTTCAATGTCGCAGGTAATGTCTGCAATTACCTTAATGCTGAAATTACTAGATAGAGCATCGGAGGTGGTAAAAAGCGCCGGGGCTCTGGGGTCCCAAAAAGCTGCACCAACCAGTATATCTGCTACCGAGGCAAACTGCAAAAAATTAGACTCGTACTCTTCCGGGGAAGAATAAAATTCCGACCTGGAGAAATCTCCACCATCGATGCGTTTGTTGTAGTCGCGAGCATTAAGCTGGGTGAATACAGGTTGATTATATATTTCCCTGGTAAAATTGTGTGGACTCACTTTGTTTACTCCCAGGCTGTGAAGGATTTCCATTGCCCCTTTGGCTACACGACCTCCACCGGTTAAAGCTATCTTAACTGGAGGCAACTTTGCAAGAGACAACTCGCCCAGCAGATCATCTAAATCAAAACACTCATGCGCCCTTCGCAGATGGAAAAGGTTGTATCGCTTGCCAAAGGTATAAATGGCGTTGTAAGTTCCAACCAGTCCAGCATAACGCCCAAATGCTACTACCCTACGGTCACTTTCATCAACCAGGCACTCATAATCAACCAACCGAATATTCTTTTTAAGTACTTCTTGTAGCAGGTCTCGATTATAGGGTTGCTTCTTTATAGTATGAGAGAAAAAGAAGTATGTCTTGTCAGGAATGAGGTCGTTTATGGGAACCTCCTTAACGCCAAAAAGAAAATCGGCCTTAGACAGATCCTCATGCACTGCAACACCATTAGCCTCGTATTCAGAGTCGGTATAACAACGGATGTCACTTTTTTGGGTCGTAACAACAACCGAATTTTTTGATGTCAAATCACTTGCTTGCTGTGGAGTAAAAGGCACCCTTTTGTCGATTGGTATTTTACCTTCCCTAAGTATGCCGATATGAAGTTTGCTCATGAGAATTTTCGAAGTGAGCAAATTTATACTATTTCCTCTAGTTTTGTCGAAAACCAAAAAAATTGGAAACCAACTACGTTTCGCTTGCCTTGGGATGGATTTTGTACTGCGTTCTACATAGTCTGTTGGCCTCTGAGGCCATCAAGAGCCGTATAAAAAACACTTTGCCGTTGCTGCATAAACGGTACCGTATCATATACAATCTCTTTGCGGCAACAGGCTTGTTTGCCATGTTGGTTTTAAATGGAGCTATGGTTTCACCGTACCTTTTGCAGCCGGTAGGAGTAGTTAGACTAATGTCCTTCATTACTACGGCGTTTGGTGTTCTAATTGTCCGGCAAAGCTTTAAGTCCTACAGCCTCAGAGAGTTCTTGTTAGGTGACGAAAGTGGCGCCTCAGAGTTCAGGCAAGGTGGTATTCTAAAATACGTTAGGCACCCAATTTATTCAGGTACAATTCTCATCCTGGTGGGGTTTTGGCTTTTTAAACCTGATACTTCTACCTTAATTTCAGTTGGGGTTCTCCTGGGATACTTACCCATAGGTATCATGCTAGAAGAACGAAAGCTAGTAAAGGAATTTGGGGACAAGTATCTTGCGTACAAGAGAAATGTCCCCATGTTAATTCCGCGCTTAAGGCCTTTGTTTAGTTAATTATAAGTTTCTTGCTTACCTGGGTGTTGCTTCCCAGCAAAGTGACCACATAAATACCCTTATCAAGTTTATGTCGATTTAAGATTTCAATATTCTCTAATTGATTTGTGTCTGATTGTACTTGCTGGCGTAATACCTGTTTGCCACCGAGGTCGGTAATAACTACTTCCGCCGCTGACACGCCAGCAATGTATGTGCTATTGATGAAAAGCCTGGAGCCATTACTCGGGTTAGGGTAAAGTACAAACTCGTTGATAGTTAGGTCGCTGCGAACGGACACAATTGGGGAGTAAGAGAATTCCCCATTGAAATCAGTTTGTTTAAGACGGTAATAGGAGAGGTCATTTAGTGGATAGATGTCCCAGGCTTCATAGGAGATCAGGCCATCGCTATTGCCAGCGCCTGGTAGTGTTTTAAAAGGAACAAAGTAATCTCCATCCTTAGATCTTTCCAAAGTGAAGAAATCGTTGTTTTCTTCGGTTGCTGTTTGCCACTTCAGTCGAACTTTGCCATTCATTTCTTTAGCCTCAAAACTAACTAGTTCAATTGGTAAGGTATTGGTGCCACTAAGAGACGCAAATGTGAAAGGACTGAAATCTGAGGTCATCTCGGATGCAACACAACCTGCATTTGTGTCTCCAGTAATCCCGCTATGACCTGCGTTCTCCCATGCCATGGAGATTTGATCAAAATGGGCAACCACTAAATCAGTTGAAGCTTCATGGATGTCACTTCTATTGCCATCCTCGTAGAAGAGGTGAACCATAGCTTGGTCGTTTGTTACCTCTCGATGTAGATCCCAGTATTCCATGCCACTAACAATAGCCATCGATCCATTGCTATTGAGGTGCTCGTAACTGCCGTCAAAATACTCTGCCGTAAATTCACTGCTGGCATTTGTAAGGTTGGTAATCCCAATCCGGGCCCAGTAGTGACCATCTCCCGTGGGAAAAATGAAATCGTCATTACCTATTTTCTTTATGGGCCCGTCAACATAGCTACGCGCATTACCTCCATTTGAGGTTGATCCTTCAGAAAATACTACTAAAGAGCCACTTGAAGATTCCACAATACCATCTAAAAAGTCAACGTGACCGCCAGTAAGTATGACTACGTTGTTGTTGAGAATTACCTTGCCAGCCGATTTGCTAATCTCCAGGTCGAAAAACGATTCATCTCTGGTGGTGGTAATTGCCTGTGTGTTGGTGCCTAGCAAAGTTACTTTTTGAGTCCCCACCTTGAATGGCTCGCTGTTAGTACTGGAGTTGGTCCAATTGCCTTGCACGACTATATCGTCACCGTTTGAGGTAATGTCTAGTACTGCATCGCCACTAATTGTAAGATCACCCTGAACCCTGAAATCACCAGTCGTTTCTTTGGTTCCATCATTATCAAAGGAAACATTCCAGTAGCCATTTTGCGGGACTATGATCTCCTGACTACCGTCGCGGCTGTAGTTGAAATGATTGGCATCGTAGTGGGCATGAAGCCGTAAATCAGTGTCGAATTCATCTCCAAGGAAGTTCCAAATTGAGCCTGATAGGTTATGAAAATCGCTGCCAGAAACATTTTTAAAATCTCCCTGCTGATTTATTGTGCCACTGTTTCTTAACTCCAGTGGACTATCATCAAGATCAATGTGGTCTGCAATATTCAATATGGCACCGGCGCTGTTGGTAATGCTATTGCCGGTGTTGCCTGATCCGTCGACCAGCAATCCACCGAGGCTTAGAACCTCATTGTTTATAAGTGTGCAGCCATTTTTGTCAAAGGTAATATCATCACCAAACTTCAAGATACCGACATGATTATTAATGATGGTGACGTCGTCTTCATTTATCTCCAGGTCCCCGGCAATATCAACTGTGCCAGTTCCAGGCCCGAAGGTCAGGGTGGTTCCACTACCACTAACTTCTACATCACCAAGGGAAAAGGTGCCGTCAATTGTAATTGAATGGGAGCTACCGTTGGTGAGGAAATCAAGCTGTGCACCGGAGTTACCATTCTTGTCCAATGTTGCTCCATTTGCTATATACATATCTCCGGATCCAGAGAACCTAAGCTCGTACTCATCGCCCCAGAGCAAAGTGCCGGTATCGGAGATGGTCAGACTCAGTAGGTCAATGTCATCATCAAGTGTAACGATATCGCTACCTCCGATTACTGCATCGTCTCCAATTCCAGGGACACATCCGCATGATGGCCCCCCCAGACCTGTTGTCGACCAGGAAGCGGGATCAGTCCAATTGCCACTTTGACGGGAGTAGATATTAGCCCCAAAGCTTTCTGCCACAATGAGTAAGAGGCATAGGGAAATATAGAAGCACAGCGTATTCATTAAGTATATAATTATGTAAGTTTTATTAATAAAAAGTATTATTTGTTTATAATAAGTAAAATATATATTTAAATAATACATTAATATATACAACAAACTACAAGCCAGGTAACCTGTTATTGCGGGTTTTTACACAAAAAGTTGTGATTTCTGTTATGGAGTGGGCAGATACGCTGCTATGTAAGTTCTGCCTCTAATAGTGATGTGCTATGGCGGGATACTAATCTCTTTCCTTTAAGTCGCCATCCTCCTCACCATTGTCTTTTGGTAAGTCGTTTCTATCCTTCAGTTTCTTATCCTCCACATGTTTATTCAGGAAACTATTAATCTTGTCTATATTAAAGCTAGACTGGATTTCGCCAAAAGTATCGATCTTAATGTCAAATCCTTCAAGCTCAGGATTGACATTGGGTTTTGTATTCGTCTTCTTTTTCTTGCGGGCCATTAATTAATTTCCAATAGTACTAATTGCTTTGACTATTCTTTCTGATACCTCATTTGCACCGAGTATTTGCAGGGTGCTCATTAAGTCAGGACCAGAAAGAGAACCAGTGATGGCGATGCGAAGAGCTGGCATTATCTTTCCTAAGGGGATATCCAATTCAGTACAAATTTCATTCGTTCGCACTTTAATCGACTCCTGATCGAAAGTTGTCATTTCCAAATACGCATCCCTAACAGCCTCTAGTGCAGAAACAGCTTGTTCATTCCACTTTTTCTGCACGGCTCTTTCATCATACACTTCAGGATTAACAAAGAAAAAGCGAGCTTGGTTCACCAACTCATGTTGAAACGTGATGCGCTCCTTCATCAAACCAACCACTTCTGCTACCTTGTTGTCGTCAAACGTGATGCCCTCTTCGCTAAGGGCGTTAGCCAGAATTTGCTCCAAGTCCTGATTTGGAACATGCTTGATGTAATGTTGGTTGTACCACTGTGCTTTGGCAATATCAAACTTAGCGCCCCCTTTGCCGATCCTGTCCAGGCTAAAGGCTGCAATCAATTCTTCCTTATTAAACAACTCTCTATCATCACCAGGGTTCCATCCCAAGAAAGCCAAAAAGTTGAGTAGCGCTTCAGGCAGATATCCAGCCTCCTTAAACCCTTCAGACACTTCTTTCGTTTCAACATCCTCCCACGACAATGGAAAAATTGGGAATCCGCTTTTGTCCGCATCCCGTTTGCTGAGTTTGCCGTTACCCTCGGGTTTCAATATCAAAGGAAGATGAGCAAAGGATGGCATTTCTGCTTGCCAATCGAAGTAGCGATAGAGCAAGACGTGAATTGGCAATGATGGGAGCCATTCTTCTCCTCGAATTACGTGAGTAATTTGCATTAGATGGTCGTCAACTACATTTGCCAAATGATAGGTAGGTAAGCCATCAGATTTAAGCAAAACTTTGTCGTCAAGTGTATTGCAATCCACCGACACATCCCCACGTATGATATCGGTAAAAGCAACCTGCCCTTCAGCAGGAACATTCAATCTTACTACATATGGTTGCCCTGACTCAATTCTGGATTTAACCTCTTCCTCAGAAAGAGTAAAAGAGTTCTTCATTTGCTGCCTGGATTCAGCGTTATAATGCTGTGAAAAAGCCTTTTCCTCCCTAAGTCTGGTTCGCATTGCTTCAAGTTCTTCCGCAGAGTCAAATGCATAGTACGCATGGCCATTGCTGATCAATTGCTGGGCATACTGCTGGTAGATATCCTTGCGTTCAGATTGCCTATAGGGTACAAATTCTCCACCTTCCTTAGGCCCTTCGTCTAGTTCAATGCCAGCCCATTCAAGGGTATTTATTATATATTCTTCTGCCCCAGGAACGTACCTTGTTTGATCCGTGTCTTCAATTCTTAATATCATTTTGCCTCCTTTATTTCGGGCAAATAGATAATTATACAGAGCAGTTCTCAGGCCGCCAATGTGTAGGGGCCCCGTAGGTGATGGGGCGAATCTAACGCGTATATTACTCATCAATAACTATTGGTAGTTGACACCTACTTGGTAGCGATGCAAGAGATTTCGACGTTTACGTCTTTTGGAAGTCTACTAACCTCTACGGTTTCCCTGGCTGGAGGAGTATCATCAAAGTAGCTACCGTAGGTCTCGTTTATTACTGCAAAGTTACCAAGGTCCTTCACGAATATGCTACACTTAACGACATTTGAGAAGTCCATTCCCGCCTCAGAAAGGATACTCAAAAGATTTTTCATTACCTGGTGAGTTTCACTCACGATGTCGCCAGTAACGAGGTCTCCTGTTGATCTGTTGATAGCAACTTGCCCGGAAACAAAAAGTGTGTCATTTGCCAAGATGGCCTGGCTGTACGGTCCAATTGGTTCTGGGGCGGCTGCTGATTCTATAGGTTGCTTTGACATTTCGATTTTCTTTTAATAACCTGATATTTCGTCCAAATTTACCTTTCTTTGAGTCCTTTTCAAGCAAAATGAATTAAAGTATCTAATGAAGATTGCAATCATTGGTAATGAATCTTCTGCTCGCGAAATTGAAGAAAGCCTGGGAGAAAATCATAGCTACAACTGCTATGACAGCCATGAAACCGCTGCTGGGCAACTCAGCGATTATGAGCTGCTTGTCGATTTCATAGTCGACGAGAACGTGGAGGGTTTTGAGGTTTATAATGAGAATAGCCAAATGAGAATATTTTGCAATTGTGCCAAAGTAAGCCTGGCAGAATTGATATTAATGGGAGCACCCAAAACACACCTAGTCGGTTTCAATGGGCTGCCAACCATGGTTAATCGGGACTTATTTGAATTGTCTCTACCAGCAGACGCTAAGCCCGAGGAACTGGAAGGGTTTTGTGCCAAACTTCAATTGAACTATACAATAGTAGCGGACAGGGTTGGCCTGGTAACTCCGAGGGTTGTTTGCATGATTATCAATGAAGCTTATTACACCGTGCAGGAAGGGACTGCCAAGAAAGAGGACATAGATTCTGCGATGAAGCTAGGAACGAATTATCCTTTTGGTCCTTTCGAATGGTGTGCACGCATTGGAATTGACCACGTTTATGAGGTGCTGTCTGCAGTTTATGAAGATACCGGAGACCCCAGGTACAAGATTTGCCCAATGCTGAAGCAAGAGTATTTATCCTTTCTGGGCAATACTATTCAACAGTAACTGACTTAGCCAGATTTCTGGGCTGATCAACGTTACAATCCCGCATTACCGCTATGTGATATGACAGCAGCTGAAGGGGAATAACTGAAAGCAAGGGCATAAGAGCTTCGTTGGTAGCTGGAATCTCAATAACGAACTCGGCCATTTGGTTTATTAGTTTATCGCCTTCCGTAACAATGGCTATTACCTTGCCTTTTCTTGCTTTTACTTCCTGGATATTCGAAACAACTTTCTCGTAGGAGCTATCCCTGGTAGCAATAAACACCACGGGCATTTCCTCGTCAATTAAAGCGATTGGTCCATGTTTCATCTCCGCTGCGGGATATCCCTCGGCGTGGATGTATGAGATCTCTTTTAATTTCAACGCTCCTTCCAGGGCAACAGGAAAGTTGTAGCCCCTTCCCAGGTAGAGAAAATTACTTTTATCCTTGAACAAATCTGAGATGTACTCGATTTGATCGTTTAGTTTGAGGGCTTTCTCAATCTTGTTGGGGATATTTTCCATTTCCACGAGCATCTCGCGGAATTTACTTTCTGTGATAGTTCCTTTGCGCTGCGCCATGCGCAGTGCAATCATAAAGAGCACAGTTAGTTGCGCAGTAAAGGCTTTGGTACTTGCTACCCCAATTTCCGGCCCGGCGTGAGTATAAGAACCTTCATGAGATGCCCTGGCAATTGAGGAGCCCACTACGTTGCAAACTCCTAATATTATCGCACCCCTTGACCGGGCTAACTCGATGGCCGCCAGGGTATCAGCAGTTTCACCTGATTGAGATATGGCAATAACCACATCGCCCTCTTTAATCACGGGGTTTCTGTACCTGAATTCCGAGGCGTATTCAACTTCAACCGGCAGACGGCAAAACTCCTCAAAGAAATATTCGGCCACTAACCCGGCATGCCACGAAGTACCGCAGGCTACTATTATCAGACGCTCCGCATTCTCAAGCGCACCAGCATACTCTCGAATACCTCCTAGCGTAAGTCGGGCATCAGTGGCACTAAGCCTTCCTCGCATGCAATCCAGAACCGATCGAGGTTGTTCAAAGATTTCCTTCAGCATGAAGTGCTCATAGCCGCCTTTTTCTATGGCTTCCAGTTCCATGTCCAGAGTTTGGATATAAGGAGTCATTGGTGTATCCTCAGTATTCTTAATCTTGAGTCCGTTGTTTTCTATCACGGCAATCTCATGATCATTCAGGTATACCACCTCATTAGTGTATTCTATAATTGGTGTAGCATCTGAGGCCAGGAAAAACTCCTCTTTGCCGAGACCTATAACCAGCGGGCTACCCTTGCGAGCAGCTATTAGGGTATTGGTGTCGTCTTGAGACATTATTACAATGGCGTAGGCTCCTATTATTTTAGTTAGAGCGAGTCGCACAGCTTCGACCAGGGTGCAATTATTATTGGCCTTAATGTCTTCAATAAAGTGCACAAGCACCTCTGAGTCCGTTTCACTTATGAATTCGTGCCCTTTGCTAATTAGTTCCTGCTTTAGGGAAGCATAATTCTCAATAATACCATTGTGTATAATGGCTAGCTTTTTATCCAATGAATAATGCGGGTGAGCATTGGTGTCGTTTGGTTCACCATGTGTAGCCCACCGGGTGTGGCCCATACCAATGTTGCTTTTCAGCTCTTGCTCATTAAGTTGGGTTTCAAGATCGGTGACTTTACCTTTCTTCTTAAATACCTGAAGCTCGCCATTAATAAGTGCAACCCCGGCACTGTCGTAACCGCGATATTCCAATCTTTTCAGACCCTTAATGATCACGGGAAGAGCTTCTCGCTCACCTACATAAGCCACGATTCCGCACATAAGATTTAATTAGGGTTAGAGTAAAACATCCTCATCTTAATATTTTCTGAAGGGATGATAAACCGGTTTAGCAGAGACCTTCTTGGGTTGATACGGGGAAACTCCTCCGTTTGGTTAGAGAATATCATTATTTTAGTGCGATCTTCTCTACCCCTTAATATTTCTTGCACGAAAGTGGTAACATCCAGAGCGTATCCGTTTGTTTCTTCATTAAACAGTAAAAGCCCGGAAGCGACTTCTATTGGCCGATTGGTATCGTCAGTAAGCAGAAAATATATATTACTTGGAGGTGCCAATCTTCCTTCAGAAACTTCCAAACCTTCAATCAGCAGTTGACTACTAACAGCGAAGACATTAGATATTGTATCGCTTAAAGAGGTTAGGAAGGAGAAATCCATAACTGGCACAATACCTATTGCCTCCTGGCTATAAATAAAGCCGTCTCCCGGATCGAAGCTGGTGTAGGGTTCTGTAATCCCTTCCAAACTAGTGCCTATACGGTTGCCCAAAATCTGATTATACCGAAGGCTACCGAGATTGAATTTAAAGGAGGAGGCTTCAGTATCACCGGGCTGACTATAATAAATCGTTAATCCAGTGTTATCGTTGTTCTCGAAGCCGACAATCAACTGTTGCGCCGGATCTCCCATAAATGCAAATCCCTTAATAAAAGGATTTAGCAATGCATTGTCCTGATGGATGCTATTAGCAAGCATCTCTGCCAGGAGCTCTTCCCCAAACTGGGTGTCGAGCTTCATGGTTAGTCTGCCGGTACTGTCGGCAAAGTCTGCTTCACCAATTTGTCTAAGCAGCGGCTCAGCGCTGTCATTAAAGTATTCAAGTACCTCGGTACCAACAAGGCTGGTTATGGTATCGGCTAGTTGGTATACCCTAAGCTTGTGTGGCCCTAATGTGTCTATTCCATAGGTATAGTTTATGCCCATGTCAAGAATAAGCGAATCAAACTGATCGCCAGCCTCAAGATTTGATGAAGTATCGCTCACAAACAGTTTTGTGAAAGTGACCGCATCAATTCTACCTGTAAAGGGATCGTCATAACCTCCGGTAAGCATGCTTACGTCTGAGGAAAAATCGCCAAGGGGCGTATCCCTGCTGGTAGTTATAACTGAATCTAGAAGTACGTTTGTAGTTGGGACTATAATCTCTGCGAACTGGACGCCAAGTTTATCTCTGTTGCTCCCAAGCTCTTCACCAATTTCGCTAGGATCCTCACATGCAAAAAAAAGAAGGGCTCCTGCTAAAGCGAGCCCGACGCTTCTACCCAACAAGTTCATTATAAAGGTTATAATACGAATCTGTAAAATCTTCGTCTTTCTCTATTGTTTCAACTTTCTTCTCTTGTGCAAGTACTTCAAACAGGCCATTAATGCTCTTGTTTACTTCCTCGCCAGCAGAAATTACAGCATCTGCATATTCCATTCCAAGTTTCACAAATCCTTCAAAGTCAGCTGACTTCAGGTTATCTAACATGCCATCTTCAATGTCCATCATCTTCACTTTCTCAATTAGATCACCATCAAATTTATGTGAGAACTTATTGTTGTAAACGGTGAATACAGTCTTCGTATTATTAAAAAGTGGATCGTTTTTGTATGTAGTTTTCAGGTACAACGGAATCAAACTCGTCATCCAGTCGTTGCAGTGAACGATATCTGGTGCCCAACCCAGCTTCCTAACGGTTTCGATTACTCCTTTGCAGAAGAATATGGCTCTCTCGTCGTTGTCGCCATAAAATTTATTCTCCTTATCGTGAAATACTGATTTTCTCTGGAAGTAATCTTCGTTGTCAATAAAGTATACCTGCAGTTTTGCGTTGGGGATGGAGGCCACCTTAATAATAAGTGGTTTCTCTTCTTCGCCAACGGCAATATTTATTCCTGATAATCTTACAACCTCATGCAGCCTGTTTTTGCGTTCATTAATAAGCCCAAACCTCGGCACAAGAATCCTGATCTCCATTCCTCTCTCCTGCATAGCTTGGGGAAGCTTCCGTACAAAATCAGCCACTTCTGTGGTTTGAAGGAAGGGGTTGATTTCGCTTGCTACATAGAGAATACGTATGTTTGACATATCGGTATAGGTTTGATTTATTTATTGAAAATGAGGACAAAGGTACAAAAAATTTCAAGGTCCATCAATACATATTAGCATTTAAAAGGGTATTTTTGCTGCCTCAAAAAGGGCTTTTGAGAGCACCAGATGAAGATTTTTAAGGAGATTGAAGCAATTCGGGAGTACTTGAACCAGGTACGAACTGAAGGCAAGACCATTGGTTTAGTTCCCACAATGGGAGCACTTCATGAAGGGCATTTTAAGCTGATTAGTGAGGCCGGGCAACTCTGTGACGTCGTGGTTTGCTCAATCTTCGTAAACCCTACGCAATTCAACAATGAAGAAGATCTAAAGAATTATCCTCGTGATATGGATAACGATTTAGAGCAGCTTCGAAGCCTGGGTTGCGAAGTAAGCTTTTGTCCGAGTAGTGAGGAGATGTACGCCGGTGGTGGCCATACAAAGTTCAATTTTGGAAAGCTATCAAACACCATGGAAGGTGAATTCAGGCCAGGTCATTTTGGCGGAGTTGGACTTGTGGTTTCCAAACTCCTAAACATTATTCAGCCTGAGAAAGCACTTTTTGGACAAAAAGACCTGCAGCAGTATGTAATTATCCGAGAGATGGTTAATGATCTTAATATGGATGTGGAAATTGTTGCAGTGCCAACTGTTCGGGAAGCCAATGGTTTGGCGATGTCTTCGAGAAACAGGAGGTTAAGCCCAGAGCAAATTGAGACAGCTACCGGATTATTTAGAGCGCTACAATTAGTCCAGGGTGCGGTTACTGCCGGTACCGAGGGTGGTCTGAAGCTGGAAGCGCAGGCTTTTCTGGATTCACTGCCGGCCATAGACCTGGAATACCTGGAGGTTGTGAACCTTGATACCTGGCAGGTGGTTAGTGAGATAGAGCACGGGCATAATTATGCTGTTTGTATTTCAGCATATATTGGAGGTGTAAGGCTTATTGATAATATTTTACTGGAAGGAAATGTTGATAGAAGTATTAAAGTCGAAAATTCATAGAGTTAAGATTACCCAAGCGGAATTGCACTATGTAGGAAGCATTACGATTGACGAGGATCTGATGGACGCAGCCAATATCATAGAGAATGAAAAAGTGCAAATTGTAAACATCAATAACGGCGAGAGACTAGAGACCTACGTGATAAAAGGAGACAGAGGTAGTGGTATGGTTTGCTTAAACGGCCCAGCTGCCCGAAAGGCGCAGGTTGGAGATATTGTGATAGTTATCAGCTACGCCAGCATGAACCAAGATGAAGCCAGAGGTTATGAGCCAAAAGTTGTTTTTCCTAACACCGATAATTTATTAGCGTAGTGGGGAAAGTTCTCAAAACAGCTTTAAAATACGTACTGATCTTCGGAGTGATGACGACACTGGTATGGGTGTCTCTGGATAACATCGAAACTACCGGAAATGAGAGCAAGGCAGATTTCATCCTGAATGTTTGGGGCACTGCTGACAAGACCTATCTTATTCTGGCCGCCGCCCTGCTGGTTTTAAGCAGTGTAGTGCGTGCCGAAAGATGGAAGTTACTGCTATCTCCCCTGGGTTATACTACCAATCTCAGAAACAGTTTTGTCGCTGTAATGATAGGCTACTTTATCAACCTAATAATACCAAGAGGAGGTGAGGTGTCTCGGTGCTATACCATTCATAGGCTTGATAAAATTCCCTTTGATAAGTCATTTGGAACCGTAATAGCGGAGAGGGCAGTTGACGTAATCTTCCTGCTATTGTTCATTGGAATTGCCTTCCTGGTGGAATTCGGAAGCCTTATTGATTTCTTTAACTCTCTGGATTTCTCGGGGGGAGAAAGTGATGGCCCAAGCCCTGTCTTATTTGTATTTATAGTGGTTGTGATATTGATTGTAGTCGCAGTTTTGCTCATATACTTTCTTAAACTGGACTGGCTTCAAAACCTCGCGAAAAAGGTCATCGAGGTTTTGAAAGGTGTGCGACAAGGCTTGCTGGTAGTTTTTCGACTTGAAAAAAATACTCTCTTCCTCATCCATTCAGTTTCGATCTGGGTGATGTACTACTTTGTTAGCTACTTTATCCTGTTGGCATTTACGGAAACTTCTACCGTGGGCATGCTGGGGACTCTTACAATATTTGCCATTGGAGGTATTGCCATGGCCATGCCATTGCCAGGAGGTACCGGCAGTTACCATGTTCTTGTTCCAGCCGGGTTAGTAACATTATATGGAATAGTAGAGGACAAAGCCACAGCGTTTACCATTATATTTCATGGCTGGCAAACTCTCATTTTCATTATCTTTGGTGCTATCTCACTGATATGGAGTCAGTTTATAAGGCCGGTAGAAAATGGTGAAAACGAGCAACAAAATTCATGATATAGACTCAATTATAGCCCAGGTTAGCGACTGGAAACAAAAGGGGTTGAAGGTTGTTTTTACCAATGGCTGCTTTGATATTTTGCATCGAGGGCATGTGGATTACCTGGAAAAGTCAAGGGCCCTGGGGGATGTATTGATAGTTGCCGCCAATAGCGATGAATCGGTAAAGAATCTGAAGGGACCGGAGAGGCCAATAAATGATGAACACTCGAGATTGCTGATTTTAGCTTCTCTGCAATTTGTTGATGCCGTTACCCTCTTTTCAGGACAAACGCCAATTGATGTAATTTCTGCAGTACAACCTGACGTTCTTGTAAAGGGAAATGACTATTTGGCAGGTATAACAGACCAAAAGGACCCAAAATATATCGTTGGATCAGATATTGTAAGAGAAAACGGAGGGGAAGTTAAAACCGTTGAACTTGTCAAGGGATTTTCGACTTCTACTATTATAGATAAGATTATAAGAACAAATAATTAGATAAGAATATGCTATTAGTAATTATTGTTGTTTTTGCGATTATAAGCTTTGCAGTAAGCAATAGGCTCAAAGGAAAATTCAGGAGGTACTCTCAGACAGCACTACGGTCGAATTTGTCTGGAAGAGAGATTGCAGAAGCGATGTTGAGAGATCATGGCATTCACGACGTTAAGGTAACAGCAACTCCAGGACAGCTAACAGACCACTATAACCCAGCCACTAAAACCGTGAATTTGAGTGAAGAGGTTTATCACGGTAGGCATGCGGCAGCTGCCGCTGTAGCGGCCCATGAATGTGGCCATGCTGTTCAGCATGCCACGGCATATAGTATGTTAGAAATGAGATCAGCCATGGTGCCCATTCAAAATGCAAGTGCAAGGATTATCAACTTTATCTTTATCGCCATGTTTTTTGGTGCCTTTTTCTTCTCATCAGTAGTTCCTATGAATTTGGCTCTGCCGGTAATTATTGGCTGTTATGCCATCTTTACACTTTTCGCCTTTATTACTTTGCCGGTAGAATTTGATGCTAGCAAAAGGGCACTGCAATGGGTTACAGACAGAGGGATAGTAACAAGCCAGGAACATGAAATGGCGAAAGATGCGCTTAAATGGGCAGCACTAACCTATGTGGTTGCGGCGGTTGGATCCTTGGTTACATTATTATATTGGATAATGGTATTCCTTGGAAATAGAGATTAAATTCGCATTCTCATATAACGTTTTACGGGGCCACTCGGCCCCCTTCATAACCTGACCATTAATGAATTTTCAGCTAACGGAAGAACAGTTAGCCGTTCGCGATGCGGCCCGAGAATTTGCTCAAACAGAGCTATTACCAGGAGTAATCGAGCGCGATAACAATCAGGAGTTTCCTGCAGAACAAGTCAAAAAGATGGGTGAGTTGGGCTTCCTCGGAATGATGGTAGACCCAAAATACGGTGGAGGAGGTATGGATACCATTTCCTATGTTCTGGCGATAGAGGAAATCTCGAAAGTAGACGCTTCTTGCTCAGTAATTATGTCTGTAAACAACTCCCTGGTATGCTGGGGAATTGAAAATTTTGGCAATGAGGAACAGAAGCAAAAATATTTGCCGAAGTTGGCCACAGGGCAAGAGATAGGTGCCTTCTGCCTTTCTGAGCCTGAAGCGGGCTCAGACGCCACCTCTCAACGGACAACAGCCGAAGACAAGGGAGACCACTATCTGCTAAATGGAACCAAGAACTGGATAACCAATGGCAGAACTGCGGGCATATATTTGGTAATGGCACAGACTGATGCGGAAAAACGTCACAAGGGAATTAATGCGCTTATAGTTGAAAAAGACCAGGAGGGGTTTGTAGTAGGGAAGAAAGAAGATAAGTTAGGAATTCGCGGATCTGACACCCATAGCCTGATGTTTACTGACGTTAAGGTACCAAAGGCAAACAGAATTGGTGACGATGGTGAAGGCTTTAATTTTGCCATGAAAACCCTCAACGGTGGCCGCATTGGAATAGCCTCTCAAGCGTTAGGAATTGCCAGTGGCGCTTACGAACTGGCCATGAAATACTCCAAAGAGAGAAAAGCTTTTGGCAAACCCATTTCCCAACACCAGGCAATTCAATTCAAAATAGCAGACATGGCTACGCAAATTGATGCCGCCAGATTGTTGTGCTTTCAAGCCGCCGCACTTAAAGACGCGAAGAAAGATTACACAAAGGAAGCAGCAATGGCCAAAGTCTATGCTTCGCAAGTCGCCATGGACGTGACAGTGGAAGCGGTGCAGGTGCATGGCGGATACGGCTTCGTGAAGGAGTACCACGTTGAGCGTTTGATGCGCGATGCCAAGATTACGCAGATCTACGAGGGCACTTCAGAAATTCAGAAAATAGTCATCTCGAGGGAAGTCCTGAGATAAACCAAGGACACCATATCTTGATATAATCCAAGATATTATCTCTTGGATATTGTTTTGATAATTCGATAATTTTATTAGATTTGTCCAACCCTAGTGGGCATTTTGTGCCTTTTCCCATACCCAATTATTGAAAATAGATAATAATGGAAGACTATAATAAAATAATTGAGTCTTTAGGTGTTAGGTTTACTAAAGCCAGTAATATCAATATTTTACAATCAGTCTCGGTCAAAAACTCATATGACATCGAGAACACAATCTTGGTATTAAACCGTGGGGAAATTCGATTTGGGGAAGACAACAAAGCAGTGCTGGAAGGTGAAGCACTTTTCCTTCCAGGAGGAAGGCAGATTCCTATTACCTATGGAAGTGGCACAGCGGCCGAACTAACCAATGAGGAGTTCGCCGGGAAGAAAAAGAGCTATTTTCGAAGTTACATAAACATTGAATCTGATGATCCGAAGTATGAAGACTTCACCTATGTGTCATTCGACGCTAAGGTCTTTGATTCGGTTAATTTCTTCGCCTCTCTTGATATACCACCCTTTATCATCAACGATCCCGAGATAACTTCTATCCTTAATTCAATACTAAAGGAAAAATCCGGGGATCTGGAAGGGAAGGATAGGGTAATTAAGCTGAAGACCGAACATTTGGTGGTAGAGATAGTTCGGTATATAATCAAAAATAGACTGTTTGTTGAACAGCTTGCAACCAACAGTACCTATTTCAAAGACCCTAGGCTGATAGATATTTTCGCCTACATCAAGGAGAATCTTGGCAGTGATCTTTCTAACAAAACATTGGCTGGTGTTGCCAACGTGTCAGAAGATTATGTTGGTCAGTACTTCAAAATGCTAACTGGAATCAACCCACAAGATTACATTGAATACCAACGAATGGAGAGAGCAGTAGAGCTCCTAAGAACTACCAAGAAAAGCATCAGAGATATTGGTAAAGAAGTAGGTTACAAAGACACCGCATACTTCTGCCGTCGTTTCAAAATGATGTTTGGCATACCCGCCGGTAAGATGAGGCGCCGCGAATCGTTAATGAATCTTTAACGAGTCGTTGTAGCTATTAACAGCTGCAGATATTTCAATAATCAATTCCGGGTCACTCTCAATTCCGTTCCCAACAACAATTACGTCCGCCCCAGCCTTAAGTGCTTTATGAGCTTTGTCAGCAGACCTAATTCCTCCACCCACTATTAAGGGCGCGTCTATGCTCTTTCGAACTTCTGATATCATTCTGGGGCTGATTGCTTCCTTTGCTCCGCTGCCTGCATCAAGATAAATGAGTTTTAGCCCCAGCATTTCTCCAGCCATGGCGGTACAGGCCGCCACTGAGTACTTATCAGCAGGAATAGGCGTGGTATTACTAATATAAGACACGGTGGTGTTGTTGCCCTGGTTGATAAGCATGTAGCCTGTCGGTAATATTTCCAGGTTGCTTTTCCTTAGTAATGGCGCGGCAACTACATGCTGGCCGATAAGAAAATCGGCATTGCGCCCGCTAATCAAAGAGAGGAGCAAAATACCATCGGCCGAGAAATCGAGCTGCAGGTTGTTTCCAGGGAAAAGTACAGCAGGAATGGAGCACCTATCTTTGATTGCTTGCAGCACCGGATTTAGATTGTTTTCAGTGAGTAGAGATCCACCTACAAAGAAATAATCAATGCCGTTCTCGATTCCAATGTTAATTATCTGGCTAAGGCTACCTGTTTCTGAAATCTTATCAGGGTCTATCAGAACCGCGAAACTCTTGCGACCCTCTTCTCTACGTATTGTAAGCTGGTTATAGATGTTCTTATTCATCTGTATCTGTTTCCTCAATGTACTCTACTATCTTTTCCCTGAGGATAGCCAATGCAAAAAGGGCAACTGTTTGCAAACCGGCTTGAATAATTCCGGCTTCGGGGTCTTGTTTGTCGCCATTCTTTTTCTTCTTTTTTGATTTTGCTGGCTTCCCGGCGTTTTTGCTATCCTTGGGGG
Source organism: Cyclobacteriaceae bacterium (assembly GCA_028285445.1). GTDB lineage: Bacteria > Bacteroidota > Bacteroidia > Cytophagales > Cyclobacteriaceae > JANQPQ01. The sequence goes on along the minus strand of JANQPQ010000050.1, from coordinate 8,524 downwards.
CGCTTCTTTTGGGCTTTTCTTCTGATGAGAGTAGCCGCTGCAGGAATTTGTAACCTACGAACAAGGAACCTCCAACGATCGCTGTGGTAACTACACCCCTCTCAATGGAGCCAATAGTATCTCCAATGTTCTTATTAAGGCCACGTTTATAGGCCTCAGAAGCTTGAGTTAGCTTCTTCTTCTTACTTTCTATGTTCGAAACCGACGACATTATTTTATAAACCTTGTAAGATATTTCTTCACCCTCGCTTCAAGGCCAAGCTTTTCTTTTAGTGCTATAATAAGGATAAATACCAGAAGATAAGTAGCTGCAACCAGAAGATATCCAAGATAATCACTTTCAAGGGCAAGGTTTAGAATTATGCCGAGTGCGAGGCTCAAAAAAATAACAAATGCAAACATTAGGAAGGCGGCGATAAGAACTACAGTGAATTTTGCCGCCAGGTCGGCTGCATCTTCTTTCAGCTCAATCTTCAGAAGCTCCAGTTTATTTTCGAGGTAACCCGAAATGTTTTCTACAAGAGAATCTAATTTCAAAATGTCCACTAGACCTTTGGCCATCGCTAAAATTAAAACAGTAGGAGATAATAATATTAGTAAAGCAAAAAATAGTTTTCAGCGCCCAACTTCCCGAGGGTTTTCTTAATTTCCCTCACCCATTTTGCAGGGCAGCATGTTAACATAATGATAATATTGACAGGAACCCATAATTTGTCTACTATGTTAGCTTTGTGGGTTGCGATTTCATATCACACGTAGATGAACTATTCCATATTCGATTTTCTTACCCTACTTGGAGCATTAGGCTTTTTTATCTACGGTATGAAGGTGATGAGCGAAGGCATTCAGAAAGTTGCCGGAGCGAAAATGAGGCAGATTCTACGTGCCATGACCTCCAATCGTATCAAGGGTATTTTCACAGGTTTTTTTATCACCTCTCTTGTGCAATCTTCCTCGGCTACCACAGTAATGGTGGTGAGTTTTGTCAATGCCGGATTGCTTTCTTTGATGGAAGCTATTGGAGTAATAATGGGTGCCAATATTGGAACCACGGTAACAGCCTGGCTTTTATCAATTATCGGCTTCAAGGTGCAGATCTCGGTCTTTGCACTTCCGATAATTGCTTTTGGTTTTCCGATGTTGTTTGCAAGTAAGAGCAACATAAAGAACTGGGGTGAAGTGCTTATTGGTTTTGCGCTACTATTCATGGGACTCAGCGAACTGAAGGCATCTGTACCTGACCTTAGATCAAATCCGGAGGTACTGGAGTTTCTTTCAGCCTATACAGATATGGGAGTACTGTCAATACTACTATTCATATTAGTTGGTACAGTTCTTACTGTATTGGTTCAATCGTCTAGTGCCACCATGGCTCTTACTTTGGTTATGGCACACAACGGATGGGTGCCGTTTGAAATTGCCGCGGCAATGGTGTTGGGAGAAAATATTGGGACGACTATCACAGCAAACCTCGCCGCTCTGGTTGGTAATGTTTATGCTAAACGTGCGGCCCGAGCTCACTTTATATTCAATGTTTTTGGGGTGATATGGATGATCGTGTTTTTTACACCGTTCTTGCGCGGTATTGGTTATTACATTGAAAACACCCAAGGTATTTCACCATTTGCAGCTAATGGCGCAGAGGCAATACCCATCGCTCTTTCTCTTTTTCATACCACCTTCAACGTGCTCAACATGCTTCTCTTGGTGGGGTTTGTGAAATTTATAGCTAAAACCGTAGAGAAGCTTGTGCCGGCAAGGGGAGATGAAGATTTCCATTTAGAGTTTATAGGGAAAGGTCTGATACGAACTCCCGATATTTCAATAATGGAGGCCAGAAAGGAGATTGCAAAGTTCGCGGAAATTACTTCGCGTATGGTTGGTTTCGTGCAAACTTTGATTGAGAAGAGAAAAGACAAGAAGCGAGCTAAGTGGATGAATAAAATTCAGAAGTACGAGGAGATAACGGATAGGGTGGAGGTTGAGGTAGCTGATTACCTTTCAAAAGTTGCTGAGGGTAATATCAGTGATGAACTATCAATAAAAATCAGGGGCCTGCTTAGTATTAATCATGACCTCGAGCGTATTGGTGATTTGTCTTACCAAATGTCGCTGGCTGTTCAAAGGAAAAATGAGAGTAACCTGTGGTTTACGGATAAGCAGATCGAGAACCTGAAGGAAATGTTTAAGATTGCAGATGAAGCATTTGAGGTGATGAAAACCAATCTAAGCATGGATTACGCGAAAGTGAAGGTAGATGACGCGCTTGAGGTAGAAAGAAAGCTGAATGCGAAGCGAGACGAATTACGTCGCGAACATTTGCGAAACATTGAAAAGGGGCATTACGATGTAATGAGCGGCATGGTTTATTCCGATCTGTTTTTACTACTTGAAAGAATCGGTGATCACGTTGTGAATGTGACTGAGGCCATCGTAGACGAAGTTTAAATCGGATCGCCAATCTCCTAAAATCCCTTTCTAACGCTTCGGATATATTCGTTCGGGAACAATAATAGCAGTGTTGATTTCCTCCTTAAGAACGCTATACATCTCTTGCGCTTCAAGGCGGGTGTAGAACCGACCAACTTTTACTTTAAATATCGGTTGCTGATAGCGCAGCCTCGGATAAGAATCTGGTAGTAGTTCGTATACTTTTGCCTTGGCTTCGTTGGCTTTTTCTCTATTGTTGCCAGTGTAAACTTGAATGGCAAACCCCTCAATATAACCACGAGCACGGCTATTGATCGCAATGCTGTCGACCAAGCTATCAAGCCTTATCTTAACCTCCTGAGCCACAATATTGGTGTCTGCCTCAATAACATCAAAGACTGGGATAGGATCAGAATTCTCAGGGTCTTCAGTATCTAATTCCACTAAAGCTACTTCGTTCGTTGGCCTATGTATTGACAGATCCTCATTGTAGTCCACCTCCTGCGTAGGCGTCAACTTACTGGTGCAGGCAGCAAGCATCATTAAGCATAGGGTCTGATACAATTTCGTCTTTTTTGACATTAACGTATTCAAGTTAGGATTAGTCTTCAATTAATACACACCTGTTGTTATGAATATCGTCTTCGACCTTTTTGAATTTCACGTCTCTTTTGATAGTGCCGTCACTGTATTGTACCGTAACCTTGTCGTTTCTACCTGCCACTTTTGCTGATTTTAGCGGTTGGGTTTTTTCTATCGGGCCTCGGCTCTGTGGTTGACCTCCTCCTCCGCCACTTAGCAGTGACTGCGATTCGTCTTTTTGCTCATTAAGTTGCTGCTTGCTTCTGGGCTGACGGGCCTCCTGAACCTCTTCGGCCTCCTGTACCGGCAAGTCAGCCTTCAGCAAGAAAGTAACTGTTTCTTCATTCACTTTGGCAATAAACTGCTTGAACAGCTCAAATGCCTCAAACTTATAAATCAGCAAGGGGTCTTTTTGCTCATAAACTGCATTTTGTACTGACTGTTTCAAGTCATCCATTTCCCGCAGGTGTTCCTTCCACAACTGATCAATAATGGCCAGCGTGATGAACTTCTCCATGGATTTAATTAGCTCCTTGTTTTCAGTTTCAATACACTTTGCAAGATTTGCGGCGACACCAACCTGTTTCTTTCCATCAGTGAAAGGCACTAAAATGTTCTCAATGGTAGCGCCCCTGGTGCGATGAATGTCCTGGATAATGGGCAGTGCTTTCTCGGCAAAACGTTGGTTCTTTTGCCGATAATGATCGAAAGCTGCGTCATATAGTTTCTCCGTAAGCTGCGCCGGGTCAATCTCTTCGAATTCCTCCTTGCCAATTTGAAAATCGAGCGCCAATACCCCAAGTACCGTAAGCTTAAAACTCTCGTAGTTATTCGCTGCTTTGTTGTTTAGTACGATGTCGTCGCAGGTGTCGTATATCATGTTCATGATATCCAACTCCAAACGCTCACCAAATAGTGCATTCTTGCGGCGTGTGTAAATTACCTCGCGCTGTGAGTTCATTACATCATCGTACTCGAGCAGCCTTTTTCTTATTCCAAAGTTGTTTTCTTCTACTTTTTTCTGAGCGCGTTCTATCGATTTGGTCACCATAGAATGTTGGATCACCTCTCCTTCCTGTAGCCCTAGCTTGTCCATGAATTTGGCTATGCGATCGGGCATAAATAGCCTCATGAGGTTGTCTTCCAACGATACAAAGAATTGCGATGAACCAGGATCTCCTTGTCTACCGGATCGGCCCCGAAGCTGCCTGTCTACCCTTCTGGATTCATGGCGTTCGGTACCTACGATGGCTAAGCCGCCAGCAGATTTTGAGGCATCGCTAAGCTTAATATCCGTTCCTCTACCAGCCATGTTGGTAGCAATGGTAACAGTCGATGGTTTTCCAGCTTCGGCAATTACCTCCGCTTCTCTCTGGTGCTGTTTGGCATTTAACACCTGATGCTCAATCTTCCTTAAGTTCAGCATACGGCTTAGTACCTCTGAAATCTCAACTGAAGTTGTACCCACCAGAACCGGTCGTCCTTGCTGCGTGAGATCAACAATCTCATCCACGACAGCGTTGAACTTTTCTCTAACAGTCTTAAAAACTTTGTCGTTGCGATCGTCTCTTACAATGGGCTTGTTGGTAGGAATTACCACTACATCAAGCTTGTAAATCTCCCACAATTCACCAGCTTCGGTCTCTGCTGTACCAGTCATTCCGGCAAGTTTGTGGTACATCCTGAAGTAGTTCTGCAATGTAATGGTTGCGTATGTCTGCGTGGCATCCTCAACCTTAACATTTTCTTTAGCCTCAATGGCTTGATGCAGGCCATCAGAATATCGCCGCCCGTCAAGTACACGACCAGTTTGTTCATCGACGATCTTTACCTTGCCATCATCGATAATGTATTCTGTATCTTTCTCGAAAAGCGTATATGCCTTCAGTAATTGATTTACAGAGTGAATACGTTGGGTCTTTACAGAATAATCCTGCAGAAGGGCATCTTTCTTCTCAAGCTTTTCATTGTTCGATAAATCAGTATCATTTTCGAGTTTGGCTATCTCGGAGCCGATATCGGGCAGAATGAAAAAATTCTTGTCTTCACCTTCTCCGGTAATTAGGTCAATCCCTTTCTCGGTAAGATCGATCTGGTTGTTTTTCTCATCAATGGTAAAGAGCAAAGGGGCATCGGCCTGGGGCATTGCCTTCGAATTATCCTGGAGGTAAAAATTCTCTGTTTTTTGAAGAACCTGCCGCATGCCGGTTTCACTAAGGAATTTGATAAGTGGTTTACTTTTTGGTAAACCACGATAAGCTCGGAATAATGGCAAGCCACCATCCTTATCATTACTTTCCCCTATAAGCTTTTTGGCTTCAAGTAGGTACTGCGACACCAACTTCTTTTGTTCCTCAACGAGGCGACCAATTCGGGGTTTTAAGTCATAGAACTCATGTTCGTCACCTTTGGGAATTGGTCCGGAGATTATCAATGGAGTTCGTGCTTCGTCAACCAGTACCGAGTCTACTTCATCAACCATAGCGTAGTGGTGCTTACGTTGTACAAGCTCATCGACCTCCCGCGACATATTGTCTCTTAGGTAATCGAAGCCAAATTCGTTATTAGTGCCATAGGCAATTCCCGCCTTATAAGCCTCCCTTCTCTCTTCCGAGTTGGGTTGATGTTTATCAATGCAATCGACAGTAATGCCATGGAATTCAAAAAGAGGCCCCATCCATTCGGAGTCTCTAACTGCCAGGTAGTTATTAACGGTGACGATGTGCACGCCGCGATCGGCCAATGCATTTAGGAATGCGGGCAAAGTTGCTACCAGCGTCTTACCTTCACCCGTGGCCATCTCTGCGATTTTACCCTGGTGCAGAACTACTCCACCAATAAGCTGCACATCGTAGTGTAGCATGTCCCAGGTAATTTCATTTCCGGCGGCCATCCATTTGTTATGCCAAATAGCTTTGTCACCGTCAATTTCAACGCCCTCTCTATCGGAGGCAATTTGCCGATCGAGCATGGTGGCTTCAACCGTTAGTTTTTCGTTTTCCTTGAACCTCCTCGCAGTTTCTTTCACCACAGCGAACGCTTTGGGTAACACCGTCAAAAGAACCTCTTCCAGCGCTTCGTTTCGATCTTCTTCCAGTTTATCTATCTGAGAGAATACTTCCTCTTTCTGGTGGATATCAAGGTCTGGATTATCTTCGATTTGCTTATGCAGAGAGGCTAACTCATCATCAATTGATTTAAGGTGATCTCCAATTTCAGCTTTGATTTCTGCAGTTTGCCCCCGTAACTCGTCATCGCTAATTGTAGTCAATGTAGCATAGGCCTCGTTTATCTGCTCAATAATTGGCAAGACCTCCTTTATATCCCTTGCGGATTTTGATCCAAAGACTTTTGTGATCCCTTTAGTAAGTAAGTCGATCATTTCTAATATCCTTCACTAATCTAAACGTCAAATTTAGGCTTTATTTTTTGTTTGTGGTCGTTGTGGAAGCTATTAACTTAACTCCACTGAGCCATCAAAAACAAGCTCTGCCGGTCCGGTAAGATATACGTCTGAGAAGCTATTGTGGCCCGCTTTGGTGAAGTCTACCCGGAGATTTCCCCCCAGAGTTTTTATGCTGACAGGGCTACTCAATTCGCGATAATTTGAAGCGATGGCACAAGCAGTTACTCCAGTACCGCAAGAAAGCGTTTCATTTTCTACTCCACGTTCAAATGTTCTTACGAATATTGAGTCTTCTTTCATGATTTCCACAAAGTTGACGTTGGTGCCGGCAGTGCCGAACAACCCACCTGAGCGGATCTTCTTACCTTCATCATAAACGTTATATCTACTGACATCGGCAACGAATTGCACATAATGCGGTGAGCCGGTATCAACAAATATGCCATCACCCATTAACCTGACAGATTGTACGTCAGACATTTTAAGCTTAATGTTCTCTGGTGTGATTGTGGCTGTATGCACGCCGTCGTGAGCGAGAAATGTGGCTTCATTTTCAACCAATCCAAGTTTCTGAGCAAATCTGACTGCGCAGCGAGAGCCATTACCACACAGACTCATACTGCCATCCGGGTTGTAAAAGACCATCTCGAAATCGTAATCAGAATGGTTTTCTATCAGAATTACGCCGTCGCCACCTATGCCAAATCGGCGGTCGCAAAGTGACTTGATCGTATCTAAATCGCCATTGAATAGCTCTTGGCGATTATCTATCAATATAAAATCGTTACCAGTAGCCTGGTACTTGTAGAAGTTTAGTCGCATAAGATAGTGAACGAAGAAAAATCCAGAGGTATTACCTTAGGTGGTTATTTTACCTCCTCAAAATCTACATACTCGCCTCCATCGAAATCTCCCTTTTTACCCTTTTTCTTGGGTACAAAGTCGATGTTCACGTTGCCATCTTTTGGTTTCTTCTTATAGCTGCTCTGCGTGTCCGAAAAATTTCTGGCTGTTCGGTTGGTGCCTAATGAGCCGAAAAAAATGCGCATTATAAGGCCACCTAATCGTACGAATACGAAGAAAAACAAAAATAGAAACAGCAGAAGTTTCAGTAACATAACTACTATGTTAATACTTACTTGCTTAAATATAGGTTACGTTCCGAATATATTTTCAGGAAGTAATCATCCATCAAGTCATCTATAAAGTAGATCGCTTCTCCAGTGGATTTCATTTCAGGACCCAGCTCTTTATTTACATTCGGAAATTTATTGAATGAAAATACTGGCTCCTTTATGGAATAACCCTTACGCTCAGGTTTGAAATCGAAATCTTTGATTTTGGCCTCTCCTAGCATCACTTTAGTAGCGTATTTTACATAAGGCTCTTTATAAGCTTTGGCTATGAAAGGCACCGTTCTGGATGCTCTGGGGTTAGCTTCAATAATATAAACCTGATCATCTTTGATGGCGAACTGGATATTCACCAACCCAACCGCACCCAAAGCCAGCGCTATTTTCTTAGTATGAGCTTCAATCTGCCTAATAGCAAAATCGCCGAGATTGTATGGTGGTAACACGGCGTAGGAGTCTCCGGAGTGAATCCCAGCCGGCTCTATATGCTGCATGATACCAATAATGTATACATCTTCTCCATCGCAAATGGCATCTGCCTCGGCTTCGATTGCGCCATCAAGAAAGTGGTCCAGCAGTACCCTGTTGCCTGGAATCTTCCTCATGATATCAACAATATGAGATTCCAGCTCTTTCTCGTTGATAACAATTTTCATGCTTTGGCCGCCAAGAACGTAGGAAGGTCTCACCAATAGCGGGAAGCCAATCTCTTTGGAAAGTTCCAATCCCTGATCGGCAGTTTCAGCGACGCCAAACTCTGGATAGGGGATGTCGTTATCTTTGAGCAGTGTCGAAAAGCTGCCGCGATCTTCAGCCAGATCCAACGACTCGTAAGTAGTGCCGAAAATCTTTATGCCATAACGGTTGAGTTTCTCTGCTAATTTCAATGCCGTTTGGCCACCCAATTGTACAATTACACCCTCTGGTTTTTCATGCTGGATGATATCATAAATGTGTTCCCAGAACACAGGCT
>JANQPQ010000049.1 GCA_028285445.1 Cyclobacteriaceae bacterium | reverse complement strand
AATGTTGGCACTATTGTAAGCAATGAAAGACCGAATCTGGCCGTCGAATTGCGTAGCCGGGGGAGAAGCACATATCGTTGCCGGGTCGATGTCAGTAGCGGGGTTAATGGTAATGATGGGTTTGAGGACTTCATCTACAACCTGATATGATCTGGTACTGAAGCACCCACTAGCATTGTCAATAACTCTGACAGTGTAGTCTCCAGAAACTAAGCCGCCAATACGTGCTCCACTTGTGCCGCTAATTGTACCGTTGCCACCGCTTGAGACAGGATTATTGTCAAAAGCAGTTGAGGTACTGTTACCAACAAACCACTCAAAGGTATAGCCGGATGGCGAGGGGCTCCCATCTGTTAGTGCTGCAGCTGATATTTGGCCGTTAGGATTATCTGCATCACACGATGTCTGTTTAGATTCTTCTGTAATTGTGATTACTGGTATTTTCACTAAATCGTCAACTGTCACTGTCACTGGAGCTGAAGAGCAGCCAGTGGAATTATCAATCGCAGTTACGGTGTAGTGACCTGGGGATAACTCACTGTACGTTGATCCGGTAAAATCAGGACTAGGCAACTCATTACTACCATCAAACCAACGAAATGTAAAGCCAGACACAAATTCTCCAATGCCGGTAACAGATAGGTTATCAAGCTTATACAGTTCCCGGGGTGAGTCATTATTAACGCGAACAACAACAACTAGTGAACTTCCAATAATGCCATTTGCGGTTGCGTTTTCAGAGAATTCCCCAACACCTGAATTAGAACCTACATGGCCCGTATGAAGCCCGTTATCCAGGGCTACTTCCCCTCCTCCGTCTACACTATAAAAGACCCGAATGAAGTCATCGCTTTCATAGTCGCCTCCAGTAACCTGACTCATAATGTCTACGCTGATATTGGCACTTAGCGAGGATGAGATGTCTATTGGTTCGGAGGTCCATAGCAGATCCTGATCCAGATTGCGCATTTCAAAAACCCGATTTCCAGAGCTCGTTCTTACTTCAGCATGTCTGGATGAACCTGAGACGGTGGTGGCCGTCCAAGCTGTGGCTCCATTGTCTGGGGTAGTACCATTTGACAGGTCCTCAAAATCTTCCAGCCAAAGTAATGTTGTACCCACGACACTTGCACTGACCTGACCGTCTGGGTTTGCGCAGTTAGCAAAATCAGAGTCTACCTTAGCTGTAACCACTGGCACGGATACCGCGGTTGGTACAATACCTGACTTAATACTCTGACACCCTGAAGCTATCTCTGTGACGAGTACCGTATAAGTCTTCGCTCCCAATCCGTTCGCTGTAGCGTTTACACCAATCTTGGGAGAGGTAAAGATGTCGAGACCATCAAACCACTCATAATCAAAATTACCTTCCGGTTCACCCCCATTTACGATTGCCCGCAAAATACCATCAGGATTGGCACAGTTGGTAAATTCGCTAACCACTTCAATATTGATGCTGGGGACAGTACTTGAAAGTCCTATTTCGATGTTGGTGGTATCGGATGAGCAGAGCTTCCCATTATGAACACCCACCACGGTGTAAGTACCCTCAGCGAGGCCGGTGTAAGTGACTCCGGTAAAATCGGCGGGGCCACTTACTGTTGGTCCGTTCCACCAGTAAAAGGTGAAACCGGCAGTTACCCCATCCGCAGGATTCACCAGAACGTTGTCAAAATAATATACCTCTGTACCTGAGTTGTTAAGAGTTCTAATTACAATTTCTAATGTGGTTCCACTTAAATCGGAAGCTGTTGCAGTGCCAGTTAATGTGCCAGTGGACCCACTGCCGGTAATACTGCCAATACCTCCTGTATTTAACCCTCCAGTCAAGGGCGTCTCTGGCCCACCGTCGATTTTGTAATACACATTGAAGTAGTCGCTTGACTCCCATTGGTTAGGGGTAACACTAGCCATATCAACTGAAAGGTCGATGGTGGTATATGTCGATATATCGATAACTTCTGAAGTCCAAACCACTTCCGCATCGCCATCGTTTATTTCGAACACCCTTCCGCCGGCCCTGCTGGTTACTTCAGAAAGATCAGCACTGGAAGGATCATTACTTGACCACGCTGTCGAGCCGGAATCGTCTATAGCTCCCGTCGGTAGATCCTCAAAGTCTTCAAACCAAACCGGATCAGTGAGTATAGCCCCAGCGCTTGCGGCCCCGTTGTCAACAGCGGTTGCGCTGCATTTGTTGTTATCTCTTAATTTCTCCACGTCCAGGGAGAAGGGAAGTGGAGATACTGCTACTGAGCCAATATTGTTGCCATATTCACATTCCAATACACCACTGCCCACTGGTGGTGTTATGGGAGGGATTTCTGACCCGTTGTCATTAATGGATATGAAAAGAGTAAAATCATTCCCAGTCCCAATTACTGTCAGGTTATCAATTGTCCCACTTTCCCCAGGTGCAAGGCTCAAGGCTGGAAAAACTGTGTTTAGCTTGGTGCTGGCGGCTGTCAGTGGATCTCCATCATAAAAGGTAATTGGCACGTTGGTACTAACACTTGCCTCACCGTCATTGGTGACCTCAAAGGATACAGTAAATCGCTCGCTGGGACAAACTGGTTGGATCACGGAAATATTACCCGCAAAGTTGAGGTCCGGGGCGGAATAGTTAGGACACCCATCAGTTGTAATAAACTGCGATTGATTGAGAAAGGCGTTCAGGGGCCGGGCATCCCCACCGCCTTCACATACCCCGGAGGAAAATGAAAGGTGATGCTTTTGTTGCTGGATGGGTAACGTGAGGTTGTCATTGATATTTACATTGAAATATGCATGCTGATTCCAGACTTTTCTTGAGGGGACCCAGTTTTCGCCATCTGATTCAAAAACTCTTACCTGGCCATCTGATACTGAAGTCTTCACATCATCAGAATCGCAGGTAACACAGATTTCAGTAGCGCCATCTCCATCCACATCAGCTACTACTGGATATTCCGTACCAGTGGCGGATACGCAGGGGGTAGAGGTAAGGAAATTCCCGTTACCATCGATTATGTGCAAGAACAGCTCATCCCGGTAAACTATCTCCGAGGCTCCATCCCCGTTGAAGTCGAATAAGGTACATCCCGTTGCTCCGGAGGAGAATTCGTTGATGCCAATTTTCCACTTGAGGCTCCAGGTTTCATCCAAAGCGTAAAGAAAACCACCGGAGACGTAGGTAGCATTCATCAGGCCATCACCATCAATGTCGGCGATATTTATTCGACCTGTTCCTTGTGCCCAGTTGTCATCCGTATCTGTATATTGATGAACAACATCATTTTGAACATCCCAGAAGAAAACAGTAGTGAGGCCCGCATTAGGACCAGTAGTTAGAATGCCCACCGTAATAATATCGAGGAACCCATCGAGGTTGTAGTCTGCGACGGAGGTGGAATTCCTGTTTTTCTCCTTTGGTGCATAGTAAGTTGGCAGGTAGTCTGGAATTGACTTCCTTATTGTCATTGAGCTGGTTCCCCCTCTGTTAATATCTACGGAGTAAATTATTCCGCCCAACGCATACTCCAGACCGGAACAGTCTGAGCATTCTGAATCGGCCAGAACATCTACCGCAACGCCAGATGAAACTCTGTTTTTGTGGTAGTAGGAGCCAGAGGAGGGGCTACTATTGAATACTGTGCTGACTAGCTTGGTTCCAGTATGGGCATCAATAATTTCATCCGTAATAAAGATTTCCGCTAAGCCGTCTCCATCAAAATCAGCAATACCGGGATTTAGTGGGAAACGCAACGCAGGAATTCTCCAATATTCTGTTACCAGGTCGTATGAATACGCTGCTAATTCGTAGCCTCCGCTTACGTTGGAAGGAACGAATATTTCTGCGAAGCCATCCGGTATCGGGTCGCCTGGGTCAGTCATTACGTCGGCGATAATAGCATCACGATAGGACCCGCCGGGAATATTTCTTTGATACTTAATTGAACCATCTGGTCCATTTAGTACGTAGAGGTGCCCACCGGCTCCTTCTTGAGGGCTGACTACCTCGGGAATACCATCCCCATCGATATCTCCAACTGAGGGCTTGCCCTCAGTGGTTGCCGTTTGGTGTTGACTTCTCCAGGCTTCCCTAATAGCGAAGGTTGGAAACTCGGTTGGTACAATCTCACAGGCGGGATCATCTGAAACAAAGGCGTCGTCGCAAGCGGGATTAAGAGAGCAGTCTCCATCAAAGCAATCAATAAACCCATCGTTGTCATCGTCGATGCCATTATTACAGATTTCTTGAGCGACAGCAGTAATAGGTAATAGAAGAGAAATGGCCAAAAGGCCTGAATGAATAAGCTTCATAAACAAATTGTTGAGGACAGTAGATGCCTTTTAGAACTATGTGGAAGTCACAATATGAATACCATATAGTTATATATATGTAACTATATAAATAAAAAATATAACTAAAATTACTTCATATTATTAAAATAGTAATATGCTTATATCCTATAATTCTGCTACAATAGGAGAAATGAATGGCTTGCAACTGATTCGGGAGGACTCATGCCCTGGAATTTTTATTTCACTGAGGAATGGTCGTTATTTGTAATACTTATCGAGAAAGACTGAGGGACTGGGCCCGTTGAAGTCTTGGCAACCAAGAAAAAGCTTGGTGCTAATTCCCACCCGACTCCAATTCTTGGAGGGGACAGATGAGTGTAGCCTATCTACTCTTTCTCATAAGTTGGTATTGTGTACATAAACCCAAATTGGGAGGCAACTTATTATGGATATAAGGCAACTAGTAAAGGATCGTATACTGGTTCTGGATGGAGCTATGGGTACGATGATTCAAAGACACAAGTTAGAGGAAGAGGATTTTCGTGGACAGCGATTTGCAGATCATCCGACTTCTGTAAAGGGCAACAATGATCTTCTTTCAATTACAAGACCGGATATTATAAAAGATATCCACCGTGAATATTTTGAGGCCGGAGCTGACATAGTAGAAACGAATACGTTTTGTAGTACTTCTATAGCTCAAGCAGATTATCAAATGGAGGGGTTGGCTTACGAACTTAGTCTTACTTCAGCCAGAATCGCAAAAGAAGTGGCGACAGAGTTTACCTTGCACAACCCTGACAAGCCTAGGTTTGTTGCGGGTTCAATAGGTCCAACGAACAAAACAGCTTCCATCTCGCCAGACGTATCAGACCCGGGATACAGAGAGGTGGATTTTGACGATTTAAAAGATTCTTATCGAGAGCAAGTCGATGCCCTGATAGAAGGTGGTGTGGACTTGTTGTTAGTTGAAACCATATTTGACACGCTCAATGCTAAAGCTGCTTTGTTTGCCATCTCAGAATGTTACGAGGAAAACAACATTGAGCTTCCGATCATGGTATCAGGCACAATAACTGATGCTAGCGGAAGAACCCTGTCCGGGCAAACCACCAAAGCATTTCTAATTTCGGTTTCGCACCTGCCTTTGTTTAGTATTGGTTTGAATTGTGCCCTCGGAGCCGAACAGCTTCGACCTTACCTCCAGGTATTGGCAAAAGAGGCTCCTTTCAAAGTAAGCGCCCATCCTAATGCCGGCCTTCCCAATGAGTTTGGTGAGTATGATGAAACCCCGGATCAAATGGCTGGTCATATCAAGGAGTTTCTGGAAGAGGGCTGGTTGAACATTGTGGGTGGATGCTGCGGCACCACGCCTGACCATATCAGACGCCTTGCCGAGCTTAGTAAGAATTACACACCAAGGAAAACCGAGGAAACAAGTTCGGAACTGGTCTAGATGAGCAAGAGGCAAATTCCATATCTAACACTAAGTGGGCTGGAGCCACTGGTGGTTACACCTGATTCAAATTTCATAAACATTGGGGAGCGTACCAATGTAACCGGCTCCAGAAAATTCCTTCGATTAATTCAGGAGGACAAATTCGATGAAGCGCTATCCGTAGCAATGGACCAGGTAGAAGGCGGGGCGCAAATTCTGGATGTGAATATGGATGAGGGTATGATCGATGGCGAAAAAGCCATGGTCCGTTTCCTTAACCTGATTGCCTCAGAGCCAAATATCGCCAAGATTCCGATTATGATCGATTCTTCCAAGTGGGAGATAATCGAGGCCGGGTTAAAGTGCATACAGGGCAAGGGTATTGTGAATTCCATCAGTTTGAAAAATGGAGAAGAGGAGTTTATCAGCCTAGCCAGGAGGATTAGGAAATACGGAGCTGCGGTAGTGGTGATGGCCTTTGACGAAGATGGTCAGGCCGATACCTACCAGCGCCGTATTGAAATATGTGAACGAGCTTATCGGATTCTTGTTGATGAGGTGAAATTTCCTCCACAAGAGATAATTTTCGATCCCAACATTTTTCCTGTAGCTACCGGCATGGAAGAACACCGGTTGAATGCCCTTGATTTTTTCAATGCAACTAAATGGATAAAAGAGAATCTGCCCGGCGCCAACGTCAGCGGCGGGGTCAGCAACGTATCTTTTTCATTTAGAGGGAACAACCTGGTTAGAGAAGCCATGCATGCCTCCTTCCTCTATCACGCCATTAAGGCAGGCATGGATATGGGAATTGTGAACCCAGGCATGCTTCAGGTATACGATGAAATTCCCAAAGATTTGCTGGAGAAGGTCGAAGATGTATTGCTTAATCGCCGTGATGACGCCACGGAGAGATTAGTTGAGTTTGCGGAAACCGTAAAGGGACAGGCTGCCAAGAGAGAAGTGGATAATACCTGGCGGGAACTTTCTGTCGAAGAGCGATTGAGTCATGCTCTAATTAATGGTATCACTGAATATGTGGAAGAGGATACTGAAGAGGCCAGAACTCAATATGATCGACCACTGAAAGTAATTGAAGGGCCTTTGATGGATGGGATGAGCATTGTCGGAGACCTGTTTGGTTCCGGGAAGATGTTCTTGCCTCAGGTTGTTAAAAGCGCCAGGGTGATGAAAAAAGCGGTGGGGTATCTTATCCCTTTCATGGAAAAGGAAAAAGAGGAGATGGGCTTGCAAACAGCCAAGGCTAAGATATTACTGGCTACTGTGAAAGGAGATGTCCATGATATCGGAAAAAATATTGTAGGAGTGGTTTTGGGCTGTAACAATTATGAGATCATTGACCTTGGTGTGATGGTACCTGCAGAGAAGATATTGCAAACAGCAGTTGAAGAAAAAGTAGATGCCATTGGCTTAAGTGGGCTGATAACACCCTCTTTAGATGAAATGGTGCATGTCGCCAAGGAAATGCAACGAAAGGAGATGGACCTGCCATTGCTGATTGGCGGGGCAACTACATCCAGAATCCATACCGCTGTAAAGATAGATGAGCACTACGACGGCACGGTAGTCCATGTGCTGGATGCTAGCAAGAGCGTTCCAGTTGCCGGTGAATTGGTATCTCCAGAGTTGAAAGACAAGTTTCGAGAGAATATTAAACAGGAGTACGCTGATCTGCGAGATAATCATGCACAGCGCAAAACCGATAAGAACTACATCTCACTGGAAAAAGCCCGTAGTAACAAATTGCAAATTAACTGGCGTGAGTCTCAGTTAGCAAAACCAACCTTTATCGGGAACAAGACCTTCCATCA
Source organism: Cyclobacteriaceae bacterium (assembly GCA_028285445.1). Classification (GTDB taxonomy): domain Bacteria; phylum Bacteroidota; class Bacteroidia; order Cytophagales; family Cyclobacteriaceae; genus JANQPQ01. The sequence goes on along the minus strand of JANQPQ010000049.1, from coordinate 59,227 downwards.
ATTCCCATTGGGTGAAATAGTCAACTATATCGACTGGACTCCATTCTTTCAAACCTGGATGCTGAAAGGTAGGTATCCTGCTATTTTTGAAGACCAAGCCGTTGGCTCTGAGGCTAGGAATCTTTTTGCTGATGCCAATGAAATGCTGGCAGAAATTATAGAAGGGGACTTGCTTCATGCTAATGCGGTGATCGGGTTTTATCCGGCTAATTCTGTAGATGAGGATGACGTCGAAATATACGAGGGAGAAAGTCGCGATACCCCGTTGCTAAAGTTTCACTTCTTGCGGCAACAGAGTAAGAAGAAAGAGGGCTCGCCAAATCTCTGCCTTGCCGATTTTGTAGCGCCGAAGGGAGATGGAGAAGATTATATTGGCTTTTTTGCAGTTACGGCTGGTTTGAAAATCGAAGGGCTTATTGAAAAATTTGAGACGGATCATGACGACTATAAGGTGATTATGGTGAAGGCCCTGGCTGATAGATTAGCTGAGGCCTTTGCGGAGTTGATGCATGAAAAAGTTAGAAAAGAATTCTGGGCTTACGCTGCAGAGGAGCAGCTAAGTAATGAAGAGCTGATCAAGGAGAATTATAGCGGTATTAGGCCAGCACCTGGCTATCCGGCTTGCCCCGATCACACCGAGAAACGAAAACTCTTTGATCTGCTTAACGCAGAAGTAGAAGCTGGCATCAAACTGACTGAATCCTTTGCGATGTATCCGGCCGCAGCAGTAAGTGGTTTTTACTTCTCCCATCCGCAGTCTAAATATTTTGGAGTAGGAAAAATTCAAAGCGATCAGGTTGAGTCATACGCCTCAAGGAAAGAAGCCAATAAATCAGAAATGGAGCGATGGCTGGCGCCTAACCTAGCCTACGACAATTGATACCAGAAAATGAAGGTTACAGAACATTTTAAGAACGCAGACAAGACGCTATTCACCATAGAGATATTACCTCCCCTCAAGGGGCAGGGTATTGAGAGTCTATTTAATCATCTCGATCCACTGATGGAATTTAATCCACCTTTTATAGATGTTACCTATCATCGGGAAGAGTATGTGTACCGAAATGCAGGCAATGGCCTTTTGGAGAAGAAGACAACACGAAAGAGACCAGGTACAGTCGGTATCTGTGCTGCAATTCAGAATAAATACAATGTAGACACCGTTCCCCACATAATCTGTGGCGGTTTCTCAATTGAGGAAACGGAAAACGCACTTATTGACCTTAATTTTCTTGGTATAGATAATGTCCTGGTAATTAGAGGAGACGCAATTAAGTCCGAAGCCCGGTTTCAACCAGATCCGGATGGTCATATTTATGCTCTCGATCTCTTGGAGCAGGTAGTAAGTATGAACAAAGGCCAATATATAGATGATGATTTACAAAACCCCTTTCCAACAGATTTCTGTATAGGCGTGGCGGGCTATCCCGAGAAACACTTTGAGGCGCCTAATATAAAGTCTGACTTGAAGTTCTTGAAACAGAAGGTTGAAGCGGGAGCAGATTATATCGTTACCCAAATGTTCTTTGACAACAGCAAGTACTTTGAATTCGTAGAAACCTGCCGATCAGAGGGGATTGAGATACCGATTATCCCAGGGCTGAAGCCCATCACGACCAAAAAGCAGATCACAGCCCTGCCCAGCATTTTTCATATAGATTTACCAGAGGATCTCTCTGATGAGGTTGAAAAATGCAAAGACAATGTAGCTGCACGACAAGTAGGCGTTGAGTGGTGCATCAAGCAATCTAAGGAGCTTATGGAGTTTGGAGTTCCTTGCCTTCACTATTACTCGATGGGAAAAGCCGAGCCGGTGTACCAGATAGCGAAAGCGCTTTTCTAAACGAACCTTTCGTTTATCGTCTGCTGCGATCTCAAAATAAGATATCTTTGTTTCATGAAGATTATTGAATGCCCACGAGATGGAATGCAGGGTTTTGAGACTTTTATTCCTACCGAAAAGAAAGTAAAGTATATAAACCAACTATTGAAGGTTGGCTTTGATACCATTGATTTTGGGAGCTTCGTAAGTCCAAAGGCAATTCCCCAAATGCGAGATACTGCCGAAGTTCTTGAAGGACTTGACCTCCAAGCTACTGATTCTAAACTTCTGGCAATAGTTGCCAATACAAGGGGAGCCGAAGACGCAGCGGCATTCGACCAGATCTCTTTTCTGGGGTTTCCGCTTTCCATTTCTGAGACCTTCCAGGTTCGGAACACCAACAAGACTATTGTCGAAGCGCTCAATACCCTGCACGAGATACAAGATATATGTCAGCAAAGCAATAAAACACTGGTAACATATATCTCTATGGGTTTCGGTAATCCTTATGGCGATCCTTATGACAAGGATGTAGTGGGACAATTTGTGGGCATACTAGATAGCCTTGGTGTAAGTGTTATTTCACTGGCCGACACCATTGGTGTCTCAAATCCGGAGAATATTGATTATTTGTTTAGAAGCTTAATACCTGCTTATGAGCACATAGAGTTTGGAGCTCACTTGCATTCAACTCCAGATACTGCCGAGGATAAAATTGATGCTGCATACAAAGCCGGGTGCCGGAGATTTGATGGGGCTATTAAGGGGTACGGCGGCTGCCCAATGGCCGATGATGATCTGGTAGGTAATATCGCCACGGAAAATATCGTGAATTACCTTCAATCTAATCATATAAAGATTGAGATTGACCAGGAGCAGTTTCGGGAAAGCGTAAGAATGGCCCCGTCAATATTCCCCGATTAGGACTGCGAGAGTCGGTTAGATTTCAACTTGTACTTCTTCCCTGGAAGGGAATTTAAAACTCCCTGGAACTCCAGGTTGAGTAGGATGGAAGCCAGGTTATTGACGGGAACATTTAACCGCCAACTGAGCTCATCAATTTGCATTGCTTCCGATTGTAGTAGCTGTAACACAGCTACCTCTTCCTTTGAAAAAGACTCTAAATCCATAACAGCAGCAGATGATGATTGCTCTTCAGCATCCCAGCGCAATAGATTTGGTATGTCATCAGCCGAGGTAAGCAAATGCGCCTTATTGTCCTTTATCAAGTTATTGCATCCTTCAGAGAACTGTGAAGTTACACTGCCGGGAACAGCGAAAACATCCTTGTTATAGCTGTTCGCTATTTCCGCAGTAATTAGTGCTCCACCCTTAACGGCGGCTTCCACGACTATGGTTACATCAGAAATACCGGCGATGATTCGGTTCCTCTCCGGAAAGTGGGTAGCAACGGGTTCGGTGTCCAGCGGATATTCCGTTACTAGAGAACCGGTTTTGAGAATCGTGGGAAGATACTTTTGATGGGAGGGAGGATAGATTTTGTTTAAGCCGCCGGCAATAATGGCCCACGTGGGCAGTTGGTTTCCCAAAGCTGCACGGTGTGCTTCTATATCAATTCCATAGGCCAGGCCAGATACTATTACTGGCTTAAATTTGGCGAGACCGGCTACCAGGTCCTGTACTACCTCTTTGCCGTAATCTGTTGCCTTCCGGGTTCCTACAATTGAAATTACCTTGCCCTGATTGAAATTATTCTGCCCCCGGTAATAAAGCAGTGGCGGGGAATCATATAGGTGCCTCAGGCGTCGGGGGTAATCATCGTCAGTAAAGAATGTGAGATTTACATTCCTGCCTTCCATCGCAAGTAATTCTTTTTCAGCTTTAATGAGAGCTAGCTTGCGATGCTTTATCACCACTGCAGCTGAGATTTCTCCAAATCCTGGGATTTTAGCGAGCTTACCTTTGGTGGCTTTGAAAATGGCTTCGGCTGACCCACAATAGGAGAGGAGATCCTTGCTCGTCTTGGATCCTATACCGTGAATATATTTTAGTGCTAGTTGATACTGCCTCTCGGGCTTCATCTAATGCCAGAACCTACAAGTGTTGTCTAATTTCAACAAGAAATGATCGCACCTTTTGTAAAGACTCGACCATATCCATTTTGGTTCTAGCGGCGTGTATATCGTTCTTAAGGAAGTCCTTTGCTCCTTGCAGTGTAAAGCCTCGTTCCTTTACCAAATGGTAAATTAACTTTACATCTTCTATATCTTCTTTGGTGAATTGTCTGTTGCCTTTCTTGTTCTTCTTTGGGCTGATAATATCGAATTCACTTTCCCAAAATCTAACCAACGATGTGGCTACGTTGAACATTTCAGCTACCTCCCCAATGGTGAAGTATTTCTTTTCTATTTCTTTCTCTTTATAAGGCATGGTAGCTATGGATTTTGAAGATAAGTAATAATACCATTTGCATCAATGTTTATTTTCAATTCAGGAAAATCTTCTGCATTTAATTCCTGAATTTTCGAAATCGCTCGCTTTTTACTGTCGATCCAGGGTACACCTCGGCCGGCCAAGACCACCGGGGTGATAACGCCACTTATAAACTCGCCGGAAGAAGTGGTGAGAACCTTGATTATTGGTGCAATGCCATTTGGCCCTCTCAAATTGAATCGTGCGTAAGTACAAAAATTTCCTAAACTGTAGGTGATAAATCGATTCTTATAAATATCTATCGCACGTGTTACGTGGGGCCCATGGCCGAAGACAATATCTGCCCCCCAATCAATTACATTGTGTGCAAACTGGTAAACGTTACCTCTGTCTTCACCGTAAAAAAATTCATTTTTCCTGGTAACATTTTGGTATTTGCCACCTTCTGCTCCTCCATGGAACGAGACGATTACTATGTCTGCGACAGAATCGAGGTGTTGAATTATTTCCCTGGCCTGGTTTTGGTCATGAATACTTATTGTTCCATTGTTGGGGGCGAACGCTGCAAAGCCGTACTTCATACCTTCCTTCAGAAAAATAGCGTAAGGCTTACTATCAAAACCAGCGAATTCTATGGCCACGCTATCAAGAACGTGAGCCGTGCTGGCACGGCCTTCGTCGCCGAAATCACCTGCGTGGTTGTTGGCGACGCTTACCACATCAAACCCAGCATTGACTAAATGTGCAATGTAAGAATTGGGAGTTCGGAACAGATAACATGTCTTCGGATTCCTACAACTCTTAGGCTGGCCTCCCGAATCTAGAATAACGCCTTCTAAGTTGCCAAAAGTAATATCAGCATTTTGAAGCACGGCCGAAACTGAATCGAACAGATGTTTACCTCCTGCTGGCGGCAGGTAGTCTTCAGAGGGATAATTTGTGCCCATCATAATATCACCAACGCCGATAATGGCAACAGTATCTTTTAGCAGTCGGTGAATTCCAATTTCTACAGAATCCTGAACTACCAGTGCAACACTATCTATGGTCGGGGGTTCCGGCAATACCACCGCTACAGAATCTACAGTCGGCTTAGGATCCTGGGAAGTTGTTCGTTTTGCAACCTTACAGGCATGGAATAGAAAGGGTATTACAAGAACTGCCAAAGCATACCTTGCAACTGTAGATACCATAGTCAATTTCGCCCCAAACATGACTGACAAAAATAGGCGGAAGAGTCAAATGAATAGTGGCCAGTTGAATCAACTTTTCAACTTCTTTTCCACAACTTGAACAAATGTGTGAGTTAGTCGAGTGGTTTGGTTTCGCGCTTGGCTAGCTCAAGTAATTTGGCGTAGGCCTCGTCATCCAATTCCCTTTGGAAGAAGCCAATTGGATTTACGTTAACCCCATCCTTAAATACTTCATAATGAAGGTGATCAGAGACCGAGAGCCCGGTATTACCAACCAGTCCCACTATTTGACCCCGTTTTACAATATCTCCTCTCTTAACCTTGAACTCGTTTAGATGAGCGTAGCGGGTGACATAACCATAGCCATGATCTATGTCGATTACTTTTCCAAACGTTTTGGAATGCCATACCCTTTTTACTTTGCCATTTCCGGTGGAGTAGACGGGAGTGTTTTTGGGCGCCATAAAATCTAGTCCGCGGTGAGGGCGCCATATCTTCAATATTGGGTGAAAACGCATGCCATAGACAGTGGAAAGGCGCCTCAATTCCTTATTATATACTGGTTGGATACTTGGTATAGAAGACCAGAGTTTGTTTCTTTCCACGGCCAAGTCAAGCAGTTCATCGAATGACAATGTTTGCACATACATTTGCCGCTTAACCCGATCTAACCTCATATATTTCTTAAGGATGTCTTCTTTGTTCTCCAGGGAACTGGCATTGACGTCTGCATACCTATCCACACCACCAGCACCAGCTCCTCTCACTACTGGAGTTAATGGTTCGGCCTCCAATATCATTCTATAGATATTGTCATCCCTGTCAGAGATATCGGCGAGGTTGGTGTAAAGCAGGTCCAGCTCATAGTCCATAAGAGCAATTTGCGATACCAACTGCTCTTTCATGCCCTGATATTTGTTCTCCTTGGGAGTGCCGTATTCCAAACTCATGTAATAAGTAATACCGGCAGCCATAGCGCAGGCGGTAATAATAAAGCTAAATGCCTTCAGGAATGTAATCCTCCTCTTCGGCTTGAAGAGCTCATAATTACACGTTTCTGTATTGTAGATATATACTTTCTTAGGCATGGTGGTTGATAAACTTTCGGTGGTTTAGTCTGGTCGGTTTATCCAAGGGATTGATTCTCCCTAGAGGCAAGTTCTAGTAGCTTTTGATATTCAGAGTCGGTAACGTCTTGTATGATAAATTGAATTGGGTCGATCTTTTTTCCGTCCTTTATTATTTCGTAATGAACATGTGGAGCGGTCGAACCACCTGTACTTCCTACGTAGCCTATCAATTGTCCTCGCTTTACTTTCTGTCCTTTCTTTACTACGAAAAGTTGCAGGTGAGCATACTTGGTAATATATCCGTATCCGTGTTCTATCTCAATTTGGTTTCCATACCCTGTTTTGCGAATGCTTGACTTTGCCAATTTTACAGTGCCATCGCCAGTTGCATAAACAGGGGTACCTCTTGGAGCTGCAAAATCAATTCCCCAGTGCATTCTTCGTGCTTTGTAAATGGGGTGGATTCTTCTGCCGAAACCAGAGGCAAGTCTTGTTAGCTCTTTATTCTGAATAGGTTGAATAGCTGGTATGGAGGCCAACATCTTACTTTTGTTCATGGCCATGGCCATAATCTCATCATAAGACTTCGTTTGGATGTACATTTCCTTTTTCAGCTTGTCAACTCTACTGAAATTATTCACAATCAAATCTTCCTGCTCCAGGCCACTTTCTAATAGGTCCTTATATCTTTCGGCGCCACCAACGCCAGCTGCTCTAATTGTAGATGGTATTGGTTCCGCTTCGAAAATCACTCTATATATGTTGTCATCCCTTTCCTGCAAGGCGGCCATCATATCTTTGGCCCTTTCCATTTCATTCTCCAAAATCTGGTAATGAAACTTCAACTCGTCGTTTTCTTTTCTTAAGCGTGCTTCTTTGGGAGACTCGAAGTATTGATTGTAGGCAAATACTATCCCGACGGCCACAATTAAGGCCACAGTAAGGAAGCCCAAGAGGTTGAGCAAAACATCCCAGGTAGAGACCTTAATCCTTTCATATTTGCAGGTCTCAGTGTCGTAATAATATTTTATTCGAGCCATTAATCTGCGAAATTCGGCTAATTTTGTCCTTTACCAATACGAATTCGTAGTAGATAAGTTCAAAATCTTACATTGCCAAAGATCCGAATCGTGGCAATATAGCAAGATTTTTCAAAATCAGGGTAGCTTTCAAACCAATAATGTCTTAGTTAAGTGATATGACTGCCAAGGAGATACGTCAAAAATTTCTTGATTTCTTTAAAGAAAAGGGGCACGAGATTGTGCCTTCCGCACCAATTGTTATTAAGAACGACCCCACGTTGATGTTTACCAATGCAGGGATGAATCAGTTCAAAGATTTCTTCCTTGGACATAAATCTCCGGAGTCTACCAAGGTGGCGGATACGCAGAAATGCCTTAGGGTGTCTGGAAAGCACAATGACCTGGAGGAAGTAGGTTTCGATACTTACCACCATACCATGTTCGAAATGCTTGGCAATTGGTCTTTTGGTGACTATTTCAAACCTGAAGGTATAGCCTGGGCCTGGGAATTACTTACCAAGGAATATGGCTTACCCGAGGACAGATTATATGCTTCCGTATTCGGTGGAGATAAAGAAGAGAATCTTACATTAGATCAGGAGGCCTTCGATCTTTGGAAGAATATCATCCCGGAAGACAGAATTGTGATGGGATCAAAGAAGGATAATTTCTGGGAAATGGGTGATACCGGGCCCTGTGGCCCCTGTTCAGAAATTCATATTGACCTCAGGCCTCAGGAGGAGGTTGATAAACTTCCCGGTAAGGAGTTAGTTAATCAGGATCATCCCCAGGTAGTAGAAGTTTGGAACTTGGTTTTCATTGAGTACAACAGGAAGGCAAATGGAGAGTTGGAGTCATTACCCGCCAAGCATGTTGATACCGGCATGGGTTTGGAAAGACTTGTAATGGCAATTCAGGGCAAGTACTCCAATTACGATACTGATCTTTTTCAACCGCTTATAGCATCAGTTGCCCAAGATGCAGGTGTAGACTACGGAAATAATGAGGAGACGGATATTGCGCTTAGGGTAGTGGTAGATCATCTCCGGGCCGTCTCCTTTGCCATAGCGGATGGGCAATTGCCATCTAATACTGGTGCAGGCTATGTTATTCGCAGAATTCTTCGCAGGGCTGTTCGGTATGGCTACACTTTTCTAGACTTTAACCGACCTTTTATTAAAGACCTTGTTCCGATTCTTGCCAATCAGGTTGCCGAGGCTTTCCCTGAATTGAAAGAGCAATCAGAGTTCGTTTCGAAAGTGATTGAGGAGGAGGAGACTTCCTTTTTGAGCACCTTAGAAAAGGGCCTAAAGCGCCTTGAGGCGATTAGGAAAGACTTGGGAGATGGAAGGGTTATACCCGGAGAGCAGGTGTTTGAGTTGTACGACACCTACGGTTTTCCCGTTGACTTGACGGCATTAATTGCCCGGGAACATGACCTCTCAATTGATGAAAAAGGATACGAAGCTGGGATGGCCGAACAAAAGCAACGCTCAAAAGCGGATGCCGCCCGGGAAACAGGCGACTGGACTGAACTATCGGGTGGCGATGTGGAATTCGTGGGCTATGATCACCTACATTCTGAATCTCGCATTTTGAAATACCGCACCATTCAGGAGAAAGACAAGGAGAAGGTGCAAGTGGTCTTGGATCGGACGCCATTTTACGCCGAAAGCGGGGGCCAGGTTGGGGATAAGGGTTATCTGCAAAATGGCGATGAGAAGATAAAAGTATTTGATACACAGAAAGAGAACGACCTGATTGTTCACTTTATTGAAAAGCTACCTTCTGATACCAGCGGTACATTCAATGCGGTTGTTGACAGTGATCGGAGATTACTCACAATGAACAATCACAGTGCTACTCATCTTATGCATGCCGCCTTGCGGCAGGTGCTAGGTAGCCATGTTGAGCAACGTGGTTCCTTGGTTAATGACAAACTGCTACGATTTGATTTTTCCCACTTCAGCAAAATGTCTGACGAAGAAATTCAACAAGTGGAGCAGATAGTTAACGCTCGTATTCGACAGAATATAGAATTGCTTGTAGAAACCGACGTACCCATTGAAGAGGCAAAAGGGAAGGGCGCCATGGCACTGTTTGGAGAAAAGTACGGAGATACCGTTAGAGTGGTGACTTTTGATAAAGACTACTCTGTGGAATTGTGTGGAGGTACTCACGTTGCCGCCACTGGCCAAATTGGCTTCTTTAAGATTATCTCTGAAAGTTCTATTGCCGCTGGCATCAGAAGAATTGAGGCCATAACCGCTTTAGTCGCTGAGCAATATCTTGAAGGCGAGGCACAAAAGCTGTCGGAGATAAATGCTTTGCTAAAGGATCCTAAGGACCTGGTAAATGCAGTAAGCACCCTGGTTGATGAACGATCAAGACTAGCAAAGGAACTGGAGAAAGTGCAGTCTAAACAGGCCGGGGAGGTGAAGCAGACGCTTATTAACTCTGTGGAGGAAAAAAGCGGAGTTAATACAATCATTAAGGAGGTATCTGTTGCCAATGGAGATCTTTTGAAAAAACTTTCTTTCGAACTCAAGAATGAGATTGAGAACTTATTCCTGGTGCTCGCTGCCGATGTGGGCGGCAAACCGCAGATCTCCGTTGTTATATCAGAAGAAGTTATTAACGATAAAGACCTGGATGCTTCCAAACTAGTTAGGGAACTGGCCAAGGAAATTGAAGGTGGTGGAGGCGGACAACCTTTCTTTGCAACCGCCGGTGGAAAAAACCTCAGCGGATTACCCAAGGTGGTTGAAAAAGCGGAAGCTATTATTCAGTAATGGCTCCAGATCAACAAGATTTCATTCCCACCATCGGCCTGGAAATTCATATTCAGTTAAACACTGATAGTAAAATTTTTTGTGCTGATAGCACCAGGCTTGCCAAAGATCCAAACACACACATCAGTCCGGTAACTATGGGTCTGCCTGGAGCTCTTCCAGTGGTAAATGCAGAGGCGATCAATATGGCCATCAAGTTAGGATTAGCTTGCAACTCAGAAATCGCCGATGAGGTGGTTTTTGATCGAAAAAACTATATGTATCCTGATTTGCCCAAAGGCTACCAAATCACCCAAGACCGTAGGCCCATTTGTAAAGGCGGATCAATTCCCGTTGGCTACAATACTGGAAATCGTTGGGAGGTTGATCTCATCAAAATTCATCTTGAAGAAGACGCAGGCAAATCAATTCATGACAAGCCAGGTAATAAAAGTATGATTGATTTGAATAGAGCAGGCATGCCTTTGTTGGAATTGGTGACGGCCCCGGTCATAAATAGCCCAGAGGATGCCCAGGCCGTTATGATCGAAGTACGAAGACTGGTGCAGTACCTCAACATAAGTACTGGAAATATGGAGGAAGGGGCGCTTCGATGTGATGCCAACGTCTCGTTGAGGATGCCTCAGCAAGACGAGCTGGGTGCTAAGGTTGAAATAAAGAATCTGAACTCTTTCAGGTTTGTAAAGATGGCTATACAGAACGAGATTGTTCGGCAGAGGAACCTATTGCTGTCTGGAGAATCCATCATATCGGAGACCAGGGATTTTATTGCGAAAACCGGGCTTACTCAGACCTTGCGAGAAAAAGAGACCTTGAATGACTATCGTTATTTTCCGGAGCCAGACATGCCACCGGTAAAAGTCGACAATCAGGCGGTTGAAGAGTTAAGAGCGGCGTTACCAACCACCGCATGGCAGTATTTTGAAAACCTTACTGAAAGTTTATCACTTTCGGTTTATGATGCGGGTATCATAATAGAATCAAGGGAGATGGCCTCATTTTTCGTAGATGTTGTTACGAATGAGATTGACCCCAAATCTGCCGCAAACTGGCTATTGGGCCCAATCAAATCATACCTCAACCAAAACTCTCTTGAATTTGCAGACCTACCCCTGGATTCAAAACAGTTTATTCAGCTGGTAAATTTAGTTGATGAAGAGCAGGTGAGTTTTTCAATAGCGTCTAATAAGCTGTTGCCTAAGATGCTGGAATCTCCAGGTAAAATGCCATTAGATTTGGCCAATGAATTAGGTCTAATTCAAAACGCCAACGAGGAGGATATTAGTAGTTTAGTGGCCGCGATTTTAGCTGAAAACCCAAACGAGGTTGAAAGATATCGAAATGGTCGCAAGGAGCTAATCGGTATGTTTATGGGAAAAGTTATGCGCGCTGGTGGGGGAAACATCAACCCAAAACAAGCGAAAGCCATTCTTGAGAAAGAGTTAAAATCGACTTAGAGCACATCCAGCCAGGCAGATTTACCCTATTTTTATGTTGCGAATGAACTAAGTTTGTTTCATAGCGTTTTATCCTAAAATATTAGAAAGATGAATTTCAGGAGTTTAATAATACTTGCCACCGTCATAGGAGGATGCGCGCAATCGCAGAGTGTTGAAGACACGGCAATTGGTAAAAGTGTTGTTGTTTCAGGAACTGTCGCCAGCCCACAGGCAGGCGTTGTTGTGATAGAGGAGTTTGCCATGGAGCAAAGGAAATTTGCAGCGTATGATACGGTGGAGGTGTCAGCAAATGCCTTTGATCATACACTATATTTCGACGTTCCCGGGTATTACAGGCTGAATTTCTACAATAAGCAGTTCGTTAACCTGATAATAGATGAGGATGATATCGAGGTAAATGTAGACGGTAGTGATGTAAATGGCTTTGTTGAGATAAAGGGGTCGAAAGATATAGATCACCTGACAAGGCTCAATCAAGTATTACAAGGTTTTGCCGACAGAGAAGCGGGCATCAACCAAACCTTCCAAACCGCAGTAGCCGCAAAGAACAACGAGCAGATTGAGCAAATGAGAGATGACTATATGTCTTTACAAGAAGAGAAGGCTGAGGCTATAAAAGTTGAGATCAGTAAAATGGGTATTTCACTCGCCGCTATGCAAGCAGTAGGATTGCTGGATAAAGACAAGGAATTTGCCTTTGTGGATGAACTTACCAGTGGGCTCATAAAGAAATACCCGAATGTTGAATTTGTAAAGAACCTTTCCACCGAGATCGAACGCATGCGCCCTGTTGCAGTGGGCTCTACCGCTCCTGAGATCAGCCTGCAAAATCCTGATGGCCAGGTTACTCCCCTCAGTTCATTTCGGGGTAAATATGTATTAGTAGATTTTTGGGCTGAATGGTGTAAGCCCTGCCGTGCTGAGAACCCCAATATAGTAAAGGCTTACCACAGATTTAAGGACAAAGGTTTTGAAGTATACGGCGTATCATTGGATAGAACCAGAGACAAGTGGCTCAAAGCTATAGCCGATGACGGACTGGAGTGGACCCAGGTTTCTGATTTACAGTACTTTAATTCCGAGGCCGCTCGCACCTATAATATTAGCGCCATACCTTTTTCAATTTTGGTTAATCCGGAAGGAGTTATCATTGCGAAGAACTTGCGGGGCAAGGCTTTGCATGAGAAACTAGAAGAAGTGCTTAACTAGCCTTTCAGCGCCTTCAAACATTCCCAAAGCCTTTTCTTCTTTTTAACATCATTCTCCAATTCCATTAACGTATCGGCGTAAATGGTAATTAGCTTGTCAGCTTTGGTGAGTTTGTAAAGTTCCTCGGAGTTTTGCGTGCTAAATACCAGCAATAAACTTCCCTCCTCAGCACCGGGGGTGGAGGAATTACCCACTTCAAGCGTGTATTCACCTTCGGTAATATCAATTGCTGCCAGGATTTTCAGCAACAGTTCCTGGTTAGAAGCACTGGGTTGCTCGTCTACAATAATAGTTGCTTTCGCTGGATTCGCATACGGCGGGTGGGGCTCGTTTGTAGTTGGAGCTTCGGGTTTGCTGGAGTCCACCTTTTTCGGAATTAGGTAGATTTCTTCGTCATATAGATTGAAAGGAAAGGGAGCCTGGTCAGTCATACTAGTCTTCTATTTCAAAAAGAGATTTCAGTTCGTTGGCGTCTTCAGGTTTCATGCGCTTTGCCAGTATCAATCTCAGTTGCCTTCTCCTTAGTGCACCTGCAAACAGCTCTTTCTCTTCATCCGTTTCCGGTTGCACCTCTGGTACATCAATTGGTCTACCAGATTGGTCTACAGCAACAAAAGTGAAGAAAGCACTGTTGGTTTTAGATTTTTCACCGCTTGGTATATCTTCAGCCCATACTTCAATATATACTTCCATAGAAGAATTAAATGCCCGGGTAACTTTAGCGGAGAGGGTGACTACATTGCCAAGTTCAATGGGCTCTCCAAACGAGACATTGTCTACCGAGGCAGTGACTACAATCCTGTTGGAGTGTTTTTGTGCAGCGATTGCCGAAACAACATCCATCCAGTGCATCATCCGCCCACCCATTAAATTATTTAGGGTATTGGTATCGTTGGGTAATACCAACTCGGTCATAGTCACCACCGAGTCCTTTACAAATTTCTTTTTCTTCGCCATTTACTATTTAGTTACTTATTCCATCCCTGTTCCCCTAATAGCGGAACAAAACTGAAGTAGTTAAATTCTTCCTTAAACAACTTATCGCCTTTCCTGGTTACGCGCAGCATCCGTTGTTTCTTATCATTCCCAACTGGAATAACAAGTATGCCACCGTCATTTAGCTGAGCCGTTAGGGCCGATGGCACATTTGGTGCACCAGCCGTAACCAGTATTTTGTCGTAAGGTGATTGGCTTTTCCATCCTTTCGACCCATCGCCATGCATAAAATAAGGCGTATATCCCATCGAGGGTAACTTCCTTTTTGTTAGTTCATAAAGGCTACGATTGTATTCGATAGTAAATACCGCAGCTCCGATCTCAAGCAACACGCAGGCCTGATATCCACTGCCGGTGCCAATTTCAAGCACTTTGTCATTCGGTTTCACCTTCAGTAATTCAGTTTGAAAGGCAACGGTATAGGGTTGAGAGATAGTTTGCCCTTCTCCAATCGGGAAAGCCTTGTCTTCATAGGCATGCTCCAAAAATGCCGGATCGAAAAAGAAGTGCCTCGGAACGGCGCCAATCGCTTGCAGCACCGACTCGTCTTTTATACCTTTCTTTTGGATAGTTTTTACCAATGCTTTTCTCAGGCCTCGGTGCTTATAATCGTCGGTTAGTACTCTCATTTCCCAATGCGAATTTAGCTCAATTCCAAAAACTTGGGCAGCTTTTGGTTGCCAAATGCATTGATGCTTGAAGCAATATTGGCTAACTTCATTTTGTAAAATAGCTTAACAATGTTTACAGGAATAATTGAAACAACCGGTAGGGTAATTAGTATGGAGTCGGAGGGTACCAACATACATCTTGAAGTTGAAAGCGATCTGGCAGGAGAGTTGAAAGTTGACCAGAGTCTGGCTCACGATGGTGTTTGCCTGACGGTGGTGAAGTGCAACAAAAAGACTCACATCGTAACCGCGGTGGAGGAGACCTTAAAGAAAACAACACTAGGCGGCTTAAAGCCAGGGCAGCACGTTAACATTGAGCGCTGCATGCCAGCAAATGGCCGCTTTGATGGGCATATTGTGCAGGGCCATGTTGACCAGATCGGGGAATGCATTTCCATTGAAGAAAAAGATGGTAGTTGGATAATGAGGTTTGAATATGACAACGCCGGAGGTAACGTAACCGTGGAGAAGGGATCGATCTGTATCAATGGGATTAGCCTTACTTGCTATGATTCTACTGAAAACGCTTTCTCTGTAGCTATTATTCCCTACACCTACGAACACACGACGCTAAAAACCCTTAAGGTTGGTGATGAGGTAAATATGGAGTTTGACGTTATCGGCAAGTATGTAAAGAGAATGCTTGCTGATGTTCAGCTCTGATTACGGTAAATAAGAGGTACCACTTTTCCATAGGTAAAATATACCAACCAACCGTAGCCAAGGCCTACCATAGCACCTACCACTATGTCTAGTGGGTAGTGCACGCCAACATAGATTCTACTATAGGAGACAATTCCCGACCAGGCTAAGATCCAGGTGATTTTTGGAAGGTCGTGGCGAAAGAGAAGCCAAAACAAAGTAGCAAAGCCAAAGGTATTAGAGGCATGCGAAGAGGCGAAACTATATTGACCTCCGCACTTAGTTACCAGGTGAACCAACGGCGCAACTTCCGGATCATGGCAAGGCCTTAACCTTTCGAAAAAAGGTTTCATAAAACCCGAAGTAGTTTGGTCGCACAATACTATAACCATGGCAACTGCAACAAGTACAGGTACTGCCCGCCATTTCATTTTCCAAAAAAGTAGTGCAATAATGGCGATGTAAAATGGAAACCAAAATTCCTTATCGGTGACGTAGTACATAACCACATCAAAGAAGGAGTTATGAATGTCGTTTAGAAAAAGGAAAAGCTGGAGGTCAAGCGATTTTATTGATTCTACCATCTGGGGTTCCGTGCAGCCCAAAAGTATTTATTATCTGCAAGAATTAATAGCCCTCGAGGAACGCAAGCCAGATAAAGCTTTCAGCAGCCCAAATTCCGCCTTGAATTGCTTAAATTCGCAATCTATTCATCAAATTCCTTCTCTTTTCTATGGCAGTTTCAAAGTCTGCAAAACCAAAAACCGCAGTTAACAAGAAAACTCTTCTGGAGGCTTATCGCCTTATGTGCACTGCCCAGCGAATGGCGGAAACGTATGATGAGAACAAGGAGATTTGCAGTAAGTACGTACATAGCACCTCACGAGGCCATGAAGCCATACAGCTTGCTGCTGGTTTGCAGCTAAAGCCGTATGATTTCGCTTCAATGTACTACCGGGACGAGTCAATTCTTTTGGGAATTGGAATGCAGCCCTATGAACTAATGCTACAATTGATGGCTAAGGCCGATGATCCCTTTTCGGGAGGACGCACTTATTACGGCCATCCCTCACTGAAAAGGGAAGGCTTCCCCACTATACCTCATCAAAGCTCTGCAACAGGCATGCAGGCCATACCGGCAACTGGCATGGCACAAGGTTTGGCCTACATTGAAGCTCAGAAGCTAACCAAGTCCAGAAATAGGCCTATCGTGTTATGCTCATTGGGAGATGGTTCAGTTACCGAAGGCGAAGTTGCTGAGGCCTTTCAAATGGCTGTACTGCATCAATACCCAATACTCTACCTAATACAAGATAACGATTGGGGCATTTCGGCTACTGGCAAAGAAATGCGTGCCATGGATGCATATGAATATGCAGCTGGTTTTAAGGGCATGAAACGCATGCGGGTAGATGGTGCTGATTTTGTTAGCTCGTATAAAGGAGTGGAAGAAGCTATTGACTATGTTCGAAAAAATCGAGCTCCAATTTTAGTTCATGCCAAATGTCCCCTCTTAGGCCACCACACCTCGGGTGTGCGCAAAGAGTGGTATCGGGGGGATGACATCGAGATTCATTCCAAGGATGATCCAATTCCTAAGTTGGAGAAGTCTTTGAGAACCGCCGGGGTCTCCGCTGATGCAATGAAAAAGATTAGGGAGGAGGCCATAATCGCAGTGGAGAAGGATTATCAAAAGGCTTTGGCAGCAAAAGACCCGGTTCTAAGCAAATTTGACGAGCATGAGTTCGCCCCAACTGCCATTACTAAAGAGACAGGCAAAAGAAAAGGCAAAAACGCCGAGAAAGTAGTGATGGTAGATGCCGCCCTCCATGCGATAGATGAAATAATGAAGACTACGCCCGAAGCACTGTTTTATGGGCAGGATGTTGGTGGTACTTTAGGAGGTGTTTTTCGGGAGGCTGCCACTCTGGCTCAGAAGTATGGAGATGGCAGGGTGTTTAATACACCAATTCAAGAGGCTTACATAGTAGGATCCACTGCAGGTATGTCGGCCGTTGGCCTTAAGCCAATTGTTGAGATTCAATTTGCCGATTACATCTGGCCTGGCATAAATCAGTTGGTGGAAGAACTTTCCAAGAGCTGCTATCTCTCAGTTGGTAAGTTTCCTATTCAATCATTAATTAGAGTACCAATAGGAGCTTATGGTGGAGGTGGACCTTACCACTCTGGCAGTGTCGAATCTACGCTCCTTAATATCAGGGGTATAAAAGTAATTTATCCCTCCAATGCCGCAGACATGAAAGGCCTACTAAAGGCCGCTTTCCATGATCCCAATCCCGTGATTTCTTTGGAGCACAAAGGTCTTTATTGGTCTAAAGTGCCAGGCACCACAGACGCCAAAACCTTTGAACCAGATGACGAGTATATTATACCGCTTGGGAAAGCTAATGTTGTTCAGAAAGCTGAACCAGAGAAAGTAGCTGATGGAGAATCTGCCGTAATAGTTACTTATGGTATGGGTGTTTACTGGGCCAAAGAGGCATCAAAAGAATTTCCTGGCGCTGTGGAGATTTTAGACTTAAGGACACTTAATCCACTTGATTGGAACGCAGTGGATAAAGCAGTACGAGCTCACAATAAGGCTTTCGTCTTGACCGAAGAGCCACTGATGAACTCATTTGCTGAATCACTTGCGGGACGAATTTCAAAAGAGTGCTTTGAAGATCTGGATGCGCCGGTTATGACCCTTGGAGCGGCCGACCTTCCTGCCGTACCGCTTAATGTAGATCTTGAAAAAATGATGCTGCCCACCGCAGAAAAGGTAGCTGTCGTCATCCGGGATTTACTCAACTACTAATCTAGAAAGGGTATCCAACCCCAATATTAAAGATTACCGATTCTAAGTCGGGATTGTTTTCTCCACGCTGAAAAGGAGGATCATTAAAACCATTGCTGAAAATAAAGCGTTTGCCTTCTGCCCGGGCAGGGTCATATACTTTTAGGCCCAAATCGAAACGCAGTACCAAAAACGAAAAATCAAATCGTGCACCAACTCCGGAAGAAATGGCAATTTCTTTCCAAAACCGATTGGCTTTGAAACTGGCCCCGGGCCTGGTGTTGTCCTCTCTCAAACTCCATACATTGCCAGCATCAATAAATACTGCACCGGCCAAGATACCAACCAGTTTCCTTCTTAGCTCAAAGCTCGATAGCAATTGAATCTCACCTTGTTGTTCAAAACTATAGTCAAGCGCTTGGGTGGTGCTATCGATAGGGGTGTAGGAACCCGGTCCAAGTCGACGTGGGCGCCAACCGCGAATATTGTTACTTCCGCCCGCGAAAAAATATTTTTCATAGGGCAAAACTTGATTGTCGGAATAAGATACGGCGATACCCGATGCTACTCGGTATGCAAAATTCGTCCTCTCGTCAATTGGAATGTGCTTACGGAAATCTACGTTTAGCTTGAAGTACTTATAGTACTCAAGGTCAATCTTACGGAGGAAATCGTCAGGGATAATATTAAGGGTGCTGCCACCACTTTCTACCTGGAACCTCAAAAAAGCCGAATTATCTGTGAAAGTACCGTAATTGTTGAAATTGAAGTTGGCTCCAAAAACAATACTACTCACAAAAGATGGATCAAACGAGTTCTTGAGATTATTCCCATTTTCAGCCAGTGTTATCAGGCGAGCATTAAAGGCAGAATCCAGCGACGAGTTTATGATACTGATCTCTCCAAAAGCAAGGCTGAATTGATCGCGTCTTTGATTTTCCCAGAGATATGTGTTGGAAAAGTTAAAGTTCACACGATTGTATTCAGGCCGATCTGTAAAGGAATAACCGCCCTGAACCCTTGTCTTTGGGTTCATTTTGCCCCATCTAATCCTTCTTTTATTATTCACAGGAAGAATGAATTGGGGAAAGGTGAATGATAGATTGGCTCCGGCTTCAATACTGCGATAGATTTCGTCTGGGTTTGAGGCCGAGGCAACGCCTTCAATACCAATTCGTCCTGATAGCTCCAGGTTTTCCAATCCTTTGAACACATTTCTTTTCTTGAAAGACAAATTGTAAAAAGGCCCCGGGAAACCTTGAGTCACATTGACGCCTACCTCATTAGACCACTGGTAGCGATTAAGCGGGCTTACAAATATGTTGGCGATAAATTGCCCTCCGGTTGTATCATAGTTTATGTTGATGAACTTGAAGTTATCCATGTATGCCAACTGCCGCTGGGTTAGCAGGGTGTTTTCTTTATTGTACTTTTGGCCAGGATAGATGAAAACCCGGCGGTCTAATATTTTTCTTGAATAGGGTTTGTCGTAGTATTTGTAGGTAATTGTGTTGAAGAAACTAGTTGTGCGCGAACGATCTGGAATCTGCAGGTTTGCGTCCATTGTGAAAACAACAGAATCCAGGGTGAATACCTTGTGATATCCTCTGCTAGCAGGATTCTTAATTAAAGTACGAATAGCCACCCGCTTGTTTCCGATGGCCGAGTCTACCTGGAAACTTACAAACTGCCTACTGAAATCATAGTAACCATTGTTCTTTAGCAACTCTGTTACTCGATCCCTCTCATTCCCGATAGTTGATTGGTCATATTGCTCGCCTACTTGCAGCAAGCTGTTTTCACTATCAGCTTTTACCAGGCTGTCAATATCACTATCCCTGATGTCGTAAAGCAATGAGTCGATGGTGTAGGGCAGGCCTTCTTTAATCTCAAATGTTACCCTCGCCTTTCTTCGTGTTAAGCGGGCTCGGTAATCGGCTTTAGCATTGAAGAAGCCTTTGCTATGAAGAAAAAGCTCCATTTGGTCGGCCGTGTTTCGAGCCTTGGTGCTATCGAAGATCGATAAGGGTTCACCAATACGCATTCCTAGATTTCCTTCAGCAATGGCCTTGTCTATTTTCTCAATCTTCCTGTTTCTCTTTCTTTTTAGGCGGTTGCTATTCCTACCATTCTGCTCCAATTCCGCAATGCGTGTTGCAAATTTAGCTTCCACTTCAACTTTTTTCTCTACATACTTTTGCTTGTCGTAGCTTTTCAAACCTCGATAATAGAACCATACATAAGGGGAAAAGGGCAGCACGAGAATGCGGCGATTTGGCTGCTGCGCATAGAATTCTGCTAATTCCTCGTTACCTACATTTTTGTTACCTTTGATTTTTTGTGAACGGAGTGCTTTTTCGCCATCCTGTAAGTGTCGGAGCCCCGAGCAACTCATTACCAATAAGCAGCATGTTACCAGCAGAAATAGTGAGGAAGCAAACCTCCTGCCGCCGATGACACCAAGCCAAGCCTCGAAAGAAAGACTGAAACTTGCCCGATCGCTGCAATTAAAGAAAGCCCGCAAAAAGGAGGGGTTATTCATAGTGGAAGGTGCCAAGAACGTGTTGGAATTGCTGGATTCCGACTACGATCTTGAAATGATCTTTGTTTCCGAAAAGTTCCTTGACAAATTTCATACCTCGTTATCAGCGGCAAACACCGAAATATTCGTGACAAAAATAGCTGATTTGGAAAGAATAGGCTCTTTCAAGACTAACAATTCGGCAGTTGCAGTTGCCCAAACGAAGCCAAATGAACCTTTTGATATTGGCGATGGTGAGTGGATATTGGCGTTAGACGAGGTTAGAGATCCGGGCAATTTAGGAACGATAATGCGCATCGCAGATTGGTATGGTTTTGAGAAATTGTTGTTATCACCAACTTGTGCTGATTTTTATAACCCCAAAGTAATCAACTCAAGTATGGGCTCCTTTGCCCGGATAAACTGGTACCAGTCGGACTTACTTTCTTTTTTGGCCGGAAAATCCTCCAATAAATATGGGGCTGTAATGAAAGGGGAGAATCTGCATGAGGTTGACTTCCCCCCAGGTGGTATTCTATTCATGGGGAACGAATCTATTGGACTAAATGAGGAGCTGCAAGTGGCTATGGATCATAACATTACAATTCCGAAGTTTGGAAGAGCGGAATCACTAAATGTGGCAAGCGCCACCGCGGTTATTTGCGACGCTATTAGAAGAACGCAGGTCTAAGGCTTTCCTCCTTCGATTTTCAAGTATTGATCAACGATATTCTCGATATCTTCAACATCAATGCGCTTAGCTATTATTCTCTTTTCCTGGTCTAGCAGATAAACCGTAGGGGTTGACCTAATGTCATACTCATATCTGAAATTACTGCGTACATGCGGGTCAGCGCCATTGATCCAATTGAGGTCGTTTTCGCGAATATACTCTTTCCATTTCTTCATATCTGTGGTGACATTGACTGCCACAACCTCTACTCCCTTGGCTTGCAACTGCGGATAGGCATCATTCAAAACTGGGGTCTTTTTCTTACAGTGCCCGCATTCAGGATCATAAAAATACAATACTGTAAATCTTGAGTTAATTTCTTTCAAACTGATCGGTGCTTCTAACGTATCAACTAGCGTTATGCTGGGTGCTATGCTTCCAATGAGATTGGGCCTGATGGCATTAGACCGCTCGCGTAGCTTAGAAAGCAGTTCTTCATCTGCCCACTGCGCTTGCCCTGTGAGGTAGTAATTGTCGATGAGGTGTACAAAAACTTTGTCCATACCCATGGTTTGGGAGATTTCATATTTGTTGGCTAAGGTCACCAACAAATACCTGAATACTGTTTCATCGCCTGTCGCTTTAGATAATATTTGATCAATGGCATTTATTACTGTATCTGGCTGTTGAACTAAAACCTTGTCGAGATACTCCATAACCTTTGGGTGATAAACTGGCGTACGTAGCAGACCAGCATCAGATACATCAAGGTTATCGAAAAAGTGAGTTTTGAAATAGTGATATTTCTGTAGGTTGGCTTGCTGGGGGTCTTCTGCCCCGATGTTTTCTGGCACCTCAACACTTTGCATGGCGCCTACCAGTTTTGCAACAAAAGACTGTGAGTTCTCAGCAATTAGCTTGCTCTGATATGCGTTAACCTCTTTCGAAATGGAAGCCATTTCCTCTCTCATTTCATTTACCTTGGTTTCGTCAGTTTCTGATTTAATCTGATCGGATAACTCCTGCGCTTTTCGCTGCCGAGTAACTGTAAATTTTTGCAAATTATTGAAGAGGGTATTCTCAACCGAGTTTTCAATCTCCATGTTAAATATGAAATCAGGCGCCTTTGTAGTCAAGCTGAAAAATTGCTGATCGGGAAGTACTTCGAAGTACGCAGAGGGTGTGTAAAAGAAATACACACCTTGATCTAGTGGTGTCTCCCCTTCAAAAACTGCCAAGCCATTTTTAACCTTAGCCGTATCCCGTACATATTTCTGATCTCCGAAATGATAGCCCAGGTAGGCAATAGAATCAGAGATGCCTTCAACAGTAATCTCTATTTTATATGCTTGGGCATACCCCAACTGCGAAAGTAGCACCAAGGCGATGATCGATAAAATTCTATTCTTCATAACTTCTTCTACAAGAATGACTCGCTTTTTGCGGCGGCATCTTCAGTCATTTTATCTGCTTCATCCCGCCCAAGGTAACCATCTATTAAATAATGGGCCAGATAAAGCAGTGGCGTTAGAGCGATAGCAACAACGAATTTATATATGTAATTAATTATCCCAACGGAAATAACGTTGAAAACAGGCCAACGAGTTTCACTTGGAGCGAGAAAATAGAAAGCCAAAAATAGTACCACAAAGCTATCGATGAACTGCGATACCAGCGTAGAACCTGTGGCCCGGAGCCAGATCATTTTGCTTCCGGTGATTTTTCTGAGTTTGTGAAATACAAATACATCAAGCAACTGACCAATGAGAAAGGCCACCAGCGATGCGACGATTATTCTTGCTCCCTGGAGATAAATGCGATTGAAAGCATAGTCAACATCAAATGGCTGACCATGGCTATCGGTGCTATTTACATCAAGCCAAAACTGTGCTGGCACCAGATTGGTAACCAACCAGATGATTAGGAAACCGTATGAAATGAGGGCAACAGTGAGGTAACTAATTTTCTTGACTCCTTCTCTACCAAAATATTCATTAATTATATCAGTAGTAATAAATACAACCGGCCAAAGCATAACCCCGGCAGTGAGGTTGAAATCTAGCTGGTAGCCAAAAAGACCGATTTGGGCTGGTTCCCACCCTAGGGTACCTTCCAACGAGAAAATCTTTACGCCGATAAGTTCGGCTATAATAGCGTTGGTAAGAAAGATACCCGCCAGCACCAGGAAGAGCGTGGTTTTCTTATTGTTGTGTAAGGCCATCTTCAACTTCGTAGGTTTGTCCTTCAGTTGCCAGAAAAGAGTTTTTGAATATCTCCTGCGCCTCCGATTGGAACGGTGTTAAATCTTTGTAGCGCGCTGAGAAATGTCCGAGCAGCAGTTTCCCAACCTTAGCTTCTTTGGCGATGGAAGCAGCCTGCTTGGTCGTACTGTGATAAGTTCTTTCCGCCCAGTATTCGTTTTCGTGTAGAAAGGTTGACTCGTGATAAAGTAAGTCTGCTCCTGCTATATATTTGACAATATCCGGGTCATATTTCGTATCTGAACAATAAGCCAGGCTCCTAGATCTTTTTGGAGGTAGGGTCATTTCCGCATTTCTATAAATAACCTCACCATTTTCATCTACCACATCCATACCTTTCTTTAAATCCGCAATTTGAGAGAGTGAAATTTCCTCTGGTAATTTTTCCTTAATCAGCCTAAGTGGCTTTTCCTTCTCTTTAATGAAGAATCCGTTGCAATTAATTCTGTGGTCTAATGGGAATGAATGTACGGTTACATTTCTGTCTTCATGGATTTTGATATGCTCATTTGCATCCAACTCAGTGAGGTTAACCTTATAGTTAAGAACTGTCTGTGAGTATTTAAGTTGAACCGTTATTATTTCTTGTAATCCTACCGGGCCATAGATGTTCAAATCTTTGGTTCGTGATTGCAAATGCATGGATGAGATCAAACCCAGTAGCCCCAGGTAATGATCGCCATGGAGGTGACTGATGAAAATATTATCAATCTTATGGAGTTTGCCCTTGTATTTGGCTATTTGCAGTTGCGTACCTTCCCCACAGTCAATTAAGTAATGACTTCCGTTAACTATAAGAATCTGTGCCGAATGATTTCTACCGTAGGCGGGAATAGCGGAGTTGGATCCCAGTATTTTGAGCTGAAATGCCAAGAATCACCGCTTATTCGTTATTTCCTTCCTGCTTGAGGTCGTTTTCGATCTCACTCATGAAAACGTGATCAATGGCCTCATCAACAGATGGTATGATGTTTAGCACTCCATCAAGTTGAGAGATTTTGATCAACTTCATGGCGTGATCAGAGGGTGAGGCTAATATAAATACACCTCCAGTCTGTTTGAAAGTTCGGTTGCCGACCAAAAGTGCGCTAAGGCCTGAAGAATCCGTGTATTTTACATCAGATAGATCTAGTATGATATTCTTAACGCCTTCCGCATGCATAGTCACCAACTCAGACTTGAGCCCAGGAGCAATAGTGGTATCAAGTTTCTCCTCTTTCAACTTTACCACGCTATACTTTTCCTGCTTGTCTATTGCGTATTTCATATCTCAATAATTGATAGCTTTTAGGTTAGATTAGGCTAAAATTAAGGTTTTTTATCGATTTCCTAATGTTTTCCTCTATTCTATTTACGGGATTTTCTTCTGAGCTCAAATCGAGTGTTTGGCCGGTAAAACTCTTGTATAATTCGAGGTATCGGTCGGTAATCGAGGTTATTACCTTGTCGGTCATTTCAGGTAGTTCTTGCCCTTCAAGTCCCTGGAATCCTTCTGAAATTAGCCATTGCCGAACAAATTCTTTGCTAAGCTGCTTCTGGCCCTCGCCCTTTGCCTGTTTCTCGGCATAAGTGTCTTTATAGAAGTAGCGAGACGAATCTGGTGTGTGCACTTCATCTATGAGATAGATTTCATCCTGGTGTTTGCCGAATTCATATTTGGTATCGACGAGGATCAAACCCCGTTTTGCGGCAAGTTCGGTGCCCCTCGCAAATAGTTTGCGGGTATAGTCTTCAAGTTGCACATATTCAGACTCCGGCACTAAGCCCTGCTCGATGATTTCTTCCCGGGAAATATCAAGGTCGTGCCCTTCGGTGGCCTTTGTTGCGGGCGTAATAATAGGTGAGGGCAGTTTGTCATTTTCTTTTAGGCCTTCAGGAAGTGGAACCCCGCATAGCGTCCTTTTACCACTTCGATATTCTCTCCATGAGTGCCCTGCCAAATATCCTCTTATTACCATTTCGATAGGGTAGGCGTCGCATCGCTTACCGATGGTGACGTTAGGGTCTGGAGAGGATTCCATCCAGTTCGGTACAATGTCGCTAGTGGCTTTAAGATTTCGGGATGCAATGAGGTTTAATACCATGCCCTTGCCGGGAATTGCTCGCGGAAGAATCACATCAAAAGCTGAGATGCGATCTGTGGCGACCATTATCATCTTGTCGCCAAAAAAATAGACATCTCTTACTTTGCCTCTGTAGAAATCAGTTTGTTCAGGGAATTGGAAGTGCGTCTCTTTTATTGCTTGCATGGGGTGCTGCAAATTTAGATAAGGGCCCAAAGAAAAAAAATGAATTCCAGCTAATTGGCTTGGAAGAAGAGTCTTCTAACGATTAGAGTCTGTTTTGATGAATTTGCCGTTCTGGTAAAGGCCGCTTTCTATCACCTCACCACTAGCGTTGTAAGTCTTCCAAACACCAGTTTTACGGTTAGCAGTATAGTTGCCTTCTTCTACAAGAATCCCGCCTTCTTCGTACCGTTTGAAGAAGCCATGCTTTTTGTTCTTCAAATATTCTTGCTCGCTGCTAATACTGCCATCTGGGTGGAAGTGCTTTTCTATACCTTTTCTACTTCCATTTTCGTAAGGTGTTTCTGATAGCTTGATACTTTGATTTGAAAAGGTCTCTTGCAAACCATGGATTCTTCCCTTAGTGTAGGGAGTCCTTTCTATGAGAATGCCATTTTCTGCATAACTATTCCAAATGCCTGTTTCCTTGTTGTCAATGAACTCCTTCTCAGACTGCTTTTTCCCATTTTCGAAGTAAGTGGTGATGGTCCTGTCTCGTTCTCGATTACTATAGCGACCGACTTCTCTTAATTTGCCGCTTTCGAAGAAAATCTTGTTTTCACCTACTTTATGCCCATTCTCGTAATTAAAGAGATGCATATCTTTACCATTATTGAAGTAGCCATGATTTGGCCCATGCAGATTGCCATTTTGATAACTCCCTTCAAACTTAATTTTGCCATCGGGGTAGTAGGTTTTGAAAGCGCCACTTTTTGAGCCTTTTATGTTCTGCGATGTAGTTTCTAATTGGCCATTTTCATAATAGCTGCGGAAGTAGCCATTGAGCACTCCAGCATGATATTCGGCCTCTACTTTTAATTGCCCGCTTTTGTAGAAAGACTTGCTTACACCATCCGTTTTGCTGTTGGCGTAGTTTACCTTCTCTTTTACTCGCCCATTATCGAAATACTCAACTACCAGTCCCTCAGGTTTACCATTTCTAAAATAGCTTACCTTCTTTATCTCCCCGTCTGGATAATAAACTTTTAACGTATCTGCCAGGGTATCGGCTCGGAAGGTTGCCCGTTGAATTACATTACCCAATTCGTTATATACGGTTACTTTGCCCTCCTTGTATCCGCTGGCATAAGAAGTAATTCTCTTTAGGTCTCCATTAGGATAGTACTCCTTGAATTGACCACTACCTTTTTCAAAAACACCTTCGCCTTCCAATTGCCCGCCCCAGTAGTATGCCTTCCAATCGCCCTCTTTAAGGCCATCAACATACATGCCCTGCGAGATCAGGTTGCCATCGCGATCAAAGTAATTCCATTTGCCGCTGAGTTTATCGGCTTCATAATTTCCTTGAGCCTGCACTTTGCCGCCGTCGTGGTAATATACCCAGGTTCCTGACTTCAGTCCGTTGCTGTATTCCCCTTCCTGGGCAACTTCTCCTTCCGGGTGATACTTGGTGTATTTGCCATCGCGCACCTGCGGGTTACTGTTTAGCACGGCATATGCTTCCTTAATCGATTTCTCCCCGAAATTGTAGTAGGTCTTAACCACTTTTTGGGCCGAAGAACCGTGATAAAGAATAATGCTTAAGAATATACCGAGGTAGATTTTCATAGTAGCAATTTATGAAAAAGCTTAGAAGGAATAAAACAATTTCCAGAGCCTAACGTCGGCTTTCCACGGATATTATACCTTTTCTATCACAATTGCAGTTGCTCCTCCTCCGCCATTGCAGATACCAGCCACACCTATGCCTCCATCTTTTTCCGCAAGAACAGAATTCAAAGTGGTAACAATTCTAGCACCTGATGCTCCTAGTGGGTGTCCTAGCGAGACTGCTCCACCAAATACGTTAACCTGCTCAGGATCCAACTCAAGTTTCATATTGTTGGCAATGGCCACAGCAGAAAATGCCTCGTTTATTTCATAGAAGTCAACGTCCGATTTTTCTACACCGGCGTGTTTCATCGCTTTCGGAATGGCCAGGCTAGGGGAGGTTGTAAACCAAAGGGGATCTTGCTCTGCATCTGCAAATCCGCGAATTTTTGCGATCGGTTTTACACCTAACTCATCTGCCTTTTCCTTACTCATCAAAACCAATGCTGAAGCGCCATCATTAATGGTAGATGCATTGGCCGCGGTTACAGTACCCTCCCTATCAAATACAGGCCGAAGGTTGGGAATTTTTTCAAAATTGACATTGGTATATTCTTCGTCAGTGGAAACAGCGATGGGATCTCCTTTACGTTGCGGAACTTCAACTGGTACAATCTCAGTTTGGAAAAAACCAGCATCAGTGGCGGCCGCCGTTCTTTTGTAAGAATTGATAGCATATTCATCCTGCATTTCCCGGGTTATGTTCATTTCCCTAGCAGTGTTATCGGCGCAATTGCCCATGGGAAAACCGTTATAGACCTCCCACAAGCCGTCTTTCATCAGTCCATCAATAAGCTCACCATGACCGTATTTGTAGCCAAACCTCGCCTTGGGTATATAGAAGGGCACATTAGACATGCTTTCCATTCCTCCCGCAACTACCACATCGCTGATGCCCAGCATGATTGATTGAGCCCCAAGCGTTACGGCTTTCATGCCGGAAGCACAAACTTTATTAATAGTTGTACAAGGCACATTGTGCCCGATACCAGCGCCAATAGCTGCTTGCCTGGCGGGTGCTTGACCAAGATTGGCTGAAATTACATTCCCGAAAAGTACTTCACTTACCTCTTCTGCATTTACTCCGGCCTGATCAAGGGCTCCCTTTATTGCCGTTGATCCCAGAGCTGTTGCCGAAATACTGGCAAGGCTACCGCCAAAACTTCCTATTGGTGTTCTTACTGCTGATACTATATATGCTTCTTTCATTCTTATCTAATACTTATTCTTACTAAAGCTTCCGGGCACAAAATTAACCTAAATTGATGACAATGAATTGACCAAAACAGAGATAGCCTCAAAGTCGAGTGCTTATGGGCATAACCCACAAAAGTGGACTTTAGTTCTCGTAATAAGATGTTTATAGGAATCTGGGCGAGTACTCTACCAATCTGGTTTATTGGGTTGCTTGCGCTTCTGGGCTTTGCGCTTTTTGTCCTGCCAATACTGGATCTCATTATTCTTCATGGCTTCCAATATCATACGGGCTTTTTCCTCGCTGATATTCATTTCTTTGAGGCGATCTGAAGTGGATGGGATTTCCTGTTCCTTATTTTCGTCATTTTCGGGCTCACCCTCTTGCTCTTTACCCTCTTCCTGCTGTTCTTCCTTTTGTTCTCCTTCCTTTTCCTCATCACTCTCGCCCTCTTCTTGCTCCTGCTGTTCTCCCTCCTCATCTTGGGTCTTTTGCTCCTGATCTTGCTGTTGCTGTTCGTTCTGATTCTCCCCGTCTTGTTGCTGCTCTTGATTCTCCTGATCTTGTTGCTCTTGGTTATTTTGTTGCTCTTCCTGTTGCTCCTGTTCTTCTATTAGCTTTTTCAGTAACTCGTAATTGTATCTGGCTTCTTCGTTGTAAGGATTGGCTTTCAGTGATTGCTTAAAGCTCTGCAAGGCTTTCTCATACTCCTTCTTACTTCCTTCTATGATCCCCATTTGCTGGTGGGCTACGGACTTCAGTTCACGATTATCACTTGATGTCAGCTCCTGGTATAGTGAATTCGCGGAAGTAGTATCTTTCGTTTGATAGTAGGCATTAGAGAGGTTAAGTATTAGTTTGTCGTCCTTAACATCAAATGAATCAACAAGGAATTTGTACTTCTCAATAGCAGTTGAGAAATCTCCATCGTTGTAGGCCTGTTCAGCCTCTCTCTTTAGTGCGTTTGCTTTGGCAACTCTTGTTAGTTCGTTACCAATTGTAGAAAAGGTCAATATTGCTGCCAGCAGGTATTTCATATTCTTACCGTCTTAAAGCTAGTAAGTGCATCAATAACTAACAAAATTAGGGCAGCGAGGAGGAAATAAAAGTAGCGATTTGCGGACACATCAATCTCCCGGGCGTCACGTAATTCCCCTTCAATCTTGTTAATTGTATTAATTAACCGCGAAACGTCGTTGTCGGTTTCGTTTATTTCAAAATACTTACCTCCGGTTTTCACCGCCAATTGCTTTAAAGATGTATCATTAAGCTTGGAGATAACATCATTGCCATTACGATCTCTCTTGAAACCACTGCTGGTTCTGATTTTACTTCCTCTTTCAGTACCTACTCCCAAAGTGAAAAGCTTAATGCCTGCATCTTCTATCTCTTCCGCGATTTCGTCTGTTTGATCACCAAAATCTTCGCCATCGCTAATCAACACAATAATCTTTGACTTCTGCTGGCTTAAGGCTGAGTTATCATCGCTTAGCTTGCTCAGCGCCATTTCTAGAGGTGGGCCAAAGTCTGTACCAGTTCTGGGAACCAGCTTGGTATTTAGTGTTTCAATAAATAAGTTAAGTGCGTTTTGGTCGTAGGTGAGCGGACATTGCACGAAGGCCTCCGAGGAAAAAATCAATATGCCTATCCGGTCACTATTAAAAGCAGTAGCCAGGTTCTTTAACTCAAATTTTACTTTTTCCAACCGAGTAGGTTGTACATCGTTGGCATTCATTGATTGAGATAAATCTACCGCAACAAATATGTCTTTGCCAACAGATTGAATCTCTTTAGTTGCTGCCCCAAAAGATGGCCCCAATAACGCGATTATCAGCAGCACGAAATAGATAGTACGGATGAAAACCTTATTGAGAACCCCACGATAACTGGTTTGTAACCTTCGGGCCAGGTAAATAATTCTGAATAGATAACCTGCATAGGCAAGCAAAAATATGCCTACCAATACTAGCTCCATTACACCGAAAGATCTAAACCACGTCATTCCTAAAATTCACACTCAATATCCTGTAAAGCTACTAAGCCTTAAGTTAAGGCTCAAAGTAAGGCCCCGATTTTAAGGAATTTTAACATAATTACAGCCCGTAAGGTTGCGACTAAGTACTAGCGTTCTTTTGACGGACTAAAATAGCGTTGGGTGGTAGATGGGTGATCGGGCGTTAAAAATAAAAAAATAGGGGAGCCTGCAACCACAGACCCCCCTGCTTAATAGAAATAGTGCCTGGCATGAACCTCAATCACGCAGGGCGTTGCAATTTGATTAATTAGTGTAAGTGAAAAATTGGTCTAACACTACTCCACTGTATTGTTTCATGAGGTTGGTAGTAGTGGCCATATATTTTTCCGTATCGCATTCAGCTTGATGCGTAATTTGCTTTGATTGACTATGCTGCAATACGTAGCCAGCATAGGCCGGAGAGTAGCTGCCCATTGCTACCTGCTTAAATTTCTCGTCTTCATTAAGGAAGATACCCTCAATGGGAATGGGCTTTTTTAGGAGCGAAGACATTGAGGCGTTAAAGGCCAGGCCTGCTGGGTTGCCATAACCGATATGCATGGTACCGCCTTCCATCTTAAAATCGATGCCACCCTTTACGCTGGCAATTGAAAGTACACTACTTTGACTGGCCTTTACTTTGAAAGCTCTGAAGTTGAAGCTTACATACATAAGCACGGCATCTTCCAATTGCTTTGAAAGCTTAGCGTTTATAGGAAGGAGCCCGGTTTTTTCCTTTCCCTTCTTGGTAATTTTCTTGACGAAATAACCATAGCCCTCGGGGGTAGCTTTTATAAATCCTGGTAGTTGCGCACTGTTCATATTGCCTTTAAGCAAATCGTGGTCTTCGTAAAACTTGGTTTGTGCAGCATCCTCAGCTGCCATAACCTCGTAACCCTGACCTTCCAGCTTAGAAACAAAATCAGCATACACATTATTGGTGATTTGTGTTAGCTCAGGAACATCTACGCCTTTGATAGCGATTGTCATACTGGAGCTTGCTGAGCCTTTCTTGAAATTAGCGTTGGATTTGGCTTGGGCCTCGGCTGAAGCGGTCATTTGAAAATAAAGGTCGAAACCTACAATAAATACCTTTTTAGGGGCCTTCTTGAACTTCTTCTCTCCATACCCCACAACTTTAATCTCTTTCTCGGTTAGGCTTTGGCTCAGGGCAGGAAATGCGAGACACAATGAAAGTAAAATTAGAACAATTCTCATGGCTAAGTTTTTTGACATAAAACTATTAGCCACTGATTATCAGCGAAATAACCCAAATGGGTTATTCTTAAACCCACCGGTTCTCTACGGCAATTCGTATTGCTTCTGCACGTGAGTGCACGTGCAGCTTGTCATAGAGATTGGAGATGTGCTTCTTAACGGTGTTCGGACTAATAAACAGCGCCTCTGAGATTTTGAGATAATCTTCACCATCAGCCAGGTGTTCCAGGATCTCAATTTCACGTTTAGACAAACCGAAATCAGAGGGAGGTTTCTGTGGTAAGTTATTGTCGTTCTGAAATCTGATTAAGTTGAGAACCTTACCGGCAATTATCGTTGACATTGACCCACCACCCTCAAGAACGTTTTCAATGGCTTCCAAAATCTTAATCGGCGGTTCCTCCTTCAATATGTATCCAGAGGCACCGGCCAAAATCGACCGGAAAACTTTCTCATCTTCATCAAAAACTGAGAGCATGAGGATCTTAATATCAGGATAGTGCTGCTTTACGGCTGCTGTTGCTTCAATGCCGTCCATATCAGGCATCTGAACATCCATTAGGATAATATCCGGAAGCATTGTTCCGAGCTGCTCCAGTAGATCTAGGCCATTTTTAGCAATCAACACGATCTTAACATGATCGAAAAGCGAAAAGCTGTTAACCAACTGGTTGGATAACTGCGGATTATCGTCAACAATTGCTAAGCGTATTTGCTCCATCCTAAATGCAATTAGTAAAGATTGCAATGGAGAAACAATAATACTTATGGAGTATTTTTTCTAGATACTACTAAGACTTCCGTCCCCTGTTCTGAGCTTGATATTTGTAGTGAGGCATCCATTTCAGCAGCACGCTTTTCTAGGTTAGACAGCCCGTAATGTCCTTCAAGGTTTTTACTATTCGCCACGTTAAAGCCATTGCCATCGTCCCTGATCGTTAAGTCAAGATTGCTATTCTCCAGACAAAAATCTACCGCAACTCCAGTGGCATCAGAATGCTTGAGGCTGTTGCTCACAGCTTCTTGTATTATCCTGAATGTATTAAGCGCCAGGGATGCATTGATACGAGTTTCGGTACTTGAGAATTGGAAACTGTAATCTGCGTCAATATCACTAAAGCAGAGCTTAAGATAGTCGTCAATTTTCGCCTTCAAACTTGCTGAATCTACATCCTCTTCACTTAAGGCCCATATTGTTTCTCGCAACATGCGCATCCCGGAACGCGCGAATTCTGTAATCTTCCTAAGATAACCACGCTTATCATCAATCTTATCGCGGTCCCAGCCCAGGTTGAGGAAGTCTAACCTCGAAACGATGTATGCGAAATGGGTTCCCACGCTATCATGCAGATCACGACTAATTCGTTCCCTTTCTGCTTGAATTTTCTCTCTCGTTTCTAATGCCCTAACCTTGGCTTTCAGTTTCCTGCGGGAAAGGTGGTAGACCAAGCCAAATGCGACGGCCAGAAAGACAACTAATTCCAGCGCAATAAACCACCATTTCAGCCAATAAGGTGGCCTTACAATTATTGTCAGTCGCCGTGTTACTGAGTCGAAGTGATTGTTTACACTTTCTGCCCTGATTAAGAGATCGTACTCATTGTATGGTAGCGAGGAGTAAGTTACCTGTCTGCTGGTAGGGTCGAGCTCCACCCATTGCTCATCGAATCCTTCCAGTTTATGGCTGTATTTAACGTCCATTGGGTTATCGAGCTTAATGGCGGCAAATTCAAGGGTAACTACTCGATCTTCATAGTCAAGCACAAGACTGCTTAGCCTATTTACATCTCCATCTACGCCTTGTTTCTGATAGTTTATTCGAACCTGTTCCCAGGCAATTTTTGGCTCTTGTGATAGAGGTTGGATCTTTGTTGGCTCGAAAGTTAACAAACCATCCACGGATCCAACATTGATCTCACCAGTGTTAGAAGCGTGCATTGAGGCTATCTGAAAATTATGACTTTTTAAGCCGTTGTGGGTAGTGAAATTCACAAATGAGGTGTCTGCCGGATTAAACCTGGAAATGCCTCCATTTGATGTCATCCAAAAATACCCGTTTGCATCTGCGACAATCCCGTGAATTACTTCGTTTGTCAGGCCATAGTTTTCTCCAAAAACGCTAAAAGTGGAATCGGCATTGAGCCTGCTTAACCCCCTGCCGTAGGAGGCAACCCAAAAATTACCCACCTTGTCTTCGGCGAAACCTGAAATGAAATTGAAATTTATAGCGCCTTCGTAGGCATCAGGGACGAAATTGGTTCTTTCCCCATTAGGGGCAAAAACTGAACATCCATTCGAGTGGCCCACCCAAAGATTTTCTTTGCTATCAATATACATGGCCATCACATAGGTGGCACCATAGTCGTCGATTTGCAAAGGAACAAAGGCGCCATTCTTGAAAACCTTCATACCACTGTAAGTGCCGAAAATCAATGAATCTCCGCGCTCAAGAATGGTTGTAACGTCAAGCTCAGAGATTGGACCAAAGCTCTTAGTATTGTTAGTTTCAGGGTTATGTCGAAAGATATAACCCTGGTTAGTTCCACCCCAGTAGTTACCATTTCTATCTATGTGTGCTGTGGTGAATTTCTGATTAGGGATGACCACCGCGGGTCTATTTTCACCATCGATGGTTACCAATCCATTATCGGTAGCCAGTAGTTTCGTTTGGCCCCTCGTAGAAACCTTCCAAACAATATCTTCAGTCAGAGCTTCCGGGGAGGGATACCTAAATTCGCGTTGATCGGGGTTCCATATCAAAACTCCCTTGTTTGCTGTTCCTATCCAAATCTGCCCGAAACGGTCTTTTAGTAGTGAATGAACAATGGTTTGATCAAGGTCCACACCGTTGATGTTAATTTCTTCTAAACCGGTTAGGTCGTTTTTAATTTGGTAGAGCCCAGTGTTCGTTGCTATTAGTACCGTGCTGTCATTCAATCTTTGAAAATCGTAACAACGGATGTTTTCGCGGTGTTTGGTTATTTCCTGTTTCTCAACGTCAAGTGTTACCAGGTGTTTGTAATGCGGGAGCAAATATATGTTTGGACTCAATAGGAGAGGGGCTCTAAGTTCGGGATTGATCTCGATGTCAATATCAATTCCCTTGACCTTGCCGGAGTTAAGATTGATCATTTCCCTGTTTTTTAATATGAAACTGCCTCGGCCTCCGACAACAAAGTCAAAAGCCTTAGGGGCAGTCCATATTTTCTCACCAATATCTTCTATGTAGTAGTGGGCATTTTTGAAGTTTACAGAATCATCAACTTTCCATAAAGATGTCGGTTCCGCAT
The DNA here is from genome assembly GCA_028285445.1 of Cyclobacteriaceae bacterium. Classification (GTDB taxonomy): domain Bacteria; phylum Bacteroidota; class Bacteroidia; order Cytophagales; family Cyclobacteriaceae; genus JANQPQ01. The sequence continues at coordinate 24,091 of JANQPQ010000049.1, read as the reverse complement.
TGTCCCGGAAATAGGTTGCTCCTTCTGACCAGCGTAAAGTGAAAAAGTAGCCACTAAAGTTGCCGGAACTCGATCGTGAGAGAATCTTGGAAAACCTGTCCGTTTCCTTGTCATAAACATTAAGACCTTTTCTGGTGGGCATCCATATTCGTCCCCGGCTGTCTGCTGCTACTTCAATAATGTAGTTGTCTGAAATTGAAAAGGAATCTTCGGGATTAAGCCTGAAGATTTTGAAATCGTAGCCATTGTATCGACAAAGACCGTCTTGCGTAGCTAACCAAATGTAGCCATCCCTATCCTCAAGGGCGTCGTTAACGCTATTTTGAGAAAGGCCGTTATTGGTAGTGAGTTGCCTGATGGTAATAGGGTTTTGGGCACAGACGATTTGCACACAAAAAACAGCCAGAATTAGAAGTCTGATAGTCATGGGTAGATCGAGAGTCTTCGAAATTTAGGAATTTTTCGTTTTCAGGCTGCCGATATAAGTCACGTGGCAAGTTTGACAAGGTAAAGTCTGATACCTAGGCCCTTGGGTTATCAATAGCTGCTAAAGCAATAAAGATTGACTAACACGTGAGTATTAAGGGGTTATGGGTAGGTGGTATAAATACTTATCGTATGTAGGTATTTATACCATCCCTGCTGGGAATGTAGTACGGAGATTTATTAATTTGACCTCTATGGCCAAGGAACGAGTAGAATTTGACTGGCAAACCCTGCTGAAACGTATTCGCAATACGGAAATTATTCCAGTTATTGGGCCAGAGGTACATACTATTAACTCGTCTCAGAAGCTTTTGTACGACAGCCTGGCGGAGACTCTGGCTAAGGATGAAAGCATATCTCCTAATTCCGACAAACACAATTTTCTAAAAGTCAACCTCGAATATCTAAAAGCAAATCCTGATGATAAAAAGGTGCTTTCTAACAAATTGAAGAAGTTAGCAGCCGTGCCCCCCAACAGGTTTACCTTCAATCTTGAACACCCTCTGATTAAGTTAGCGAGGATCAAAAACTTCAACTTCATCATATCTATCACCTATGATAACTCGCTACATAATGCCGTAAGGTGGGTCAGGAAAGGAACAAGCAGAAGTATTGCTTACAATACCGGTGAACACGAAACACTGCACAATATTGATTACGAGTCAATTGAGAACACCACGATTCTAAATATTTTTGGAAAGTTCGGACTTAGTAATAAGCCTGCCCTCACAGAGAGCGATGTCTTAGAAGCCATAACCACCTTTAATCAGGCATCTCTCACCAGCCCCAATAACAGATTTATCCAATTCTTAAAAGACAGGAAATTCTTATTCATAGGTTGTAACTATAAGAATTGGCTGTCTAGGTTCTTTATAAGGACCATTTCAAACAAAAAATTTCAGGTGGGCGATCCACCTAAAGACCTCTTCTTTGGAAGTGACTTTAGTCGTGGTAATGATGAAAGTGATTTTGAAAGTGACTTGCTGAGTTTTCTCAAGGATCATCAGTCATCAATCTATCCTGGCAAGTCTCTGGATTTTGTGGATATGTTATACCAGGAGCTTGAAAAAGAGGAGGATCAGATTATAGAGAAGGAGGATTTTCCTTCAATTGCCTTTCTGTCATTCATGGGTTCCGATAAAGATGGTAATGAAGTAGATCGGAAAAAAGCCCGCATGTTGGCTGAATCCCTTCGGGATAAGGGTTTGCCGGTTTGGTTTGATGAAAAGGAAAGGGAGGTTGGAAATGAAATCTCAGAACAGATCAAAGTGGCAATAAGGAAAAGCACCGTTTTTATGCCCCTTTTCTCCAAGACGGCCTGCGAACAGGATGGCTACCACAAGAAGGAATGGAAGTGGGTCGATTCCCAAATGGATGCTTACCCCGTTGGGTCTCCGGAAAGGCCCAGGCTGTTTCCAATAACCGTTGATGGCTCCGTACCAAGAGTAGAAGACTATTTCCCCTCGGTTGATGAAGTTTTTTGGACCAACCTTAAGGATGGTGACCCTAATAGCGATGCAGAAGAATTTAAGAAGTTAATTAAGCAATTAATAACTGCCCAGGATGGAAACGCATGATTTACATAAGAGTCAGGCTGATGGAAGTTCTGAGGTTAATTCCGCAGACTTACATCATGAGCCGTCTGGAGACAGTGAGCTTTTTGCATCAAGAAAGAAAGACAGCGCAGACCTCCTGGCGCTGGTTAAGGCAAATCCGGCGGTAGTATTACACGGTGGTTCTGGAACTGGAAAAACCTTCCTATTGAAAGTAGGGCTGGTAGAAAAGCTTCGCAAAGAGAAAAAGTACCTTCCGGTTTTAATTCGTTTTAATTTCCATACCCCCAACAAAGAAACAGAGCCGAATAGCTTCTTATCGCAAATAAAAACCTGCCTAAACGCGGCGATTAGATTAGGTGACTGGGATCTGAGGCCCATCGAAGAGCACGAAGAACTGGTCACTTATTTTAATTCTGAAATAGGTGAGAATGCCCCGGACATAGTACTTGTATTCGATCAGTTCGAGGAGTTTTTTATTCATGGAAAAGATAAAGGCCAGTCACTTTTTTCAGCATTAGAGAAAGTGCTTCATACACCCTCAAGTGAGACAGCTAGTCACAACGCCGACGAAGAGGAAAAGAAACATGCAAAGTGCCATCTGGTATTTAGCGTAAGAAACGATTATCTCAAGGCTCTTCAGAGTAGTATTAGTATTCCGGAAGAAGCACGGTTTGGGATTGAACATATTTTCAAGAATCCCGAGGTAACTGCTGATAATCCCTTCAAAGGTCTATTTTCTTATACAGAAGATGAAAGCAAACTTTTCGCGAGTAGGAAAAGCGAAACAGAGCAGCTAAAAGCCCTGGTGAAATACAATTCACTGACTGTGCTCTTTGGAACATCAGGTACGGGAAAAACATCTCTACTCAAGGCAGGTTTATTTGCAGGGCTGCGCAAGGATAATAAGCGATCAAATGATGATGATGGAAGGCTGAAGCAGTTTGTGCCAGTATATGTGCGATTAAAATTTATGGGAGCTGGGGGGCTTTCCACTGGAACGAACCTGGTAGGGCAAATTAAGAGGAAAATAAACCGGGAGGTGGAAGAGAGAAAGCGATTGAAAGCCAGGCGCATTGAGGAAGAGGAGTCGATCTGGGAATACTTTCATACAGCCTTCGAAGAGAACGACATTGTTCCGGTGCTGGTTCTGGATCAGTTTGAGGAGGTATTTACTCTTGGTTTGAATGATCATGGGGTGGAGAAACTGATTTCTGAATTGGCCAGCCTGATTGAAAATCAAATTCCCAGGGATATTTCAGAAAGGCTCGAGTATGATGAAGATTATGAGATAAATGTTTCCTCCCATAACTATAGAATACTACTCTCTTTAAGAGAGGATTACCTGCCCCAGCTTTTTCACTTTAAAATTAAAATTCCTTCAATCGATAGGGTACAATTCAGGTTAGAGCAACTGGATGCTCAGGCCGCTAAAAAGGCAATTCTGAAGCCCAATAAGGTATTTGAACGCACTTATTTGGAAGGCGCACAAGCGGAGTCGGTGATTCGATTTATCAGGGAAAGCCAGGAAAAGAGAAAGACTGGAAGAAACACCTTGTTCAATATAGGCGATGGTGAGGCCGTTGAAATAGATTTTGCTAATGATCGGATCAAAGACATTAATCCGGCGGTACTTAACCTGGTTTGTAGTGAACTGGTAAAAAAGAAATCGCCTGATACTCCAATCCCTGATAGCTGGTTGAGAACGAAGAAGCTGAATGAAATAATTGGGGATTACTACAGTGCCCAATTGAAACATTTTCCATTCTGGAGACGATGGAAAATCAGCAGAACCATTGAAAATAAGATGCTTAGCAATGGCTTGAGGATTCCAGTGCCATTGGAAAGCCTGCAACAAAAATTATCAGGAGAGGAAATTCAGCAACTGGTAAAAAAGCACAAGCTGCTAAGATTCGAACGGCGCCTGACTGATACTTCCGTAGAGCTCATTCATGATTTTTTGGCAACCATAATTTGGGACAAACGGATAGAGAGGAAAAAGCAATTTTCGGTGTGGATATGGCTATTTGGCTTTGTTGGAGGTATCACGGCACTGGTGGTTTGGTCCCTGGCAAGTCAGAAATATGAAGAGCTTCAAGAGGTTAACAGACTTTACATCCAAAAAGAGGACTCCATTAACAACGTACTTACCACACGGTCTGATTCAGCTCTATTGCTTATATCCCGGGCCGAGGAGCAAGCAGATCAGATAAGGGCTAGTGCCCAAAGTCAAATTGATGAGGCGGAAAGGAATGCCGCAGCTAAAATTGCAAAAGCAGAATACGAATCGGATAATTTGAGAAAACTTGCGCTGGAAATCCAAAGAAAGGCCGACGAGAATGAAAAAGAAGCAGATAGACAAAGGCAACTGGCCATTGAAGAAAGAGAAGCAGCTGTGTTAGCTCGGAGTCAAGCTGATGTTGCGAATCAGGAAGCCCTCATTTTGCGTCAGGAGGCGCAGCAATATCGCCTCCAATTGTGGGCATTGGAATCTTCGCAAGTGTTAACAAATACTGTAGACAACCCTGCGGACCCCAGGGCAGCATTTCACTTTGCTTACCAGGCTTATAAACTAGATAGTACCTATCAACCCAACCTGGATGCTTTAATTCAAGCCTATAATTCAAAGCCATTTTTTGGGATTGATCGAAGTTTTGCTCGTGATTCGGTAGGGATATTGCACAGCACGATTCTTCCTAACGGCAACTCCATGAAAATCCTTACCAATGGTAATGGATTCATAGAGAGCATTGATGGCAATATGCTGTCATCCCCACAAAGGTTATTTAATGTAAATAGGGGCAAAGGCTTGCTGCTTAGCTTCTTTCGTGATAGGCGTTCTATCAATTCCATAATTGACGTGCAAGTGTCGGCAAGCAGGAAGTATTTCTCCATATACAATAGGTTAAGTGACGAGATCCAATTGTGGAAATTTAATAGCGCCAACTCTGGAATTGATCAGGTGGGCAATACAATTACCCAAGCCGGTTCACCCAAAATGGCCCAGACCACAGATCACTTTATTTATTATACCCAGGGAGGACTTTTTCAGAGATTGGTTTTAATCGACCTTGAAAAGGGTGAGGAGCTAACTTCATTGCAAAAGAGTGGTTCATATGAAATCACAGATTTTAATATTGGTGCAGATGCTGCTGGAGAACCACTGATGGTAGTTTACAGACAGAAAGAGAATGGCAGGAACGAGAGAGTAGAGATCAAAACAATGTCTGGTAGGACAATTGAGAAGTTCTTTTTGAATAACATACTGGCTATGAGGTTTGTGCCGGAAGTATCTGCATTTCTAATACTATATCCAGATAATTGCCGAATTGTTGGCCTGGATGGCAAGCCTAAAGGTCGGCTTCAGTTTGATGGTATCCCGCAAGATGCGGTTATAGCTGGCGAAAACGTGCTGATTATTACCGACCTTGGATTGAATACGGTTTCGCTTACCAATTTTTCTATTAACCCTGAAGAAGTAGATTCTATTCAAACTGAACTAAGTCAGACAACACTTATTGAGAGGGGACCCTTGCAGATAATGCAGGTGGCTGGATCTTCAAATGTATATCTAAGGAATACAGAGAACAGCAGCATGCAGATCCTGCAGCATGAAAGTGCAGTGCTTAGTACCACCTTCTTTGAAAGTTATATTTTGACCGAAACTGCTCGCTATCGAAGAATTTGGTTGTACAACCATCAACCTATCCAAAATCCTTCTCCGGCAACGATAGTTCGCCATGCCGAAGCCCAGATAGTGATTAACCCGCGATTCTGGAGTTTGCTGAACAAAGATCCTTTTCTATCACTAAGAGAATAAGTTCCTGGCACGCTAGTCGGTGGGAATACCTTAATTCCCCGGTATTAGTCTTCTTTAAGAATGGACGCAGGATTCTTGAGGCTTGCCATTAACGCGTGGAAACTAATAACCACCGAAGCAAGCAGCAATACCGTAAGCGGAGGTATTACAAAGTGAATCGCCGTGAGTTCCATGTTATAAGCAAATCCTGAAAGCCATTGATTTAGAAAGTACCCTGCCAGGATGGCCCCAACAATGGAAGAGAATAATAACACCCGCAGGAAATCAGCATTGAACATAAGTACCAGTTGACCCACCTTGGCTCCGAGCACCCTGCGAATACTTAGCTCCTTCAATCTTTGCTGAGCACTATGAGCACTAAGAGCGAATAATCCCAAAGTAGCTATCAATATGGCTAATGAGCTGAAGTAGTTAAATAGCTTACTCAGGCGTTGCTCAGAAGAATAGAGCTTTTCCCATTCCTGCCCCAGGAATGAGTACTCAAATGGGTAGAAACTTCCAAGCTCACTATGTATTTCACTTAGCTCTTCAACAATTGGCTCCCAGCCAGAGGAAGGCTTAATACTAGCAATGAGGTTATTAATACGTTCGGCTTTGAGCATTATAATTAAAGGAGGTATTTGTGACCGCATAGAACGAAAATTGAAGTTGTGCACCACGCCAATTACCACACCTCTTCTCCTTCCCCAAATCACAACCTCTTTACCAATTGCAGATTGGCCCGGAAACATTAACTGGGCGGCAGCTTCGTTGATTACAATATTGGTGTCATCGCTTCTTTCGGTTTCAAAGCTTCTGCCTTCCTTAAACTTAAGCCCAAGTACTTTCTCGAAGTTATAGTCCACTGAGAAGTACGAAAATGAGGCAGTTTCCTCGGGATCTTTATTATCCCATTCTACCGAAGACGTTGCCGTACCAAAATCGACTGGTGAAGTGAAACTAAAAGAGACCGCATCAATCGAAGGGTTGGCTTCTAACTGCGTTCTAATAAACTCAGTTCTTACTCGAGCCTCACCTCTTAAAGGCATAACAATCACCCTGTCCTTACTCAAGCCGATATCTTCGTTGAGCAGGTACTCCATCTGTGAGTAAATAACCAAAGAGCCAATGATGAGCGCCGTGGAGGAGATGTATTGTAAGCTCACTAGTATTTTTCTAAGTCTTCCGCCACCGGTAGCGTTTTCATTATTTCTCAATGATGATAGGGGTGATTGCCTGGCCGCATAAACTGATGGGTACAGTCCTCCTAATGCACCTGCGAAGATAGTGGTGAGCATAATCCAAAGTACTGATTGCACACCTAGGTCAGAGATGAGTATACTCTTACCGGTGATAGTACCGAAGGCCGGCAGAAGCAAGGCTGTCATTACCAGGGCAAATATTAATGCTGCAAAAGCAAGCACCATGCTGTCAGCTGCAAATTGGATCCCAATGCTTTTGCGTCTGGCGCCCAATACTTTTCTAACACCGATCTCTTTTAGCCTCTTTATAGATTGGGTAGTTGAGAGGTTGGCAAAATTGATTGCTGCAATAAGAAGCACGAGGAAGGCAATAAACGAAAACAGTTGCAAGTACTCTATGCGGCCACCGTCTTGTACACCATTGTTATAGCGGTTATAAAGGTGCCTGTCAGTAAATGGCCTCAGGAAGAATGAGGCATTGTCACCGAGAGGCTCAATAGGTGAGAGCTCATCAAATGCGAGAATGGCATCTTTTTTATCTATACCACCATTTAGCTTTAGAAATATCTTCACATTTAAGTTGTTCCACTGGCCCATCCAGGACTTATTACGCTGGAAGTAGTAGTCGAACGGGATCACAAACTTGAATTTTAGTGAGCTTTGTTCAGGGATGTTGCTGAGAACTGCTGCCACAATGAACTCATCACCAGAATCGGTACTGATTGACTTACCGAGAGCGCTTTCATTGCCAAAGTGCTTCTTAGCGACTTCCTCAGTAATTACTATACTGTTATTTAGCGTAAATGCCGATGCTGCTACACCTGCGACTTCTTCAAATGAGAATACTTTGAAGAAATCCGCATCGGCATAGATTCCAGCTTCATAAAATCCTTTATCTCCTGATTGCAGTAGCAACCGACCAGGCCAGACCCTGGTGATGCCGCTATGATGAGAAAAATTTGCGTCTAGTAAGGGCAGTAGGGGCGTACGGGTATTTTCAGCGGTATGGATTGTCCCTTCTGAGCCATACCGATTTTCCATTACCTGGAAGATGCGATCGCTATCCTGATGGAACCTATCAAAAGCCAATTCATCACTGACCCAGAGTATAATGAGAATGCTAGCCGTGAGGCCAACTGCGAGGCCAAATACGTTGATGGCAGTGAAAAGGCCCTGCTTGCGGAGATTCCTAAAACTGATTTTGAGGTAATTGTATAGCATAGGTACTGAATTAAATGAGGTGCTTCTGTGGTATTTGTCTTTTCTGAAAAGGACAGCTGGCCTCAAAAAGCCAACTACACTTTTTAGCAATTTCCATCTGGCGTAGCTACTGCCGCGACGTTCTGAATTCAAATGAAACTGCTCAACCAGATCACCACCAATAGGTTCCCATAAATGATCGGGACATACTTTTTCTAACCAGGCCAGGATTCTTGCGTCAGTTTTTTTCATGATTTACCAGCCTTCGTAATCAACTGCCACAATTCAGCGCGCTTAATTTGTGAGGACTCCAGCTCTGCTCTTCCTACCGCGGTGATATTATATACCCTACGCCGCCGGCCCCCGCGAATAGGAGTGGCTTCGCCAAGGTTGCTCTCAAGGTAGCCTTTGTCTTCAAGCCTATACAATGTTACATGAACCGCGCTAAGGCTTACCTGGCGGTCAAACCTCTGTGCGATTTCTTCAACTATGTTGATTCCATAGGCTTTATCGGCTAGTACACCAACAATTAGCATAACTAACTCTTCAAATTCCCCCAGGTAGTGTCTTTTCATTTTAAACAAATTATAAGTATATACTTTGTTAAAATCAAATTAGTTACACAATAACGCCTTTGGAGTATCTCAACAAGTTCTTTTAAAATATTAAATTGAATCAGAAATTATTTTCGAAGTAGGATGACTGTCACCAAATATGCAACCTTCATTGGTATCCTGATTTGTTCGTATTGGCTTTTTCCGCATACTAGCGCGCGGGGGCAATCATATGAGCCCAGGAAAACGCATTCCAAGAACTCAGTTGAATTGATAGAGTACATTAAGCGCAACCTCCTCTATAACCTCCGTAAAAGTGACGTTACCAAATTGGACCTGGCCTATGAGAAGAGTACCAAGAAGATTATTGATATGGTGGAACGAGAGATGTTTATTGATGATGATACACTACAGGCGTTTGTTGATGGAGTTGTTGAGAAGATTAAGTCAAATAATACACTTCGGAACAGCGTACAACTGGTCTTGATCAGTAAGAGCCCGGTAATAAACGCTTATAATTTTGGGCAAGGGGTAATTATTGTAAATGTGGGTTTACTGGCGCGAGTAGAGAATGAAGGTCAGTTGGCCTTTGTCATCGCCCATGAAATTGCTCATAACGAGCTAAATCATGTGACTATAAAATCCTTGCAAGTTGGCACCAATGAGAAAGCTGTTAAGCAACAGCGAAAAAATCTGGCGCAGGGAAATATTACGAAAGAAGGGTTGGACGTGCTTCGCAACATTGCCTCTGACGGAAGTAATCTTAGCCTGGCGTTGGAGACTCAAGCTGATTTGAAAGGCTATGGACTTTTTACTGCAGCTGGTTATGCTAAGAAGGATGCGCTTAAGGCACTAACGCTTCTGCAAGACAAGAGGCAGCCCAAATACGCTCAAGGAGAGCTGCTGCTTATGCCATTCGATTCCAGGAGCTTTCCTATTCAACCCCATTGGATCAGAAATCGCCCCAAAGCTTATAGCCAGCCAACGAGATCATTGTTATTTGGCAATGATCCGCTTCGGTCTCACCCGGAGTACGAGAAAAGGAAGGCTAATATTGAAAGATTGGATGGGGTAGTAAATTCCGAACCTGATAACAGTAGTGAGGATGCCATCAAAATGGCGGAGTTCGAGACAATTGCTGCCGCCTACTACACAAGGCAGTTTGATCACTGCCTACACCTGGCGCTGCAGCTAAGGACGATATATAAGGATCATCCCTACCTTACTACAACTATTAGCAAGGTGTTGGTGAAATTGTACGAGGCCAGGTTGGAAGGCACCTTCTTTCTTTATGTTCCTCAGTTCACCGCCAACTACCACCCCGAACTACGCCAGCTCAATAACTTCTTGTACAACCTAAAAGATTCCGAATTGGTAGAATTGGCCTATTACTATCTCTCGAATTCCACAAGGTTTGATAAGCAGGTAGAAGACCACTATTACTTGTTGTGGAAAATTGCCAAGCATACTAACAGGGCCAATGTACGGAAGCGTATGAAAGACTCCTATCGCACGAAATTCCCCGAGGGAAAGTATCGGTCGCAGATGAGATGAGGGCGCCTAGTGGTTTGCCTACCTGCGAGGGACCAGGTGAAGCCAAGGAGCGACTAGCTGCTTACTCATTGGCCAGAATGTAAAAAAGGAAGAGTATGTTACTCTTCCTTTTTTTTAAGTCGGGGTGGTAGGATTCGAACCTACGACCCCCTGCTCCCAAAGCAAAAAAGTATTGTAATTGTACAATTATACATGTAAGCATAGCTGTATATTTATGCTTTGTATTGCTATCAATTAAATAAATTCAACATCGTTGTTGAATAGTTAGTTGCGCAACTAACCACTAAGCGCACGCAAAACGCACGCAAGCAAATGGCAAAAGCAAAAGCAAAACTGGACGGGAGGCAAAGCTCCAAAACAGTTGATGGCAAGTACCCCTTAGTACTCCAGCTGACCCACCGGCATAAAACACGTTTCATTCCCTTTGGGCTATCAGTTTTTCCCGAGGATGTACAATTTGATAATGATGGAGGTTTCCTACGACTTAAGAAATTGAATGGAGACAATGTGGATCTCTGGAATGCCAAGATTCAGAAGAGGGTAGGAGATACCAATTTTCTTTTGGCCATGGAGGACTATGCTCTGCGGAACAAGACCATTAACCAGGTTAAGGAAATCATATTGCATAAGGTCTTTGGGATGGAAGGAGAGTCCGAGACTTTTGTAAGGTACACTGAGAGTTTTATTCAACGCCTCATCGATGATAATAGGCCAGGGGGAACCATTGAGTGGTATACCAACAGCGCCCGTTGCTTTCTAAGATTCCGGCAGGATAGGGACCTGGCGTTGAATGAGATCGATATATCAGTTTTGGAAGGCTTCAAATCATATATGTTTGGGAAACAACTTTCAGGTCATACCAGGAATGATTACCTGCGAGGAATTCGAGCCATCCTTAACCATGCAATAAAAGACAAGGTGTTGGACCGGGGCCACAGGCCTTTCGATGATTTCAAGTTCCCAAAGGGAAAGACTCTCAAGAAAGCTCTTTCCAAGGAGGAACTTCAAGCCATCAGAAACCAGAATTATTTGCCATCGACCCAGGTCTGGCATCAGCGTAATTACTTCCTCTTCATGTTCAACAATCGAGGAATGAATTTCATAGATATGGCTGGCCTTAGGGTAAACCAAATCAGGAACAATCGCCTGGAATACAAAAGGACGAAGCTGACTAACGAGCCTGTCGAGTTTAGTATTGCCCTCACTGATGAGGCTAGGGAAATCCTTTCTTTTTACCTGCCAGGAAAGGAGGGAAGGGACCTTGTGTTTCCAATCCTGCCACCTGACATTGATTCAAAAACTTCAACAGAGTTCAGGAAGATCAAGCAACAGGCGTTGAAACAATTGAACAAGTATTTGAAGATCATCGCCGCCGATTGTGGGATCGAGATCAACATGACATCGTATGTAGCTCGATATACCTGGTCAGCTATTGCCAGAAAAATGGGCTATAACATCGACCTCATTGGAGGTGGACTAGGACACACTTCAAATAACACCACTAAAATATACTTGTCAGATTTTGACATTGATGTATTGGACGAGATGAATCAAAGGGTAACAGGTTGACCGAATGACAATGAGTTTAATCAAATCCAATAACAACAATGTTTCTCAAATTCAAATCTACAATCATGGTAGTCTTAGTATTGGCTACTATCGCCAGCGCTTGGCTTGGCAATCACTACCGACGTAAATTCAAAAACCAAAAAGAGGAAACGGAATCACTAATTCTATTCCAGTCGGAGTTGCAAAGGGAGGTTGAAACGTACCGCAATAAGTACGATCAAGCAGTTGCAAGGAATGAGGCAATTAAGTTTGAAACCGCCACCATTAAGGAGTTGGTAAAAAAGGGAGAGCTTCAATACTTGAAGCAGTTTGAAGGACTCAACAAGAGGCTCAACAACTTGGAGTCTACTATGCAGACGAATGCCGAAGTGATAAAGACCTTTGGCACTGATCTAGGCGACACTATCATATACATCAACGACAGTGTTGCCAACCAAGTAGAAACCTTCCATTTTAAAGACGACTATCTTGAGGCAAAAGGATTGATCTACCAAGATTCTTTACGCATGGAGAATCTGGTAATGCAGGTTCCGTTGAACCAGGTAGTCTATTGGGAACGCCAGCACTGGAAGTTATTTGGCAAACGTAGAGGTTGGCTTCCGAAATGGTTCAGTAAGAAGAAGTACATCTCGGAGGTAACTAGCCCCAACCCTGATGTGAGCATAACTGAATTGAGTTTCTTGCAAGTAAGGAAGAAGTAGTAGTTATTCCTATTGTGGATTGCCCAGTGCCAAGTAGTGCCAGTCATTTATCTTCTTATGACCATAATGGAAGGAGTCAATAGTCTTTTTGAAGCTATACAACACGCTCAGTCCCGTAACAACTGCCGGTGCGTAAAACAGGCTTTTCCATCCAATTCCAAACTCCTGATCTGTAAGGTTCACCCCAAGCCCAAATCGTACTAGAATGTAAGTAGCCCCATACGCAATCAATGCCGCAAAAATGGGAAGCATCATTAAGGCATTGTAGTCCTTACTAATCCCGAGACCCTTCTCAAGTCTATACTCCTTCAAATCAGTTTTATTATGCTTATTCTCCTTGAGTCGGAATTCAAAATATGATTCAAAATCATCTGAAATGCTTTCGAATAGGACCTCTAGTTTTATATAATCATGGGATTCGAAATTGTCTATTTTAAGTTCCAGGTGGGACTGGTCAATTTGATTCGATTCACAAGTTGTGAATTCGTTTGTAGCTGAAATGTTAATGCTTACTATGTTTGTGAAGCCGGATAGGTTTACCGTCGGAAGTACATGATAGTCGGAGCTGTGGAGGGCCTTTCTTCCCTCATTTTTAAGGTATAGGGTCATCCGAGTCAGCTGCACTATTTCTTGCCCGTCCAGTAAAATCCGAATATTGTTAGCTAACTCCCCAGGCTTGTTAAGAAAAGTGTCGACAATTACTTCTCTTACAGCAAGGGACTTCTCAGGATCCTTGAGTAACCTTCGTAAACCACCTACTATGATAGTAGTCACAGATATGAGGCCAAGAATAACACCCCAATCCGGAATAAATTCGATTCGATTGAAAATCTCCATGCAAAGATTCTTGTAGTTACTTGAATTTCATTAATGTTCAAGGCTAATTTAGTAAATAACAATAAATGAGTGAGTTACAATCATGCCCCATCTCCTTTGGCTTCTTGGTATGCTCTACATTGGTTTGTTCACGGCCAACCAGAGAACGATCAAGGATGCCTATTACTGCCTGAAGCTGGAATCTTACGACAGGAAGTTAGTTGCCAGGGAAAGGCTACCGCAACAACAAAGGTTGCAGGTGATTCTAGTGCAGCTCCTGGGGTTGGGGCTCTCACTACTATTGTTGTTCGTAATAGCAATGGGTCTAAGTCCCAAGTGAAATTGTTTTGCTCAGCAATTCTCAATAACTTACTAAGGACGAAACCACAGTGAGAACAAAGCTGTGGTTATTTTTTTTTGTGTCCCAACGACTAAGCCCATGAAGCTGAAGTTAAACAATGAGCATTTGTCACTTAAAGAGTTTGAAAGTGAGGAGATGCCTGATTTCGTGGTAATCACGGGAAGGAATGGCTCAGGAAAGACTCAATTACTGCAGGCGTTACAAACCCATCCCAAGAACTTCGAATTCACCCCGCAGATAACAGATATCAGGGGGGATGCTATTGACGTCCGTCAATTCCATACAATAACAACTGAGAGCGTCAATAGCCAAAAAAAATCCTTAACAGACCAATGGAGGAATATTCCAAAGCCGCTCATGGTCCTTTACAGCAAGTTGGAGGAAGTAGGTCTGAGTATTCATTCCTCCGTCAATGACCTGAAGGACAGCCAAACACCACAAGGGTATAGCGAGATCATTGAGGTAGCATTCAAGGCTTGGAATAGTTTTGCCCAAGTAACTAGTGATCAAGTAGACCTGCTTTGGGAAAAAGTGTCGTCCAGTCTTAAGTCAAATGAAAGACTATTCAAGTTGGCAAGTGAGATTTCCAAATACTACGACAAACCGATTTCATCGCTTCGAGAATCAGATTTTAACAACTTCCCGATGACTGAGGAATTCGTTGATTCTCCCACCTTATTTCAGTCCTCTTTAGATTTGAATTTCCATGTCTATCTGCAAAAGCGGAATAGAAATGAGTATGACTATTTTCGAAAGGAAAGACTTCGCCAGCAAAACAACTCAATTCATCCAGAGGAGTTCAACGAAAGATTCCCGCCTCCATGGCGTCTATTTAATAGTGTCCTTGAAGATTACGGGGTGGCCTATCGTATTTCTGACCATGACCCCGATGATTTTCATCCAGACCAGGCCTCAGGTTTCTATTTCGTTAACGAAAACTCACAGCCAATTAGCTCAGAGCAATTCTCTTCTGGCGAGAAGATTGTAATCGGATTGCTTACCAAACTTTTTACTAGCCAACTGTATAGCGACGCACTTACAGTGCCAGAGATGTTTGTCGCTGACGAGCCTGATGCTTATTTGCATCCCGACAATACACGAGTACTTCTAGATATTCTAAATGGAACCTTCGTGAAGAAGTTGGGTATGAAGGTGATTATTACTACCCATTCACCCTCTACCATCGCTCTGTGCCCTGAAAACTCAATATTCGAATTGAAAAATCGGCCAATTAGCTCCTTGAAGAAGATTAGCAAAGATTACGCCTTGGAAATCCTGACAGGTAATATTCCGAATTTAAGTATCTCCTATCAAAACCACCGGCAAGTCCTTGTTGAAAGCCCCACCGATGTCAAATACTATCAGGTGGCTTATAACAAAATCAAGGAGCATCAAATGTTAAAACATGACCTTTACTTTCTGTCCTATGGTTATGGTAAGTCCAACAAAAGCCAAGTAGTGAAAACGGTGAAAGATTTTAGAGAGGCTGGGAATAAAACTGTTTACGGAATAATTGACTGGGATAATTCTTCAAAGGCCTCGAAGGAGATACAAGTGCATGGTGAAGGTAGCAGGTACACTATCGAAAACTACTTGCTTGACCCAGTATACCTCGGCCTGATGCTGTGGGATAAAGAATTCAAGGATTTTAATAAGGATATGAGTTTTCAACCAGTAGACGACCTATTTGAAATCCTTAAAAAGGAAAATAAAAAGATTCAAGCAATTGCTGACTGGATTTGTAAGAAGTTCATTGAAAGATTCCCTCACTACAAGGATTCGAAAATGACTACGTTTCAATATCAAAACGGCTATGAAATCACCGTGCCTGATTGGTATAAGACCGAAGGGAAGGATTTGGTTGAGAAATTCAAGGAGCTATTTCCAATTCTTGATTCTAAAAAATATGAGTCTCTAAAGACACTAGCGAAGTATATGGGTCGTTCATATCCGTTGATGCCAATTGAGACATACAACCTAATCCTCGATCTAGGGAATTGAATAACTTTTCAATTCTATTGGAGTGACGCAAGAAGCTAATTAAATTAGTAAAAACTATTTTAATTAGTAAGCGTTGCTGCCTAAATTCGGAAAGACAGACACCAAAGGGCCAGGCACTACTACGGTGGCCTACTTCAAGCAGTTCTTCTACACTCTCCAGTACCTTGAGAAACGGTATGTTGAATTGTATCTGTACTTCGCTCCGGATAACCAGCCCAAGTTTAGAGAGATTGACAAGGCCGAGTTCTTGAAAACCTTTAGCAGTTCTATGGAATGGGTAAAGCAACAGAAGAGCAGGTTTATGGTCGATCCGATGGGAGTGAAGATGCTGATTGAAAGAACCAGGTATGAGACAAAACTACATGCCTACCTCGAAGCTGATGAGATGGCCATGTTTATGGTGTTATCAAACTCGTCTCCAACCGAGGCCAAGATTAGGTTTGAGATTGAGAAGAACCGTACCTACGATGACCAGCATGTCTACTCCCGATCAACCAACGATGTTGATATAAAGGCCACCGCCATTGGCACCTGGGAAAGGGCCTTCAGGAGCCTGGCAGGTTTCTACAAGGGCATTGCCCTGGATGTTAACCGTGACCCTGAAAGTATCAAGTTCTCTCGCGGTCTTACCTACGACCAAAAAAGGCAGCTTACCTCGCTATGCAGAGAGCATGGAGTAGGGTTCAACTTCAGAAAAGACATAGACGGACTAAGCATTAGATTAGGCGGCTATAACTACTACCACTACGAGCCTGCAAAGGCCGTTATTATGGCAATAAAGGAGGAAAAAAGCGCTATCTTAAGACCAAGTGTTGGCGTGTCTAGGCATCCTGAATTGCCTCATTAAGGTAATTCAGGATTTAAAGAAATCACTTTTTTTATTCTTGAACGCAAGGCATTCAACTGGAATGTATTGTAAGCTCACATCTATTGTAGGGCCTGTGTCTTTAGCTTCCGAAAATATACAGTATCCATACCTATCATAGTCCACAACAGGAAAATGCCTTTCAATTGCCGATTCAATTTGTAAAATCTTCGGTTTAAAAAGCTCATCAACAACATTATCAATGTGCCTTATGCCGGAGATGGAGTCTTTAACTAGCGAATGTAGGTCGAAGCGCTCATTTTGTAATTCAATATCCTTTTTGGTTGATCCCCACCCATTATAGTCCTTAAGCAGTTGGTCTCTGTCAAGAATCAACTGAAAGGCCCCAATCATTTCCTCCGGCTTAACCGTCCGATCGGTAACGAAATTTAAATGGCCAACCGGCATTTCACAATGTTGAGTATAATTCCGCAGCTTGTAAATCAATCTGTAGCCGAAACTGCTGTCATAAACTCTGCTAGTCTCTGTATCATATTTTCCATATTCCTCTGAAGTAGCTCCGAAGTATTTCTTGAGAATTCGTTCTGAGTGATCTGAGTAACTCCTGAAAACAGTGAAATAATTAATCAAGAGCCGGTCAGCTTCAAAATTCACCTCGTCAAGATACTTCCTCCCTAAATCCAGCTCAGCTGATGGGACATTAGCAAGTCTGGTGATCAATTTGTAATAATCGCCAAAGTTGGCAACTACCATTCGATACAACTTCTGCAGTTTGCTGTAGGTATATAGGTCCTTTACATAGGCTCTAAGGATAGCCGCATCATCATCTGAAATTGACCCAACCTCTTTAAAGTGTTTATCTTGAGTTATTGCAAGTCGACTTTTCATCCTGAAGTCAATTGAGTTTAAAACAAGCTACCCTGCTCTGACTCTAATTCAGGATAACAATGTTGTTGCATAGCTTCTGGTTTGTTGCCTACAGCAACTTTGCCTTTCAACCTCGGTACTGTAAACGACTCCATTAGGCTCTCATCGAAGGGCTTTACCATGTCAGTGATTTCCTCCTTGCTCAAGCCCTCTTTGATCCAGGTAGATTCCAGTTCTTGGGGTAGTATCACCGGCATCCTCGGTTCCTTACTAAATTTAGGCTGGTTGTGTATGTGTGCCATCATTGGGTTTGCATCGGTGGTCAGAAGCGCGACTGTATATCGTTCGATGTCATGCTGTCGGTCTTTCCATTTTTGCCAGATACCAGCTACCGCGAAAGGCTCGTGGCTTTTCATTCTAATATGGTAGGGAAATGTCATTCCATGTGCGTGATGGTGTTCAAAGAATCCGTCCATCAATATTAGGCAACGTCTGTTGGCAGCGGCCTCTTTGAAGAAAGGCTTTTCAAACATCTCTTCACCCCTGGCATTGAGTCCTTGCCTACGGCGCTTCTCAGCGTCAGCAGGGTCCTTGGCCCAGAAGGGGATTAGCCCCCAACTATATAGCTGGATATGCCCAGGATCTTCCCCAGTTATCACTGGTATCTCGAAGTGGTCGAAGCCGGTGGTGTGATAAAATGGTATCGGCTGTTGGCCATTATGGAATTCGGCGTGAAATCTGTCAACGTAGGTCTTCGGCTCAAAGGTGCCGAAAGCAGCATCGTAACACATTGTTGTTGCGTGGTCTTGGACAAACTAAAATAAGGGAAATTTGCATTAAAGGAGGGCCGACGGTCTAATACGTATATCCCGCACACCTAGACTAAGTATTTCTACCTATCTAAAATACAGATAGTTACGGTCATTGGTTAGATTTGAATCACCCTAAAATAAAAGTAATGGCCGACGAAAATAGGAAAATTGCTGATGAGTTCAATTCGAATCTCAGAGAGTACCAGGAGGCGCTTAAAGTAGAATCAAAATCCATGCTGGATTCAAGGTTACTTGAATTGCAAGACAGGATAAGGCTTCATCAATATGAACAAAAGGAAGAGTCCGTGAGGAGGAATAGAGCCTTTTGGATATTTATTATTTCAATAGCAACCTCAATCTTAGGCATTTTGGGATTTTTTGGTCTTGCTAGCATAGAGGAAGGTGTAAGATCACGCCTTGAACAAAGACTTACGGCTCACCTGGAGAGTGAGTTAAATAGTAAAGTTCATATGCTGAATGACCAATTCGGTCGCCTAAAAGATAATATTGATTTAGCCGAAACGCTGGTGGTAAAACTAAAAGTCAATACAGCCATAGCGGAAAATGATTTGGAGCATTGGGAGAATTTATTAGATAAGAAATGGACTGAATTAGCTACTAGGATAAACCAGTATGATTCGGATTTCTATGAAATTCGAAAAAATATTAGGGTGCAATCAGATTTGATTGACCGTAAAATAGCTGATTTAAATTTCACTATTGATACTGTGAATCAAAATCTTCAACTAGCTGACCGGGCAATCCGAAAACAAGCCGATGAGATAGCGAGTGTAAAGGCGAAAAGAGATCAGGATGCTGCAATACCGGCCAGTGATGAACCAGATACCATAATAGGCCCCTCTGCGCCGCCGCACTTTTATTTGAGCATACTACGGATTAATGAGAGGGATGTGGAAAATGAGCATATTATCATACTAACTAGGGGACAATGGTCCCATGTGTGGTCGGCAAAAGCAGTTTTTGAAGATGAATATCGAAAACTTCCCCAGCCAAAGTGGATAGATGACATTTATATAGTCAGAGATTATAGCACTATAAATGGTTTCATGTTAGTTATTGATGCCTTATCCGGAAGGTCAACCGCTGATGCAGTCTACGGTGAATTAGAGAAGCTGGGTGATATTAAAGTGGATGGAAGAGCCTTACCTTTCATTGAGGTTGGTCGTCAAAACGTAATACTTTATCAAACTCCATAAATTTCCTATCTTCGGTAAAACCAGTTAATTACTTACAATCAATGAAAAGCCTGCAAGGAATTGCCCTTGGAGGCTTTTGTTTCTCGGAAGATCATTAGAAGATACAAACTATCCATGAAGCTTGTCGAATACCTTGAGCAATTTGCTCGTACCCAATCTGTAGTAGAACGGTTTGTGCTTCATCAAAAATCAGTTCTTGATGACCTGAAGACTTCGCAGGCTGCCTTTCAACGACAGATCAACCAAATCGCCTCTGCCGGAACCGCCGTTTCAGCGGAAGTGGACCGAATGGCAGATATCGGGAGATTGCTTAAGCAGTCTTTGGCAGCGGAGAAGGCCAAAATGCAAGTACTCCGAAATCAGTTTACAGCCATAGCGGTGCCAGCAAACTATTCATCCGTTTTAGAGGAACTAACACGTAGTGCTACTCGAGCCTCTAAGGCCAGCGCTACATGGAATACCAACCTTTCAACTTTATGGGAGGAGAGTCAGGCAATAAGACTACAATGGGAAGCAATTTCAGGTAGTCTAAGAGGTGATTTGTTTGGAGTTGATGCGCTTGTCGGCTTCATAAAGGAGAAAAATGGCGCTGAATCGCTGGGAAACCCTGATTTTGAGTTTGCAACACTTCTGCAAAACCTGCGGGAAAACGTGAACTACCACACAGACCCAACTAGTCCCGTACCAAAGAATCCCCTTAACCTCAGCTTAGTGTTTGCGTTTGTGTTTTTCGCAATTCAAATGGTTGACTCCCTTATTGGGGGCAAAAAAATTGAGAAGATTTCCGAGGAGAACAAAATTCAAACAATGGAATTGGATTCCCTAAGGGCGGAATTGCAGGAGCTGGGGGAGCTATTTGATTCCATTAACGTATCTCGAATTAGATTTTGCCAAATTAACACGAAGCTTCGGAAAAGGCCAACGACAAAATCAGTTGCACTAGCTACGGTAAAGAAGGGTCAGGAAGTGCGAGTTCTTGAGCCAGAAGATGGTAAGAAGTATAAGAAGTGGATTAAGGTCGCTTATGTAGATTACCAATTACATGTACACCAGGAGGGGTGGGTAATGAAGAAATATTTCAAAAGGTGGTAAGAGTTGGTGACCTTAAGGCTGCCCGTATCTCTGCTTAATTAATTCAACGTCTGTTGGAAGGATTTTAGAGTATTTGGGAATGCCGATTCTCTCCAGCATTAGGGTGATGTAGTTCTTACCAACCCCATAAATATCTGCAAGCTCTCTTCTAGTGATAGGGTATCTTATTTCCTTATTTACCATATCAGTAAAATTCAATCTTCTCTTAAATATACAACATTCTGAAATAGCAATTCCCTGTAAATCACGCTATTTCCCCGAAATTCCCGATGATTCCCGAAAGTTCCTAAAAACCAACATTTGTTGTTGGTCACAGCTTAATCACTGGCCTATTTTGGCTGCCATAGATCGAAATTTCTCACACTAAAACTCACTTAATGGCATTTCAAATTGGCCCCGCGATCTCGGGAAAATCAAACCTCCTAGCCTTCCTATTCGGAATCATTAGCCCACCCCTTCACTTACCATCGTCACTAACAGCTTTCACCCTTACCAACATCACCTGGGGGCATACATTAGACGTGGTTTTCTACGCCTCCATCGCTGGTACCACCTCATTATTTGTGAAGGTGATAGTCGAATGGTTTTTCAAGAAAGTTGGATTAATCAAACCTAAGGGAACTTAAGCAATGAGAGCACTACTATTATTTGGTATTGGTGCCATTGCATTACTCGGCTGGAATGCGCTTCAGGTGAAGTCATTCGCAGACAAGCTAGATTATCGCATTACTGGTTTCAAACTCCCAACAGTCCGGAAGGGAGTAGTTACGATTCCCCTCACACTAGAATTCTTCAATCCAACAAATGTTGAGATGAAGATTGAATCCTTAGTAGTTAGGCTATTCAAATCTAATCTCAACCAATGGGTTCTGATTGGCAGCACTAGCGAAAACCCCGATGCCTTTACCATTAGACCAAATGGGTCAACTCCAATTCGCATTACCCCCACAATCCAGACCAAGAGATTCGGGATACTTGACTCTCTAGCAAACTTCATTAACACCGGAGCTGCTCCCAAGCTCAGGGTGCAGACTGAAGTTGTTGTTGGAGGAGCCAAGATTGAGCACGAACAAATCATTGAGGCCTTTAGAAAGAAGTGATCCTGCAAAGCACCATATCGGGATTAGGCTTAGTGGCCAACGGCAAGCGCCAAATCAATAGCGGTGTAGGGTTCGATCACCTTTTCCCAACAACACAATTGAAAGGCACCGATCCAATCCTTATGGAGGGCGGCGTATTTGATACTCTCGCGCAAATGGAAAAGGTTGTTAAGGGCACCTTGAACCAAACTAAAGACATTTCAAAGCTGTTGCAGGCTGGCTCTATACCTGGAACAGCCAAAAACATTTGGGACTTTCTCTATAACCATGTGCAATACAAAAGGGATAAGGCGGGTGTCGAGCAGCTACGTGAGCCAGCCAGGACATGGAAGAATAGAAGGTCAGGAGTAGACTGCGACTGCTACTCAATATTCATTTCATCCATACTTACAAACCTTGGCATTACACATGCTTTCCGAATGACCAAATACAAGGGTGATTGGCAGCATGTGTATGTCATTGTACCCCTGAACCAGACCGCAAAGGTTGTTAAGTCGCGACACAAGTATGTAGTCATTGATCCGGTTGTGGATCGGTTCGATTACGAAGTTCCATTTTCGCAAAAACACGATCACTTTATGAAAATGCCTATTCAACTTCTCAACGGTATTGATCCAAGCACTATTAATGGAGGTATTACAACCTCACTGGCTGGCCAGATCAACAACGCCACCTTTGGTGTTGAATTTGATGGCCTCGAAGGTCTAGCAGATCAGGTAGCACTTTCGGGCCTGGGCGAAACTGTTGATGATTTAATTCAGGGCCACAAGATGTTGGAAGATGGCTTTCTAAGGGCCATTAAACAGCACTTAATAAATACAAAGAAGATTGTTGAAGGCAATCCTCTTAGTGTTCAAGGTGAGGAAGACCCACAGCAGTTTCTAGCAAGACTTGAGCTTCTCATCAACAACTTTGATGATGCTGAAGTAAGGAACAGAATACTAGACGACTTAGCAGAAACGGAGGGTTTAAGTGGCCTTGATGGTTTTTTCAAGAAGCTGAAGCGCACCTTCCAGAAGGTGGGCCGAGTAGTGACAGCCCCTGTTAGACTCCCTATCAAGGCTGTTAAGATCGTCAAGAAGAGGGGTGTGAAAGGGCTAGTGAAGGCCACCGGTAGGACTTTGAAGAAAGTTGGTAAGGCCATTGTTAGGTTCAACCCTGTTACCATAGCAGTTAGAGCAGCCATGCTCACTTTCTTTAGTTTGAACCTGTTCAGAGCTGCGGAAAAGCTTGGTTATGGGTATTGGACTGCCGAGGAAGCTCGAAGGAAGGGCTTGTCCAGGGGTCAACACATCAAGTTCGTGTCCAAGCTTAATAATGTAAAGAAGATTTTCAAGACCATTCAGGGCAAGGAGGACAAGCTACGGACTGCCATTATGAAGGGTTGGAATAAAGGCACTCGTAAAAACCGTAGCTTGAGAGGCCTCGGCGCTGGCCCCGCACTGCCAGCCGCCGTTGCTCCAGCAACACCATTAGTGGTTAAGGTTATCACACTTCTTAGAGATGTGGCGGTGCCAGCTGCTCAAACAGTTAAGGCAGTTAAGAAGGACAAGACGAAGAAGCCAACCAAGCCCACAGTTATTAGGCCGGTGGTGAATGTAAAGCCTCATCGTCCAGCGGGGGTAGTAAACAAGCCCACTACCAACAAGACAACCACTAAGAAAACTACCACAACACCCAAGGAGGGAACAACCAAACTCAAGGTGCTGACCACCAGCAAGGATACGCAAAAGCCACAGTCGAATAAGACGGGATTGCTAATTGCAGCAGGTCTTGCCACAGTTGGAATAGGTACGGCAGCAGTTCTAGCAAGTAAAAAAAGCAAGTCCTAGTTATGCAAATCGCAGTTTCACAACAATGCAATTCAAAGGGCCGAGGCCGGTCAGGGCAAGACAAACGACGCAAGAAGAAGACTCGGCTATCAGTGCTTCGCAAGCATAAATTGATGGAGCAAGAAAAGATGCACAAGAGAAAACCAGCTCAAACGCCCGAACCTGAAGCAAACATCAATCTCACCAAGACCTTAGCAACAAAAGATCAACAACCATTGAAAGCTGGATTCAAGGGAGTCTTACCGATAATTCTATTGCTAGGGGCCGCCTTCGGATTGTCAGGTAGGGGCAAAAAGAAGGAGGCTCCAGCTTTAAACGGCCCGGAACCAACTAAAACCAAGCCCAAAAACAAAAAAGGAAACAAGGGGAAATCTAAGAAAAAGGCAGTACCCACTATTCAATTGTAATTCATTCAATAACAACACTTTCAATTATGAAATTCGAAAAGAAGGATTTGACTAAGAATCTGAAAAATGGAAGCAGCGAAGTGTTAGTAGCTGTTGTGTCCATTGTAGCAGGTGTTTACACCTTGAAAACGCTGCCGTCAAA
>JANQPQ010000047.1 GCA_028285445.1 Cyclobacteriaceae bacterium | reverse complement strand
AAAAACCCCAGCTTGCTGGGGTTTTTTATTATTATGTGTGTTCAGGATTATCCTAAGTATTCTGCAAGAAGTTTACTCTTGGCTGAGTGTCGCAATCTTCTGAGAGCTTTCTCCTTGATCTGACGCACCCTTTCCCTTGTAAGCTCCAACACCTCACTAATTTGCTCTAAAGACATTGGGTTTTCTTCACCAATTCCGAAGAACATCTTGATGATTTGCTTCTCCCTTTCAGATAGAGTAGAAAGTGCTCTTTCAGTCTCAATGCTGAGAGAATCCCTGTATGCAATTTGCTCGTCAGTACTTTCGACACTATCATCAGCTAAAACATCCAACAAAGAGCTGCTTTCGCCTTCTTCAAAAGGTGTATCTACTGAAAGTTGCTTGGTTGTGATACGCATGGTATTCTTGATATCCTCCTCATCCATTTCAAGAATATTAGCGAGTTCTTCCTCAGTAGGCATCCTTTCCAATCTCTGCTCAAGTGCAGAAGAGGCCTGGCTGATTTTACTGATTGTACCCACCTTGTTCAAAGGAAGTCTAACCAGTCTTGATTGCTCTGCCAACGCTTGCATGATTGATTGGCGTATCCACCAAACTGCATAAGAAATAAATTTGAACCCTCTGGTGTGGTCAAATTTTCTTGCAGCCTTAATGAGTCCAAGGTTACCCTCGTTAATGAGGTCATTAAGCGTAAGACTTCTGTTCTGATATTGTTTTGCAACAGAAACTACAAATCTCAGGTTTGCCTTTACCAATTTCTCTAAGGCAACCTCATCTCCTTCCTTAATCCTCTTTGCCAGCTCCACTTCCTCCTCTATGGTTAGCAAATCTACTTTGTTCACCTCCTGGAAATACTTCTCTAACGATTGGTTTTCCCTATTGGTGATGTTCTGTGTAATCTTAAGTTGTCTCATATATACTCCTTAAACTAAATCGTTTATTTTCAATAATCCAGCACGTAAAAACGTGTTCTGCACTAAAAGGTTGCAAAGGTAGGTAGGAAAGTAACTAAAGTCAATTATAATAACCCTAAAAACAGCAATTTGTTTCAATTATTGCCAATTATTTCAACCCTCTTATATTAATGTTTTTTAAGGCTTTTTCGTAACCAATTATACTTTTTACGGCTGAAACAAGTCTTTGTTTTTCCTCTGGTTGTACTTATTTTCAGACTTGTATGTTTAAAACGATGAAATTCATAATTGTACCGTTATACCTCGTAACTATAAGCTTTTCGTGGGCTCAAGAGAAAAATACCAAATGGGATGTAAATGACCCTGAAGGAGAATGGAATTTTAGTACCATGAAGCTGTCAACAGATGAAGGCACCTGGATGAACCTTGACGTAAGCCCGGACGGCAAAACGATTGTTTTTGACTTACTAGGGGATATTTATTCAATGCCAATAAGTGGAGGTAGCGCCACGCAACTTCGTGGCGGGCTTGCTTTTGAAGTGCAACCAAGATTCAGTCCAGATGGGAAAAAGATATCGTTTACTAGCGACGCTGGCGGAGGAGATAATATTTGGATAATGAATGCCGACGGCTCTGCAGCAAGACAAGTAACAAAGGAAAGCTTTCGGTTGCTAAATAATGCTGTATGGACCCCTGACGGCAACTACCTGGTTGCCAGAAAACATTTTACATCACAACGGTCCCTGGGCGCTGGGGAAATGTGGATGTATCATATAGATGGTGGGACCGGAGTCCAGTTAACGAAAAGGAAAAATGACCAGCAAGATGTAAATGAGCCAGCCGTAAGCCCCGACGGGAGATACCTATATTTCTCTGAGGACTTCTATCCAGGAGGCTTTTTTCAATATAACAAAGACCCCAATAGCCAAATCTATGTGGTTAGAAGGTACGATTTCAAGGATGGTACTCTCCAGAATTTAATTACCGGTCCAGGTGGTGCAGTTAGGCCAACGCCATCTAGAGATGGTAGCAAACTGGCCTTTGTGCGAAGAGTCCGAGAGAAATCTGTTCTCTTTATCCATGATTTGAAAACAGGGGAGGAATGGCCGATTTATGACAGACTAAATAAGGATCAGCAAGAGGCCTGGGCCATTTTTGGACTTTATCCCAACTTTAGCTGGGCTCCGGGCAACAAAGAAATCATCTTTTGGTCTGGTGGTGGAATTCGGTCGGTTGACATTGAAACTCTACAAACTACTGAGATTCCCTTTTCTGTTGAGACCGAGATTAAAATAGCAGAAGCTCTTAGGTTTAAGAATGTAGCATTCGAGCAAGCTTTTACTGCCAGGGTTATCCGTAATGCCATTACATCTCCAGACGGAAGAATTCTCATTTTCAATGCCGCCGGCCACCTTTATAAGAAGTCTCTGCCAGATGGTCAACCGGTTAGAATCAGCTCATCGGCGGACCTTGAATTTGAGCCGTCTTTTTCACCGAATGGCCAGGAAATCACCTATGTATCCTGGAATGATACGGAGCTGGGAGCAGTTTGGAGATTGAATCTGCAGGACAGGCGAGCCAAACCGGTTAGAGTGACTGCTGAAAAAGGCATTTATAGAACTCCCTCTTTCTCTCCCAATGGTAATAGCATCGTCTTCAGAAAAGATCCTGGAAACACCCATCAAGGATTTACATTTACCAAGAACCCTGGTGTATATGTCATTGCCGGAGATGGAAGCAATATGAGGAAAGTGACTGCCAATGGAACCTACCCCACTTACAATGCCAGTGGCGACCGGATTTTCTTTCAGACAGGAGGGTACTTTTTCGGAAGCCTTACCAAGGAATTGAAGAGTTCCAATCTGAATGGCCTGGATATTAAATCTCATGTGAAGTCCAAGTATGCAAATAGATTGGTTCCAAGCCCTGACAATAAGTGGGTTGCATTTATCCACCTACATAAGGTATATGTGGCAGCAATGCCTCCCGCGGGGAAGAGCATCGATTTGGATGCGAAAACAAAATCGTTTCCGGTAGCACAGTTGTCTAAGGATGCTGGAATTAACCTACACTGGTCTGGAGATTCGAAGAAAGTTTGCTGGACGCTGGGGGATGAGTATTACTGCAACAAACTTGAAGATAGATTCAAATTTCTATCAAGTGCGGATAGTTTGCCTCCTCTGGATTCAGTTGGAGTAAAAATCAATCTGAAGCTGCAATCAGATATACCAAAAGGTGCTGTGGCTTTTACGAATGCAAAGGTCATTACTATGGAAAACTTGATTATTGAAAGCGGCACAGTAGTAGTGGTTGACAACAAAATAACTGCTGTTGGGGAGAATGTTGAAATTCCCCGAAACGCAAAAATTTATGACTTGGCAGGTAAGACAATAATGCCAGGATTAGTAGATGCACACGCCCATCTTGGATCATTCAGGTATGGCATTAGCCCGCAGAAGCACTGGCAGTACCACGCGAACCTCGCCTTTGGAGTTACTACAGCACATGATCCATCAGCAAATACTGAGATGGTGTTTTCACAAGCCGAAATGGTGAAGGCTGGTGAAATGGTTGGTCCAAGAGTTTTTTCTACAGGAATCATATTATATGGCGCCGACGGTGATTTTAAGGCCGTAGTGAACAATTATGCTGACGCATTATCTGCGGTAAAACGGACGAAAGCCTTTGGTGCGTTTTCGGTAAAAAGCTACAATCAGCCGAGAAGAAACCAGCGACAGCAGATTATAAAAGCTGCCAGGGAAGAGGGTATAATTGTAGTACCTGAAGGTGGGTCAACCTTTTACCATAACATATCAATGATTATGGATGGTCATACCGGAATTGAACATAATATTCCAATAGCGCCGGTATACAAAGATGTGCTGGAGTTATGGGGCTTTTCAAACACAGGATATACACCAACTTTGGTCGTAAATTATGCTGGCATGAGTGGGGAGTATTACTACTACCAGAGGGATAATGTTTGGGAAAATGAGAAGCTGCTAAAGTACTTTCCGCGGTCCATTGTCGACAGCAGATCTCGCCATCGAACAATGGTTCCCCTGGCAGAGTATGAGAACGGCCATATTGCCAGCGCGAAGGTGTGCAAGGCATTAACCGATAAAGGAGTTGAAGTTAATTTAGGAGCTCATGGACAGCTCCAGGGCCTCGCAGCTCATTGGGAATTGTGGATGTTGAACCAAGGTGGGATGACAAACATTGAGGCACTTAGGGCCGCAACAATCAATGGAGCGCGTTACCTGGGGCTTGATGCCGAATTGGGTTCGATTAAGGCAGGAAAGCTTGCGGACCTTATAGTTATTGATGGTGATCCATTGGAAAATATTGAGCAAACCGTTAACGTCATTTATACGATGGTGAATGGTAGACTATATGACACTGACACCATGAACGAGATTGGTAACTATGATGTTAAGAGGACAGATTTTTATTGGGAAAGGAATAAATACAACAGCTCATTCCCCTGGCATGAGCAAACCGGTAGCTTTATGATAGATGAATGTGGTTGCCGGGGGCGACATTAATGTCTTTGTGCTATCTATCTTTTTTATGATTTACAACTAGGGTTGGTTTCTACGTTACCTAATTTTAGGTAGACTACCTAAAATTTGTTATTATCACGTTTTCTAAATTTTAAACCTAAGCTAAACAACAATTCTCGAGGCAGATGAACACCACTAATGGAAGTATAAACGAGGGATTAGAGCGGACCGGCAGATTATTTGGAGGTATAGTTGAAGACATAAAACGACGGGCCCCACATTACTTAGACGATTTCAAACAAGGCTTACATTCGAAGGTTGCTGGCACAACGCTATTCCTTTACTTCGCCGCTCTTGCAAATGCCATTGCGTTTGGAGCCCTTACCGGGGCACTAACCGGGAATCAGATTGGTATTATGGAGATGATTGTGGTTACCGCAATTGGTGGAATCGTTTTTGCCCTTTTCTCTGGTCAGCCACTAACCATACTAGGTGGAACTGGCCCAATCACAATTTTTACAGGCCTATTATTCCTGGCATGTGCACAATTAGAAATACCATTTTTAGCCACTTATGCGTGGGTAGGCATATGGTCTGGAATTCTCATGGTGATACTGGCTGTCACTGATGCCAGCTATCTCATGAAGTTCTTTACCAGGTTTACTGATGAAATTTTTGCAGCTCTTATTTCTGTGATATTCATTTATGAGGCTGCCAAGGATACGATTAGTGCCTTTGGCCCTGAAGGATTCGGCCTGTCTAGTGCCTTCCTTACCTTAATACTGGCGCTAGGAACCTTCCTGATCTCCAGGATTTTGAAAAACACTGTTAACACACCCTATCTACAGCATAACCTGAGGGAATTCCTAACTGATTTTGGCCCATCAATTGCAATTCTGGCAATGACATTTTTTGCCCTAAGCTTTCCCGATGTGAAACTGAATTTGCCAGCAGTTCCGGAAACATTCGCTACCACTACAGGGCGCGCGTGGACGGTGAACATTTTTGATGCACCCACATGGGTAATATTTGGTTCGATCGGGCCTGCCATACTTGCCACTATTCTACTTTTTCTCGATCAGAATATTACTACCAGGTTGGTCAACGCCACAGATAATAAACTTAAGAAGGGAGCCGGGTATCACCTTGATTTGCTGATAGTTGGTGTAATAATCTTGGTGGCATCATTGTTTGCCTTGCCTTGGATCGTGGCAGCTACAGTTCATTCCCTAAACCATGTACGTAGTTTAGCAACTGTAGACGTTGTCGATGTGGGCGGTCAAAAGAAAGAGAAGATTGTATCAGTCAGAGAGACGCGGGTCTCCGGGTTTTTGATTCATGTAATGATAGCGGCTTCAATTTTCTTCAGTGCATACTTCGCTATGATTCCCATGGCTGTATTATTCGGACTATTCCTGTATATGGGTTTTGCATCCCTTGGCGGAAATCAGTTTTACGACCGCATCATGCTTTGGGTGACAGACCCCAAGCTTTATCCGGAAACTCATTACTTAAAGATTGTTCCGCCTAAGGTTGTACATCGTTTCACTTTTATCCAGGCAATTTGTTTCGTAATTCTCTGGGTACTTAAGACTTCAAAAGTGGGTATACTCTTTCCTCTTATGATTGCTGCCTTGGTACCCATCCGAATGTACGCAAGCAAATTCTTCGAGAAGAAACATGTTGAGTCCTTACTGGCAGAAGATCTCCAGGAGGAGGAGGAAATGTGGGAGACGGGGTGATCATGCAATCATTGGCCTAAGTCCTTAAAACTTAATTACGGTTATTGGCATCTCGCCCGGGGGGATGTCCGTATGCGAATACTTTTCGTACGATTCTGTACGACCTCAGAATTCGGCCCGAATCAGCAGGGTAAAAATCATGTCTGGTTCACATATGGTTTTTCCCGTTTCGGTAGTATAATTCTCCCAATTCAGTACAAAACCCTGTTTCAAAAGGTGTAATCTGAACGTTTTGGCACGTTTTTATCGCTACTCTGTCTGGTCAATTACTTCAATGTAAATTTTATCAGAGGTCAAAAACTCAAAATAAACAGGCGATGAAATCCATAAATGCTGATAGCAGACAGCAACCGGGGACCTGTAGTTTCTAGGAATTTGAAATAGAACAAATCAAGTATCGCTCATATTTCCTGCAAAGGACAAAAAAGCTCGTTTTCGAGCTTTTCTTGTTTAGTATTCTCTTTACCTTATTAAAGCGGTGCCCAATTTTGCTTCTTCAATACCGAAGAGAATGGGCTCTGCATGTAGACAGCAACCGGTCGGTAGCTGGTATTAAGTCAGATGCTGGAATCAAAATAGATACGAATTGACTAGCCAGTTGCAGGAGATGTTGGTTATAGTTCTTTTTCAGCCTTTGCAAACAACCTATTAACGGCATCCAGTCTAATTTCCTCTTTTGTATCTTGATTGAATAAAACGGTAATGGCAATGTCATCTTGTCGTGAATAGACCGAAATTGATCCAAATCCAAAAATATCTCCGGTGTGCCCAATCCATTCTCTGGTAGAAAGAATGCGCATGGTTCCGAGCCCATAGCCATTGAATTCCGGCACCCCTGACCTGTCGAAATTTGAAAAACTTGTCATTTTAGCCATTGAGGAATCTGTTAGTATTTGCCCACTAAAGAGTCTCCTCATCCATAGATTGAGTTCACTAGCAGTCGACCACATGGCTCCAGCCGTCCAGGCCGCCGAATAAAGTGAAGTGCGCGGTGTGCCGGATATATCCGTCAGCCCGGGCCCAAACCCCTCGGCCCACTGGTGTACTAATTCCCCATCAATATTTTCGTCTCCCATGTAGAATTCTACCAGCCAGGCGGGATTAAGTAGGTAGTCAGTAAGCGCTTCTAAAAAAGGCTGGCCGGTAACACCCTCGATGATCATACCTAACAGTATGAAGTTGGAATTGGAATAGGAGATGTCCTCGCCAGGTGCGAAAAGCGGCTCACCCACGAAAGAGATGATTTCTTCTGGCAAAAATGTCTTTTCCGGATCTTCAAATAGAACATCTATGAAATTTGGGGCTGCGGTGTAATCGGCAACACCACTTTGGTGGCTGAGCAACTGTTTTATGGTGATTGAATCTGCAACATTTTCATAACTCGGAAGGTAATGGCTAATGGTGCTATCAATACTGAGCATGCCTGCCTCTTCTAATTTCAGGATTAGAGCAGCAACAAAATTTTTGGTAATACTAGCAATAGCAAATCGCATTTCAGTAGATATAGCCACGTTGCTGTGTGAAAGACCGCTAGCTCCTGACCACTCCCGGTTTGGGAACGAAACTGCTGCCGAAACTCCTACCAGTTCATACTCGGTTATTATCTCATCGATCACATTTTGAAATTGATCAGAATCGAAAGCAGGCTGGATAATTGGGCTGCATCCAATGCATAGAATGGTAAGGAAAATACAAATGCCTCGTTTCATAGTCACCCGTTTAGGAATAATACACTTTAAGGGTAGGTTGCCCTGAACAGGTTTGTAGCTGGGTAAAAGGCTTAAGTTAAAATTGCCACCGAAATCCCGGAGAAATAAAGAGCGTTGGTAGTCCCACTTCCTGGCGTGAGGTTATTACTTCCCCAAAATCATTTATTTCGCCAGCCCAATGGAAGTTTCTGATGTTTTTGCGGTTGTAAAGATTTACAATGTTGAAGTATGCGGTTTTTGTAGTCCTGCCTTGCCAGCTTTTTTCGATTTTTAGATCAAGGGCATGGTAGGCTGGAAGTCGGGCCCCGTTTTTCGGTCCTAAGTTGTAGTATATCAGCTCATCAGGAGTGTTCCGTGAAACAACCCGCACTTCTGATTCTGTATATGGATTTCCGGAATGATAAGTCCAGGTTGAACTTAATGTGATATTGCGGTTTGTCTCAAAAACCAAATTCAAATTGATGGCATGCCTGCGGTCGAAGTCTCTATCGGCCATTTCACCTAGGCTATTGGCAATCTGGTTTCGTGCTAAGGCATAAGTAACAGCCATGAAACCTTTCTTAAAAGTTTGCCTTAAGAACAACTCCACACCCTTGGAAGTACCACTAACTGTGTTGAAATCCTGGTAGTCAACTATATTAACCAGGGTTGCGCGGTTGTAAAAATCAAACCTGTAATCGTTGAATAGCTTTTCATAGTCTTTGTAATAGCCAGTAAGCATCCATTCCATGTTTTTCTTCTCATAGCGGAGCGTACCAACGTAATGTGTGCTGCTCATGTTCTCATCAGAAAGACTGGTGCGGTTTTCATACGACTTCAATTTCTGAAAATTTTCCGCTTGAAAATACTTTCCGTAGGCAAGTTTCAGGTTGAATGATGGGCCCAGGTTAAAAGAAGTTGCCATTCTCGGAGCGAGGTGGATGTCCCCGGTGTAACTTTCACCGGAAATACGTAAGCCTAAATTCAATTCGACTTTATCGGAGATCTGCCAAAGGTCTTGCATGTAACCGGCCAAGGTGTAGCCAGTAAAATCGAGGTTAATATCTACGAAATCTGTGAAGACTGTGTCCTGAGAAGATCGGATTTGATCAATCCTGGCCTCCTGAAATAGATAGTTAGTATCGAATCCCTTAAACTCCAGCCCAAATTCCAGGCTATGATTGGCGGCAGGCTGGTAGTAGTTACGGTTATTTATGGAAAATATTCTTGCGAACCGGTTGTCACGATTGTCGTCGGTGAGGGAAGATTCAAACAGAAAATTTGACCTTTTGCGGAGGGTCTGGAATCCAATCGTGCTTTGACTTGAGAACTTGGCACTTGGTATCCACTTCCAGTTTAACCATGAATAGAAGTTGTCTCTTTTGCTGTTATAAAATTCTGGCTTAAGGATGGCCAGGTCTGTTGAAAAATCGAGGTTATCTCTAGAGAATAGCACGTGGTAGCTGAGATGATTGGTTGGGCTTAGCTTATGATTAATCTTAAGGTTACCATCGTAGTACCGCGGCCTGATACCATTCTGCTCTGCTCGCACAAATAGATCTAAATATCCGCGCCTGAATGAAGCTATGGCGCTCAACTTGTCATTGAATCTTTGCTGAGTTTGCAATCCTAAACCAAGTAAATCTATGGATAGGGAAGTGGCATTTTCCGAAACGTAGTCAGAGGTGTTCACTTCGATAATACCGGACATTTTGTTAGTATATCTACTGGAGAAACCGCCGGTGAGAATTTTCGAATTGCGAATGAGTTCTATATCGAAGATGCTGGCGAAGCCATTTACTTCCTCCAAATGGAAAGGCTCATAGATTTCCAGGTTGTCGTAAAAAATAGCAGTTTCGTCCCAATCGCCTCCTCTAATTCTTGTTTTGGCTGAGATGTCGTCATTGGCAATCCCCGGAATCGACTTCAGGTTCTTAATTAGATCCCTGGCCAGGTTAGGCCGATGGAGCAGTTCTTCTCTACTTAAACTGAAAGAGTTGCTTGAAAGTGTTGAAAGCTCGAATGACCCCGGAGTAATTTCTACTGCCTGCAGTTGTACGTATGATTCACTCATAGTAAAAGTAATTTCACCGTTAAAAGGAACCTGAATTTTCACTACCAGGGGCTCATACCCAACTGACGACATCTGAAGGTCGTATTTTCCTTCCGGTATTTGTTGAAAGGCAAACCTGCCCTTCTCATCAGCGGTGGTTCCTAGTGATAATTCCCTGATATAAACTGCCACGAATGGCACAGGTTCTTGCTGGTTGGAGCTAATAATTCGCCCAGAAATATCATAAGGTTTTCCGTTGTTACCCGCTTTTGCCAGGATGTATTCATCAGGCTTAATTTCAGTGAAATGAATGCTATTTGGTGTTAGCACGCTTCGCAGTATTGCTGGTAGATCTTGGTTACTAAACTGAGCGGTAACCATAACTTCCGAAACCAAGGACTCGACGAAATTGAATGTGACAGAAAATTTGGATTCCAAATCCTTGAGAACTGTTCTTAGCGGCGCGTTTTGATAATATAGAGTCTCTGTGACTGCTGAACTTTTAGTCTGTGCACTCACATAAGATTGGTTAATTACAAATACCAATGACAGTATCAGGAAAAACCTGTGTCCAGAGATGCAGAGTTTAGTCAAATTCAACTGCTTTATCATTCTATACACTTCAACATAAAACAACCCTGAAATGCGATGGCTTCAATCTAGTAATAAATCCTATTCCATCTCCAGCTTATAGCTATCTTCTCCGGCTTTGATGTACCTTAAGCCTGCTGTGGCAGACATTATTTGCAAAAGCTCTTCAGCTGTGGTTAACTTGAGCTGACCAGTAAATCGTATGGTATCTATTTCAGGATTTGAGGTTATTTCAATGCCAAGCTTCCTTTCGAATTCGTTAAGAATTTCTCCGATTGGGGTTTTATCAAAGTAATAATTTCCATCAATCCATCCGGGCCCTACGCTGTTCGCCAAGGGATGTAATTGCCCCCGGGCAATAATTGGCTTTGAGGATTGGCTTTCACTCTGAAAACTCACAAACTCACCCTGGTTGATTATTACCTGCTCTATTTCTTTGCCGTTAATGTCAGAGCCAACAGTTCCTTCAAAACACGAAACCAACACCTTGTTCCCACGGCTGTAAACATTGAATTGAGTACCTAGTACCCGGGTTGTTACTTGATCTGATTGCACCGAGAAGGACGAGCCATCAGCGACAACCACAAAGTAAGCCTCGCCCTGGAGGGTAATTTTTCTGGAGCCGAATTTCCAGGCGATTTTGTTGTACTTCAAACTTGATTCAGCATTGATGGAGGCGGTGGAGCCATCAGGAAGCTGTATTGTAACAACGTCGCCAGTTGGTGTGGTAACTTCCACTGCTGAGAAATAGTAGCTGGCACTAAAGGCCATGAACAAGATCAGCAACGACGCTGCTATGCGATAAAGAAGATTTGGGCTCCAGTCTGGTGCGGCATTTTCTTCTCTACCCTTTTCTTCATTGAGGGCATCGGCCAGTTTTTCCCAACGGCGACTTTGCTGTCTGTTTGCATCCAATGCAGCAGTTGCAGACCAAATCAATTTATATTCTTCTAACTCTGCCTTTTTCTGAGGATTCAATTGTAACCACTGCTCAAATTCCGTTAGCTCTACTTCCGGAAGAGATCCCTGGAAATAGGCGGCTAGAAATTCGTTGTCTTCAAGGTAGTTTTTCATGCAGTTGTTTCATTTACACTTATCATAGCTCAAACCCTGAATTTTTAAGATGGGACCTGATACTTTTTAAGGCGTTGCCGATATGAGTTTCTACGGTCTTAATTCCAATATTTAGCTCTTCACCAATTTCCTTGTATGACATTCCATTTTCTCTGCTGAGCTTGAAAACTTCGCGCGCTTTTGGGGGCAACTGCTCAATGGCTCTAACCAATTCTTCCTTCAGTTGTTCACCTGACGCCAACAAATGGGGATCAAGATTTTCTACAGGGCTGGGATTAAGTTTTCGCAGTTTCTCTTGAGCAAGCCTATTATTTCGAATTGTATTCAACGAGAGATTGTGAGCTGCTGTGTAGAGGTAGCTTTTTACAGACTTATCCACAGCTATGTTTTCTCTATTTCTCCAAAGTCTGAGAAATACCTCTTGCAGCACATCTTCGGCCAGTTTATCATCACGAAGCAGTTTCAAGCAATACCAGAATAGACCCTCCTGGTAAAACTCAAAGAGCCTCTTGAAGGCGGTGCTATCGCCCCCTTTCAATTTTATTATTTGCTCCTTAAGTTCTCGATCTGTCATTGGATTCGGCTAATTTTTGAGCTGCTCTTTTGCCAATAACCGGGTGGTGCTGAATATTGAATCCTGCACAAGTGTAAGGTTGAATTTCATTTAGAGCAAGGCGGATGGGTAAGTAATGTTACCGAGGCTGGTGGCCAGATAAACAAAAATGGCCTCAAGAAAGGACAGTTCTGGGCGACGAGGAAGGTACTTTACTAATTAATACTCAAGTAAACTTGAACGATAAGAATGGTGTCCATAATGGCGTGGGCTGCAATCAAAATCCACAGTTTTCTCTTCAACCATATGAAGCAAATTCCCAGAGCCAACCCCATAAAAGTAGTTTGCACCACGCCAGCAGGCCCCCAATTGTAGTGGACAAGACCAAATATTACAGCACTGATAGTTGTTGAAATGGCAACGCCGGGCTTAATGTTTAAAAGTTCGGTAATGCGGGTGATTAAGAATCCTCTGTAGATTAACTCCTCGCCGAAAGAGGCAGCGATATAGGCCCCTACCAGAGATGCTGCAAGCATCGCGGGGTTATCTTTCATATAGTCATAGGAACTCATATCCGCTTGTTGAGGAAGGCCGGTAATATTTATCATTATGGCGGACCCAAGAATATAGAAGGCAGTAGCAATAACAAATACCAGCAGAGATAACCCAATAAACTTTGCAAGGCTTCTTACTGTGACCAATTCAAAGCTTAGACCAAGGGAACTGATCTTTTCCCCCCGGAGGAGCACTCCCGCAACAACGACCAACATCATTAACACGTTGGCGAACCACAGAACCACTTGATTGTGAATTAAATGCTCTTGACTGGCAGGTCTGGCGAAAACAAGGATGATGACTAGTGCGGCCGTAAATACCAGCGCTATTTCAGTGATTTTGGCCACCCTATTGGTCATTAACACGGTTCTTATTCTTTCCATCTAAACACCTTATTCCTTAACACCTATATTATTACTTGTAATCAGGGATGCCAACAAAAGCATATTAGCTTTTTCTTAAAGTCTGTTAAGATCTGGCCTGCATCTCGATTAAAGCCAATAGCTGAAATCCATTCTACTCTTAAATCCTTAGGAAAACCTTAGGATAGCAAAATGTTTATATAAGGATCAATGAGTGGTAGGGGAGATCGATACTCAAAGTGATACATTACACTATACCCTGATGAACTTATCGGGTTGGTCTAAAACGAACACTACAAAATACTACCCAATGCGACTTTCCCTGATCTTATCATTTCTCCATGCTTCTTTGAGATTTCAGCTGCGAAATAAGGGCTACCTGCTTATTAATACATTCGGTCTTACGCTTGGCTTTCTTGTTGTAACCCTCATTGGCATTTACCTGGTTGATGAGTACAGCTTCGATAATTTCCACGCAAAGCGCGATAGGATCTATAGGCTTTGGGACACCATGAGCATAGATAACGAGAGCAAAATCGCTATAACCCCATTCGTTTGGGGTACACGACTTAAAGAATCATTTCCCGAGGTGCAGGAGGTTGTTTCGTTTAATACCCGGCCGTTTGCGGTAAAGTATGGAGAGGAAATAAATTCTGAAAGTAAGGTGCTAATTGCAGATACCACTTTCTTCAAAATCTTTGATTTTCCGGTATTAAGAGGCTCCAAGTCAAGTTTACTTACCGATCTGGGAGAGGTTGTTATTACTACTGAAACCGCATCCCGATATTTTGGAGATGAAGATGCCATTGGCAAAAGCCTTGCAATTAAGCTCTATGGCGAATTGGTAAATTTTACAGTTTCTGGCGTCGTGGAGTGCCCAGGCAATTCCCATATACAATTTGATTTCATAATACCCCGTCCGGTGATTACAGCTAGAAACCCCTTCATTAAAACTTTCATGAAGTGGGATTTACATTCGATGTACACTTATATTCTATTGGCAGAGGGGGCCTCCGCAGAAGGATTAGCAAGCAAATTAGATGGTTACCTGCGGCAGAATATGGGAGAGCAGGCAAGTAATTTTAATCCCTCATTGCAGGCATTTTCAGATATTTATCTGTATTCACAGCTTGAGGCCGAGCTTTCGCCAAAGGGGAATATTAGCAATGTTAGATTACTCGCCGGGGTTGCATTTATCATTCTGCTTATCGTGGTAACTAATTCGGTAAACCTAAATGTTGCCCAGGCCTTAAATAGAATCAGGGAATTAAACGTCCGCAAGGTATTCGGGTCAAAAACTAAAGAAGTAATCATTCAGCTGACCTTACAATCTGTATTTCTTGCAATTACATCATTCCTTGTGGCGGTGGTAATAATAATTACCTGGCTACCAGAATTCAGCGCCTTATTGGGTAAAGACTTGCCGCAAATTCTCTCTACTCACTTATTCACTCTGGGCATGGCAATGCTGGCCCTAACGCTGCTCATTGGATTGCTTACCGGGGGGTACCCAGCCCTGGTAGTTACCAGGTTTAGTACCATCGCTGTACTTCGCACCAAAACCTCATTAGGAAAGCAGAGTTCTGCTTTGAGGAAATGGTTGGTAGTTTTTCAATTTACCCTCGCTTTCACCTTGCTAATTGCGGCGTCTGTTAGTTATACACAATTCCAATTCCTGAGAAGTAAAGACCTTGGGTTTAGCAATAACGGTGTTGTTATTATCAAGGATGGCCGCAATGTCTCAGTAGACCCTATTAAGATAAAGCTTCTTGAAGATGCTCTGAAAGGTAGCGCAGATTTTATTTCAGTCACCTCAGCCTCTTCATATCCTGGGCAGGAGGGACATTGGGGTAGTGTCTATATTCCGGAAGGTTTCGATAAGGAGAGCCCCATAACAGCGTCCACAATTCACAGCCACTTTGATTTCATCGAGACATACTCACTGCAAATAACCCAGGGTCGGGATTTTGATAAATTGATTCAGGGAGATATTGATGAAGGTTTCATAATTAATGAAAGCGCCCTGTCGCTGTTTGCAGCAACGGAACAATCGTGGCTTACAGACCCGATTGGCAAAAGCCTGGAGTGGCAATTTGGAGCTGACTATAAGAAAGGAAAGGTGATTGGAGTGATTGAAGATTTTCACTTCCAGCCGCTTTACAATGCCATTAGTCCATTGGTTATTCAAATAGATCCGAAGTATGCCCAGGAATTGCACGTAAAATTGCAGACGAAGGATCTGTCATCAACTTTAGGCTTCCTGGAAAAAGAATGGGTTAAACTTTTTCCTGAAATTCCCTTCGATTACAAATTTGCTGATGATACATTCCAGGAATCCTATCATGCCGATTTGCGGTTGGCAAATTTGATTGGGCTATTTGCCCTGGGTACTGTGATGCTGGCCTTAATTGGGATGATTGGGCTGGTTTCTTACGTTTCTGCAGAGAAAACCAGGGAGGTAGGTATTCGAAAAGTATTAGGTGCGGAATTAAGCAGCATCTTGGTGCTTCAATCTAAATATTTCATGAGGATGCTACTAATAGGAATGATAATGGCTATTCCTCTAGCCTTTTTTATATCTGATAACTGGCTTAGCAATTTTGCTTACCGGGTCGGAACTCCCGTTGGTGTTTATTTGCTTTCATTGGCTATACTATTTATTCCAACTATGGTATGTGTCATACTTCAGACTTACCATGCTGCCAGCCTTAACCCAACGAAGGCATTAAGGGAAGATTGATAACCAACAAGTAAAAGCGCGCCCTTTAAATAGACATGATCTTTGACAGACGCAATGACTCTGGATTGATGGCCTTCTCAGTCTCAATGGCTGTCTTGAAAGGTGTGTAGAGGATTTGGTTGTGAACAATTCCTACCATTTTTCCTTGCTCACCTTGGTCCAGACCTTCCACCGCGGCAAGACCCATACGGCTTGCCAAAACGCGATCGTAGCAGCTGGGGGAACCACCCCTTTGTATATGCCCCAAGATGGTGACTTTAGTTTCATAGTGCGGGAACTTGTCATTAATCTGCTCGGCGATTTCTGCAGCACTACCACTTTTACCTCCTTCTGCTACTACCACCAGGTTAGAGGCTTTTTTGCTGTCTCTACCAGGTTGCAGTTTAGCAATAAGCTCATCGGTGGACATTTTTTCCTCTGGAATAACTATGGCTGCTGCTCCACCAGCAATTCCGCTGCGAACAGCAATAAAGCCTGCATCTCGGCCCATTACTTCGATAAAGAACAGCCTGTTATGTGACATGGCCGTATCTCTTATCATGTCTATGGCATGCAGTGCGGTGTTAGTTGCCGTATCGTAGCCAATAGTAGTGTCAGTGCCATAGAGGTCATTGTCGATAGTACCAGGAAGGCCTAAGATTGGGAATGCGTACTCTTCACCAAATATTCTGGCGCCGGTAAATGTGCCATCACCACCAATCACCACCAGCGCATCGATCTCTGCCTCCAGCAAGTTTTGATGCGCTTTCTTTCTTCCTTCTTCAGTTCTGAATTCCTCGCTACGGGCCGATTTTAAAATTGTGCCCCCCCGGTGAAGAATATTAGCAACTGAGCGGGCCTCTAATGCACCAAAGTCACCAGTGATTAACCCATCATATCCGTTGTAAATACCAATTACTTCTTTGCTGTAATAGATACAGGCACGTACTACTGATCGAATTGCAGCATTCATTCCCGGAGCATCTCCTCCGGAGGTTAGCACTCCGATTTTTTTTATAGTAGACATGGCATGAGTTTATTAGGATGGAAGATAAATCTTACAAACCGCAATTTAGTAATTCAAAAAAAGGAGTTATCAGCCAGATACTTGTGCTGTTTGAAATTTCAAGCTTTCATCCTTATCCCAGATTCCCCAGTAGGCCCCAACATCACCTTCACTTCCCACTTTCCACGATTCATCGAAGGATGAAAAATAGAAGACTTCAATATCATCTTCGGCAGACCATTTCTGGGTATTGATAAAGTACTTCATGAAGTTTTCCGCGGAAGGATTTGCTCCATCGAGTCCAGTGCCTTGGCTGGGCCAGCCCGTTTCCGAGATAATTACTTTTTTCCCGTTAGCAACTCTCATGGCTCGGTAGAACATGTCCTTCATATATAAGAAGCTATAATCGATATGACAACCTTCCCAATATGGATAGCAATTTGCAAGGATCACATCGCAGGCGTTGGTGATGTTTGGTCTATTCTCAAATTCATAGTAAGCATCTACATAACCCACCGGTGTGTTAGGAATTGCTTCTTTTACTCGATAAATAAAACCAAGTAACTCGTCTTCGGTTAGATCATGACGATACATAACTTCGTTTCCTACTGCGGCAATATCCACATGGCCTTGATTGACGAGCTCTATCAAATTTTGAACCTCACGTTCATTAATTTCAGGGTCATTGCCCAACCATGCACCAACAAGCGTCTTAATTCCATATTCTTTGGCAATTCCAGGAATAAGCTCATTACCGTCGGTGCAAGAAAATGAGCGGATCCATTTGGTGTAAGGAGCTATAATTTTCATTCTCCTGTGAATCTGCTCCTCTGTAATTCTATCTCCTGGGTTTTGCCCTTCCTGATAGGGGCTAAAGCAAAGGCCATGCACCCCATTGTTGAGGCATTGGCTAAACAGTAATTTCAAGTCTTCTTCGGTGAGGCTGTTGAAATCTACCCCAGCCAGTGACATTAACTTCTCTAATCTCTTCGACATTTCTCCAATTGTAATAAAATGATGATTATAGTTCGCCGCGGCGATTTACCAACTCGGCTTTAATTTCTTTTGCTCTTTCTTCAGACAAGTCGTATTTCCACATTACCCAAATTGCCAGGGCAGCGGTAATAACTGGTAGAGCAATATCAGTGATTCTCATACCGGTCAATGCTTCAGCAGTTTGGGTTGCGGCTGATGAATCATAACCTAGCAACTTCAGAATAAGCCCGGAAAATACCAGGGCCAGCCCTTGTCCAACTTTGATCATCCACCAGTAAATGGCGCCAAATGTTCCTTCTTTCCTGGGCATTCCATTTTCAAGTTCATCCAAATCGCAAACATCGGCGGTCATACTCATCATTAGCGTGAACAGGCACCCCATGCCGAAAGCCATCATGGGAATGGGAAGGAAGATCATCAATGGTTCTCCCGGGTTGAATCCCCACCATTTAAGCACATAGCCAAGGATGGAAATGACAGTTGCGATGATGAATGCATTTCGCTTTCCATATTTGTTGGCCATCCAGTTGATAATTGGAATGGCGATGAAAGCCGTATAGGCTGCAGTTACTGCAGGGAAAAGGGCAACCCAAAGTTTGGAGGCACCCCAGTTGCCTTCAAACATGTAAAAATTGATAATGAAAACACCAAACTCTGCAACGATCTGAAATCCATTGAAGACCAAAAAAGTAGCCATGCAAAGCTTAACGAATGGCTTGTTTTGAAAAACCTGCTTAATCCCCTTGAAAATTTTACCCATGCTCCCCCAAATACTTCTAAGGGTTATCTCCTCGCGTCCTTCCATATTGCTGGCGTCAATTCCCCGACAAAAAATGGACGGCAGAATCCCCAGGATAATAATTACCCCACCGGCAATAAGTGCAACTTTCCGAACGGCTTCGGGCTGAGAACCGAAAAGTGCCTCATCAGGTATTAGGATATAGAGAAACGGTACCAGCATCCATGCCACTTGGCCAATAGTATTGGCAAAGCTCATCAGTCTGGTGCGCTCGTTATAGTCTGAAGTCATTTCATAACCAAGAGCGATGAGTGGTGTAGAAAAGATGGTGTTACCGAATATGAGGAGAATGGAAAAACCCAGTAGGTACCAGAAATTGAACATCTCTGAGTTGTTCTCGCTGATTTGCCACAGGACGGCGAATACGATGCCGGTGAAGATGGCGCCTAGCAGGATATATGGTCTTCTTCGGCCAAATCTTGAATTTGTATTATCAGATATATAGCCCATCACCGGATCAGTGATGGCATCAAATAAGCGTGGTATACCGACAATGAAACCTGCCAACAACGGATCCATTCCAAAAGCAGTTGTTTTCAAGAAGACGATGAATACGCCAAGAATCCCGGGTATGAGATTGTTGATGAGGTGTCCGGCGCCAAAAGCTGCCTTTTGTAGAACAGGAACCCGGTCTTTAGCTGCAGTTTGGTAATGGCTCATAGGCTTAGTTAGTTAGATTAGAGTTGCAGTGTGTTTTTTATCACAATAGTTTGAATGGCTTGAGCGGCTAAAACAGTGCTGCTCATTCCCTCATGTAGGTTGAGATTTATTTCTTTGGCACTTTCACTTTCGTTAAGGAGTACCACCACCACCGTTCCATCGGGATTTCTGGCGGCCGTAGCCTGAACAGATTCATCTGATATTTCTATTCCGATGCGAATGGCTCCTGGTCTGATATAT
Source organism: Cyclobacteriaceae bacterium (assembly GCA_028285445.1). Lineage (GTDB taxonomy): Bacteria > Bacteroidota > Bacteroidia > Cytophagales > Cyclobacteriaceae > JANQPQ01. The sequence continues at coordinate 36,709 of JANQPQ010000047.1, read as the reverse complement.
CGACTGAAGTGGCTTAATGTGTAATACAATGGGGTGAAGTAAACTTCGTCTTGCTCAGGGTCGACAATAACAGGGGCTACACACCAGTTCTTAAACCAGTTGGGCCCGCCTTGGCGATCAAGTACCATATTCCAATCAACCCAGCCATCAACCCAATTGTTCAGAGACCCAATGATATCTATGGCATAGCGGTAGACGGGTACATACTTAGGATGAAGGTGCTTATCTTCTTCCGGAGCCCAATCCCAGCCCCAATCTGTGGCTTCTTTTGACCAATACCAGTCGTCATCTTGCCATTTGGGTACTTCGGCATCTACGCAGGCTTCTGATTGAATCAGATGCTTTTCGGGTGCCTTTTGATGAGCGTATTGTAATTCATCAGCAAATACTTCAAAGGTGCTGGCATACCAATGGATTGCAGTTCCAGCGAAATATTTACTTGAAGCTTCATCTTTATACATCTCATCTACCCATTCTCTCAAGTGCTCGCGGTTTTGGTCATATCCCAGAATTTTGATATCCTCCATCCCGGCCGATTGCAGTCGGGGCCCAAGGTGGTCTTTCACAAAAACCGACATCTCCTCAGGTGTATAGTGCATACTTTCCCAATTGTTGCCATTGCCTAACGGCTCATTTTCAACAGTAAATCCCCAGATGTCAATTCCTTCTTTACGGTAAGCCTCTACATACTTCGAAAAGAAGAGCGCCCAGGTATCGTAGTATTCTGGAAGTAGTTTGCCACCAACCCACTCCTTATTGTCTTTCATCCAAGGTGGGGCTGTCCACGGCGATGATATAATTCTGAAGCCATCTTTTGATTTAGCCATAGCATCCCTGATCATGGGTACGATGTCTTCAATATCTTCCTCAATGGAAAAATTTGACAACTCCAGATCACCTGCCACCGGTGCATAGGAATATTGGCTCAGCGAGAAATCACAAGAATTCATATGCGTTCTTGTGAGGGAATATCTGGCGCCAGTTTCTCCAAAGTATGCCTCTAGTATTTTGTCTCTAGTTACCGCACTGATTTTGTTCAAGAGATAGGCAGATGATTCTGTGAAAGAGCCGCCAAAGCCAGTGATAGTTTGAAATTCCTGGTTTGGTTCAATAGCAATCTCCACTGCATTTTCTGCCGGTTCGGATTCCTCAAGCGGAGTTAGCTTATTTCCGCTCGCGCTTGTCTCGAAAATTTCAGTGCTAAGTTTTGTTCTTTCGGAGCTGCAGGCGGCAATCATTACAATGGCGATTAATGCGAATATGTGGCGTATGTCATTCCTCATATTGAATTATTGCGACACAGCAGTACTATATTCACTGGGTGGAACCAGCGCTTCATTTTTGAGCGAGTCTAAATTGCCGTCGTAAGTTTTGGTAATAGCATTGCCGGCCCTGGATAATCCTTCAAAAGCACCCTGGTCAACCAAGTCCCAAATTGGATACTTAGCCTTGCCGTCTACAGTGAATAAGCCAAAGTGATTTTCAGATCCCAACTCATTGCCGGCATCTTTCCAGGGTTCGTTGAATGCTTCGAAATAGAAGCAGGAAATACCTGCTTCCTGGGTCCACTCGCGCATGAGCTTGTGGTATGAACCCTGCTTGTATTCGTCAGTGGCTCTCGACCCTTCTGCCCCATAATGGCCATTAGAAACAGTGGCCCAGCCGGTTTCACCAATATGAACTGGTTTGTCTACACCCAGGCTTTTCATGTAGGCCGTAACGTCATCGTATTGCTTTTGGGCGAATTCCCTGGCCCGCAACATAGCAGCATCAATTTTTTCTATGTCTGAAAGTTGTTCTTCATCCTTTGGCAAAAGCCAGAATTGCGGGTTGTAATGTGAATTATGATAAGGGTAAGTGTGCATGGAGATATAGTCCACGGCCTTGATCAGGTTTTCAAGATCTTCTGTATGGTATGACTCATCACCACCTCCCCATGAAGAGAAATCGTCAGAACTGGTAATCCAAAGATCTTGGGGTAGCTCCCCGGCCTTTTTCATATCCTGTAAATGTGTTACCCACTTGAGAATAACCTCTGGCTGCACATAATAGGTCTCGGCCCATCTTACCATGGCTTCGTTTCCTACCGCTACAACTTTAACAATATCCGGGTACTGATTCGCCAACGCCGCTGCCCGGGCAATTTCCCCGGCATTTTCTTCACTTTCCTGCGTGTGGTCAGGCTCCATGTCGGTCCAGGCGTTTTTGCAATCGATCCAGGCTCCCAGCATTACATACATTTCGAAATTCGGGTCCTCGGCCTTAAGCTCAGTAATTGCCTTAAGCAGGTTTGGTGCTTGCTGCAGCTTTACATTATAGGTTCTTACTATCCTGATTCCCATGGCATGAAGAAGCCTCATATCTTCCTTCAGTTGATCCATGGTTGGCTGGATATTTCTGGTAGAATCTCTATAACCACCATACGAAATGGCAACGTAGTCAGGGTTGCCTAAAATGTCCTTTGCTGTCACTGATTTTGCGTTAGTTCCTTGAGTATTGTTTGTTTCTTTTGACGCCTCCTGACAGGATTGCACCAATCCCAGGAAGATTAAAAACGAAAGTATCTTAAGCCCTGATTTTATCATGGTTGTTTCGTTTGAAAATTTGCTATGTTGGAAAAGGATATCATTTATATAAGTTGATGGTGCCTACCACAAGACTGTATCTTTCACGTTTACTACAATCTTTTCAATTTCACCGGCACGCGTAAAAACTTGTTTGCTATGGACGGTATCGAGGGTTAGGCTATTACTGTCGAGCTTCGTTCCATCCTTAAACACAACACATATCTTTTCTTCTTCCGCAAGCTGATAAATGATAGGAGTCTGACAGTAGGTGAAGCAAAGTGAACCTTCTTCTACCTCAATTTGCTTCCAGTCGGAGTCAATATCGATATAGTTGAAGACACCAGCCTCTGCCAGAAACTCATCCTTTTTTAATAACTGAGGGTAAAAACCTAGTTTTCCTCCTTGTACTGTAATTCCCAGCTCACCAAAGCGATTAATAATGTCTTCCTTAACCTGGCCAGTCATACCTGGCTGCTGTGCTCCTTTGCCAGCCGGCGTATGAGAATACGGATCGGTTGGAAATGCTCCGTAAAGAGCAGGGTGCTTATGCACACCAATCCCCTCATAAATTTCATCATAATGACTAAGTAGTCCCTCAATTAGTTCAGGGTCTTCCTTATCGCGAATTGCTTTTTGGCAACTGGCCTGAACCGCCAGTAGCAGCTTAGAAACCATATGCCAGTAAATGGAACCCAGTCCCTCATAGCCAAAGAAAGTTCCCGATCTTCCTGTGAATGCCAGATGGTTGAATACTTCTTCGTAAATCTGCAGAACAATTGCCTTGTCTGAACTTACAAGCTGAGCATACTCCCCGTCTTCCAGCTTCGTCATTCTGTCACTTAAATCTCGAGCGTTTTTGAAATCGCCATTGAAATGATAGTCGCCGTGACGGTCTTTTTGGATAATGCGTGTATCGTTGTTACGAACCATCTCCTGCAGCAAAGTAGATTGTTCTATGAGGCTGGCTGGCACATTATTTTTTGAGAGAAACCCATCAGGGGCTTCATTCGGATACAACATGTAGCTATGCTGATCACTCCTGAAAAGGGCACTTTCTCTTAGTCCGTTAAGAAGATCCAATGCCTCTTGAGATGTGAGAAAGCCAGTGCCAAGCACTGCCACTTGCCCTTCCAACATTTCATTGAGATGAGTAATTGTGATTTTGTCATCACCAACAAAAGAGGCGAGGTTATAAGAGTAAAATAAGTTATCAGATCTCTTGTTTGATTTAAGGGTACCTTCCAGGTACATTTGGCATAATTCTGAAAACTGTAGTAAGTCCTTAACGGTAAGCTCTTCCTTATCTCCGCTAAAGGCATTGTCATAAACGTTTAGTCGGAAATCACTGGTTGCCTGTCCCAATTGGTCAACGATAGTTCTGCGAGACTCATCACCAATTTTTTCATTTACCTTTTCCTTGTGCTCTTCGAGAACTCCTAGTATGCCATCGAAAAGGGTTTTTACTTCTTTGGAGATGCTAATGGACTTGTTATCGGTGTCTTTAAATAATCCGTTAAGGAATTTTACGAAGCGCAGCAATTGGCAAAGCGTCACCACTGAAACCCCATTCCCCACTAAAGCATTGTTGGCGTCATTCCATTCCGGCCGTTGTGTATTCATCCAAATCCCGGCTTCTGGGATTAGGTTGCCAACCTTGGCAAGTACTGTAGCCAGAATTTTCTCCACAAAATTCGCGCGAACTATTTGGCCAGATTGATCTCTCAATACAGCCCCGTCTGCACCAAGTTCTTCAGAGGCTCTGGTAATTGCGAAATCGAGATCTTGATCGAACTCAATGGTGTCTTTGGGATCTTCCAGAATCTGCTGGTGGCTCTTTATTTTGTATGGAACATTTGTGTAGACGAAATGTGCCTGGTGAAAATAGCTTGACAATAACCCAGGATTGTAGTTCTCAGCAAACTCCAAAAACTTAAGTAGGTAGATTAGTTGATGATCACCCCAATATCCAATGTAAGACCAGGGATCATCTGGCTCAATTCTTTCCCAATCAAGACCCTTGGCTGTAATTCGGTAGGGATTGTAGCCATCAAAAGTCGAAGCATTTAAGAATTTCGAGATAATGCCTTCTATAAACTCAGGGTAGGAGTGGACCAGAGCCTCCCAGTTTTGAAAGATATCTCTCCAATTACCTTCAAAGTATAGCACTTTAGAACCGTCATTCTCATCATAGGTATTGATGGTGAACTGGTTCCATGGCCTGGTAGGGTCTCCATGTCTTCGGCTGTACTTCAATGGCAGATATTCTAAACACAGCCGCCTGAAATCAACATTGTCATTTTTTGAGCAGATATTCCTTAGATCAGACAATGCTAATTTTTCAGGCAGCTTGTTTATCGTTTCCTCACAGGCTTCTACTACTTGCTTATTCGCATTGCGCAGATAACCCACAAGGTGTTCTTTTTCTATTTGGTAATTGTTATCGAATACACCCCCTCGTGAAATATTGAAAAGGGTATTGGAAAAATGCCTGCTATCCTTGAGCCCATCTCTTGTTAGCTGAATGGAGTCCGCAGCGGCATTTAGCCTAATCAGGTTCTGTGTGCCATTTTCAACATCCTCTTTTACCTTTAAGCCAATTTCAGTGTCAGCTGCAACTTGATTAGATAGGTCTATTATTGAAGAGACATTCTGGTTAACATTCGCCACAATCATCCATTCCCTTGACTCTTCTGAGGGAATAGACATTTCCTGTGAAACGAAATATGCTCCCTTCTCGGCCTTTACATCTGTTTCTTTTGTCACAGGATCACCCTTGCGAAAAGTATCTAGCTGTAAGTCGGAAAGAAGGTGCGTGGGATTATCCAGACCTGTAGACCACGCGATGTTGGCCTTAAGTGCTTCACTCGGCTCTGCCCGGTCAGTAATAATGGCACTCAGGGCAAAAATACCCAAGCCACTTTCTTCGATTATCTCGTTTCGCTTGTAAGCATTAACCAGGTTACTGCGCTGACTTTGCAAATCATTACCTACTCCGTAGGGCATTATATTTTGTAAGCCATCCAACAGTCGCAACCTCACTTCACCTGTTCCGGTATTTGTGAGTTTACTCTTCTTCACAAAGCCATACACATTTGAGGAAGCCCATTGGTATTGAAAGGTCAGATCCAGATCATGATTTACCTCTTCAAAAATTATCTTGTTACCATAGACATTCTTGTAAAGGTTAACTGTGGTGTTGTACTGATTTGCACCTCTAATTGAGAAAGGCTCCCAAATTTTGGTTTCATCGCCAACACTAACCTGGAAAATGGATTTGCTACCAGTAGTCTCAACCGACTCGATGATTTTATCGTCGGTGCTATATGGGAAAAGAGTGTTTTCCGCATCTTTTCTGCCTGCACTTAGTCCACCATTACTTCCTATAAACATCCAGTGATTAGAGTCACTAACAATGCTCATGAAGAACGTGCGCATTTGATCTGCATTCGAAATGCGGTAATAGCTTTCATAGTCAATCTGAACTTGCTGTAGCGTTATTTTTCCAGACGTATCGTGATCCATTTGCTGTTTAAGCTCCAATGCTTCCATATTTCCAGTGAATACTCTATTTGAGAATTGATGTAGGTGAAAGAATTTGTACGTAATGAGTTTTGCTATTCGAATTGATACACTCTTACATAATCGACTTCCAGTGTTTGTGGAAATACCGTTTCATTGCTGGGCGGACCAACAAATGAGCCACCAACAGCCACGTTGATGATTATGTAAAATGGGTGATCATAAACCCACTCTCCTGGTACATCGGCAGGAGTAATCTGGTTGTAGAGGACATCATCTACATAGAAGTTAATGTAGTTCGGTGCCCACTCAATTCCGAAGATGTGAAATCCAGTATCAAACCGATCACCTTCTAACTCGTAGTCCTTGGTTACTGCTTCACCGGCAGAGTATCCCGGACCATGAACACTACCGGCAATGACGGTAGGTTCCTGGCCTCGATTTTCCATTATGTCTATCTCGCCACATTGTGGCCAGATTACTTGTTCACAGTTGTCACCCAATAACCAAAAGGCAGGCCATATGCCTTGACCCCAGGGTAACTTCATGCGTGCTTCGAAGCGACCGTAAGTCTGCTCCCATAGGCCTCTGGTTATTATTCGGGCAGAAGTATAGCCCGAGCCTTCGAAATCTTCTCTTCTGGCTGTGATTTTCAATACGCCGCCTTCCACAGTCACGTTCTCAGGGCGATCGGTGTAGTACTGTAATTCATTATTGCCCCACCCGTTTTCTCCAGTGCCGGTATCGAAGGTCCATAGCAATGGGTTGATAAACCCGTCAGTTTCGAACTCATCTGATACAACCTGACTATTAAAGGTGGTTACAGTTTGCACCTCATCGGTACAGCCCCAAATGGCTATTAGAATAACTATTAGTAATTGTTTAGTATTTGCAATGCGCTTCATCTTTGTCTCATTTTAGCTTAATAATTTGTCAGATAGCTAGTTTGTCACCAGCTTAACATTATCCACCAGCAAGGTTCCACCTGAACCCATCACGGCTCCACTGGCAAAGTTGAAGTGGATTGTGAAAGTAGTGGCGGCCATATCCACTGACGAGAAGTCGAATGAGAAGCTGGTATAGGTGCTCTCGTTCAAACCTTGCGCCTGTAGATCGAAATTATTGACCACACCGGTTCCGGGAATGTTAGTTTGCAAATGCACGGCAGCTGCAACTAATGGAGCGCCTAATTTCAAGTCGAATGTTAGACGAACATCAGTGGCGCTATTGTAATTCAAGCCAGTCGCATCAAGCTGGAAGATGTAAGCTTTACCATCTGTAGTTGGGTTTGATGCCGCAACTTGCATGGCACCACCAGTAACACCTTCTCCATCGGCCCAGGTAATTGTGGCTTCCGCACCTGTCGCATCTGCTACTTTCATCCAATCGTTGATGGAAGCTGCATCGTCGAAAGTCAAGTCAATGATGGTGGTTGCCGCTGAGCTTCCGTCATCATAGAAGTACATGTTATCAACAAACACAGTCGTGGTACCCGTTGGCTGACCAACCAGAATATATTGCGCGATGTTCATCACATTAGTAAGATTCGTGAAATCGCTGAGGGGTATATCGTAGCTGACCCAGCTACCCTGCATAGGTGAAGCATAGTCTAGTTGTTGCTCTGTGTCGTCACCGCCTCCGGCAGTGCCATCACCACCAAAATCAACAAGCTTGATACTGAACTGGGTGAAGTCCGGAGACCACACATCCATGTGGAAATGCGTCATTGACGAAGCATCTACTTGATTGGCAACAGTTTCAATTATCGCGAAGTCAAGATCAGAGTACTTTTTGGTGGCATTACCAGCGATCATCACATCTGCGAAAGTCGCTGAAGATGCACCTTCAAGCCATGTATCAACAGTCACATCAGTATAGGCATCACTAAAGAGAGAGATAACGTCAGCAGGATCCTCCGTTGGCGTAGGAGCGGCAACAGTTGGTTCAGTGGCGCTTCCACTACCGTCGTCGTAGAAGTACATATTGTCAACAAAAATGGTATTGGTGCCAGTAGGCTGCCCAACCAGAATGTATTGCGCGATATTCATGTAGTTCATGACACCGGTGAAATCACTAAGTGGGATGTCGTAGCTCACCCATGTGCCCTGCATTGGTGAAGGATAATTTATTTGGTGTTCAGTATCATCACCTCCGCCGCCGGCACCATCTCCTCCAAAATCAACAAGCTTAATTCCAAATTGCGTGAAATCTGATGACCAAACATCAATGTGGAAATGTGTCATTGCTGAAGCATCAACCTGATTTGCTACAGTTTCAATTCCAACAAAATCAAGTGCCGAATACTTCTTGGTTGCATTACCAGCAATCATCACATCTTCGAATGTTGCTGAAGACCAATCCGTTCTCCATGTATCAACAGTTACGTCCGTATAGGCGTCGCTGAACAGTGAGATAACATCTGCGGGATCTTCCGTAGGGGTTGGAGCAGCAACTGTTGGTTCAGATGGAGGTCCGGTACCATTTTCATCGTAGAAGAACATGTTGTCTACAAAAATTGTGGTGGTGCCAGTAGGCTGACCAACCAGTATGTACTGTGCAATATTTGCAGTTGTAGTAAGGTTGGTAAAATCAGAAAGTGGTATGTCATAGCTCACCCACACTCCTTGAGTTGGCATTGGAAAATCCAACTGTTGCTCAGTATCGTCACCACCACCAAATGTGCCATCAGGCCCAATGTCAACTAATTTTATGCTGAACTGGGTAAAATCACCAGACCACACATCAATGTGGAAGTGAGTCATCGCTGTGGCATCAACTTGATTCGCAATAGTTTCAATTCCAACAAAGTCTAGTGCTGAGTACTTCTTCGTTGCGTTACCGGCAATCATCACATCTTCAAAAGTGGCTGAAGACCAGTCGGTTCTCCAGGTGTCAACCGTAACATCAGTATAGGCGTCACTAAAAAGTGAGATGACATCAAAAGCATTTTGTGTTGGGGTAGGCGCGGCCACTGTTGGCTCGGTGGCACCACCGCCTCCGCCGGTGCTATTGCTGTCGTAGAAATACATATTGTCGACGAAGACTGTTGTAGTGCCGGTAGGTTGTCCTACGAGAATGAACTGAGCAATATTTGCTGTAGTTGTAAGGTTAGTGAAGTCAGTAAGTGGTATATCGTAGCTTACCCATTCTCCTTGAGCAGGCATGGCGAAATCCAGTTGCTGCTCTGTGTCATCACCGCCATCAAAGGCACCATCTGGTCCAAAGTCAACTATTTTTATGCTGAACTGGGTAAAATTACCAGACCAAACATCCATGCGGAAGTGGGTCATTGCTGAGGCATCCACCTGGTTGGACACAGTCTCGATTCCAACAAAATCAAGTGCAGAATACTTCTTGGTAGCATTACCGGCAATCATCACATCCTCAAATGTTGCAGAAGACCAATCCGTTCTCCAGGTATCAACAGGTACATCGGTATAAGCATCGCTGAAAAGCGAGATTACTGCTGCAGCGTCTTCAGTTGGGGTTGGTGCCGCTACAGTTGGTTCTGTTGGGCCAGGCACTACAGTTTCTGTGTAGAAGTACATGTTATCAACCAGAATGCTAGAAATAGTAGCATCAGAAATGAAGAATATCTGAGCCAGGTTCGCCCTGCTGCCCAAATCGGCAAAGTCGGCTAACGGAAAGTCGAAGCTCAACCAAGTGCCAGTTTCAAGCTGTGAATCAGAGATTGTAACCGAGCCACTACTGTCATCACCGCCACCGAAGGCTGCATCAGCACCAAAATCTCCTAACTCAACTCTAATGAAATCTCCGGCTTCTATTGCATCTTCCACTTGAATGTCCACATGGAAGTGGGTCATTGCCGTTGCGTCCAGGGTAGGATTTTTGAATTCCGTAGCTACAAAATTCAGTTCCGTGTACTTTATGATGTTATCTCCATTGATATTGAGATCGGCTCCACCTAAAGTGGTTTGGAAAGGAGCAAAGAAGCCATTGTAGAAATCAACGGGGATGTTGTCGTAAGCATCACTAAAGACTGAGATAACGTTAGCAGCATCTTCAGTAGGAGTAGGTGCGGATACGAACTCACCAGATGATTCAATGATTAACGAACCGGAAGCGTCCTCTTCACCCAACTTGGCTGTTATGGTTGCCGTTCCTTGTCCTACTACCGTAACTAGCCCTTCATCGTTTACAGTGGCAACATTCTCATCTGAAGAATCAAAAGTAAAGAAGGCTCCAGTGGTATTAACGGTAATATCTCCACCAGATGGTAGGTTAAAAGTTTGCGCTAAACCTGATAGCTGCGTGGTTACTCCGATAAAGGTTTTTTGAGTTACAGTTTCACCGTTAAGAATTGAAGGCCTTGGCTGTGCAATGGTGCCGAGACTCTCGAATTTTACCACATCAATCCAAACCGTATAGCCTTCACCGTTTTCAGGACCTTCCGAAAATACCAATAGACCTTTTTCCTCAGTAAGAACTGAAGGGTCTGGAATAGGAATAATGTACTTGGTCCATTTCGTATCAACTCGCAGGCTAGCAGTAGAGGAAAATTTGTCCTCTATGAAGTCGTTACCGAAACCAATTACATCGATAGTTGCCGATTTTGAGGCCCTGGCATAAAAGGTCAGGGCATCAAATCCTGTTAGATCTCTACCGCCGAGGTCGGTAAAAACACCGCCGGCGAAGGCTCCTTCAGGATCACCCGCATTGGGAATGTCATATCTTATTGATGATGATCCGGCCGTACCTTCAAAGCTCACTTCTTCATCAACAGTAAAGGCAGTTAGTTTTGAATTGCCAAAGGCTGAATATTCAAGGCCGCCACTAAAACCGTCTATGAATACCTCTCCATTAGTGGAGAACTTTGCCGGTTCCAGATCAAATTCGTCCCTCTCGCATCCTGTGAATACCATCACAAGTGCTAAAAGCAGGGCAGAGGGGAAGTAGTATCTTATAGTCTTCATTTTCGTCTCTAGTTCTTTATTTACCAACATTGATGTGGATATAGGTTCTAAACTCCCACTCGTTTCCATCATCAAAACCAACGGGACTGATTATAGGTGCAGTGGCAAAAGGATCCGTAGCATTAGGGAGATAGCGAGGCGAATACTCATTCAATGAACGCCATGTAAATCGTGCTCCCAGAGTTGTGCTTGGAAGAATAAACCACTCTTGTTTACCCACCGTGGTTGATAAATCAGCCATGAATTGTATAGGGTAGGTTAGGTTGAAATCGCGATGGTAGTCAAAAGGACCCCAGTCGTCAAATTTTAGATGTGATGACAGCTTGAGCGTTTTATAGATCACTCTTACATCGCCACCAATTCTCTCAATCGTTCTTGCATCAGGTCCATTGGCCTGGCCATTACCACCATAGATGTTGGCAATTACACCAAATTCCGGACTGATCTTAGATACGATTCTTGCATACGCTTCCCACAGGTCTAAAGCTGGTGGAGCACCGGCAGCAGCACTTGGCACCCTTCCCGTGCCAGGGAAGATAACGGCTGCATCTTGTGATGTAGGCAGGTGTCGGTAAACGAAACCAACACTAGCTGCCAGCTTGGAATCCTCTGCTCTGTCATTGTCCCACTCGTACATCCAGGTACCCGGTGTCGGGTCGAATGTGAGCAGTAACTCTCCAGCGACAGTTTCGCGATTAGCTCTTACCACAAATGGGTCAGTGAGAATATTTCGTAGCCTTCCAGGTGCAGCTACGTCACCAGGCATTGGGTCAATCAAAGGCTTTTGCCACAAGAAATTCGGTGCTATTTGTAGTTTGCCAATAGTATAGGTGAGTCCCGTAAGGAAATTGTTTTGGTTTCCACTTCCACTGTCCTTCAATCTCCAACCGGTAAATGTCTGAGTCATATCAGCCCCGCCATTGGCAACAAGGCCCATGGTTGCTGCTTGCGCATACCAGTTGACTTTGCCGGCTTCATACATAACTTTCACCTTGGCGCCCCAGGCGTCAGATGATCTTACCCTATCTTGTAATACCGTGGTTAATCCGTTCTCATCGGTATCAACAACCTGGAATTCTCTTCCTACCAAAGGTTGGCCACCCCAAATGCTTCCTGCTTGGACTGTTAGTTTGCCAATCTCTGTTTCGCCGGCAAGAGTAAGCCTGCGCGTTCGTGGTTGTGGTACAGCTATGGAGCTAACTGCCGCCCCTGGGTTCTGCAGATCTTCATGGAAGATACCTGTAAGGTGAACCTTGCCAACTTCCCTGCTATACTTCAGCAATAACGCCGGATTGGCTCCCCACCACAGCTCCTTACCAAAGGCTAGTTTCGCCCCTTTAAGGAATTTCTTTCCTTCGATTTCAATACCATTTGGCGCGAGGCCATTGTACAAGTCTATGTTAGGTCCGTAGTTGGCCTCAGGATAAAGCCCAAAGAAGTCTCCTTCGTAACCCCAGTGGTAATGGCCGGTTCTATAAAAACCCGTTAAAGTGAATAGTTTGTGGTTCCACTGGTAATCTGCCTGATAAAGCTGAACTCGGTTCAACGAGGTTTGCACCACGTTGCCGTTTTGTGTCACCACAGTTTCAGGCCGACCTCTATTCTCGTAAAAGATCTCGTTGATAGGGTTCAGCGCCACATTACCCAAGATGTTGAAGCTCACATTTGCTCTTACATTAGGAGATGGGTTGGCCTCAAGCCCAATGAAAAACGATTCCATGTTGTCAAATCCAAGCTTATTAGGAAAAGTTGGATTGTTTGGATCGGGCTCGTCCGGAGTTGTAATTAATTCTCCACCAGTAGAGAAAGTCGTGATTTCAGTTCTGAACTCGCTAATTCGCACCTTCTCGCCTTTTTCAGCGTTTAGCGCGGCTTTGTCGCCTCTTGCTTTTATCACTGCGTCCATTAGTGAGATGCTGGAGAAGAATGTTTCCAGGTCTTGTGATGTGATGCCATCAGCATATGGGTTGAACCTATGTGCTTCCGCCAGCGCGTAATAGGCGGCCCGGGGATATAAAGTGTATAGCCCCCTGGCATTGGTTTGGCCTTTGGCGCATATACCAAACCACTCTTCATTCATATTATTAAGGCCTTCCTGGTGGTCTCGCTCATATCCGCCGTTAGACCAGGAGGCATTGTTATCGTGTATATCAAGGTCTTTAGTCTGACCGAACTTCCACCAACCGTCACTAAACTGGAAAGTAAATCCACCAAGTGAATTACCTACTTTGCCCATGCCGGCTGCATTTTCGTAAATCTCCTTCCAGTTGCCCAGATTGTAGTAGGCTTGCATTTCCTGATCTTCGAGGTTGTCCTTAGCATTGAAAGCATCAGATCCGAATTCTGTGAACATGATGGGCATATTCAGCTCATCCCTAACCCTTTGAAAGGCATCGCCAAAAGAGATTCCCCTATACATGTTTGTACCGAAAATGTCCACGTCTTTGATCTCCTCTTGGATAATCTCAATGAATAGCAAATCACCGTTACACATGGCCACAGGGTGCGTGCCATCCATGGATTTCATAGTTACCGCTGCTTCATTGAACAACTTGTACATAGCGGTAGCTCTGGTGGTAGACTTTCGGTCTTCTATGGGAATATCTTCAGTCTCTGCACCGCCCCAGAAGAGGCCGTAGTTGTTTTCGTTTCCAAGTAGATACATCAGAAGGCCCGGAGTGTCTTTGTAATCATTAACCATTTGGGTGGTTTCTGCCAGTAGCAGATCACGAACCCTGGGGTCTGAGTATTCAGTGTTGCCAATCCAGGCACCATCGATGGTTAAACCATATCTTCCAAAAGAGTGGTTTAGCATAGTATAGATGCCGTAGTTCTTATAGATGTACTCTATCCATTTTGCAGGTACACCGGTGTACATCCTAACTGTGTTTACACCCATGTTCTGTAATAGAGACATTTCGGCATCAAGTGCCGACATGATGATGTCGTCAGGCTGTTTCCATAAACTGTAAGAAAAGTTGGTTCCAACCGGGAAGTAATCCCAGTTCATTCCGTTGATCATGAAGGGCTCGTTGTTCACGAGTAGCTTCATTCCGTCGCTGTCTTGCTGTACTGATACGCGATCAGCTTGTCCTCGAGCAATTAGTGCTGTAAAGAGAAAGGCGATTGCCAGGTAGTAGTATCTCATAGGAGGCCAGATTTAGTTTAAGAACATATATAATGGCGCTAGCGCCATGATTGTTTTAGTTACTTCGGCACGCGGCCGGTTTTATAAACAAGAAATTAACCTCCAAGTAATGATTCTATAATTGCAGCTCCTAAGAAAACAATACATCAATTCTGTTTGTTTACTACTACAAAACCTTCACGAAAGTGCTCTCAGAGTCATTAAATGCATATATTTATTGCACAGCCTATGAGAAGGGTTACTACACAGTTGACTAAAAACCTCAAGTTTGGGGTCAAATCCTGGCGATGGAACTTTCTAATAGTTATCCTATTGTTAGCAACATTCGCGCAGGGATCTGATGGGAGATACCCAATAAAGAACTTCACACCAGCCGACTATCGAGCAGGCATTCAGAACATCGACTTCGCCCAAAACCGCAACATGTCAATTTTTGTGGCGAACAATTTGGGGGTACTGTCATTCAATGGAAACGAGTGGGAAACCTATGTTCAAAACACTGGTAAAAAGCAGCGGTCATTGAAGTTTGATGAGCGAAACGACAGATTATATGTTGGCTCACAAGGCGATTTTGGCTTCTTTGAAAAGGATTGGGAATACACTTCCCTTCTGAAGAAGATTCCACCCGAAGCCCAGGGTTTTGATGAGGTTTGGGATGTATTCTTGTTTAATTCTAAAGTCTACTACTGTACTTTCCAGGGTATTTATGTTTATAACGGCGAGGTTGTTACGCCAATACAAAGAGAGGCGGGTTTCAACCGATCGTTCCTAGCCGGCAATCGCCTATTCACGCAATCCCCATCAGGTGATTTGTTTGAAATACAAGACGACAAGCTGTCGCCATCGATGTTTATTAACACGCAGAATGAGATACTTTCTGGCATTTTACAAAAAGATGATGGTTACCTATTTTTTTACAGTTCCGGCAAAATTGAATTTTCAAACGCCATCGGCGCAAGTGAGGTATTCCCTGATCTCTCCAAGGCACTTGATGGAAAATTCATAAACCATGTGCTGCAGCTTTCAGATACCCGATTGGTTATATCCACGCAAACCGCTGGTCTTTTTCTTTATGATGAAAAGACCAATATTGTTGAGAATATCGCAACCAATGATGGATTGCTCTCAAACGCCTGCCTTCGGGCGTTTCAGGATTACGATGGCAACCTGTGGGTGGGAATGCAAAACGGTATTGCCCTGGTAGATATTAATTCACCATTGAGGCTTGTAAATCAGGATATTAACCTGCAAGGCAGCGGCTACGAGGCATTTGAAACCGAAGCTGGCACTTACTATACTACTAGTAACGGGGTTTATTATATGCCAACTAATGGTACAAATAGTGTTTTCTTACCCGGAACGGAGGGCCCGGCATATAGCATTCAAAGAATAAACAATAAGATCTATGCGGGTCATCATACTGGCCTGTTCCTCTTAAACGGAAACAACGCTCGAAGAATTGCCAGTACTAACGGGCTCTGGCAGCTAAAACAGCTTCGGACTAACCCACAATATGCCATTGGCGGTACCTATACAGGCCTACACCTTTTCAGGGTTGGGAGTAATCAGGAGTTGACTGAAGTGGGCAAAATTGAAGGATTTAATGAGTCAAGCCGCTTTTTTGAGGAAGATAGACAGGGCAGGATTTGGGTCGGGCAGTATTACAAAGGACTATACCAACTCACACTTTCTGACTCATATCAGAAAGCTACAGTGGTGGAGGTATCCAAGTCATACGATTTGCCAATTAAGCAATATGTAATATTAAGCAGGATCGATGATGAGATCTATATTCCTTCAGAGAAGGGCATCTACAAACTGGACCAAACTTCGGGTGAAATAGTGGAGGATGAGGTTTTTGCGGATGTGGTTGGTAAGCAATGGGTTTACTATTTGGAGCAGGATAGCGACAAGAATGTCCACATCTTCAGCGAGAACCTGGTGGGTTTTTTCAAGCAAGTGAGTCCAGGCAACTATGCATATGTCAGTTCATCGTTGTTTCAGCTCCGGCAAAGTTTTAATAATGACTTGCTGCGAGTTTCAAGGAATGTAAGTAGTGGGGTGGTAGTTAACGCCAACGAGGGCTTCATTCACTACAGCCCCAACCTGGAGGAGAGGGTGACGCTCGAGAAACCTCCATTAATAAGTGAGATAAGAAGCGTTACCGAAGACAGCGCTTACTACCGACGACTTCCATTTGCTGAGGCGTCTGCTACAACCATCCCGTTGTCGTTTACCACTGGCACCAAGGTGTTGCAGTTTAAAGTTGAATCGTTCAAGTTCAGGGATGTAAGCAACCAACAGTTTAGGTATTTTCTCACCGGTTTTGATGAAGATTATGGCCATTGGAACAACAGCAGTCTTAAGGAATATACCAATCTAAAGGAGGGGGATTACCAGTTTTCTGTCCAAACGCTAAGTGCTTTAGGTGATGTTACCACCAGCCAGGCGGCAATTATAAAAGTGAGTCCGCCATTTTACTGGAGTTTGACAGCCAGGATATTATATGCTGCCCTAGGTTTTTTTATGCTCTACCAGATATATCGTTTCCAGAGGCAGTATTATAAAAACCGACAGCGTAAGCTGGAGCAGTCAAAGCAGCAGGAGTTGTCGAAAAAGCAGAATGAACTGCAGGAAATGAAGGAGGAGCAGATTAAGAGTGAGTTGCGGCATGTGAACAATCAGCTGGCTGCTTCTACCATGAATTTGGTGGTGAAGAATGAATTTATGGAGAAGGTGAAGGAAGAGATAAGGCAAATGCGCATGTCGGATGATCGCGAAGAGCGACAACGCTCTATGGACCGCATCATAAAAGACATTGATACTACGCTAAAGGTACAGGAAGACTGGAAACAGTTTGAGTATCATTTTGACCGAGTGCATGGAGATTTCCTCTCCCGATTTACCGATGAGTTCCTGGACCTGACACCCGGTGAGCAGAAGCTCTGTGCCTTCCTCAGGCTCAAGATGGATTCCAAGGAGATTGCCAATCTCATGGGCATTTCATTAAGAGGGATTGAAGTGGCCCGCTACCGATTGCGTAAGAAGCTCGGTCTTGATCCACGGCAGAATTTGTCGAAGTTTATTCTAGAGTATTGATTAGATTACAGAACCAAACAAGCCTATTAAGGTATCTGTAATCTAAACCAGTGACTGCTCAGGACATTTATAATAAGTGGAAACATCAGTGGGACCATGACGAGGTTCGGACCCACGGTAAATTTCAATTTCCTGAAGTAGCCTATGAGCTTAGAGAACTAAATCATTCCTGGACCAGCGAGGACATCGCAGTTTTTACTGATTTTCTGCAACAAACGGAAAAGAAATGGTTCGTCGCTAACTTGTTTGCCATCCAGAAGAAGATACCGGAGAAGTTGTTTACACCATTTATCGATGCGGGATAAATGAACCTGACCCAAGTCTAAATCAGGAGTACATTAATCCCTGTATAAGAGAGTTTGGTTTCGAAAGAGTTTTCGATGTTCTAAACGAGCGATTTCGAAACGGTGATACCCAAACTAAGATTGGAGTTTGCAAGGCATATTATTGGGCGAAACCACCACTATGGGAGGTAAGTACTGGGGACGGACCATACGAATTAAAAGGATACAGAACAGAATGGAATGGCTTCTACTACGGTACCTTCGATTGGGATACTGGTACTAATTTCGAGATGACGCAACGCGAAGTTGCAGAGTGCCAGGCGGTATCAGAAAGGCTCTATGCCAAGAGATACAAACTGCTTATGGACGAGTTCCTTACAAACAAGGACGTTGACTTGCGATACCAAATAAAACTGGCCTTGCCAGATGAGCTTTCATCATTCCCAATTGAAAATAGAGAATTGGCAGAAGCATATTTCCAAGAGCTAACAAGAGATTTTGTACCCGACAATTATCCCGATTTACAGTTGAAAAAGAGATTGGGAGTATTCGGAAATAATAGATTAGTTAGATTTTTTATAGAAAGGAAGAACAGGAGAAATGAGAAAAGGGGGCTGATAACACTAAAGAATAAGTAGCCACTTTGACTATTACAATTGTCAGAAGTATGAATTTGCCATATTATCTCAGTCGCTCGCTTTCACGCGAGTGATGACTATTCTCCTAAGTAAGGCTTAATGCCAACTAACCCGCAAAGTAGCCTTTTACCAAATTGTTGAACGAAAGCAGCATAGAAATTACAGCTACCCCAATTCCAATATAGGCACCCACCGGAAGAGCGATAAGCACATTCGCCACAAACATTGCTCTTACTCCCATTAGGCTTTTGTTTAGAATCAACACTACTAAAACAATAAAACTAACTATGTAGGCTGCACCGGTGTAAACCATCCACATAGGATCAAGTCCTTCAATGGAGATGTTATTGGTGATAAACACATAATAGAAGATGAAGGGCAGAATCATCATCATCGCATTGAGAATAAAAATGATTCTAAGCGGAATTGGTTTTTTCAGAGTTGTCATAGTTTGTTAGTTATAATATGACCAGTCGTCATATTCGTATTAAAAATTTTTTACGCAGATAGAATACTTAAAGTCAAATCTCTACAGTCTTCTAGTGGCTTTGCGTTGCCAGTAGTTTTCATTCGCAGTAATGCCCCATGCCAACTATTTAGAATAAAGGCAGCTAGTTTCTCTGGGTTTGCCGACTTGGAGATATCACCTCGCTCTTTTGCTTCTTGTAGGCATAGAGCAATTACAGCCTCATGACGATCGAATTCTTCCTGTAGCACCTCTCGAAACGCTGGGTGGGTATCAGCTAACTCTGTTGAAAAGTTGCCCATGATACAGCCCAGTTTGAAATCCAATCTTTTGCTGTAGTCGCCAATTAAGGTAGAAAAGAACTTCTTCACTCGATCTAAAGGAGGTAATTTGTTATCCAGGAATATTTCCCGGTACATTTTCAGCCCATTCTCCCCATACATGCGTATCACTTCCAGGGCAAATTCCTCTTTGGTTGAAAAATGATTGTAGAAAGATCCCTTGGGAATCTCCACCTTTTCCGTAATCTCTTTGATGCCAGTGGCATGGTAGCCATTAGCAAACATCAACTCGAGACCTGCGCTTAGAATGTCCAGCTTGTAGATTTTCCTTTTCACGCTACTAATATAATGACCGGTCGTCTTGTATCAAAACTGACATTCGGGAAGATCATCCTATTGTAAGAACCTTAGCATACTTTCCTCAGCATTTACAATGCTTGTCAGGAAGCTGATTACCACTTATTCTGGTTCAAAAGCTACAATTCCTGAAACTGCTCCGCCGCCTTACTACTGTAAAGGTCAATTAATTCCAACAACTTAGGATTATCATCTTCCAAACCGAAAGGATAGGTTTGATTGCTACCGGCAAGCATAGCTACCAATCGATCTAGCAGTAAATGCCAGCCAGCCGGGGTTTTACCAACATACTCTTTATCAATTCTAGAGTAGGTAAGCTTTAGGCGGCATTGCGTATCGCCAAGTGGAGAAAGCTCCCAAACTGCAAGGTCTCCCTCCCAGATATAAGAGAAGCAGGAAGGTTCATCTATTTTAACAATTTCGCCGTGCGAGGCAGTTTTGTATTCGTCCCGGTTCAACACACTTATCTTACCACCTGGTTTGAAATCCATGATAAAATCAGTGAACCAGAACTTCAATTTTTCTGGGTTAGTGATAGCATCCCATACTGTATGAATATCGTGGTTAAGCGTTCGCTCAAAGACAACGCAATAGCCATCTTCCTGTTTGGTTATTTTTCCGAATTCTGAGTTCATTTCTTATCGTTTTTAGTACTATCCAAAAAATCTTCCAGAGCATCCAATTTGGTATTCCAGAATGCCTTGTAGTTGTTAACCCACTTTGCCACTTCAACCAGCTTAGTAAGCTGCGCTTCACATATTCGGTGTCTGCCCTGCTTTTTTACAACTATAACTCCCGATTCCTCGAGGAACTTTACGTGTTGTGAGATAGTAGGTCGGGCCTGGTTAAAATTCTCCGCAATAGCATTAAGATTCAATGGATTACCTGCAAGGAGTCTGATTATTTCTCGTCTGGTTGGATCTGCTATTGCCTGAAATACATCTCTTCGTTTTTCCATATATGTAGGTACTTGCCTACAAGTATAAATAATATGTAGGTATTTACCTACATATGTATATAGAATTTTTCTGGACCCTGCCTATTTGCCTTTATTACCAATAAAGAATAAATATATTCGTACTAATTAGGAGGGAGTTTATCTGCAATGGAAATTAAATATTCACGAACTATTGGACTGGTGTGGATAGCAATTGCGTTGTATAACTTGGCTTTTGGTTTCTATTACCTCTACCAATATTCAACCCCATTTGTAACGTGGTTGTACGCGACCCCGATATGGATAACTTTTGCCAAAATAATAGTTGGCGCTGGCGGAGTAATTAATGGCACATACATTTTCAAGAAAAATGAAGTCCATTTTACTTTCCCAATCTCGATAGTTTTGCTACTGTATATTACTATCGATTTGGTTCGGCTTAGAACTGACTTCTTTTTTGATTCAGGAAGCAATTTACTTTTCTTATTTATTGCTATACTAACCCTAAAATTGAATGGCGAACTAAATAGAGCGACACTTTCACAACTTCGAGAAAGGAGAACGATGTTATTAATTATTATTGGCCTTTCTCCTTATCTGCTTGATGACTGGTTATCTTACGATTGGTTTAGTTTTCTACACTGAATGTGAGTATAAGGTGAATATTAAACCGATTTGCATTCAACTATTCAGCCACCAAATCCCACTGAGAACTAATGGAATAAATACCACGCTAATGCCGCTATTGCTGGCACTTCAGGTTGCCTGTAATTTTAGTCCGATTAAAGATGACTACGAGTGGTTGGAGGAAAGCTATGAGGAGATTCAGTATGGCAAGAAGGGCGAGTATGACATTGAGATTAAGTACACCACAACAGCAGTTGGGTTATTGAAATTGAGGGATACGGCGGTTGTAATCAGAAGGTATCAGGATACGCTGCTTTTGGAAGAGATTCAATACAACATTGAGGAGGGTGATTCCATAATTTGGAGTGAGTCCTTCAAAGAGTATGATAGCCTTGACAGGATAATTCGCTATACAGAATCAACAGGCTTTAGCGGTAAGAGTGTAACTACCTATTCCTATCAAGAGGGCAAGCGTAAACAATTATTGGTGGCAATGATGCCACTTCGTAATGATGATATGGAAGTAACGGGGTTCGATACGTTGAAGCATACCTATATCGAATTGTATGATAGCAGGGGCAATCAAATCGAGACCCTGTTTATCAGAACAGACGAGATTTCATCAGATCTGATTGGGGAGGCCGTTGTTGACTCTATTATGACTTTCAATCAATACAATGACAAACAGAAAAGGATAAATTCAGTTACCGTGGATGCAGGGGATACTATTGCGTACTCTCAATTGGAATATGATTTGGCTGGTAACTTGCAGACAGTGCTTGATGTCATGAAGGAATTTGGAATTGCCACAACAACATATGAATATGACGACAACGGCAATATAACGCTGGAAACATATATTTCAGACGATTTCGTTTATCGTACCAAAACCGAATACGATGCTTTGGGCCGACCGGCCAGAAGGTGGCAATTTAATGGTGTTTTGAAAGTCGAGAAGACAAATTCAGAGTTTTAGCCAATTGAAATTCTAAGTTGCAGTCGCTCGCGTCCACGCGCGTGACGACTATTCTCGGGGTAAGGCTTGAACTCATAGATTGGAAGAGATCTCCTCAACGGAGGACTACCGTGAAAAAAGAAACCACGCTCGAATTGGCCATCAGGCTCTTAAATTGTTCAAAACCGAATACTTGTTGTACGCTTATGTACAGGGGCAAAATTTGGCCTTTTTATTTCGGCCCAAAAACGGTCAGACTCACCTCCTATTTGTCCCGATTCAGTAGAATAATTACCCCACTTCGGTAAGAAAGTCAACTAGCTAGGCTGGGAACAACCTGCTTTGGCATGCTTTTATCGTCCTGCACACAAGGTTGATTTGTCCAGATTTAATAGCGCCCTTGTCACGGTACAAACTAAGTACAGGTACTATATCAGAATCAACTTCGAAACTGCCGCTATAGGCATGGAGTTTATGTAACCATTTCAGCTACGATGGGTAACAACCGCAAGGCATTCCAATCATCATTATGAATTTAAGTACCAGGTCATTAATCTTTGTTGCCATAATCATATGCTTTCAGTGCAACTATAAGAAATCAGTATCAACCAGCATAAGTCTTAACGGTACAATTCCAGATGGGGGCGTTAAGCAGCTTCACTTACTCAACCAGTTTGGTGACACCACAGCCACAATACCGACGACAAATAGCAAGTTCAATCTGTTACGGGATGATGTCGGGGAAGGATATTACTCCCTTATCTACGGAAATGAAAAAGCCCATTTGTATTTGGCTCCGAAGGATAGCATCCTTCTTAGACTTGATAAGGACGAAATTAATATTTCCGGAAGGGGAGCTGCTAGAAATAACTATCTGAAACGAAAATTCTCCTCGGAATTTGATTGGTACAGTAACTACTACAATACCAATCAGCGGGGAGAGTTAATTGCTTACTTGCGCGATCATTACATCTCAAAACTGAAAGAGGAGCTATTGAAATTATCCGACCACTCCCAGTTCATTGCAAACGAAACAATGGAGCTGGATTATGAATATGCCGATAGATTATTGACCTACAAGTTTAGTTTCGAGGATAATCCCAACTTAGACGAATCTATAGCACAAGATCTGGCATGGGCAAAGTCTATTAGTCTTGATACAGATAGACTCAGCAATAACAAGAAACACATTTCGGTAGTGGCCAAAAATCTTGTCTTCCGAAATGACATCGATCAGGGCAACTTGGAAGCCCACTACGAGAATATTAACCATCCAAGTTTAAAGACACATTTTCTATCAAGCTTAGTACAGGCGTTGTTCAAAGAACTTCAGTTTGGTGAAGATGATTACAACAAATCAATGGCTGTAGAGACCTTCATAAACAGCAAGCAGCCAATAGATAGCATTGGGTACAATATTTTTAGACTCTACCGCACGTTTCAAGACGCTGAAGGAAAGTTAGCCTCCTTTTCATATGAAGATGTAAATGACAAAACGGTGACATTGGAAGACTTGCGGGGAAATTATGTCTACATAGATTTTTGGGCAACCTGGTGTACGTTTTGTATCAAGGAATTCCCCAGTCTCAAAAAGCTTGAGCAACGATTCAAGGACGAAAAGATAGAATTCATTGGTATCAGCATAGACAAGCCCGAGTTAAAGGAAAAATGGAAAAGGATGGTTGATGAAAAGGAGCTCACAAATATCCAGTTGATTTCTCCTTTTCAAGGATATCCCGAAAAGGACAAAATTGATGATCCATTCATTAAGCTGGTTTATGTTAACTCCTGGTTTTTAGGTATACCACATTACACGTTAATTGACCCGGAAGGTAAGATTTTTAACACTTACTTCTATCGACCTTCCAACAGCAAGTTGGAAAAATACCTTTCTGAGTTGCTGGCCAGGCATGGAGCCGATTAAGCGTTTCAAACTTGAAAGGGCAACATCGGCTGTCAATTCAGCCATCATTGACAGTATTTTAAGCAAACCGTAACCTAATTCCTTCCTCCCCGTTCTATAATTTATTATTTTGGCTACAAAATAGTTTTTAATATGAAACGCACACAAATCGGTGAATTGGAAGAAACGGTTTTGCTAACAGTTGCGGTACTGTTTGGCGATGCCTACGGGTTCACAATAAAGAATGAAATCGAAAGAAGGTCAAAGCGCTCAATTAGCATTGGAGCTATGCGTACTACCCTGGCTCGCCTAGAGGAAAAAGGGTTTTTAGAATCTGAACTAGGAGAGCCAACTAAAATCAGGGGAGGGAAGCGCAAGCGCTTCTTCAAAGTAACCCGACTCGGTAAACAAGCCCTAGAGCAGGTAATGGACAACAGGAAACAACTATGGGATTCAATTCCCGAAGCAGCATTTAACTTCTAAGCTATGAGCACACAAAAGTCAAAAACTCACCCTCACCCACCAAAAATTGCGCTCTACTTTCTACAATGGTTTTGTCGGCCTGAGTTACTCGAGGACGTAGAGGGAGACCTCATGGAATTCTTCGAACATAGGGTAGAAAAGTATGGCCCTCGAAAAGCAAAGTGGCTTTATTTCAAAGATGTTTTGCTTCTGATGCGGCCAAAAATCATAAAGAAGGCCAGCGCTAAAGTCTCAGTTTCCACCATTCTCATTAGGAACAACTTCAAGATGGCCTTTCGGCATTTGCTCAAACATAAAGGTTATTCGGCTATTAACATTGGTGGACTAGCCCTGGGCATGTCAGTAGCCATCTTAATAGGTCTTTGGCTATGGGATGAAGTTTCTTACAATAAATACCACGACAACTACCATCGCATTGCACGTGTGATGCAAAACCAAACTTTTGATGAAGTACAAACCTGGAGGGGCCAGGCCAAACAACTAGGGCCTGAGCTACGGAATAACTACTCCACTCATTTCAAGTATATCTCCATGTCTTCCGGATCACGCACCAGAACACTTAGTAGCGGAGAAAAGATTTTAACTCGTCGAGGAATATATCTGGAGCCTGACGCCCCACACATGCTAAGCCTGGAAATGCTGCAAGGCACTAGAGATGGCCTGCAAGATAAGCTCTCTATGATCATATCCGAATCAACCGCCAAGGCGTTCTTTGGTGATGATGATCCGATGAATCAAATACTGAAAATCGAAAACGAAGATGAGTTAAAGATCACAGGTGTGTACAAAGATTTGCCCGACAACTCCTCATTTTCCGGCATCGGCTTCATTGCCACCTGGGAACTTTATGAGGGCTATCTGCCTGACTGGGTAGGTTGGGGCAACAGCTGGTTCCGAACCTATGTACAAGTGGTTGATGGCGCTGACATGGCTGAAGTCTCTGAAAGCATAAAACTTGCGAAACATAACAACGACGAGGGCGGGCGACGCTTAAAGCCCGAATTGTTCTTACATCCTATGAGTGGGTGGCGATTGTACTCAGACTTCGAAGGAGGCGTCAGTGTTGGCGGCAGGATTACCTACGTTTGGCTGTTTGGCACCATTGGTATATTTGTACTGGTACTGGCCTGCATCAACTTTATGAACTTTAGCACGGCCCGATCTGAAAAGCGAGCCAAGGAAGTGGGTATCCGCAAAGCCATTGGTTCTTACCGATCGAACTTAATCTCTCAGTTCCTGAACGAATCCATCGTTGTCGCTTTTTTGGCCTTGGTTCTCTCGTTACTACTTACGCAACTCGCTCTGCCTCAATTCAATACTGTCGCTGATAAGGAGGTATCTATACTATGGAGTAATCCACTGTTTTGGGCAGCCTTAGTCGGTTTTACGTTGTTTACCGGAGTTCTGGCGGGTAGCTACCCGGCTCTGTTTCTATCATCATTTCAGGCTGCGAAAGTACTTAAGAACAGTACTGGTCGCTACTCTTCCTTGCCCAGAAAGATTTTGGTAATTGTACAGATTACGGTATCGGTCACGCTCGTTATCGGCACGTTGATTGTCTTTCAGCAGATACAGTACGCCAAAGACCGTCCTATCGGGTATGAGCAGGCTAATTTGATTACAGTGCCAATCAAAACCGGCTACATTAACAAGCACTACAATACCTTCCGCGAAGAGCTGCTTGCCACTGGTGTGGTGGAGGAGGTCGCTAAGTCAGAATCTCCTATTACTCAAACCTGGACCACCAACAGCGGGTTTGACTGGAGTGGAAAAGATCCTAACCTGCACGCCGAATTTGTGACTGTAAGGGTTACGCATGAGTTCGGCAAGACCATCGGGTGGGAGATTGTGCAAGGCCGAGATTTCTCTAAAGACATGCCCTCAGATAGTTCTGCCATTGTAATAAACGAGGCTTGTGTTGATTATCTTGGTTTTGAAGATCCAGTTGGCCAGGTACTAGATTGGGGCGATAACGACAAGCGCGAAATCATCGGTGTGGTACGCAATATGGTGACGCAATCCCCTTATGGCGATATTCGTCAGATGTTTTTCTTCATCGACTACAATCGCTCCAACTATGCCAACATTAAGCTAAAATCGAGCGCTTCAGTTTCTGATGCAATTGCTGGCGTGGAGTCGGTATTTAAGAAATACGATGAAATTAATCCTTTCGCTTACGAATTCGTGGATCAGGATTATTCATCGAAATTTGGAGGCGTCTTAAGAATTGGTAAGCTGGCTCTCTTCTTTACCGTGCTGGCAATACTAATTAGTTGTCTGGGGCTATTTGGTATGGCCTCATTCGTGGCTGAACAGCGTACGAAAGAAATTGGCATCCGCAAGGTGCTGGGAGCATCGGTTAGTAACCTCTGGCAATTGGTATCCAGAGATTTCGTTGTTCTGGTTATAGTAGCATGTTTAATCGCTATTCCCATTTCCTACTATTTTCTCAATAACTGGCTCCTGGAATTTGACTACCGTACGAATATCTCGGTGGCCATATTTCTGATAGCCGGAATTGGGGCGCTTCTTATCACACTGCTTACTGTTAGTTTTCAGTGCATCAAAGTAGCGTTAGCCAGTCCGGTAAAGTCATTGAAGGTGGAGTAGATATTGGAGGGCTAAGTATCGAGCGTCAGTTTCTCTGAAATCTCCAGCGAGAGTATTGCAAATATTAACATCTAACGCTAAGTTTGCAGTCCGTTTGAAAAGAACGATCCCCTTTAGCTCAGCTGGTTAGAGCGGCTGACTGTTAATCAGTAGGTCCTTGGTTCGAGTCCAAGAAGGGGAGCTGAAAGAAAAGACGTAAAGCCCTGCAATTTGCAGGGCTTTTTTGTTATGTACTGGGCATATGTCTTAAAAAGTAAGACTTCGGGTAAATTGTATTATGGACAAACTAACGATTTGGAGAAGAGGGTTTATTCCCACAATCATGGCTTGAGCCGATATACAAGAAAAAGAGGGCCCTGGGAATTGGTTTATTCCAAGAATTTTGCAACCAGAGCAGAGGCGATGAGATTTGAAAAGTTCTTAAAGTCAGGTAAAGGCAGACAACTGATAAAAGATATACTCGCAGATAGCGGCTGATCCGCCTTGGGCGGATAGGTCCTTGGTTCGAGTCCAAGAAGGGGAGCTGAATAGCAAAGCCCGGTATCTTGCCGGGCTTTTTTTAGTTTGAGATAGAATATTCAAGCAATGCTATGTCAGTCTGACCAGTTTGCCTTTTCGCTTGTAAATATTCTTATAATCCCACTGGATTTGCTTTGACTTTGCAATCCACCTTTGCAGATCGCTTGTGGAAATTTGATCTACGGCAGAATAGATTTTTGAAGCATCTTTATATTTACCGGTCCCAGGTGCTAACCCGTCTTCAGCAAATGAGGCTCCGCTCCAGAACATTAGACGGATTCCTGCTTTCAGTTTACTATATCCAACTATGGGATTTTCATCTAAGAACCATACCGGATGACGATGCCAAATCTTACTTTCCGCCTCAGGTAGTTGCGCATCAATAATTGATGCTAGTTGATGGCATATTTCAACCTCCTCGCCGGACTGGCTTTCGTTGAATGCTTTTATCTCTGGATTCATACTTTAAAAAATAGCCCTAAAAAGAGCAGTTGCCGCATCAGGATTTACTAGGGTAACAAAGTAAATCACTGTGAATACAGACAGGAATATCAACCCAGCAATTGCCAGGTATTTTAGCCACTTCGGAGGCACAAATTCCTGCTGTATGTCTTTCGAGAAGATCACCACATAATTGATGTATCCAGCCAGCGGTGCAATTACAAAAGATAGAATTGTGGCCAGATCGACCAGGCTCTTAAGATTATTCAGGTATTGTGAGATCACAAAGAAAGCGCCAATGGATATAACCACAGTCCAAAGAATGTACATGCGTTTTGTTCTGGCTTCTGACCCTGAAAGGAGTTCAATTGTTCTGGTAAATGCCCTGCCGTATCCATCCACCACGGTAATGGTGGTTCCAAACATTGTAGAAAATGCAGCTACAGCTATTACCAGGTAACTCCAATCACCAATAGCGGTTGTAAACATGGTGATTACTTGGTGAGCAAAAGTTGGTGAGCTGTTGGAAAGCTCCGTGTTGGTGCCATAGATAATAAGTGAGCCTAGCGTTAGGAAGCATACTGCCAAAAAAGCCGTTACCCAGTACCCGAAGTTGAAATCAAAAAGGGCTTCTTTAAGTGTTGGCTTATGACCAGATTGCTTCATCTTGGCTTCCGCCCACAAGCTGGTCCAGGTAGAAATGTCTACTGCGGTGGGCATCCACCCCATAAGGGCAATGACGAAAATTATTCCCGCCGGCTCAAGTACATCAGCTGGAACAAAGCTTGGTGCTGTATCTACCCGCCCGTGAACCATGGCGCTAATAAATGCAGTAATTGTCGAAACCAGCAGAATAGCCCCGATCAACTTAAGCAGATTATCTAGGGTGCTATACTTGCCACTTGCCAAGACAATGATGCAGAATATCAAGATCAACAACGACCAGATGTCGGTGCTCAGCTGAAATCCCAATAGGTTCTCCAGCAACCCGGCAGTGACGAAAGTCACCGCAGAGGTAACAATAAACATAGAAGGAATGGTGATGATCAGATAGACTATTAATATCCATTTGCCCTTTTTATAGTAACCGTCGAGAATATTGATACCAGTGGCACTGGTGTAGCGGGCTGCAAATTCAAAAAACGGGTACTTAAAAATATTAGCCACCAAAATGGCGGTAAGCAAAGTGAATCCATACACGGCTCCCGCCCGTGTGGATTGAACCAGATGCGAGACGCCAATACAGGTACTGGCAAATAAAATGCCCGGTCCCAGGGCTTTTAGATATCTCTTAATTGTGGGATTCATTCTGATTATCAGCTATTAAATATAAGCAAAGGCCTTTCATATCCTCATAAATCAAATAATCCAAGAACAACTATTCGCCAAAAGATGTTAAATTCAAGATGGCAAAAGCCTAAAAATGAACAGATTCGGTGGTTTAGCCGTATAATTTTGTACTTACAAATGCTCAAATAAATATGAATAATAGAAGATTATTAGCTGCTGTGTTTCTGGCGGCAATATTCGGTGGACTAATCGCTCTTGGAATATTCACTGCATATGTTGATACCGAACCTCAGTACGATTCAATTTCAGATAGACAAGCAAGCATCTCCGACCGGCGAGGGGTACAACTGGCCAACTACGCTATAAATTCGGTACCGGAAGGGTTAAATTTTGTAGACGCCGCCGATAAGGTGGTTAGCGGCGTGGTGCACATCCGTTCGAGATACAGCGCCGGTTCGGTAACCGATATGCTCAACCCCTATGGTCGCAGACAGGCCCAATCCTCTGGCTCGGGAGTAATTATCTCCGATGATGGATATATAGCTACCAATAATCATGTAATTGAAGATGCCTCGGATATTGAAGTAATTCTGCATGATAATAGAAGTTATGAAGCTAAAGTTATTGGTACCGATCCGTCAACGGATTTGGCCTTACTGAAAATTGATGAGAGGAATTTGTCATTTGTTAGATATGGAGATAGTGACGTTGTGAAACCCGGCCAATGGGTATTGGCAGTGGGTAATCCTTTCAACCTCACTTCAACAGTAACAGCAGGGATTGTTAGTGCCAAAGCGAGGAACATTGGCATCTTAAGAAATGCCGGAGGATTGCGAATTGAATCCTTTATCCAAACAGACGCGGCAGTTAACCCTGGTAACAGTGGCGGCGCCTTAGTTAATCTTAATGGTGAACTAATCGGTGTCAACACGGCCATTGCAACACAAACCGGAAGCTTTTCCGGCTATTCCTTCGCTGTTCCTGTAACTCTGGTAAAGAAAGTAATGGACGATTTGCTGGAATTTGGCTCGGTGCAACGTGGCCTATTGGGTATCATGATCAATGATGTTAATGCGCGTATTGCCGAATCGGAAGGCCTAAGTGTGGTAAAAGGAGTATATATAGGCTCAGTGAATGCCAATAGTGCGGCAGAGGAAGCTGGTCTTGAAGCCGGGGATGTAATAGTTAAAATTGATGGCTCAGAAGTAGATAACGTGTCAGCATTGCAAGAAAGGGTTGCTCGCAACCGACCGGGAGATCAGGTCTTAGTGACCTACATCCGAAATGGTAGAGAAGAAGAAGTAACTGCCACCTTAAGAAACTCAACTGGAGATACTAACCTCACTTTCAGGGAATCATCTAAAGTGTTAGAGGGAGCAGACTTTGAGGACGTATCGGAATCATTACAGAGGCATCTTGAAATCGATGGTGGAGCCCAAATCACCCGCATTGGCAACGGCAAGTGGGAGGATACTGGTATCAAGAATGGTTTTATAATTACAGGAGTTGATAAAGTCAAAATCAACAATGTAACAGACCTGGAAAGAGTACTAGCAAATAAAGCGGGGGGGATCCTGATAGAAGGAGTTTATGAAAACGGAGATGAGGCGCTTTATGCTATGAGATGGTAATCATCAAAGAGATTTTATATTCGAAAGTGCTGTCATCCGATAGCACTTTTTTTGTTTTTGGATGAATCTGGAATTGATCCATTTTCATGTAGTTTTGCAGTCTATAACTATTGAAGATGGAACAAGTTCAAAACGAAATATCTGAAGTCCTGCAAGCTCTGGGGCTTAGCGAAAATAACAGTGGAGTATCAACCGGTGCCAATTGGTTGGAAGGTGGTGGTGATGTGATCGAATCTTACTCTCCAGTTGATGGACAGCTTATCGGTCGTGCTAGCTCAGCCACAGAAGCCGACTACAATAACATTGTTGAAAAAGCACAGGAGGCCTTCGCCGAATGGAGAAAAGTGCCGGCCCCAAAACGAGGTGAGATTGTGAGACAGATTGGAGATGAACTTCGCAAATACAAGGAGCCATTGGGCAAGCTTGTTTCATATGAAATGGGCAAATCTTACCAGGAAGGGTTAGGTGAAGTGCAGGAAATGATTGACATCTGTGATTTCGCAACCGGCCTCTCCCGACAACTCCATGGGCTCACTATGCATTCGGAAAGGCCAGAGCACAGGATGTATGAGCAATATCATCCATTGGGTATAGTCGGAATTATTACCGCATTTAATTTTCCCGTAGCCGTTTGGGCCTGGAACTCTATGCTTGCCTGGGTTTGCGGAGACGTTTGTATCTGGAAGCCATCAGAAAAGGTGCCATTGTGCAGTGTGGCTTGTCAGCATATTGCCAATAAAGTATTTGCCCGTAACGACGTACCCGAGGGTGTATCTTGTATTATCAATGGCGATTACAAAATTGGGGAACTGCTTTCGCATGACAAGAGAGTTCCGCTTGTTTCAGCAACCGGTTCTATAAGAATGGGCAAGAAGGTTGGTGAAGCCGTCGGTGCTCGTTTGGGAAGACCACTGCTGGAATTGGGAGGAAATAATGCAATTATTATTACACCAAATGCCGATTTAGATATTACCATTAGGGCGGCGTTATTTGGAGCGGTTGGAACTTGTGGTCAGCGTTGTACTTCAACCCGTAGGTTGATTATCCACGATTCGGTTTACGATGAAGTAAGAGACAAGCTGGCAAAAGCATATACTCAATTAAAGGTGGGCAATCCATTGGATGAGGAAAATCACGTTGGCCCCCTAATTGACAAATTGGCGGTTGACATTTACGAGAAAGCCCTGGATGAAATTGCCAATGAAGGTGGGCAGTTTGCAGTTGAAGGAGGGGTGTTAACCGGAGATGGGTACGAGTCTGGCTGCTATGTTAAGCCAGCTATTGCTGAAGTAGGGAAGGACTTCAACATTGTTCAGGAAGAAACCTTCGCGCCTATTTTGTACTTAATTAAATACAGCAAGCTGGATGAGGCTATTGAGATTCAAAACCAGGTTACCCAAGGCCTTTCCTCTGCCATTATGACCAACTCAATGCTGGAAGCCGAACGCTTCCTGTCAAGCCAGGGTTCCGACTGTGGAATTGCAAACGTAAACATAGGAACTTCCGGTGCTGAAATTGGTGGGGCCTTTGGTGGAGAGAAAGAAACCGGAGGGGGAAGAGAGTCTGGCTCTGATGCCTGGAAAGTGTACATGAGAAGGCAAACCAATACAATAAACTTTGGCAAGGAACTGCCTTTAGCTCAGGGGATTAAATTTGACATTTAGATCAGCCTAGTTTTTTGGGAAAATGACCCAAAAACTTACTTACAGACTCAGTTCGCGTGCATATTGGCTATCTTTATCTTCTTGAAAAGTAAAGTACTTTTTCGTAATATTTAAAACCGAAGCGAAACATAATTGACATGGCAGGAGAAACTACAACTAAATTCTACGCTGTAATGCTTATCGACGATAATGAGATTGACAATCTCATTAATCAGAAGATGATTGAAGCGGCTGGGATTGCAGAGCATATTTATACGCATACCGGTGCCAGAAGCGCCATTGAGTTTCTAAAAAATCTGGAAAAGCTTGATAAGGAAACCAAAGATGTACTGCCAGATATTATCTTCCTCGATATTGATATGCCATTAATGGATGGCTTCCAGTTTCTTGACGAATTTGAAAAACTGTCTGATAATACTAAGCAGAAATGTAAGGTTGTCATGCTCACGTCCTCAATTAATCCGCAGGATGTTAACAAGTCTAAGAAATATAGCTACGTTAAAAAGTACATCAACAAGCCCTTGTCCCAAGACAACCTGGCCAACCTCGAGATTTAAATCTTCTTAACTTCTTACTTACTCAATCTGTGAATAAAAGCCTCATCTAGCTTGATGAGGGCGGTAGGCGTGAACGATTTGTTGCTACTGATTTCTACCTTCGACGCCAAAGCCTCAATCTTAGCACGCTTATTCTTCTTGGTGTCATTCATTGAGGTCTTTAGCATTTTGGTGATAATTAGAACATGGCTATAATTATCTTTCCCTAGTAATCGAATTTGTCGCTGAATGCTATTGATCAATTGATTAAACAGGTCGTAATCATTCATTAGGCAGTATTGCATGGCAAGTACCACCTTAATTTCCAATTGGGCCTCGGGGTATTTTTTGAGGCTTATATCATTGAGCAAATTATTTATCCATCGAGCCGCTTCATCAAATTTTTCAGCATAATAGCAGCTTATGGATCTATAGATTACGTAGGTAACATACTTTGGTATGTCCTGGGTATCCACCTCATACCCCAGGAACAAACCTTCATTCTCCTGGTACATCTCAGCCTCGGTGCCCATCCGGATGTGCCGCTGAATTTTGGTGAATAGAAACTGGCTTGGATAGGTATAGAGGCTATAGTTCGAAAGCAAATTGCTTATGGCATCATTCACTTCCTCAAAGTACTTTTCAGCCTTCCTATATACCTTGTAGTGGTTGTAGTACTCTAATTTCAGTAGTTCAAACACCAGGTTTAAGTGGTAGTAGATTGAGTCTAAGTGATAGGAAGTGAAAATCTCCTCAACCTTATCCAATGTATCTTCTATAGGCTCTTCATTGTCATCGAAAGATTCCTCCCCCGCAACAAACAATTTATGGAAGATCGTCATGCAGCTTTGGTACACATAAAGCCGATGTGACTGATAAAGGTTGGAAACATTAGTCATCTCCTTAACCATCAATTCTAACGCAGTTCTTTCATCTTCACTGCCTGTAAGAGAGTAACTGCCGTACTGCTGGAAATAGCGAGCTAACAAATCTTCTGCTTTGTCCAACGCCAGCATGTAAGCCACGTGCTTATTATAAAGCTGAGAGTAATTGAAATAATCCGGAGAGTTGATGTTGAGCTTCTTTAATGCTTTGTAAACCACCGTCAATTCGTTTGACAGATCATAATCAAGCAGCTCCTTTTCCAACTTCTTAAGTGTAGCAATAGCTATGGCTTTCTTTTTGGTGAAGATAATCTCATTGATGTTTGCTACCTTCTTTAGAATGTCCGTTCGAGGACTTTCCATTTGCTGTAGAAGATACTCTTCAATTTTCTGATTGAGGCGGGAGCGCAATGTGTAATAGGCATTTGTATTTACCGTTAGCTCCTCCATTATCTTATTGTCAGAAAGTTGCCTTTCCCGCATAGATTGCAGCAGATACGCGGATTTATCGGCACTACTCTCCATCAACGAATCGAGGATGGCCTGATAGTCATCATCCGACAATTGCTTGATAATGTTTTTAAGTTTAGCCATTTAGTGATACAGTAATTGGAAGTACATAAAGGTACACTCAAAAATAATAAACTAATAATTTCACCCTCAGGGGCCTGTTGCATGTAATGTTTTACGAAAAGATTAGGAAAATACGCGGTGAAGGGGATACTATTTCGCTTAAAACGATCTCAATTTCGCCTAATGTAGAGTCTACTAATCTCCTTCAGCTTTTCAATGGTCAGGGGTTTTTCAATAAACCCGGTTACCTCTACATAAGTCTTTGCCTTCTCCTTGTCTTTTGAATTGTTAGATGACGACAGAATAAAGATGAGGCATTTAACTTTTCTTTTTTTGATTTGCTCACGGAGGGAATCGAGAAATTCCCAGCCGTTCATTACAGGCATATTTATATCCAGAAATATAACATCCGGAAACTTGATATTAGTAGTGTCTGAGCTCTGCAGGTGAAGTAACGCCTCCTTAGCACTTGTGAAATTGATTGTTTTCTTAGAAAACTGTGCGTGTTCAATAATTCTCGAACAAATCAATATGCTCACATCCTCATCGTCTATGAGTAGTGTAGTATCAAAACTTGTCATTTTCTTTTATCGCTCCCCACTATCCTTCGCCCACGAGGAGTACTTTCTTAACCTTTAATTGTAACTAAAGTCGAATGAGATTTAATTGCTTCGGTCAGGTTTGATTATTGCGCTGCAAATATCTAACATATAATCATTTACAGCAACAAATCACTTTTGAATTTATTGAGAAGGGAAGAGTAGCGAAAAGAATTACCTTCCCAATTGCAAAGTATGAAGAAGCTTTCTCATAAATCACTCTTAAGGAAGGTAATTACCCATTTAACCTAACGCAAAGGAAAATACCCGCTCTGCAGCACCAAACCCCCATTGTGGGGGAAATACATAAATGGTAATGTTCTAAATTTCCGGAGATGAACTGGACCTGGTGGGCATTCGTTCACAAACAAAAAAAGGTCGCTGGATGCGACCTCTGTGTGGAGCATAACGGATTCGAACCGTTGACCCCTACGCTGCCAGCGTAGTGCTCTAGCCAGCTGAGCTAATGCCCCGAAGGATTGCAAATATATTCAATTCAAGGATTTATTAAAACGGCCGCCGGGCGGTTACGAAACGCTTTCTATAGTATCTGGAATATAGATTACTTTCTACCACACCAAGGCTACTGGAAGAATGAATGAACTTAACCTTTTCGCTGTTCTGAACTACAGTAACCAGCCCCACATGTGTAATTCTGCGACGTTTTTTGCCCGTTGCGAAAAAGACCAGATCTCCCTTTTTAAGCTTTTTGATCTTTACCTTCTCGCCAATCTTACTTTGCTCGGCAGAAGTTCTGGGAATTGGATAGTTGATGGCCTTAAAGGAATTGAGCAGGAGCCCTGAACAATCCATTCCTGCCCTGCTGGTGCCACCCCACTTGTAAGGAGTACCAATATAGGATTTGGCGGTGCCAATAACTGTGTTGATCTTTTTTTCCCTGGTGCGGGCCTTTTTTGCAGCACCACAGCTAGAGAGAAGCAAAATTGCTACAACGAAAACAGAAAAGGCAGGAATTGGATTTCTATACACTAAGAAACGCCCATTGGTTTCATAAATATACGAAATCGCCAGTTATATATTTTCCTCCAATTTTGCTATAATATCATTTCTTTGTAATCTAACTTCGATCAGTGCAGTCGTCCAGTATTACCAACAACCAGCTTCAGCAATTAGATTCCAAGATTGACGGGGAATTATTCTGGAAGGATAGTATCCGTAAAATTTACGCTACCGATGCTTCAGCTTATCGCGAGTTGCCTCTGGCCGTGGCATACCCAAAGTCGCAGGATGATATTATCGAGTTAGTAAGTTTTGCCAGTGAGCATGGTACTTCCTTAATCCCAAGAACTGCCGGCACTTCATTGGCTGGGCAGGTGGTAGGGCCCGGC
Source organism: Cyclobacteriaceae bacterium (assembly GCA_028285445.1). Lineage (GTDB taxonomy): Bacteria > Bacteroidota > Bacteroidia > Cytophagales > Cyclobacteriaceae > JANQPQ01. The sequence goes on along the minus strand of JANQPQ010000047.1, from coordinate 415 downwards.
ATTGTTGTTGACGTCTCGAGGTACCTCAATGAAATACTTGAAGTGAATGAGCAGGAGCGATGGGTTCGTGTGCAGCCGGGGGTAGTCCGCGATGAGCTAAATATGCACCTACGACAATATGGCCTCTATTTTGGTCCGGAAACCTCAACAGCCAACCGCGCCATGATTGGGGGCATGATCGGTAATAATTCCTGTGGATCGAATTCCATTGTGTATGGTAGCACTAGAGAAAACCTCATTACGTTGCAGACAGTATTGAGCGATGGGAGCGTAGTACAATTTGGCCCTCTTGAGAAAGACGAAGTACAAGAGAAATCCAGAGGAGAAAGAGGTACAGGATCCCTGGAGCAAAAGCTCTATTCGCAAATTACCGACCTATTGGCTCGAGAAGACATTCGAGAAGAAATCGATCGTG